>NZ_BAAAMV010000010.1:0-544891 GCF_039529455.1 Nonomuraea bangladeshensis
ATCGTCCCTCTCGATAAAACGTTTTAATAGAGAATGTGCGACGCGACGGGGCACCGGAAGGAGGAAGGGGATGCGCGCGTCGCGTAGTGAGGATGATGCGCTCGCGGCTCACCGGGCCGGTAGGCCATCGTTAACCGGAAGTAGCACGAAATTAACAACTCGCCCCTGTGAGGGCTATCGTGCCTGCATGCACATATCTCCCGTTGAGGACGTCAGTGGACTCGTCTACTTCACCGACGGGTCGCTCGCCTACGCGGGAAGGCACGTCCATGAAAAGTCCTATCCTGCACACACCCACAGCTTCCTGGAGGTGGCGGTCGTCGTCGCGGGCACCGGCACGCACCACTCGCTCGCCGGCCGGCAGGCGCTCGCCGTGGGTGACGTCGTCCTGCTGCGGCCCGGCGTCCTGGCACGAGTACGAGCGCTGCGCGGACCTGGTGCTGTACAACTGCTGCTTCCGGCCCGGCCTGCTGCAGCGCGAACTCGCCTGGGCCAGGGAGGACCCGCTGCTGGGACACCTGCTGTGGACCGCCCCCTACTCGCTCGGTCGGCGCGGCATGCTCACGGCGAAACTCGACGACGCGGCGCTGCGGGCGTGCATGACGCCGTTGCGGGCGCTCGACGGGCTGGGCTCGGCGGCCGGTCCGCTGCACCGCGGCGACGTCATCGGCCACCTGACGTTGTTCCTCAGTGCCCTGGCCAGGGTCGTGGCCAAGGAGGGAAACAGCAGGCTGAGCCCGCCGGCGTCGCCGCACCCGGCCGTGGCCAAGACCATGCGCCTGCTGGAGGGCGACTTGGCTCATCCCTGGACGCTGCGCGAGCTGGCAGAAAAGCTCCCCATGGTGCCCGGCTCGCTCGTGCGGCTGTTCAAGTCGGCCGTGGGGCTGCCGCCCATGGCCTACCTCGCCCAGCAGCGAGCCGAGGCCGCCGCCGCGCTGCTGCTGCAGGACGACCGGCCGATCTCGCAGATCGGCGCGTCGGTGGGCTGGCCGGATCCCAACTACTTCGCGCGTCGCTTCAAGGCCCACTTCGGGCTGAGCGCGCGGGCGTACCGCAGCCGCTTCAGCGACGACTCGGCCTTCCTCCGGACCTGGCTGCACGCGGAGTCCTGAGCTCGGAGCCCATTTCGTGACCCCTGCCGCTCTTGCCGCCCAGTGGCGGCGATGTTACGTTCCCCGCACCCACTGGCATGTGTTAGTGACGTTGGTGCGGCACCTGTCCTCCGTCTCTGCCTCGCCACACACGCAGGACCGCTTAAAACGATCAAATGGAGAGTGTGATGTCCGGGCCCGCGCCCCCGCCCCCGGCGGCAGCCGCTCCGCCCGCGCGGCCGGCCAGGGGCGAGCGGTGGTTTCATCACCGTCTATGTGCTGGCCTCCCTGGCCATCCGGTTGCAGCAGATCGATCCTGAGGGCAAGGAGGCGGCGCTCGGCCTGGCATCGGGATCGGCACGCTGCTCAACATCATCGCCGCCCCGGTCGTGGGCCTGTTGAGCGACGACACCACCTCCCGCCTCGGCCGGCGCAGGCGATGGATGCTGGCGGGCATGCCGGTGCCGACCGCCGGAGCGGTGCTTACCGCCGTGCTCCAGACGGTCCCGGGTGTGCTGCTGGGCTACGTCGTCGCGCAGGTCGGCATCACGTTCATCGAGACCTCGCTGCTGGCGGTGATGCCGGACCAGGTGCCCGAGGAGCAACACGGTAAGGTCGGCGGTCTGCTCGGATTCACCGCCCAGATCGCGGGGGTGGCCGGATCCCAGGTGTCGGGCGCGCTGGCCGGTTCGCCGCTGCTGCTGTTCCTCGTACCGGCCCTGGTGGCCTGTGCCGCCGTGCTGCTGCTGGTGGTGACGATGTCCGACCGGCCCTTGCCCCGCGACCAGCGCAAGGTGCTCGACCTGGCGGGTGCTGGCACCCGGCTGGACCGCCTATCAGCACCGCCTGCGCTACCAGACCTTCGACGTGACGGATCTGCTGCGCGTGGGGACCAACTGCCTGGGCGCGACGCTGGGCGACGGCTGGTACCGGGGACGGCTGGGCTTCGAGGGCAAGCGGGCCCTGTACGGCGATTGGCTCGCCTGGCTGGCCCAGCTGGAGCTCGTCCACGACGACGGCACGATGGAGCGCGCGAGGACCCCGCCCGCGCTGGCGCCGCCGACGTGTAGGTGGCGAGGGTCGACGCCGAGGTGGTCGACAGCTCAGCTGTGCCGAAGTAGCTTCTGCCGCGACGCACCGGGACACGCTGGGCCCCGTACATCGTCTACTGGCTTGACCAGGTTTTGGTCTGCTGCGCTGTCCTAATTCGCGACTTCGAGCCGGTATTTGAAGAGGTGACAGGGACCTGCGGCCCATTCTGATAATGCCGCGGTGACCAGCGGATATCGCTTGACCCGGGCCATGAAGGTGGGCGTCGATACGGCTACCCGCGCATCCGACGACCCCGCGGACACTGTTGCGGCACCCCTGGGTCAGAGCTGGGCGAGTGGGCGCGAACAAAGAGACAAGCCGAACGGAGAAAGGCCATCACGACGATGAACGGCACCATCTATAAGACGTGTTCCTGCCGCGATGAGGCGAGCGGGAAGAAACTCGGCAAGAAGTGCCCGAACCTGCGCCGCCCAGGAGGGAAGAGAGAACGTTGGAGTACCACGCACGGCACCTGGGCCTACCAACTGGAGCTACCTCCATACGCCGACGGGCGGCGGCGGAACCCGCTGCGCCGCCAGGGCTTCACCGAGGTCAAGGAGGCGGAGGCCGAGCTTGAGCACGCCTGCGCCCTGCTGTCCTTGGACGAGGACCCTCACATACGGCGGAAGATCACCGAACTGATGCTCGCCACGCTCAAGGGAACGCGCACGCTGCCTGCGGTAGAGGAAGTACGCCGCAAGGTGCGCACGCACCAGGACCTGAACCCCACGGTCACGGTGGCGGAATGGATGACTGAGTTTCTGCGCCGCAAGCGGAAGATCGACGCCACCACCCGCCGCTCGTACGAGGCCCATATCCGGCTCTACTTCGTCCCCTATCTGGGCGACATCCGGCTGGATCGGCTGCGGGTCTCGGACGTGGCGGGCATGTTCGACGCGATCGAGGAGTTCAACGACGTCATCGCCACCGCCCGCGCCAGCGACGATCCCGAGCAACGGGCGAAGGTACGATACCGGCGGCCGGTCGGGCCGAGCACCATGCACCGTATCCGCGCAACCCTCCGGCACGCGCTGAACATCGCGATCAAACAGGACCGGCTGATCGACTTCAACCCGGCGGCGGTGGTGGAACTCCCGGATGCCGACAAGCCGAAGGCATTGGTGTGGACCGACGAACGCGTCGCCGCCTGGAACCAAGATCTGCACCAGCGGCTAAGCGTCGAACAGCAGCGCCGCGGCGGCGGCCGAGGTAATCCGATCAACGTCTATATCTCCACGCCGCGCCCCTCATCGGTGATGGTGTGGACCCCGGCACAAACTTCAGCCTTCCTCGCCCGCGCAGCCACACACCGGCTGTTCGCGCTGTACCGGCTGATCGCGCTGCGAGGTCTGCGTAGAGGCGAGGGCGCCGGGCTGCGCTGGAAGGACGTCGACCTCCAGGCAGGCAGTGCCGGAGTGCACTGGCAGATCACCCAGCTTGGCTGGGAAACGATCCAGGGCAAGCCGAAGACCGAGGCCAGCGACCGCGTCATCGCCTTGGACACCGACACGGTCACCGTCCTGCGTACCCACCGCCGCAACCAGACCGCCGAGCGGCTCGCGGCGGGAGAGGCATGGGCCGACAGCGGCTTCGTCTTCACTGATGAGATCGGTCGACCACTCCATCCGCAACACCTCAGCGACCAGTTCTACCGGCTCGCTTTCGAAGCGGGACTGCCACCGGTGCGGCTGCACGATCTTCGCCACGGTGCGGCCTCCCTCATGCTGGCCGCCGGAGTGGATTTGAAGGTCGTACAGGAAACTCTCGGTCACGTCTCGTCCACCTTCACCCGCGATACCTACACCAGCGTCTACCCCGAGGTCGCCCGCGCCGCGGCCGAATCCACCGCTGCTCTGATCAGCGCCGCCCCAGCCGCTGGGGAGCCTCGATTGATCACTCTGCCCGCGGGTACCGTCACTCCGATCGTGTCCGGTCGCGGATGAGATCGTCATCACCCTGCTCGGGGCCGAGCGTGGTTTGATCAAGGGCAGGGATTCCGTCCGCGGCCTCGGTCGCTATGGCGACCGCTCGGGCGACCGCTGGAGCCGAGTCGGGCTTGTCGAGGCTGGTGCGGAGGGTGACCGGCTTGAGCAGGACGGCGGCGAGGATGCCGAGGGCGGCGACGGCGGCGCAGATGAGGAAGATGCGTCCGGTGGCGTCGCCGTAGGCGGCGCGGACGGCGGTGCCGTGGGTGGTCAGGTCCTCGACGTGGCGGGCCAGGACGGCGCCGAGTACGGAGACGCCGATGGTGCCGCCGAGGGAGCGGAAGAAGGAGACGGTGGAGCTGGCGGTGCCGATGTCCTTGAGCGGCACGGCGTTCTGCACCGCCAGGACGAAGTTCTGCATGGTCATGCCGACGCCGAGCCCGACGGCGAGCATGGCCACGCTCATGAGGGCGATCGGGGTGGTGTGGTCGATGAGGCCGAGCCCGGCGAACCCGCCGGTGAGCAGGATGGTGCCGGTGAGGATGTACGGCTTCAGCTTGCCGCTCTTGCTGATCATCCGGCCGGCGACGATGGAGGAGATGAGGATGCCGGCCATCATGGGGATGGTGAGCAGGCCGGCCTGGGTGGCGCTGTAGCCGCGGGAGGCCTGGAAGTACTGGCTGAGGAAGACGGCGGCGCCGAACATGGCGGTGCCGACGGCGAGGCTGCCGATGATGGCCAGGGCGGTGGTGCGCTGCTTGACGATGGCGAGCGGCACGATGGGTTCGGCGGCGCGCGTCTCGACCCACAGTGCGGCGGCGAGCAGCACCAGGGTGCCGGCGAGCATGGCGGCGGTCTGCCAGGAGCCCCAGGCGAAGGCGTCGCCGACGAAGGAGATCCAGATGAGCAGCACGCTGATGCCGGCGGCGATGAGGGCCGCACCCAGATAGTCGATCTTGACTTCGGCGCGGCGGATGACAGGCAGGCGCAGCGTCTTCTGCAGGATGAACAAGGAGACGGCGGCGATGGGGATGCCGAGGTAGAAACACCACCGCCAGCCCAGCCACGAGGTGTCCACGATGAGGCCGCCGAGCAGCGGCCCACCGATGGTGGAGGCGGCGGTCACGCTGCTGAGATAGCCGCTGTAGCGGCCGCGCTCGCGGGGCGGGATCATCGCGCCGATCGCGATCTGCACGAGGGCCTGCACGCCGCCGACCCCGATGCCCTGCACGGCGCGGGCGGCGATGAGCTGGCCGGGGTCCTGGCTGAGGCCGGCCGCGAGCGAGCCGAGCACGAAGACGACCACAGCGGCCTGGACGAGGGTCTTCTTGCTGAACAGGTCGGCCAGTTTGCCCCAGATGGGGGTGGTGGCGGTGGTGGTGAGCAGGGTGGCGGTGACGATCCAGGTGTACTGGGTCTGCGTGCCGTCCAGCGCACCGATGATCTTCGGCAGGGCGGTGGTGACGACGGTGCTGCTGAGAGTGGCGACGAACAGCGCGAGCAGCAGGCCGCTGAGCGCCACGAGCACCTGCCGCTTCGTGGCGGCCTCGTTCGCCGCGGTGGGGTTCTGCACGGGATGGCTCCAGGGTGAGGGATCACGGCGGGGCGGCCGGGATGGCCGGCCGCCCCGCCGCGGTGAGGACGGCCGCGGTGCGGGTGTCGCGTCGCGGTGCGGACTCAGACGATGACGGTGCGGACGCCCTCACCCCGTTCCATCAGCTCGATCCCCTCGTTGACCTGATCGAGCGTGATGCGCTTGGACACCATCGAGGACAGGTCGATCCGGCCGGTCTCGGCCAGCCGGATGTAGCGGGGAAAGTCGCGCAGGATCTGCGAGCCGCCCGCGACCGAGCCCTGGATGCGCTTGCCGGTGAAGATGGCCGCCATCGCGGGCAGCGTCAGCGTGGCGTCCATCTTCGGCGGCATGCCGATGAGCGTGACCGTGCCCTCCGGCCGGGCCAGGTTGAAGGCCTGCACGATGAGCTCAGGCAGCCCGACCGCCTCGAAGGAGTGGTCGGCGCCGCGCCCGCCGGTGAGAGCCCGTACTTCTTCGAGGGGATCGCAGGAGGCGGGGTCGAGGGCGTGGGTGGCGCCTGCCTGAAGGGCGGCCTCGCGGCGGCCGGGGGAGGGGTCGATGGCGATGATGACGGCAGCGCCAGCGATGCGCGCGCCCTGGATGACCGACTGGCCGACGCCGCCGCAGCCGACGACGGCGACGCTGGAGCCGGGCTGGACCTGGGCGGTGTTGAGCGCGGCGCCGACGCCGGTCATCACGCCGCAGCCGAGCAGGGCGAGCTGCTCGTCGGGCAGGTCGGTCTGTACGGCGACGACGGTGGCCTCGTCCACGACCATGGCCTCGGCGAACGAGCCGCACCCGCACAGCGCGGGGGCCTGCCGCCCGTCGGGCAGGTCGAAGCGGGGCGCCATCCGTACCGCGCCGCGTTCGCAGTGGTTGGACATGCCGTTGACGCACCACCAGCAGGAGCCGCAGGCGGGTGAGACGGAGGCGAGCACGCGGTCGCCTGTCTTGACGCGGCGCACGTCGGGCCCGACGGCCTCGACGGTGCCGCAGGCTTCGTGGCCTGGCACGATCGGGGACGTGCGTTCGGCGCGGTTGATGGAGGTCAGGTCGGTGTGGCAGATGCCGCTGGCCGCGACCTTCACCAGCACGTCGCGGGGGCCGATCTTCGGGGTGGGCAGGTCTTCCAGGACGAGTGGCTGGTTCGGCTCGTAGGAGACGGCGACTTTCACAGGGAGTCTCCCAGGTGCGGAGGAATGCCGATGGTGCGCGGTTCGAGGAAGCTCTGCAGCCCTTCGGGGCCGAGTTCGCGGCCGAGGCCGGACTCTTTGAAGCCGCCGAACGGGGTCAGCGGCATGGGGGAGGGGCTGCCGTTCACGATGACTCCGCCGGTGCGCAGCCGCCGGGCGACGGCCAGGCCACGCGCCGGGTCGGCGGACCAGACGCTGCCGGACAGGCCGTAGCGGGTGTCGTTGGCGATGCGGACGGCGTCGTCGTCGCCGTCGTGCGGGATCAGGCACAGGACGGGACCGAAGATCTCCTCCTGCGCGACCCGCATCGAGTTGTCGACGTCGCCGAGGATGGTGGGCTCGACGTACCAGCCCTTGGGCAGGTCACGAGGACGTCCGCCGCCGGCCACCACGCGGAAGCCCTCGTCCAGGTTGATGTAGCCTTCCACGCGCTCGCGCTGCCGCTCGGCCACCAGCGGGCCCACCACCGTGGCCGGGTCATGCGGGTCGCCGACGGGCACGGTCACGGCCTTGGCGGCGGCGGCCTCCAGGGCCTCGGCGTAGCGGGAGCGGGGGACGAGGACGCGGGTCTGCGCCGCGCACACCTGCCCGGAGTTGTGCATGGCGCCGCCGACCAGCTTGGGGATGATGGTCTCCACCTCGGCGTCGTCCAGGAGGACCGCGGCCGACTTGCCGCCGAGCTCCAGCGAGACCCGCTTGATCTGGTTCCCGCACAGGCTCATGATCCGCTTTCCGGCGGCGGTGGAGCCGGTGAAGGCGACCTTGTCGGTGCCCGGGTGGGTGACCAGGTGCTCGCCGACCGCGCGGTCGCCGGGCACGACATTGACGACCCCGGCCGGGACGCCCGCCTCGTGCAGCACCTCGGCCAGGATGTACGGGCTCAGCGGCGTCTCCGGCGGCGGCTTGAGCACCACGGTGCAGCCGGCCGCCAGCGCCGGGGCGAGCTTCCACGCCGACAGCGTGACCGGGGCGTTCCACGGCACGATCGCGGCGACCACGCCCACCGGCTCCGACGTCACCAGCCCGGCCATGTCGCCGCGGCGCACCAGGCGGTCGAAGTCGTAGGTGCGGATCAGTTCGGCGTAGTACTCGAAGACCGGGGCGACGGTGGCGGTCTGGAACGGGGCCTGGCTGCTGGCCACGCCCATCTCCTCCACCAGCACTTCGGCGATCTCGGCGGCGCGCTGCTTGACCAGGTCGGCGGCGCGGACCAGCACGTCGGCCCGCTCGGCAGGGGTCATGCGGGGCCAGGGGCCGTGGTCGAAGGCGGCGCGGGCGGCGGCCACGGCGCGGTTGATGTCCTCGACGGTCGCCACGGGCACCTCGCCGACGACCTCCTCGCTGGAGGGGGAGACCACCTTCAGCACCTCGTCACCGGCGGGCTTGACCCACTCGCCGCCGACGTAGAACTCGCGCCGGTACATCAGCTGATCGTTCACTTCACTCCTCTACGGTGATGGCCAGGGCGGGGCAGACCAGGGCGGCCTGCTGGACGTCCGCGAGCCGCTCGGGTGACGGGGTCTCGTTCAGCAGCACGACGATGCCGTCCTCGTCGCGCTGGTCGAACACGTCGTCGGCGGCCATCACGCACTGGCCGGAGGCGACGCACTTGTCCTGCTCGATGATGATTTTCATGGGGTCCTTACCAGGTGACGGGCAGCTCGTAGGCGCCGTAGACGAAGCCGTCGTGCTTGAACGGGATCTGCTCGACGTCGGCGGCGAGCGCCAGGGTCGGGATGCGGCGCAGCAGGGCCAGGTAGGCGACCTGCAGCTCCATGCGGGCCAGCGGCTGGCCGAGGCACTGGTGCACGCCGAAGCCGAAGGTGACGTGGCGGCGGGCGTCGCGGGTGAGGTCGAGCCGGTCGGGGTCGGGGAAGGCGGCCGGGTCGCGGTTGGCGGTCTCGTTGACCACGACGATGCCCTCGCCGGCCTTGATGACCTGGCCGGCGATCTCGATGTCCTCCATGGCGACGCGGCGCAGGCCGCCGTGGGTGATGGTGAGGTAGCGCAGCAGTTCCTCGACCGCCGAGGTGATCAGCTTGGGGTCGTCACTGTCGCGCAGCAGGGCGAGCTGGTCGGGGTTCTGCAGCAGGGCCAGCGTGCCCAAAGTGATCATGTTGGCGGTGGTCTCGTGGCCGGCGAACAGCATCAACACCCCCATCTGGGCGGCCTCCGGCCGGGTCAGCTCACCGCTGTTGACCCGCTCCACCAGCCCGGACAGCAGGTCGTCGCCGGGATTGGTGAGCTTCTCGCCGATGAGCCCGTCCAGGTACTGGCCCAGATTCCGCTGAGCCTGCCCCCGCTGCTCGGGAGTCGAGGTGCGGTTGATGATGACCTTGCTGTTGGACTGGAAGAAGTCGTGGTCGTCGTACGGGACGCCGAGCAGGTTGGAGATCACCAGGGACGGCAGCGGCAGCGCGAACGCCTCGACCAGGTCGGCGGGCTTCGGCCCGGCCAGCATGGCGTCGATCAGGTCGTCGGCGACCTTCTGGGTCTCCGGCCGCATGGCCTCGACCCGCTTGATGGTGAACGCGGAGGTGACCATGCGGCGCAGCCGGGCGTGCTCCGGGTCGTCCATCATGATGAAGCCGATGCCGCCGGCGTTCTCCTGCTTGGCCATGCCCTCCATCGCGGCCGCCTCAGCAGGTGAGAGGCGGGGGATGCCGTTGAAAGGGGAGACGCTGACCTTGGAGCTGCCGAGCACGGCGCGGTGTTCGGCGTGGCCGGTGACCAGCCACGGCGTGCTACCGTCCCACAGCCGGACCCGGGTCAGCGGGCCCTCCTCCTGCCGGGCCCGCATCGCGGGGGCGGGATCCAGCGGACAGGTCGCCGGGCGGGCGATGTCGTAGTCGGGAATTGTCGTCATGGTTCCTCCTGTGAGATGTGATTCAGGCGAGCTTCGCGGACCAGCCGCCGTCGACGGGCACGATGACTCCGGTCACGAACGAAGCGAGGTCAGAGGCCAGGAAGGCCGCGACGTTGGCCTGTTCCTGCGGCTGCCCCGCGCGGCCGAGTGCCGCCTTGCCGGCCAGTTCGCGCATGATCTCGGGCGGCGCGGCGAAGTTCTTCTTGCTGAGGGTGAAGCCGGGCGCCACCGCGTTGGCGCGGATGCCCTGCGGCCCGTACTGCACGGCGATGGCCTTGGTGAGGGCGTTGACGCCGGCCTTGGCGGCGGAGTAGGCCATCGAGATTCGCTCGTCCACGTTCAGCGAGGCGGCGGAGGAGAAGTTGACGATGGCGCCGCCGCCGGTGGGGACCATGGCGCGCACGGCGTGCTTGTCGCACAGGACCGTGCCGCGCAGGTGCACCGAGGTCAGGTCCTCGTACTCCTCGGTCGTGATCTCGGCGCTGCGGCGGCTGCCCGGGATGCCGGCCACGTGGACCAGCGCGTCCACCCGGCCGAACACCTCGATGGCGCGCGCGAACATCGCCTCGACGTCTTCCTCGCGGCGCACGTCGACGCGGAAGGGACTCACCGAGGGGCCGAGCGCGGCGGCCGTGTCGTCCTGGCCGCCGCTCAGGTCCGCGGCGAGCACCTTCGCGCCCTCACCGGCGAACACCGCCGCGCAGACCTGACCGATCCCCGCGCCGGCGCCGGTGATCACGGCGACCTTCCCTTCGAGCAGCCCGCCGGGTGGGCGAAGTACGCCGGCCAGGTCATCGGCGTTTGTCATGTGAGCTCCCTATGAGGTGGGGCCAGGCAGACAGCGGGACGGGCCGCGTACGGCTACCCAGCAAGTAAGTCGAGTGGTTGATTTAAATAAACGGATTGATTTAAATTGTCACAGGGGCGGACACCTGTCAACCCAGGACCCGCAGTTGGAACGGCCATTCGGCCCGCCTGTGCGTAAGCTGTCCTCCCGTCACACCTCGCCGGCACGGCGAAGGACCCGCGGCGACCTGAGGGACTGGGCCGTGGCAGGCTGGCGCGCAGTCCCGGTGCGGTGGAAGACGATGAAGAGCAGGATGAGACGACGAGACGAGCAGGTCAGCGCGACCCGGGAGGCGCTGCTGAGCGCGGCCGAGCGGCTGTTCGCCGAACATGGCGTGCACGCCGTCGGCAACCGCCAGATCAGCGAGGCCGCCGGCCACGGCAACAACGCCGCTGTCAGCTATCACTTCGGCACCAAGGCGGACGTGATCCGGGCCATCGCCCGCAAGCACGCCGAGCAGATCGAGGGCCGCCGTGAACGCATGATGACCGGCCTCGGCGATTCCACCGACCCGCGCGACTGGGTGGCGTGCCTGGTCCGGCCGTACACCGAGCACCTGGAGAGCCTGGGCACCCCCACCTGGTACGCCCGCTTCACCGCCCAGGTCATGGCCGACCCCGCGTTCAGCGCCATCATGATCGACGAAGCCCTTACCGCCGCCCCGATCGTCCGGCTGTTCCAGGACGGCCTGGCCCGCTGCCTGCCCGGCCTGCCCGCCGAGGTGCAGCACGAACGCGTCACCATGGCCCGCCATCTGGTCACCCAGATGTGCGTCGAGCGGGAACGGGCTCTCGCCGAGGGCGCCCCCACCTTCCGTCCCACCTGGACGGACACCGCCGACGCTCTGATCGAGGTGATCGTCGCGATCTGGCAGGCGCCCGTCCACGGCACGCCGTCGTAAGGGTCTGCTGCGACAGCAGGAGGCCGAGGGGGTCAGATTGCGACCCACCCCGATCCCCTGACAAGCGCGGCTGGAGGCGTATCAGGCCGGCCCCGCGAGCTGGAAGGCCGCGGTGAGCTGCTGCCGGTGCTGGCGGGCCTGCTTGGGCATGTTCCAGCCCAGCACGCCCGTGACCTGGCCGTCGCGCCGGTACACGGCCACGAACCGGCGCTCGGCCAGGGCGCCCTCCACGATGGACACCTCGGCGTCCGGGGACGGCATCCCGTGCACGTGGATCTTGGCGTCGAACTGGTCGGTCCAGAAATAGGGGATGGGCGTGTAAGGGCGGTCCTCGCCCAGCAGGTTGCCGGCGACGGCGATGGCCTGTTCGGTGGCGTTGGTGCGGTTCTCCAGGCGTACCGGCCGGCTCAGCGTCTCGTGGTGCCAGCGGGCCGCGTCGCCGGCCGCGTACACGCCTTCCGCCGCCCGGCAGCGGGAGTCGCAGACCAGCCCGTTGTCCAGCTCGAGGCCGCTGCCGGAGAGCCACTCGGTGGCCGGCGCGGCGCCGAACGCCACCACGACGACGTCGGCCGGCAGCACCTCGCCGGTCTCCAGGCGCACGCCGGTGACGCGGCCCTGCCGTTCGGCCAGCCCGGTCACCGCGGCGCCGAGCCGCAGCTCGACCCCGCGTTCGGTGTGCAGCTCGGCGAGCAGGTCCGCGACCGGCCGGCCGAGCTGGAGGGCCAGCGGCGCCGCCTGCGGGCCGGCCAGGGTGACCGGCACACCCAGGCCGCACGCGGTGGCGGCGATCTCGGCGCCGAGCACCCCGTCGCCCACCACCACCAGGCGCGTGCAGGACAGCAGGTCCATCCGCAGAGCCAGCGCGTCGTCGAGGCTGCGCAGCACGTGCACGCCGACCAGCCCGTCCTGGCCGGGCAGCGTCCGGGGACGCAAACCGGTGGCCACCACGACCGCGTCCGCGCTCAGCACCCGCCCCGACGCCGTGCGCACCGCACGCGCCGAGGCGTCGAAGCCGGTCGCCGGGTCGCCGAGCACGAAGTCCGCGTCCAGCGCGGACAGCACGGCCGGGGGCCGCAGCTGGGCGCGCTCGGGCTCCCAGCTTCCTGCCAGGACCTGCTTGGACAGCGGCGGCCGGTCATAGGGCAGGTGCGGCTCGGCGCCCAGCACGGTCACCCGGCCCGCGTAGCCCTTGCGCCGCAGGGCCTCCACGGTGGCCAGGCCGGCGGCGGAGGCGCCGACCACGAGCACGTCGTTGGGGACGCTCACGCGTCCTCGCTCACCAGGATCGCGGCCCCGGGGCAGACGTCGGCGGCCTCGCGGACCACCGGGTGCAGTTCTTCGGCGGGCCGTTCGTCCAGCAGGATCACGACGCCGTCCTCGTCGCGCTGATCGAACACCTCCGGCGCGAGCAGCACGCACGTGCCGGCGGCGCAGCACTTGTCCTCGTCGATGGTGACTTTCACGGTCGATCTTCCTTTCTGCGTGGGTGGGGGTTCAGGCGGCGGCGACCCGTAGAAGCAGATCGGCGACGGCCTTGGGTTCGGTGATCATCAGGTCGTGTCCGGTGTCGATGTCCCAGACCCGGTCGGAGGCGGCGGCCTTCGCCATGCGGGCGGGGTCGCGGTGGGGGAGGGTGTTGGTGCAGAGGATGTGGGTCTGCGGAAGGTCCCACAGCGCGGCCTCGTTGGACAGGCGCAGCGGCTGTTCGAAGCACTTGTACGGGTGCGGGGTCAGCCGTTCGGTCAGCCAGGCGATGTCGGCCGGGTCGGTCACGCCGTAGTGCGGGATCGGCTCGGTGCCGGGCCACAGGACGAGTTCGACACCGTCGACCACGCGGCCGGCGGCCCGGGCGGCCCGCATCGATCCTGGGGAGACGTCGGCGAGGGCCTCGCCGTTGACCGGGGTGGCGGCGTCGAGGTAGACGAGGTGGCCGATGCGGTCGGTGGCGCGGTCGGCGACGCCGGTGATGACCATGCCGCCGTAGCTGTGACCGACCAGGATCACCTCGCGCAGGTCCTCGTACTCCAGCACCGTGGTGATGTCCTTGATGTGGAAGTCGAGGTCGATGTCCGGGCGCAGCAGGTGGGCCCGCTCGCCCACGCCGGTCATGGTGGGGGTGTGCACCTCGTGTCCCGCCCCGCGCAGGATGCGGGCGACGCGCTGGTAGCACCAGCCGCCGTGCGCGCCGCCGTGGACGAGTACGTAGGTGGCCATGAGTGTTCTCCTTCGATCAGTGAGTTGCAGTGTTCTTGGCGGGCAGGAAGGCGGCGATGGCGAGGGCGAGCAGGGAGGCGGCCGCGCAGATCGCCAGGACCAGGCGCAGCCCGTTCTGGGAGGGGAAGGCGGCGCCGCCGAGGGTGATGGTCAGGCTGGCCAGGACGGCGCCGGCCACGGCGCTGGAGACGGATGTGCCGATCGCTCGCATGAGGGTGTTGAGGCTGTTGGCGGCGGCGGTCTCCGAGACCGGGACCGCGGCCATGACGAGCGAGGGCATGGCGCCGTAGGCGAACCCGACGCCCGCGCCGATGACGCAGGAGACCAGGACGAGCTGCCAGATGGCCGACATCAGCACGACACTCAGGCCGTAGCCGGCGGCGACCACGAGAGCCCCCAGCATCAGGGTGACCTTCGGGCCCCGGGCGGCGGAGATGCGGGCCGACCAGCGGGAGACGACCCTCATCACCAGTCCCTGCGGTGCGAGGACGAGGCCGACGGCCAGCATCGTCTGCCCGAGCCCGTAGCCGGTGGCGGCCGGTAGCTGCAGCAGTTGCGGGAAGGCGAGTGACATGCCGAACATCGCGAAGCCGAACATGGCCGAGGACAGGTTGGTCAGCAGCACCTGACGGCGGGCGGTGGTGCGCAGGTCGACCAGCGGCTGCCGGGTGCGCAGCTCCCACCAGCCCCAGGCCAGCAGCACGACGACGGCCGCCACGAGCAGGCCGATGGTCAGGCCGCTGGTCCAGCCCCAGTCGGTGCCCTTGGAGATGGCCAGCAGCAGGCACACCAGGACGGCCGACAGCCCGGCGGCGCCGATCAGGTCGAAGCGCCCGCCCGTACGGACCCGGGACTCGGGGATGAGGGTGAGCACCAGCACGGCGGCGATGGCGCCCAGCCCGGCCGAGATCCAGAACAGCACATGCCAGTCGGCGTGGTCGGCGATCAGCGCGGCGGCGGGCAGCCCGATGGCGCCGCCGACCCCCATGGACGAGCTCATCGTCGCGGTCGCCGCGCCCAGCCGTTCGGGCGGCAGCTCGTCGCGCATGATGCTGATGCCGAGCGGGATCACTCCGGCGGACAGGCCCTGCAACACGCGTCCGATAATCATCGGCGTAAGGTCGGTGGACAGACCGGCGATCGCCGAGCCGACCGTCAGCAGGGCGAGGCTGACCAGCAACATGCGGCGCTTGCCGAACATGTCGCCCAGCCGTCCCACGACCGGAGTCGCCACGGCGGCGGCGAGCAGGGTGGCGGTCACCGCCCAGCTGGCGTCGGCGGCTGAGGCGCCGAGAAGCCCGGGCAGCTTCGGGACCAGCGGGATCACCAGGGTTTGCATCGAGGCGGTGACGATCCCGGCGAAGGCCAGAATGCCCACGATCACGGCGGGCCGTGGCGGGGCGGAGCTGTGGGGATCGGCAGGTGGAGCAAGAGTGAGGGACATGGAGGGTCTCCAGCCATGCGAACAATTTAAATCGTGCGATTTACTTCATTGAACCATATGCTTGAGGTGATTGGTCCCTGTGGTCGATGACGGCCTGGCGTGAAGGAGTGAGCGATGGCGAGCAGGACGGCGCGGCCCGAGCGTGGAAGCGCGACGCGGGAGCTGATCCTGACGACCGCCGAACGGCTGTTCGCCGAGCACGGGGTGCACGCGGTCTCCAACCGCCAGATCAGCGAGGCCGCCGGGCAGGGCAACAGCGCCGCGGTGGGCTACCACTTCGGCACGAAGGCCGACCTGGTACGCGCGATCGCGCGCAAGCATGCCGAGGAGATGGAACGGCTCAGGGTGTGGATGGTGGCGGACATCGCCGGCTCCACCGAGGTCCGCGACTGGGTGGGCTGCCTGGTGCTCCCGCTCACCCGGCATCTGGACGACCAGGGCAGCCCCAGCTGGTACGCCCGCTTCCGCGCCCAGGTGATGGCCGACCCGGCGCTGTTCGAGATCACCGTCGAGGAGTCGCTGCCGTCGCCGTCGCTGCGGCTGCTCGTGGACGGCGTCAACCGGTGCTTGGCCGACCTGCCGCCCGCCGTGCGCGAGCAGCGCTGGGTCATGGCCCGGTACGCGATCGTGCAGATGTGCGTCGAACGGGAGCGCGCCCTGTCCGAAGGCACCTCCACCCGCCAGCCGAGCTGGGACGACCTCGCCGCCGTCCTGATCGACGCGATCGCCGGCATGTGGCAGGCTCCGGTGACCCCCCGGTCCTGACCGGCCCGCTCGCCGTTCCGGGGTTCTCAGGCCTGGGCGGACACCTCGGCCCACTCGGCCCAGGTGTCCAGCCGCTCGGCGTAGAGCCGCCGGGCGGCCTGGTACGGATGGGCGCCGAAGACGACCCGCAGCGGCGGGTTCTCGGCGTCGGCGATGCGCAGCAGGGCCTGTGCGGCCGATGCCGGGTCGCCCAGCTCGCGAGCGTGCGATCCGGTCGAGAGCGCTTCCCGCAGATGGTCGTACTCCGCCAGGGGAGCGGACTTGACCGCGCCGGTGCCGAGGCCCGTGCTGTACGCGCCGGGCTCGACGATGGTGACCTTGATGCCGAACTGGGCGACCTCGCCGGCCAGGGACTCGCTGATGCCCTCCAGCGCCCACTTCGAGGCGTGGTACGCGCCCAGCGTGGGGTAGGCGGCCACGCCCGCGAGGCTGGAGATCTGGATGATGCGACCGCCGCCCTGGCGGCGCAGGAGGGGCAGTGCCGCCTGGATCACCCACAGCGGCCCGAACAGATTCGTCTCCAGCTGGTCGCGCAGGTCCTGCTCCTCCAGCTCCTCGACGGCGCCGTGCACGATGTGGCCGGCGTTGTTGACGACGACGTCCAGGCGGCCGAAGTGCTCGTGGGCGCGCCGGACCCTGTCGGTCGCCGCCGCCCTGTCGGTCACATCCAGGGGCAGCGGCAGGACCGCGTCGCCGTGCGCAGCGACGAGGTCCTGCAGCGTATCGAGATCGCGGGCGGTCGCCGCGACCTGGTCGCCGCGCGCCAGCGCCGCCTCGGCGAAGCGCTGGCCAAGACCCCGCGACGTGCCCGTGATGAACCAGACCTTGCTCATGGAAGCTCCGTCCACAAACCGTTGAATCACATGACTCGCCACAGTAAATCATGCGATTTAGTAGCTGGCGCTGCACGGCGGCCCCCTCATTGACCTGGGGCGTGGTCATCGCCCAGACTACAGCCCTACCGGACGCACCCGTCCGGTTCGCTGGTGTGCTGAAGGGAACTTGCGTTGACCGATCAGTGGGACGACATCGCCGACGTGCTCGTCGCGGGCTCCGGCGCGGCGGGCCTGACCGCCGCCATCGCCGCCGCCGACCAGGGGCTGGACGTTGTGGTAGCGGAGAGTACCGCGCGCTGGGGCGGCACCACGTCCATCTCCGGAGGCGGGCTGTGGATGCCGGCCAACCCGCTCATGCTCCGCGACGGCGTCCACGATTCCGCCGAGGAGGCCCTGCGGTACATGGACGAGGTCATCGCCGACGCCGGCCCAGCCTCCTCACCCGAACGGCGGAAGGCCTACGTGCAGACGGCCCCCGAGGTCGTGGCCTTCCTCGGCCGTAAGGGGGTGCGGTGGCGCAGGTCCCCGGACTACCCCGACTACTATCCTGACCGGCCCGGCGGCAAGGTCGGCAGGGCGATCGAGGCCGCCCCGTTCAACACCAAGCTGCTCGGCGACTTCTACGACAGCGCCCGCTCCAAGGAGAGCGGCATCCCGCTGCCGCTCATGACCGACGACGTGTGGCTGCTGACACGTGCCTGGTCCACGCCGAGTGGCTTCGCCCGCGGCGCGCGTTTCGTCTTCCGCTCGCTGGGCCACCTCGCCGGCGGCAAACGCCCGGCCGGTATCGGCGGAGCGCTCGCCGCCTCGTTCATGCACGTCGTCCGCACCCAGCAGACCCCCGTCTGGCTGTCGGCGCCGGTCGTCGACCTGATCGTCGAAGGCGATTCCGTGGTGGGGGCGATCGTGCAGCGGAACGGGAGCAAGCGCCGGGTCCGGGCCCGGCGCGGTGTCGTCCTGGCCGCCGGCGGATTCGCCAACAACGCCGAGTGGCGGGAGAAGCACCACGGCATCCCTGGCTACTCCTCCGCCCCCGAAGGCGACCTCGGCACGGCCATCGAGGCGGGTATGCGGGCGGGCGGCACGGTGGCGCTCATGGACGACGCCTGGTGGGGCGCCTCCCTGCTCGGCCCCGACGGCAAGGCGCGCTTCCTCGTCTCCGAACGGTCGTTCCCGTTCTCGATCATCGTGGACGCGAACGGCGAGCGTTTCACCAACGAGTCCGCGTCCTACATCGACGTCGGGCATGCCATGCTGGCTCACGACGTGCCCGGGCCGATGTGGATGATCAGCGACGTCCGGCACGCCCGGCGCTACCTGAACTCCGCCCTGGTCGGCCAGGTCGGAAAGTGGCGCCAGGCCGGCCTGCTCTTCGAAGCTCCCACCATGGAGGCGCTGGCCCCGAAGATCGGCCTCGACCCCGCCCGGCTGGGCGCGACCGTCGGGCGCTTCAACGGCTTCGCCCGTTCCGGGGTGGACGAGGACTTCGGCCGTGGCCGCACCGTCTACGACAACTATTACGGCGATCCGCGGGTCAAGCCCAACCCCAACCTCGGCGCACTGGAGAAGGGGCCCTTCCGTGCCGTCCGCGTCTATCCGGGCGACCTGGGCACCAAAGGCGGCCTGCTGACCGACGAGCAGGCCCGCGTGCTGCGCGAGGACGGGACGGTCATCCCGGGTCTGTACGCGGCGGGCAACACCACCGCCTCGGTCATGGGCCGCACCTATCCCGGCCCGGGCTCCACCATCGGCCCCGCCGTCGTCTTCGGCTACCGCGCCGCCCGGCACGCGGCCACGCGCTGAGCGGGTCTCACGTCTCGATGCCGTGCCGGAGCATCCGCCAGATCCGCTCGGCGGCCTGGGTGCGCCCGGCCTGTTCGGGAAGCTCGGCGAGCAGGAGGGCCAGCATGCCGATGGCCAGGAGCAGATCGTGGGTCGTCACCTCCGCCCGCACGCGGCCCGCGCGCTGAGCCTCGGCGAGCCCGCCTTCCAGCAGGTTCTGTACGCGTTCGCGCAGCTCGAGGATCCGCGGGTCCGGCTGCGGCGGCATGGTGACCAGGCGGATGAACGTGGTCGAGGCGATGGCCTGCTCGGTGACCAGGGCCAGCACCTCCTCCAAGGTGGTGCCGGGCCTGGCGGCCAGCGCCTCCAGTTCGGCGATGCTGTCGTCGAAGACGGCCAGGGCGAGGCTGAGGCGATCGGGGAAGTGACGGTAGAGGCTGCCCTGTCCGACCCCGGCCGCCCGCGCGACGTCGGTGAGCGAGGCGTCGTAGCCGGAGGCGGCGAAGGCGTTCCGGGCCGCCGCGATCAGTGCCGCGCGGTTGCCCGCCGCGGCGCTTGGTCCTCTGTTGGGTCGACGCGTGGCACTCACGGTGACTAGGCTAGCAACCGGACGATGGCGTCCGGATGTCATGGGATCGCCAGCCGCAGCCAGGCCGGTCAGACCGAAAGGACCACCTCTTGACCACGACCTTCGACGGTCGCGTCGCCCTCATCACGGGTGCCGGCTCCGGCATCGGCCGGGCGATGGCCGTCGCCTTCGCCAAGGCCGGCGCCCGCGTCGTGGCCTGTGACCTCAACGAGGAAAGCGCCAGGCAGACCGCCTCGGCCATCGGCGACCAGGCCGTGGCCGTAGCCGCCGACATCGGCGACGAGACGGCGGTCTCGGCCCTGGCGGAGGCGGCGATCGGCGCCTACGGGCGCATCGACGTGCTGTGCAACAACGCCGGGATCATGGACACGATGGCCCTGCCCGCCGACATCCCGATCGAACAGTGGGAGCACGTCCTGCGCGTGAACCTGACCGGCACCTTCCTGGTCACCCACGCCGTCCTGCCGCACATGCTGCGCCAGGGCGGCGGCGCCATCGTCAACACCGCTTCCGAGGCCGGCATCCGCGGCGGCGCGGCCGGTGCCGCCTACACCGCCTCAAGCACGGCGTCGTCGGCCTGACCAAGAGTGTGGCCTGGGCCTACGCCAAGGACGGCATCCGCTGCAACGCCATCCTGCCCGGCCCCACCATCACGAACATCGCCAACGGCACCACCTTCGACCCGACCGGCACCGCGCGCCTCGGCCCGGTGCTCGCTCTCGGAGAGCGCCGGGCCGAGCCTGAGCAGATGGCGGACGCTGCCCTGTTCCTGGCCTCAGACGCGGCCTCGTTCGTCAACGGCGCGATCGTGCCGGTGGACGGCGGCTGGTCGGCGGCCTGAGGAAGCGCCGGGGCGGGGTTTCGGCACCAGCCCCGGCACGACGAAGAAGGTTAGTCGGCGAGCGCTTCCCTGCGGCGCAGTTCGAGGGTGTCTTCGACCCGCCTGGCGTCGCGCGGGTAGGTGCGGTAGAGGAGGCCGAGCACCAGGCCGTTGGCGATCATCAGCAGGACCAGCAGCCAGAGGAACACGCCCTGGATGCTGAGGGCGGCCGCGAGCATGCCCGCCAGCAGCGAGAACAGCGCCCAGGCGATGGTCTCGAACACCGTCAGCCAGATCGCGAACGCCTGGCCGCGCAGCTCCGGCAGTACGACGGCCGCGACCAGAGGCCGGTTGACGGGCGGGTTCAGCCCCTGGCAGATGCCCAGCAGGCCCCAGAAGACGGAGTAGAGGGCGATGTCCTCGTAGCGGAACTGGGTGCCGAAGAAGGCCGCGGCGGCGAAGAGGATCTGCGCGAGCTGCAGCACCAGGACGCGGCCCCGGTACGGCATGAGCCGGTCGAGCTTCGGCAGGAGGAACCCGGCGGCCAGCGTCGTGATGGCGTAGCCGACGCTGAAGGGCACCGCGACCAGGGCAGCGACGGTGTTGCTCAGGCCGCGCTCGGTGACGAGGAACTGCACGCCGAAGATGGTGATCAGCAGGTGCCCCGACAGCAGCCGGCTCACCATCATCACCGCATAGGTGGGGATGCGGAACAGCCCCAGGACGGAGCCAAGAGTGATCTTCGCAGTCTGCTCGTTCGAGAGGCCGGCGAGCTGCTTCTCGGCGGCCCCGGTTCCCGGGTCCTTGAACCAGACGGTGACGACGAGGCCGGCGAGGATGCACGCGCCGCCGAGTGTCCACAAGGCCCATCGCCAACCGTCCGGGAAGGACAGGAACATGGCCAGGGCGGGCGCGATGAGGAGGCCGATCAGCGTGGGCAGGGCGTAGAGGACACCGGTGGCCCGGGCCCGCTGCTCGTCGGCGAAGGAGTCGGTGACGACGGTCATCGCGATCGGCACGGCGCCGATCACCGAGGCGGACATGAGCGTGCAAAAGAGCAGAATCGTGGCGAAGTTCTGTGAGAACCCGGCGGCGATGCCGAACAGGCCGCCGGCCACGGTGATGACGGACAGAGTGGCCCGGCGGCCGATCTTGGTGGTCAGCCACACCCAGAACGGCCCGGCGGGCACGCTGGCGACCTTGCCGAGCGCGCCGATGATGCCGAGGTGGCTGCTGTCGAGCCGCAGGGAGTTCGCCAGGGTGGGGAAGATGGTGTTGATCAGGCCGGCTTCGGTGTTGTCGACGACCGTGACGCCCGAGATGATGGCGACGTTGCGCCAGCGGTGGGGGACGTCGGCCGCTGCGGGTTGTGCGGGCGCGGTGGAAGCGCTGGCATCCATGGGGGTGCCCCTGTCTGCAGTTGTGCGGGGAGGGAGTGTCAGAGCCGCTCGTCGATGCGGCGCAGCACCGCGGCCGGCACGTAGCCGTAACGAGCGAGGTCCAGAAGGGTCAGGGTGGCGGGGGCGGCGAGCAGCTCCGACTGCGTCAGCTCGGGTGCTTCTGCGGCGAGGACGTCCTTGGCCCCGGCGATCCGCAGGAGCTCCACGATGGGCGTGCCCAGCAGGGCGGAGTTGCGCAGGTCCTCGATCGCGGGCAGTGGCTCGGCGACGACGGCCGCGCGGTCACGCTGCTCACGCACGAGGAGGTGCTCGCGCGTGATGGCGCCCTCGCGCGGGATGCCCAGGCGTTCGAACTGGCTGGCCGGGGCGTCGGTGGCGACCATGAGGCGGCGCAGCAGCTCGATCATGCGCAGCTCCACGTCGTCGTCGGCGATCGGGTGCTCCTGGGCCGGGTCGCGCTGGAGGTCGAACAGCAGCGTGCCGTGCTGCCACGGGTTCATGTACGTGGGGGCGGCCGGCAGGCACATGGTGCGCACGCCCTTGGTGAAGGTGAACGGCTCAGCTGGTTCCCACTCCTTCAGCTCGCCGGGGGAGAAGCGCGTGCGCATGTGGGTGGGCATGAGGGTGAACTCTTCGAGCGGGCCGTTGGCCGGATCCTTGGCGGCGCGCATGTAGACGTAGCGGCCGTCGGTGACGTTGACGTGGCCGCCGTGGATCCCGAACAGCACGGCCTCATGGCCCAGTGTCGTGGCCAGGTCGTTGCCCTGCATGTCGGGGGTGGGTTCGAGGCCGAAGTAGCGCAGCACGGTCGGGGCGATGTCGATGGTCTGCGCGAGCTCGCCGCGCCGCCGGTCGCGGCCGCCGGTGCGCGGGTCCCACAGGAACATCGGCAGGTGCACCAGTTCGTTGAACCACGGCATGACCGTCTTGGCCCACCAGCCGTGCTCGCCGAGCAGGAAACCGTGGTCGGTGTTGACCAGCAGCAGCGTGTCGTCCCACATGGCGTGCTCGTCCATGAAGTCCAGGACGCGGCCCAGCGAGCGGTCGCACATCGACACCAGGGCGGCGTACTCGTAGCGGGCGTGCTCGACCTGCGCCTTCGGCTCGGCCACCTTCTGGTAGGGCGGCCAGTCGAACTCCGGGCCGTCGTAGTCGTGCGGGTAGCGGTCCTTGTAGGGCTGGTGGGTGAAGAACGGCTCGTGCGGGTCGAACAGCTCGATCTGCAACAACCACCGGTCGGCGTGCACGTTGGTCTCGAGGAAGTGCAGGCCGGCGTCGACGGTTCGGGTCTGCGAGTGCTCGGCCTCGGTCGGCATGTACGTCCGGTTGACCGCGTCCTGCTGATGAGAGCCGGACGTGCCCACCACGCCCTTCCACGGATCACCCTCCTGGCCCCGGAAGAACTCCCAGGTGCTGTAGCGGGTGTGGTAGGTCGCGCCGCCGTCCTCCCAGTAGTGCGGATGGTCGGAGACCAGATGCGTGTGCACGCCCGCCCGCTTGAGCAGCTCCGGCATTGAGTCGTCGAACGGCTCCAGCGGCCCCCAGCTGCGGTGCAGGAAGTTGTAGCGGCCGGTGTGCAGCTCGCGGCGCGCCGGCATGCAGGGCAGCGAGCCGGCGTAGAAGTTGTCGAACGTCACTGCCTTGGCGGCCAGGCGGGCGAAGTTCGGGGCGTCGACGAAAGTGTCGGCGTAGGGGGAGAGCAGGTGCCGGTTCAGGCTGTCGAACATGACGATGACGGCCCTCATCGCGACGTCTCCTCGGCAACCTGGCCATTGATGTGCTCGCCGTCGAGCAGGCGGCGGCGCAGCTCGATGAGGGAGGCGATGTGGCGGTCCATCTCGTCGGTGCCGCGCCGGCGGATCCACTCGGCGATCTGGGCGCCGAGCTCGGTGTTGCCATCGGTCGGCATGCTGGGAAAGGTATGGTCTTCGGGCTGGTGGCGGTATTTCGCCACCTCCGCCAGCCGGGTGTTGATCTCGATGTCGAGAATCTCGATCACGTGCTCGACCGTCGTGAAGGCGGCGCTGCCCAGCCGGACCACGAAGTCGGGGTCCTGGAAACGCGAGGGCGGCTGGTAGGGGCTGGCCAGCCAGTCGTGGACGACCGCCTGGCCCTCCTCGGTGACGTGGTAGCGCTTGGCGTTGGTCGCGCCGGGGCGCTCCTCGACGGTGTGCTCCACCCAGCCGCGCTTCTCCATGGCGGCGAGCGTCCGGTACGCCTGACTCATCGTGGTGTTGGACCGGAGGAACCGGCCGTAGGTGTCGAAGAACTTCTTCAGCTCGTAACCCGTGCTGGGACGCATGAGCAGGGCGCTGAGAATCAGGATCTCAAGCTTCATGAGATGTGCGCCTGTCGTTGTGACGAAGGTAACCATTCCACAAGTGGAATGGTGATACCATGCCACAAGTGTCACGGTCTGTCGATAGTCCTTCGTGCTGCACCCCGCGCCGCGGCCCGGCCGCTCAAGGAGAGCGGGCGCCGGATCCACTCCGGCACGGCACGCATGCGATCGAGCAGTGCCACATCGAGGCCGGCACCTTCCGCATGGGTGACGCCTTCGGCGACGGCCTGCCCGGCGACGGCGAGTCACCCGTGCACGAGGTGCGGCTCGACGCGTTCGACATCGATGCGACCGCCGTGACCAACGCCGACTTCGCCCGTTTCGCCGACGACACCGGCTACCGCACCGAGGCGGAGGCCGCCGGTTCCTCTGCGGTCTTCCACCTGCTGGTGCGCCCTGAAGCGGAGGTGGTCGGCAGCTCGCCCCGCGCCCCCTGGTGGATCTTCGTCGAGGGCGCGAGCTGGCGGCGTCCGGAAGGTCCAGGATCGGACCTGCTCGGCCGCGAAGACCACCCCGTCGTGCACGTGACCTGGCACGACGCCCAGGCCTACTGTGCCTGGGCGGGCCGGCGCCTGCCCACGGAGGCCGAGTGGGAGCGCGCCTCGCGCGGCGGCCTCGAGGGCGCCCGCTACCCCTGGGGCGACGAGCTCCTCGACGCGAGCGGGCAGTGGCAGGTCAACATCTGGCAGGGCGCCTTCCCCCGGCACAACACCGGCGACGACGGCTGGCCGGCCACCGCCCCCGTGCGCACCTACCGGCCGAACGGCTTCGGCCTCTGGCAGACGGTGGGCAACGTGTGGGAGTGGTGCGACGACCCGTTCGACCCCCGCGCGTACGCCAAGCGCGCCCGCGCGCAGGGACCGGCGCACGAGCCGCGCCCCCGGGTGTCCCCGGTCCTGCGCGTGCTGCGCGGCGGCTCCTACCTCTGCCACGACTCCTACTGCAACCGCTACCGCAACGCCGCCCGATCGTCGAACACGCCCGACTCCAGCATGGGCAACGCGGGTTTCCGCACGGTGGCCCGCTGACCTACCGCAGCGGGCCCTCGTGGCCGAAGGCCAGGGGCAGGAAGCGCTCGGCCATGCGGCGGTAGCCGGCCGCGTTCGGGTGCAGGCCGTCGGGCAGATCGGCGACGTCCTCCGGGCCGAAGAGCGCGAGCCCGTCGAGGACGTGCAGGTTCTCGTCGCCCTCCTTGCGGCGCAGACCGGTGTGCTGGTGCAAGAGCTCGCGGATGCGGGTCAGCGTGAGCGCGCCGTCGCCCAGCTCGGCGGGCCGTGCGGCCACGTGGACCTGGCCATCGGCACGCATGAGGGTCGGGCCGGGATGGTCCTCGGCGACCGGGCAGACGATCGGGGTGACGATGAGGATCGGCGTCGTGGGATGGCCGTCCCTGATCGTGTCCAGGAAGCCGTGGAAGGCCGGGACGAAGGCGCGTTCGCGCAGGGAGTCGGCGTTGACGACGTTGATGCCGAGTTCGAGGCTGATCGCGGCCGCGGGCAGGTCGCGGATGGTCCGGGCGACGAACTGGTCCAGGTGGCACTGACCGCCGAGGCCGAGGTTGAGCAGCGAGCGGCCGGCCCGCCGGGCCACGATCGCCGGCCAGGTCCCGGTCGGGCGTTCGGCCTCGGAGCACTGGCTGATGGAGCTGCCGTGGTGTACCCACAGCGGGGCCTCGGCCGGCGCTGGACGCAGTGACGCCCCGTCGGGGATCCGGACGTCCAGCAGCTTGAGTCCCGCCGCGGCGGGGAGCCAGATCTCCACCCGCTGCTCTTCGCCGCCCTCACCGAGGTCGAACCGGAGGGTGGCGGGGCCGCCCGGCCGCAGCTCCATGCCGCCGGTGGCCGGGTCCACCACGATGAGGTTCTGCTCATCGGTGACCACCGGCTCGCGCAGGTCTCCGTCGATCACCAGGTCGAAGGCGGTGCCCGTCGCCGCCGTGCCCGGCATCAGGATCTTGGTGAGCTCGACGTCGAGCTCCAGTGCCGTGGCGTCAGTCATGGCTTCGATCCGGACCCCGGACGGTATCGCGCTCATGAAGTCGAAGCCGAGGTCGCCCAGCCGGGCCCGTGTCGTGCCGGACGAGCGGTGGAAGGTGACGCCTGTCGTGTCGGAGGCCGGCTCCACGGCGCCGGCGACGGAGCCGAGCGCGGCTTCCCTGATGGATCGCATGGCGAATCCTCTCGATGAAGGGGCAGGGGGCGGCGAGGTCTCGCCGGAGGATCGGGCTTCAGGTGGAGGCGCGCTGGATCACGCGGGGCCTGGCGGAGGCGGAGGTCGCACGCGGCTGTGCGCCGGAAAGGCTCGCGACCACGGACTCAGCGTGGTCGCGCGCGATCTCGTGCAGATCGAAGACCACGGTGGTGAGGGGCGGGATCGCCACTTGCGCGGTGAGGATGTCGTCAGCGCCGATGACGGCGAGGTCGGCGGGGGAGCGCAGGCCACGCTCGTGGACGCCGGCCAGGACGGCGAGCGCGGTGTCGTCGTTGAAGGCGCACACACCTGTCACCGACCGCTCCGTCCAGTGCCGCACCGCCTGCGCCGCGTCCGGAACCTTCAGGGCGACGGTCAGCTCCACGGGAGGTTCGAGGCCGGCCCGGGCGCAGGCCTCGGCCACTCCTCGCAGGCGGTCGTCGGCCATCGGCCGCAGGGCCGCGTCGGCGGTGAGGGCGTAGCCGATGCGCCGATGGCCCCGGTCGATGAGGTGCTCGGCCTGCAACCGGCCGATCTGCTGCATCGAGGAGTCCTCGTAGGGGAGGGGCAGGACGACGGTGGCGCCGGCGCGGCGCAGGGCTTGGGCGGTGCCGGCGTCGAACGGGTAGAAGCCGATCACCGCCGATGCGCCGACGCTGGCGCAGACGTCCGGCAGTGGACGGCCGTGCGCCCCTTCGAGATGCGTGACGAGAGTCAGGTTGAAGGCCGCGAGCGCGGTGGCGAGCTCCTCGATGAAGCGGCTGATGCTCGACCCGATCGGCAGGTCGGGAATGGCCAGCAACGCGACGTCGCTCCGGCCGGCGCGCAGCGCGCGGGCCCAGGCGTGCGGGCGGTAGCCCAGGCGTTCTGCCGCCTCCATGACGCGACGCCTGGTCTCCTCGGGGATCGACTGCCCCGGGGCGTCGTTGAGCACGACGCTCACCGTGGTGCGGGAGACACCCGCCGCCCGCGCGACGTCGGTGCTCGTGATCCTTCTGGCAGGTCGCGTCATGAATCCTCACGTCGAGGTGCTGGGGGCAGGGCATCTCATCCTAGACGGGTAGTGACACGTGTCTGTCATGGGAGGGACGGTTCGCGGTCCGTTGCGAATACGTTACGGAAACCGCTCTTGTCAGCCCTGGGATACCTGCTGTTAACGTCAGCTCATCCACCACAGACACGTGTCACCGAAACGTGTCACCTGCGCATTCGAGTCGTCCATCCGCCTGAGGGAGCACCTCGTTGACTTTCCCCGCCACCTTTCTCTGGGGCGCCGCCACCGCGCCGCATCAGATCGAGGGCAACAACACCGACAGCGACTGGTGGCTGAGCGAGCAACTGGTGCCCGGCCTGGAGCGCAGCGGCGACGCGGTCGACGGCTACCACCGCTATCCCGAGGACATGCGGCTGCTCGCCGAGGCCGGGCTGAACGCGTACCGCTTCGGCGTCGAGTGGGCGCGCGTCGAGCCCACCCCCGGGCACTTCTCCCGCGCCTCACTCGCGCACTACCGCCGCATGATAGACACCGCGCTGGCCCTGGGTCTGACGCCGGTCGTCACCTTGCACCACTTCACGAACCCGCGCTGGTTCGCCGAGCGGGGCGGCTGGATGGCCGACGACGCCATCGACAGGTTCGCCGGCTACGTCAGGGAGGTCACGGCCATCCTGGACGGCGTCGAGTGGGTCTGCACGATCAACGAGCCGAACATGCTCGCCGTGATGGTCGCCATGAGCCGCGCGGCCCAGGCCGGTGACGTCGAGAAGTGGACGACGCCCACCATCGAGGGCGAGACCCGGCCCCCACTGCCCGAAGTCGGACCGGAGATCGGGCGGAGACTGGCTGAGGCCCACCACGCGGCCCGCGAGATCGTCAGAAAGCACACTGGCGCGGCCGTCGGGTGGACGGTGGCCAACCAGGCGCTCACCCCGACCCCGGGCAACGAAGCCAAGCTGCGCGAGGTGCGTTACCTGCGCGAGGACCTGTATCTGGAAGCGGCCCGCGGCGACGACTTCATCGGCGTGCAGTCCTACACCAGCCAGCCCGTGGACGAGAACGGCGTCGTCCCGCATCCGCCCAGCCCGGACAACACCCAGACCGGCTTCGCCTACCGGCCGGACGCGCTGGGCATCGCGGTCCGCCACACCTGGGAGGTGACCGGCGGTATACCGATCCTGGTCACCGAGAACGGCATCGCCACCGCCGACGACTCCCGGCGGATCGCCTACACCTCCGAAGCGTTGCGGCACCTGTCGCAGGCCATGGACGACGGCATCGACGTACGCGGCTACCTCCACTGGAGTGCCCTCGACAACTTCGAGTGGGGGAGCTGGGAGCCCACCTTCGGGCTGATCGGCGTCGACCGCGAGACCTTCGAACGCCACCCCAAGCCCAGTCTCTCGTGGCTGGGCCACGTCGCCCGCCACGGCCGGCTCTGACCCCACCAGCAGAAGGAACACGCGTGCACAACAGAATCGACATCTCAGCGCTGACGCTGGAGGAGAAGGCCACGCTGCTGTCCGGGCGGGGCGCCTGGGAGACGGCGGACATCGAGCGCCTCGGCATCCGGTCGATCACGCTGACCGACGGTCCGCACGGTCTGCGCAAGGTGGCCCCGGACGCCGAGCAGTTCAGCTTCGAGGCGAGCCTGCCCGCCACCTGCTTCCCCACGGCGGCGGCCCTCGGCTCGTCCTGGGACCCCGATCTGCTCACGGAGGTCGGCGAGGCGCTCGGCGCCGAGAGCCGGGCGGCCGGGGTGGACGTCATCCTCGGGCCGGGCGTCAACATCAAGCGCTCACCGCTGTGCGGCCGCAACTTCGAATACCTGTCGGAGGACCCGGTCCTGACCGGGCATCTGGGAGCGGCGCTGGTGCGCGGCATCCAGAGCCGGGGGGTGGGCGCGTCGGTCAAGCACTTCGCCGCCAACAACCAGGAGACCGACCGCATGCTCGTGAGCGCCGACGTGGACGAGCGTACCCTGCGGGAGATCTACCTGGCCGGCTTCGAGCACATCGTGAAGAACGCCCGGCCGTGGACGGTGATGGCCGCCTACAACAAGGTCAACGGCGTCTACGCCACCCAGAACCACTGGCTGCTGACCGAGGTGCTGCGCAAGGAGTGGGGCTTCGACGGGGTGGTCGTGTCGGACTGGGGAGCGGTCGCCGACCCCGCCGCGGCCGTCGCCGCCGGGCTCGACCTGGAGATGCCCGGCACCAACGGCATCAGCGCCGCCCGCCTCGTCGCCGCCGTGCGGGCCGGGGAGATCGAGGAGGCGGTGCTCGACCAGGCCGTCGCACGCCTGCTCACCCTGATCGGCCGCACCGCCGAACCGAGCGGCGAAGCGGACTTCGACCGGCATCACGCCCTGGCCCGGCGGGCCGCCGCCGAGTCGGCCGTGCTGCTCAAGAACGACGACGCCATCCTGCCTTTGAACACCGGAGCACGAATCGCGCTGATCGGCGAGTTCGCCCATACGCCAAGGTTCCAGGGAGCCGGCAGCTCCCAGATCAACCCCACCAGGGTCGACAACGCCCTGACCGCGCTGGCCGGCGACTTCGCCGAGCTGTCGTTCGCCCCCGGATTCCTGCTGTCCGGAGACCAGGACCCGGCACTGCTCGCCGAGGCGGTGGCCGCGGCGGCCGGCGCCGACGTGGCCGTGCTGTTCCTCGGGCTACCGGAGGGCGAGGAGTCGGAAGGCTTCGACCGCGGGCACCTCGACCTGCCCGCCGTCCAGCTCGACCTGCTGGCGGCCGTCGCCGAGGCCAACCCGAACGTCGTGGTCGTGCTGGCCAACGGAGGCGTCGTCGAGGTCGCCTCCTGGCGGCACCACGCCAAGGCGATCCTCGAAGGCTGGCTGACCGGCCAGGCCGGCGGCGGCGCGATCGCCGACCTGCTGACCGGCCGCGCCAACCCGAGCGGCCGCCTCGCCGAGACGATCCCGCTGCGCCTGGCCGACACCCCCGCCTACCTCAACTACCCGGGACCGACCTACGGCGAGCGGCTGTATGTCGGCTACCGCTACTACGACGCCAAGGATATGCAGGTCGCCTACCCCTTCGGCCATGGCCTGTCCTACACCGCCTTCACCTACTCCGACCTGCACGTCGAGACCGACGCGAGCACCGTGCGGGTGCGGCTCGTGCTCACCAACACCGGACCGGTCCCCGGCAAGGAAGTCGTGCAGCTCTACGTCGGCGACCCCGACTCCACTCTCGACCGTCCCGTCCGCGAGCTCAAGGCGTTCACCAAGATCGAGCTCGCCCCGGGTGAATCCGCCCCGATCGTGTTCGAGCTGCAGGAACGCGATCTGTCCTCCTACAGCCTCGACCACGGCCGCTGGGTCCTGGAGGCCGGCGACTTCGAGATCGCCGTCGGCGCCTCCTCCCGTGACCTGCGCCTGACAGCCACCGTGACGGTGGACGCTCCCGTTCTCACCAAGCCCCTCAGCAGGCACTCGCCCATCCGCGACTGGCTCGCCCACCCGACCGGCGGCCCGCTCCTGCTCGAGGCGATGAGCGCGGGACAGGACCCCTCGGTACTCACCGACCCGGAGATCTTCCGCATGGTCGAGTCACTGCCGCTCAGCAGGCTCGCCGCGATGAGCGGCGGCCTGCTGGACATCGACCTCCTGCTCCAGACCACCGGGCGCTGACCCTCCCATCCCTGCGAATGCCGCACTCATCCCCCTGCGAGGTTCCCATGGCATTCACCCACGCCGACCAGCCACCCATCGACCCGCCCGCCGCGCTCATCGACGACCGGCCGAAGGTGGGCGCCGGCTACATCTGGCTGATGGTCATCGCCGTGTTCGGCTCCTTCATGGCGCTGGTCACGCCCATCTCGATCTCCCTGTCGATCAGGGTCGCCCAGCTCGCCCCCGGCAACGAGGAGTATCTCGGTTACGTCACCGGAGCCGGCGCCATCGCTGCCCTGCTGACGACGCCGGTGTTCGGGATGCTCAGCGACCGCGCGCGAACCCGGCTCGGCCGCCGCCGCCCGTACCTGATCGGCCTGACCGCTCTCGGCGTCATCGCCCTCGTGGTGCTGGCCCAGGCCCCCAGCATCCTGGTGCTCACCATCGGCTGGATGCTGGCGCAGATCGGCTGGGGCTCGGTCATGACCCTGCTGACCGCCTCGCAGGCCGACCGCCTGCCGGAGTCCCAGCGCGGCAAGGTCGCCGGCCTGTCCGGCGTCGTCCAGCAGCTCGCGCCCGTCAGCGGGACGGTCATGGCGGGCGCGGTGACGGGGAACAACCTCCTGCTGTTCCTGGTGCCCGGTGCGATCGGCGCGGTGGCCCTGATGCTGTTCATCGCGTTCGTCCGCGAGAGCGACAGCCGTCACCTGCCCAAGCCGGAAGAGCCTTTCTCCGCCCGGCTGCTGATCCAGCCCTACCTCTTCAGCCCGCGCCGCAACCCCGACTTCGCCTGGAACTGGCTCGGCAAGCTCCTGTTCATGGCCGGCGTCACCTTCTACTCGACCTTCACCGCGTTCTTCCTGGCCGAGCGGATGAACGTGAGCGTGGCGGAGGTGGCGGGCATCATGGCCACCTTCGGGCTCGGCGGCATCGTCGCCGCCATGCTCGGTGCGATGGGTGGCGGATTCCTGTCCGACAAGCTGCGCCGCCGCCGGATCTTCGTGCTGCTCGGCGGTGCCGTCGTCGCGATCGGCGCGGTCGTCATGGCCATCTCGCCGACCGTGCCGCTGATCATGTTCGGATCGATGCTGGGCAGTCTCGGCATCGGCCTGTTCTCGGCCGTGGACCAGGCGCTGATGCTGGACGTGCTGCCCGACCGGGACACCGACGCGGGCCGCTACATCGGCATCTACGGCTTCGCCAACTCGATCGCGCAAGGCGTCGCGCCCCTCGTCGCGCCGCTGTTCCTGGCGATCGGCGTCACCGGGGCAGACAAGAACTACACCCTGCTCTTCTACGTCGCGGGAGCCTTCACCTTGGCCAGTGGCCTGGTGGTGCTGACGCGCGTCAAATCCGTCCGCTGAACCGAGAGAAAGAAGTCCATGTCCGAGTGGCTCGTCACCTCGCAGGCCCCCGACGGCACCGTCTACCGTGATCTCAACGGCAACGGTGTCATGGACCCCTACGAGGACCCCCGCCTGCCCGTCGCCGAACGGGTCCGCGACCTCATCTCGCGAATGACCGTCGAGGAGAAGGTGGGGCAGTTCTTCCACCCGATGATCGAGGCCGGGCAGGACGGCTCGCCTGTCGAGACCGGCGCCATGCTGATGCCGAACTCCACCTCGCACACCATCCAGCGGCAGTACATCACCCACTTCAACGTGATCATGCTGCCGGGCGAGGCGGAGGTCGCGGCGCTGTGGCACAACCGGGTGCAGAAGCTCGCCGAGCAGACCCGGCTGGGCATTCCGGTCACCATCTCAAGCGACCCGTGTCACTCGGGCGGCGACAATCTCGCCACCTCGATGCTGTCCGGCGCATTCTCCCGCTGGCCGGAGGCCATGGGCCTGGCCGCGCTGCGCGACGTCGAGGCGGTGCGCGAGTTCGCCCGCATCGCCCGTCAGGAGTACCGGGCGATCGGCATCCGGTCGGCCCTGCACCCGCAGATCGACCTGGCCACCGAGCCGCGCTGGGCCCGCCAGTCCGGCACGTTCGGGCCCAGCGCCGAGCTGGCCGCCGCCTACGTGCGCGCCTACCTGGAGGGCTTCCAGGGCGAAACCCTCGACGCCACGAGTGTGGCGTGCATGACCAAGCACTTCCCCGGCGGCGGCCCGCAGAAGGACGGTGAGGACCCGCACTTCCCGTACGGGCGCGAGCAGGTCTACCCGGGCGGCCTGTTCGACCACCACCTGCAACCGTTCCTGGAGGCGATCGACGCCGGCACGTCGGCCATCATGCCGTACTACGGCATGCCCGTCGGGGCCGTGCACAAGGGGCGGGCGATCGAGGAGGTCGGGTTCGGCTTCAACAAGGACGTCATCACCGGCATCCTGCGCGAGGAACTCGGCTACGACGGCGTGGTCTGCACCGACTGGCAGCTCGTCACCGACAGCCCCTACAGCCCGGCGCGGGCCTGGGGCGTGGAACACCTCAGCCGCGCCGAGCGCGTCGCCAGGATCCTGGACGCCGGCTGCGACCAGCTCGGCGGCGAGGAGTGCACCGACGTGCTGCTCGCCCTCGTCGAGGACGGCACCGTCCCCGAGTCCCGGCTGGACGAGTCGCTCGCCCGGCTGCTCGCGGTCAAGTTCGAGCTGGGCCTGTTCGACAACCCCTACGCCGAGGAGCCGGAGCGCGCCGGCACCGCGGAGGCCGTCACGGCCGGGTTCGACGCCCAGGTCGGATCGCTGGTGCTGCTCAAGAACGACGGCCTGCTGCCTCTGCCGTCAGGGACCCGGGTGTACGTCGAAGGTGGCGCCTTCCCCGACGGAGTCGAGCGCCCCGAGGACGCCGACGTCATCGTCGTCCGGCTCGACGCGCCCTTCGAGCAGCGCGACACCATGTTCCTGGAGCCGTACTTCCACGCCGGCAGCCTGGACTTCGCCGAGGAGACGGTGGCGCGGGTGCGGGAGCTGGCCGCCATCGCGCCGGTGGTCGTGGACGTCAAGCTCGAACGCCCGGCCGTCCTGACGCCGCTCGCCGACCTGGCCACCGCGATCGTCGGCAGCTTCGGCTCAGGGAACGCGGCGGTGGCGCACGCCCTGGTGACCCCGGGTGCGATGCGCGGCCGGCTGCCGTTCCAGCTGCCCCGCAGCATGGCCGCCGTCGAGCGCAACCAGGCCGACGTGCCCAACGATCTCGACGACGTGCTGTTCCCCGAAGGTTTCGGACTGGAGTACAAGTGATCCGCACCTCCTTCAACGAAGGCTGGCAGGTACGGCCCAAGGTCAACCCCTTCGCCGAACTGGCCGGGGTGGTGGTCCCGTACCAGGACGTGACGCTGCCGCACGACGCCATGATCACGCAGACCCGCGTGCCCTCCGAGGATGGCGCCGCCGGTGCGTACTTCCCTGGAGGCGTGTACGAGTACCGCAAGACGTTCTTCGTCCCGGAGGAGCACCGGGGCAAGCGCATCGCGATCGAGTTCGAGGGCGTCTACCGCGACGCGACCGTCCACATCAACGGCGACTACGCGGGTCAGCGGCCCTACGGCTACTCGCAGTTCCACATCGACGCCGACCGGTTCCTGCGCTTCGGGCAGGACAACGAGATCCGGGTCGAGGCCCGCGCCCACCAGGACTCGCGCTGGTACACCGGTGCGGGCATCTACCGCGACACGTGGTTGCTGGTCGGCGAGGTCGTCCGCATCCCGTCGGACGGCGTCCGAATCACCACCCCGGACATCGACGCCGAACGTGCCGTGGTCGAGGTCGCCACGACCGTGGTCAACGACTCCATCGCCATCCACACGGCCGACCTCGTCACCGAGCTCCGCGACGCCGCCGGCGCCGTCGTGGCGAGCGGCACCTCGAAGGTCACCGTGCTGCCCGGCCAGCCCGCGACCGTCCGGCAGCGGCTCTACGTGCGCGACCCCTTGTTGTGGAGCGTCGAGGCGCCCGCCCTCTACACCTGTGAGGTGCGGCTGGCCGACCTCGACAGCGAGCGGGTCACGTTCGGCATCCGGTCCCTGCGCCTCGATCCTCAGCACGGCTTGCGGATCAACGGTGAGAGCGTCAAGCTGCGCGGCGCGTGCGTGCACCACGACAACGGCGTGCTCGGCGCGGCCACGTTCGCCCGCGCCGAGGAACGCCGCGTGCGGATCCTCAAGGAGGCGGGCTTCAACGCCATCCGTATCTCCCACCAGCCGATGAGCAAGGCGATGCTGGACGCCTGCGACCGGCTCGGCATGCTGGTGGTGGACGAGACGTTCGACGTGTGGACCTCGGCCAAGAGCCCGTACGACTACAGCCTGAACTTCCCCGAATGGTGGGAACGTGACATCGAGGCCATGGTCGCCAAGGACTACAACCATCCCAGCGTCATCATGTACTCGATCGGCAACGAGATCCCCGAGACCGGCACGCCCTCAGGCGCCGCCTGGGGCCGCAGGCTGGCCGAGAAGGTGCGCGCGCTGGACGGCACCCGATACGTCACCAACGCGATCAACAACATGCTGGCCGTCATGTCGGAGCTGGGCGCCTTCATGCAGCAGGCGGCCGAGGACGAGGGCGCGGGCATCAACACCCTGATGGCCGACGCCGGCGACGCGATGAACGCCGTCGCCGTCTCGGACCTGGTGACCGAGCGCACCGCCGAGTCCTACGCCGTGCTCGACGTCGCGGGCATGAACTACTCCGACAGCCGCTACGCCCTGGACCGCGAGAAGTTCCCGGACCGCATCATCCTCGGCACCGAGACCTTCCCCACCCGCATCGACCGCAACTGGGCGCTGGTCCAGCAGTACAGCACCGTGATCGGCGACTTCACCTGGACCGGCTGGGACTACCTGGGCGAAGTCGGCATCGGCCGGCCCCAGTACGTGAGCCCGGACGGTGAACGCCCGCCGCACAACGCCCCGTACCCGCACCAGACGGCCGACTGCGGCGACATCGACATCACCGGCCACCGCCGCCCCGCCTCCTACTACCGCGAGATCGTCTTCGGCCTGCGCACCGAGCCCTACCTGGCCGTCCGGCGGCCCGAACACCACGGCAAGACCTTCGCCGGCAGCCCTTGGGCGTGGAGCGACACCCTCGCGAGCTGGACCTGGCCAGGACACGAAGGCGCGCCGATCACCGTCGAGGTCTACGCCGCCGCCGACGAGATCGAGCTCCTGCTCAACGGCCGCTCGCTGGGACGGCAGCCGGTGGAACGATTCCGCACCGCGTTCGAGACGACCTACGAGCCCGGCGAGCTGGTCGCCATCGCCTACCGCGACGGCGCCGAGACCGGCCGCGACCTGCTCCGCTCCGCGACCGGCCCCGTGCGGCTGCGAGCCGAGGCCGACCGGCTCACCATCTCCGCCGACGGAGGCGATCTCGCCTACGTCACCCTCACCCTCACCGACGCCGACGGAATCCCGTACACCTCGGCCGACCGTCCGGTGCGGCTGGAGGTGTCGGGCACGGGCGTGCCGGCCGGGTTCGGCAGCGCCTGCCCGTCCACCGAGGAACGCTTCGACGCGGCCGAACGCCGCACCCACGACGGCCGTGCCCTGGCCGTCCTGCGCCCCACCGGTCCCGGGAAGATCCACGTGATCGCCACCGCCCCTGACTGTGAACCCGCCGAAATCGTCATCAGCGTGGAGTCCGCATGATCGACAGACAAGCTCTCGTCCGCCGTCACACCGTTGAGATCACGCAGCCCGATCCCGCGGCCGCGCTGACCGTCGGCAACGGCGACTTCGCCTACACCGCAGACATCACCGGCATGCAGACCTTCCCCGCCTTCCACGACCAGGCCGCCGCCTTCCCCGAAGGGCGGCTCGCGCTGAACACGGCGACCATGTCCGGCTGGGGCTGGCACGCGATGCCGAACCCGCACGGTTACGTGCTGGCCGACGCGATGACCACCTACGACAGCCCGCGCGGCCCGGTGCAGTATCCCGACAAGTTCGACATGAACTCGATGATGGGCGGGGAGATCCCGGAGGAGTTCCGCGCGGGCGCCTGGCTGCACGCCAACCCGCAACGGCTGGACCTCGGGCGCATCGGGCTCGTGCTGAGGCCGGAGGCCGGGGCCGCGCCGGAGCAGGACCCTGCCGTCCTGGAAGATCCGGTCCAGCGCCTCGACCTGTGGGCCGGCACCATCACCAGCGTCTTCACCTACGCCGGGCATCAGGTCCGGGTGACCACGGTCGCCGACCCGCACCGCGCCCGCGTGGCCTTCCGCATCGAGTCGGACCTGCTCGCCACCGGCCAGGCCGCCGTGGCCGTGCGCTTCCCGTACGCCAGCGACGGCTTCTTCGCCACCTCCGACTGGACCGCGCCGGACAAGCACACCACCGTGCTGCAGTCCCTCGGCGAGCACGCCTGCCGCTTCGAGCGCACGCTCGACGACACCACGTACGTGGTGCGCCTGGACTGGTCGGACGGCGAGATCGCAGCCGCCGCCGAGCCGCACACCTTCGAGCTGAAGACGTCCGCCACCAGCCTGGAGCTCGTGGCCACCTTCGCCCCGCAGGACGCGGGAGCACTGGGCCGCGGCGAGTTCCTGACGATCGAGGGCGCCGCGAACGCCTGGTGGCGCGCGTTCTGGACCACGGGCGCCGCCATCGACTTCACCGGCAGCACCGACCCGCGCGCCGCCGAGCTGGAGCGCCGGGTGGTCCTGTCGCAGTACCTCAACGCGGTCAACTGTTCGGGCAGCACCCCGCCGCAGGAGACCGGCCTGACCACGAACTCCTGGTACGGCAAGTTCCACCTGGAGATGCACTGGTGGCACGCCGCCCAGTTCGCCACATGGGGTCGGCCCGACCTGCTGGAACGCAGCCTCGACTGGTATCTGACCATTCTCGATGTGGCCAAGGAGACGGCCCGCCGCCAGCACTACGCGGGCGCCCGCTGGCCCAAGCACGTCGCCCCCGACGGCCGCGAGAGCCCGTCCCACATCGGCGCCCTGCTCGTCTGGCAGCAGCCGCACCCGCTCTACCTCCTCGAACTGCTTCACCGCAGCCGCACCGAACCGGAACGGGAGCGTCTCGTGGCCCGCTTCGCCGAGCTGGTGGAGGAGACCGCGCTGTTCATGGCCTCCTTCGTCGAGGAACGCGACGGCGTCTACCATCTGCCCGCGCCCGTCATGCCGGCGCAGGAGTTCTACGACGCCAGGGCCACCGAGGATCCGACGTTCGAGCTGGCCTACTGGTGGTGGGGCCTGGAGATCGCACAGCGCTGGCGGGAACGTTCCGGCCTCAAGCGGCACGAGGACTGGCAGCGCATCCAGGACAACCTCGCCCGGCCTCACCAGCGCGACGGCGTCTACACCGCCATCGCCACCGAGCCGTACCTGCGCCGCGACGACCATCCCTCGATGTTGTGCGCCCTGGGCGTCGTGCCGGAGAACCCGCTCATCGATCCCGCCGTCATGGAGGCCACCCTCCTGGACGTCCTGGCCGACTGGCAGTGGGAGACCGCCTGGGGCTGGGACTTCCCCACCTTGGCGATGACCGCCACCCGCCTCGGCCGCCCCGACCTGGCCGTGGACGGGCTCCTCATGGAGACGGGCAAGAACACCTTCCTCCCCACCGGTCAGGTCCCGCAGTTCGGCAGCCTGCTGCCGATCTACCTGTCGACCAACGGCGGCGTGCTGGCCGCCGTCTCGCTCATGGCGGCCGGCTGGGACGGCTCGGACACCGACTGCCCGGGGTTCCCGAAGGACGGCAGCTGGGTGGTCCAGCACGAGGGCTTCACCCCCTGGCCGTGATCGTGTAGCAAATGCCGTGGCGCCGGCGAAGCACTCCGCTTCGCCGGCGCCACATGTTCTCCAGGCAAAGGCCCAGGCCTTTTGCCGGTCTCGTCAGCCGGTCCAGGCCGGGCCGCCCGGATAGGCGTACGTGGTGAGCGTGTCCTGGCGCACGGTGGAACTGAACCCCGGCTCTGTGGGGGCGCGGTAGCGGCCGTGGTCCATGACGACCGGGTCGAGGAAGTGCTCGTGGAGGTGGTCGACGTACTCGATGACACGGCCGTCCAGGCTGCCGCTGACCGCGACGTAGTCGAACATCGCCAGGTGCTGCACCAGCTCGCAGAGCCCGACGCCGCCGGCGTGCGGGCACACCGGCACCCCGAACTTGGCCGCGAGCAGGAGGTTGGCGATGTTCTCGTTCACGCCGGCCACCCGGGTGGCGTCGATCTGCAGCACCTCGATCGCGCGGGCCTGCAGCAGCTGCTTGACGACCACGCGGTTCTGCACGTGCTCACCGGTGGCGATCTTGATGGGGGCCACCGCGCGGGCGATCTCGGCGTGGGCCAGGATGTCGTCGGGGCTGGTGGGCTCCTCCACCCAGCACGGGTCGTACGGTGCCAGCGCCCGGATCCACTCGACCGCGACATCCGTGTCCCACCGCTGGTTGGCGTCGACGCCGATGAGCACGTCAGGGCCGCAGATCTCGCGGGCGATGCGCATACGGCGGATGTCGTCGTCGAGGTCGGCGCCGACCTTGAGCTTGATCTGGTCGAACCCGGCTGCGAGCGCTTCCTTGCAGAGGCGGGCGAGCTTGTCGTCGTCGTAGCCGAGCCAGCCGGGGGTGGTGGTGTAGGCGGGGTAGCCGTTGGCGCGTAGGTGCTCCTCGCGCTCGGCGCGCCCGGCGGCCGCCCCGCGCAGGATCGACAGCGCCTCGTCGCGGGTGAGCGCGTCGGTGAGGTAGCGGAAGTCGACCAGGTCGACGATCTGCTCCGGCGTCAGGTCCGCGAGCAGCTTCCACAGCGGCTTGCCCTCGCGCTTGGCCTTCAGGTCCCATACGGCGTTGACCAGCGCGCCGATGGCCATGTGCACGACGCCCTTCTCCGGCCCCAGCCAGCGAAGCTGCGAGTCGTGCACCAGGTGCCGCCAGAACGCTCCCATGTCGGCGAGGGTGTCGTCCAGGGGAAGCCCTTCGACCAGGGGCGCCAGGGTGGCGATGGCCGCGGTCTGCAGGTCGTTGCCCCGTCCGATGGTGAAGGCGAACCCGTGGCCCTCGTGGCCGTCGCCGGCGTCGGTGCGCACGATGACATAGGCGGCGGAGTAGTCGGGGTCGGGGTTCATCGCGTCGGAGCCGTCCAGCATGCGCGAGGTGGGAAAGCGCACGTCATGGGCTTCGACGGAGACGATGGACGGGCTCATTCGGGTCCTTTCACAGGGTGATGCGGTACAGGCTGGCGGCGTTGGTGCGCAGCATGCGGGTGCGTTCGTCCGCGCTGTAGCCGGAGGTGAGGGCGTCGTAGGTGCGCCACAGGTCGCCGTAGCCGACGGCCGGCCTGTCGACGGGGAAGTTGCTGCCGAACAGGCACCGGTCCGGGCCGAACGCCTCGATCGCGTCATGCACCACGGGCGCGAGCTCATCGAGCGACCACGCGGGCGACACCGACCGCAGCGCGGAGATCTTCAGCAGGGCGTGCGGGACCTGGGTCGCGAAGCGGCGCAGCTCGTCACGCCATTCGGCGCGCTGCCCGGGGAGCCCGGCGTGTTCGAGCACCACCGGCAGGTCCGGCAGGTCGCGGAAGATACCGGCGGCCTGGGCGAGCTGGTGCGGCCACACCTGGAGGTCGAAGGACAGGCCCCGGGCGGCCAGCCGTCGCAGCCCGGCCGCCCATCGTGGGTCGTCGAGCAGGTTCTCCCGCGGCACGTCGGCCTTGGCCGAGTGCGGGTCGTACCAGGCGAGCTGGCGGATCCCGCGGAAGAGCGCGTGCCGCTGATGGCGGTCCAGCACCTCGTCGAGGTCGGGTGCGCGCAGGTCGGCGTAGCCGACGCAGACCGTCGGCACGGACTCGCCCAGGGAGGCGAGCCAGGCCGTCTCCTCAGCCGGGTCAAGGGCGTGGCCGATCTCCGCCTGGACGTGCACGGTGGCCGCGATCTCGACCTCCTCGGCGTCGGCTCGCCAGTCGGACACGAGGTAGTCGTGCCGCAGCTCCGCGCTGCCGTCGTCGGCGAGCCAGGGGTAGGAGAAGCGGCCGAGCTGCCACAGGTGCAGGTGCGCGTCGACGACGCCGCCGGGAATCATGAGCTGAACCCGTAGCTGGTCTTGCCGTCCGGGCTCATCGACACCAGCCCGCCGTCCACGAGGATGTCGGTGCCGGTGACGAACGACGCCGCGGGCGAGGCCAGGAACGCGATCACGCCGGCCACCTCGTACGGCTCGCCGCAGCGGCCGAGCGGGCAGGCGGCCCCCCAGAGCGGGTCCCACTTGTCCCGGTCGCCGTCGGCGGCGCGGTCGAGCACCTCGGTCCACACGTAGCCGGGGCTGACGCTGTTGACCCGGATGCCGCGCGGCGCGAGATCGAGCGCCTGGCAGCGGGTGAGCTCCAGCAGGCCGCCCTTGCTGGCGTTGTAGGTCCAGCGGCCGGCCTGGGAGATGTGGCCGGAGATGCTCGCGACGTTCACGACGGCGCCGGCCGACGAGCGCGAAAGCGCCTCGGCGGCGGCCGCGACGAGCTGGGCGGGCGCGAGCAGGTTGACGTCCAGGGTCCGCCGCCACTGGTGCTCGGTGGCGTCCACGCCGCCCAGCAGGAACACGGCCGCGTTGTTGACCAGCACGTCCAGCGCTCCGTCCGGGCCGGAGGCGGCCTCGATCAGCTCCGGCTGGCGTGCGGCCTCGGTGATGTCGGCGGTGACGGGCCGAAAGGCGTCGGCACGCTCACCCAGGCTCTGCCGGACCGCTTCCAAGCCGTCGCCGTTGACGTCCATGCCGGTGACGTGCGCGCCCTCGGCGACGAACTGGCGCGCGGTGGCCGCGCCGATCCCGCTGCCCGCTCCGGTGACCAGGACGTGGCGGCCGGCGAAACGATCCGCGATCGCGGTCGGCCGGATGGTGTTCATGATGGACTCCCCAAAACTTCGGTGGTCGCTCTCGGGACGAGGACAGGTGTCAGCCGGACGTGCCGGGGCGAGCCGCTCGGCTGCCGGAGCAGCCGGGCCGCTTCGCGTCCCTTGTCCTGCAATGACTGGTTCACCGTGGTCAGGCCCAGGTACTCGGCGGCGCGGATGTCGTCGTGGCCGGTGACGAGGACATCGCCGGGGCAGCGGACGCCGGCCGCCCGCAGCTCGGCGAGCAGGCCGAAGGCGAGTTCGTCGTTGGCGCACACGATCGCGTCCGGCAGGTCACCGCGGGCGAGCAGGTCCCGCGCGCAGGCACGCCCGCTGGCCCCGTCGGGGAAGGGCACCTCCAGCGTGGGCCGGTCGCGCAGGCCGTGCAGGGCGCAGGCGTCCTCGAACGCCCGCGCCCGTTCGACGAGGCTGGACATGCCGCCGTGCCGCCCGACGAACACGGCGGTGTGCGCGCCTGCCGCCCGCAGGTGGGTCACCACCTGCGTCATTCCCGACACCGGGTCGACGCCGATGAAGTCCACGTCGTCGAGGGCGCGCCTGTCGAGCTGGATGAGCGGCACCTTGCCGGCCGCGGCCCGCAGGGCGGGCGCGCTGTCACGCACGTGCACCGGGCAGACCAGCAGCGCGTCCACCCGCCGGCGCAGCAGCGTCTCCAGCCGTCGCGCCTCCACCTCGACGTCGTTGTCCGCGTCGCAGAGCAGGACGTCCACCGCGGCCCGCGCCAGCTCGTGCTCGGCCGCCCTGATCACCGCGGGGAAGATCGGGTTCTCGATGTCCGGCACCAGGATCCCGATCGACTGCGACGACCGGTTGCGCAGGGCGGCGGCCAAGCCGTCCGGCTGGTAGCCCAGCTTCCGGCAAGCCCGCTCGACCGCCTCCCGCTTCTCGGGCGCCACCTTGGCGTGACCGGTCAGGACGCGGCTCACGGTCGCGGCGGACACACCCGCTTCGAGGGCCACGTCCTTCATGGTCACTTGCAACGGCTCGTCCTTGAATTCGATTTCATACCTTGGCAGGGACGAGCGTACAGCTGAGAGCATCAGTGGGGAAGCTCTGATATGAAACCGATTTCACGCGAGTGCAGTGCCTCGCACGTCTGGTTCTGCCAGAGACGGCGTGAGGTCTCCTGTGGGTAGGCGGAAGGGCCGGGGAGGACCCCTACTCCGCCTCCGCCGTCGCCGTCGCGCAGGTGCGCGGCTTTCAGAGCGACCTCGGCGCCGGCCGCATCGTCGCCGGGCCCGAGCACCTGGCGGGGTATGGAGCGGCCCGTGGCGGACGCGACTACGACGACGCCGAGGTCTCCGACTCCGAGCTGTGGAACGTCCACCTGCCGCCGTTCAAGGCTGCGGTGGACGCTGGCGCGCTCAACGTCATGAGCGCGTACATGGATCTCAACGGGATCCCGGCCTCCGGGAACCGGTGGCTGCTGACCGACATGCTGCGCGACGCCCTGGGCTTCGACGGGTTCGTGGTCTCCGACGCCAACGCCGTATTCAAGGCAGCGGCGGTCGCGGCCAAGCGGGGTGCCCCTGGGCGGACGGATCGAGCGGGCTGCGGTGGAGGCGGCGTAGAACCAGGGCCAGCAACAGACGGAAGCGGCCCGAAGGATCGCCGAGGGACCAGCCGAGCAGCCGTTCGGCGTAGGTGACACGTTCTTGCAAGGTCGAGTGGTGCACCCGCAGGATGAGGGCCGCCGCTCGCAGGCTGGGAGCGGCGGCGACCGCGTCGAGGGTCACGAGCATCCAGGGTGCGGCCTGACTGGTGCGTTCCAGGGTGAGGACGTCGGCGACTTTCGGGGTGTCCGGGCCGACGGTCGAGGCGAGCACCGCCAGCCCGCCTGCCTCTTCGGCGTGAACGACCCGGGGACCGGGGTCGGCCGGCGTGCCTTCGGCGGTCAGGCGCAGGGCGATACACGCCTGGGCCCAGGAGAACGGCAGATCAGCGATGGCGACGGCCGGGCCCACTCCGGCACGCACGCCAGCCGGCAACACAACTTCGCGGCCGGACGGCCCGGACGTGGGCTCGCGATGGATGCGCGCGCCACCTGGGCGCAGGGCGACCGCTCTAGCCTGCACCGCGTCGGCGAGGCCGAGCCGGCGCGCCGCCGTTGTCCGGGCTTCGGAAGCGGCCGCCGCGTCAAGGAGAACTTCCACCAGGGCCCGATCCTGCAGTCGGTCCGCTTGCCGGCCGCGCGTGCGGTCCAGTACGGCGGCGACCGCGGCGGCGGCCCGCTCCAGGACCACCGCGTCGATGGGGCGCGGCGGGCCGGAGTACTCCAGCCACAGGATCGCGTCCCCAGTGCCCACGGGTGTGCTGGGCCAGGCGGGATCGGGGCTGTCGGCGGGTTTGCCGCTGCGTCCGTCCGCGTCGATTCTGATGCGCACCTGGCGGGCGTCGTCGACGAGCGCGGCGGGACCGGCGGTCAGCACCGCCGCGCCCCTGACGATCGCCTGGATTCCGGCCCTGTGGCGGAGCAGATCGTCGAAGTACATGATGACCCGCAGTGCCGCCCCGGCCTGCGGATCAAGCGCGTCGAGACGGACCGTCAGGTCGTGCATCGCTCCAACTCCTTCCTACGGGCTGCGGGTGAACTCCGCGGCGTTCACCCGCCGGTCAAGCCGGCAGCACCCTGCGCAGCCACAGAGCCCGCGCCGCGCGAGCATCCTGAGAGATCGCCGCATGTGGCGCCATGCCGTCGAACCCGTGAAAGGCGCCGGGCCACACGTGCAGTTCAGCGCTTCCCCCGGCCTGCCAGATGCGACTGGCGTAGGTGACGGCCTCGTCGCGGAAGGTCTCGGCCGTTCCCACATCGATGAAGGCGGGCGGCAGCGCCGACAGATCCATGGCTCGCGCGGGTGCCGCGTAGGGGGAGACGTCAGCGGTGCCCCGCGCCGCTCCCAGCAGGGCCGTCCATCCGGTCTCGTTGGAGACCCGGTCCCAGACGCCCAGCCCGGCCATCTGCCGGGCGGAGGGGGTGTCATTGCGGTCATCGATCATCGGACACATCAGCATCTGGGCGAACAGAGCGGGGCCACCGCGATCGCGGGCCAAAAGGGCCAGACCCGCGGCCAGGCCTCCCCCCGCGCTGGCGCCGGCGACCATGATGCGAGCGGGGTCGAGCCCCAGTTCCTCGGCGTGTTCCTCGATCCACATCAGTCCGGCGTAGCAGTCCTCGATCGGTCCGGGGTGCGGCGTCTCGGGCGCCAGTCGGTATTCCGGCGACACCACGGCCATCCCCAGGTCCTGGACCAGGTCGAGGAACCCTGCCAGCCCTGTCCGGCAGTCCCCGCTGACCATGCCGCCGCCATGCGTGTGGTACATCACCGGAGCCGGCCCTGTCACCGCGGTGGGCCGGCAGATCAGGAGGGGCACGTCCGGCGCACCCTCCGGACCCGGCACCGTCCGCTCCTCCACAGTGTAGGCGCCGTTCCTGGTGAGGGTTTCGTTCGAATCCGGCTCCATGCTGGGACTGGCCTGCCGCAGCGTCGTGAGGTCGGCCAGGTCGCGGAGGGCGTCGGGTGGCATCATCTCGTTGATGACCCGCAGAACCGGCGCCAGTTCCGGGTCGAAGGGCGGCGGAGCACCGACGGGCAGGTGGGAGGAGCCAGGGCCGAAGGAGGTCATCGTCAACTCCAGGTGGTGTGGTGGGCTCACCATCATCGGTCGCCGCCCGTTGTACGGGCCGCCGCCGTGCGGCGGATACTCCCCGCCATGTGGCGGGTAGGCGTCCACGCTGAGCGGGGACATGGCGCTGGGATCGGTCCGGGCCGCACAACAGTCCTCTTCGGATTCACGGAAACGTACTCACATGTACGTTTAGCTGCTCCAGCAGCGTACTGGCATGTACGGATCGTCAGGATGCGCACATGCGAGACGATCCCGGCGACCAGGCCGACGCGGCCAGACGCAGTGACGCGGCACGCAACCGTGCCCGGCTCATCGCCGCGGCCAGGGAAGTCTTCGCACACACGGGCACGACGTGGCGCTGGAGGAGATCGCTCGCGCGGCCAACGTGAGCCGCACCACGCTGTATCGTAACTTCGCCACCCGCGAGGACTTGGCCGCCATCATTTACGCCGAGGGACTGCGCCTCATCGAGCACCGCGCGGCCGAACTCGCCGGCACTCCATTCGGCGTGATCGAGCTGTTCGAGTTCCTGCTCGACCTGCAGGTGGCGAACCGATCGATCACGCCGGTGCTGTCCCATCCGGACACGTACCCGTCCGCCTACGGCGGCTTGCTCGCCGCCGTCCCCCTCATGGCGGCTGGTTGGATGGCTGTGACGTCGGCTGCCCGGGGTTCCTGAAGGACGAGAACTGGGTCGTCCGGCACGAAGGCTTCACGCGCTGACCCTGATCCGGCTGGTGATGAGGCCGCGCAGGCCTCCTGGGATCGCCTCAGGTCGCAAGAAGGGGAAGCGCGCTGAAGGTCTGGTCCTTCCAGAGACGGCGTGAGGTCTCCTGTGGGTAGGCGGTGACCGACGGGTGGACGTCGAAGACTCTGGTCAGGCGCTGCTCGCGATCGTAGGCGGGCCAGCCGGGATCGCCCGAGGCGGCGAACGACGTCCAGGCGGCGCGGATCTGGGACGTCAGCTCGCGGGCTTCGGCGACGCCTTCGGGACCGATCGCGGCCGGACCGAGGTGAGCGTCGTAGGTGCCGAACAGCAGCGGGCCGTCGAGGCCGTGACAAGCGCGCAGCGCGCCGCCGCTGCCCGGCGACTGCCAGGCCAGCTCGTACAGGTGGGCCCGCCCGCCGCCGCTGACCTGCGCCTCGGCCAGCTGCTGGGTCGGCATGCGGAACAGCCAGTCGCTCTGCACCAGCTCGTACAGCTCCTCGGCGGAGGCTTCGGGGAAGGCGGCGCGGTAGGCGCGCTCGCCGTCCCGGCCGGGACCGAAGATGCGCAGTGCCTGCGCCGCCTGCTGGTCGGTCACCTTGCCGAGCAGACCGGAGAAGAGCAGGAACAGGCGGTACTCGTCACGGTTGTGCCCGATGATCAGGTCCACATCCCGGCCCGCGCCGCCCGCCAGCGCCTGCCAGGGCGCCTCCGGCAGCACCTCACCGTCCACGACCGGGGAGAAGGCCGTGAGCGTGTGCGCGAACGCGCCCCACCGCTCCTCGTGCTCGCGCATCTTGCCTTCCACCGCGTGCCCGGCGGCGGGCAGCTCCCGGGGATCCACCCCGGACAGGTCCGCGGCCGTCGGACGCCGCCCCGCCTCCGCCGCGATGGCCGCCGCGACGTCGCGGGCCAGGGCGTCGGACAGGAACGTGCCCGGCAGGCTCTGCCCGACCGCGCGCCGGAACAGCCCTTTCGCGCTCGGCATGACCATCAGCGCGGCGATCGAGCCGGCGCCGGCCGAGTCGCCGAGGATCGTCACCCGATCGGGGTCGCCGCCGAACGACGTGATGTTCTCGCGCACCCATCGCAGGGCCGCGACCTGGTCGAGCAGGCCGCGGTTGGCGGGCGCACCGTCGAGGTGAGCGAAGCCCTCGACGCCGAGACGGTAGTTCAGCGACACGAAAACCACATCGCCGTCGCGTGCGAGGTGCTGCGCGTCGTAGCCCGGACTGCCGGAGAAGCCGTGCTTGTAGGCGCCGCCATGGATCCACACCATGACCGGGCGGAGAGCGGCCGGGTCGGGGTCGGGCGTCCAGACGTTGACCGTCAGCCAGTCGTCGCCCGTGCCGGCGAACAGGTCGCCGCCGCTGCGACCGGCCATGTTGGCGTCCTGCGGGGCCGGCGGGCCGAACGAGTACGCCTCCCGGACACCGTCCCAGCGAATTGCCGGACGGGACGCCTGGAAACGCGCCTCGCCCAGCGGAGGCTCGGCGTAGGGAATGCCACGGAAGACGGCCAGGCCCTCCTCCACGCGGCCACGTACGCGCCCGGCGGTGGTCATGACTTCGGGCATCGCAAGCTCCTATCTAAAGCGTTTGATTTAACAGTTGTCTATTTATTAACACATGTCTAGTGTTGGCCGGGTGCAGGACCGACAAGACCGCCGCGTACTCCGCAACCGGGCCGCCCTCATGGACGCCGCCGTCCGGCTGGTGACGAAGCACGGCACGACCGCGCTGCCCGTCGGTGACCTCGCCGACGCCGCGAACGTCAGCCGGCAACTGGTGTACCTGCAGTTCGGCGACCGCGACGCGCTCCTCGTGGCCGCCGCGGCGGATCTGGTGAATCGGGAGCTCATACCCGAGGTGAGCGACGACGCCGCACCGCACCGGACGCGACTGCTCGCCATGGCCCGGCACTTCGCGCGGCACCGCCCCTTCTACCGCGCGATGCTCACCGGCTCCTGCGCCTTTCCCACCGCCCGGGCCCTGAACAGGCTGTTCGCCGGACTCGTCACCGCGGACGGCCTGCGCCAGGTCTTCGGCGACCTCGACGACACCACGGCCGGGGACCTGGCCAAGCTGGTCACGGGCGGTACCGGCGCCATCGTCAACGACTGGCTGATCGACGCCCCGGATCCTCTCGACCCCGAGGAACTGGCGGACCGGTTGTCCAGCCTGAGCCACCTCGCCTTCGGAGGTCACCCGCGATGAACGTACGCAGCCACCTCGCCCAGCGCATGATGCGCCTGTCCCCGCCCACCACCAGGAAGCTCGCCGTAGACCACGACCTGCGAGTGCCCATGCGCGACGGCGCCGTGCTGCTGGCCGACCGCTGGCGCCCGGTGCGAGGCGGCGACGGACTGCCCACCGTGCTCATCCGCGCCCCGTACGGCAGGACCGGCACGGCCACCGAGATGATGGCCAGGCCGCTGGCCGAACGGGGCTTCCAGGTGCTGGTCCAGAGCACCCGCGGCACGTTCGGCTCCGACGGCCCCTTCGACCCACTGCGCCGTGAGCGGGAAGACGGCCTCGACACCCTCGACTGGCTGATCAAGCAGCCGTGGTGTGGCGAGTCCATCGTCCTGTACGGGGCCAGCTACCTCGGCTTCGTCCAGTGGGCGGTGGCCGACGCCGTCCCACCTCAGGTCAAGGCGATGATCGCGGGAGTGTCCGAGTCGGCGCTCACCCTCGACTTCCTGCGCGCGGACGCCTTCTCCCTGGAGACCCCGTTCGTCTGGGGTGTCCAGGTCGCCGGCCAGGAACGCCGCTTCGCCATGCCGCGCGCCCTGCTCAGCGGGAAGAAGGTCCAGCGTGCCTTGCGCACCCTGCCGCTCGACCAGGCCGGCACCGCCGCCCTCGGCCACCCCTACGACTACCTCCAGCACATCCTGACTCACGACGCCGACGACCCGTTCTGGCAGGGGCTGGACCACCGCGACCGCGTCACCGGCATCCGGGTGCCGGTGAGCTCCGTCGGCGGCTGGTATGACATCTTCCTGCCCGGCCAGCTCCGCGACTACAAGGCTCTGCAGGCTGCGGGCCACCCCCTCGCCCGCCTCACCGTCGGCCCTTGGGCGCACACCTCCATGGGAGTCGGCCAGACGACCGTCACTGAGGCCCTGGACTTCGGCCTGCCCCTGGCCAGGGGTGAGGAACCCGCCGGGCGCGCCCCGGTGCGCCTGTTCGTGATGGGGGAGGAGCGGTGGCGCGACTTCCCGTCCTGGCCGCCGCCCGGCTATGAGCCCCGCAGCTACCACCTCCAGCCCGGCGGCGGCCTCTCTACCGACGTGCCTCCCGGCTCGGAGCCCGACGGCTACCGCTACGAGCCGGCCGACCCCACGCCGGCGCTCGGCGGCGTCCGCATGGCCTTCGGGGAGAAGGCGGGTCCCGTCGACAACGCCACTCTCGAGGCGCGGCCCGACGTCCTCACCTACACCACCTCAGCACTGGACGAGGACGTCGAGGTCATCGGCGAAGTGAACGCCGAGATCTTCTTCCGCTCCAGCCTGCCGCACGCCGACGTCTTCGTCCGCCTGTGCGATGTCGACCCCGGCGGGCGCTCCGTCAACGTCTGTGACGGGCTCGTGAGCCTGGACGGCGCCGACACGACCACGGCGGCGCAGGTGCGGCTGTGGCCTACGGCGTACCGGTTCCGGCGCGGTCACCGTATCCGCGTCCAGGTCTCCAGCGGCGCCTTCCCGCGCTACAACCGCAACCCCGGCACCGGCGAACCCCGCGCCACCGCCACCACCCTGCGCGCTGCCGACCAGCAGGTCTTCCACGATCCCGGCCACCCCTCCGCCGTCATCCTCCCGATCGGGTAGCTGTCACCACTCGGCGAAGGAGCCGTCCGGGTGCCGCCACAGCGGGCTGCCGACGATGGCTCATGATCGGGCGTTTCGCGCTCTCGGCCAGGGCGCTCCGGTGCCCTCCATCGTCCGCGCGAACGGGTTGTCGCGGGTGATTTGCCCGCTGCGCACCCGCTCGCCGGTGAAGGCGGAAGTATACAGGGCGGCGATGAACTCCATCGTCCGCCGCACGTCAGCGGTGGTCGCCGGCGGCGCCTGGCCCTGGTCGAGGGCGTCGAGCACGGCGGCGAGCCAGCCGTCGTGGCTGCTCGGCACCGTGCTGCGGTCCCGCGCCCACATCTCCGCGACGGCGTCGTGACCTGGTGCCGGAGTGACGGTCCAGTCTTCGTCGGTGTAGCCGTACAGGTGCTCGACCTCGACCGTGGCACGCTCGTAGTCGAAGCGCAGCTCGGAGGTCTGCCGGGGTGAGACGACCGAGTTGACGACGGTGGCGACCGCGCCGTTCTCGAACGTCACCAGCGCCATCGACACGTCCTCGGTGTCCACGGCGTGCACCTGCCGAGCGGCCACGGCCGTGACCTCGCGCCACGGGCCGAGGACCGACAGCAGCAGGTCGAACTGATGGATGCCGTGCCCCATCGTCGGGCCGCCGCCCTCCGACTCCCAGGTGCCACGCCATGGGACCGCGTAGTACGCCTCGTCGCGGTACCACTGGGTGGCGCAGGTGGCGAGCAACGGGCGGCCGAGGTCACCCGCCTGGTGCAGGCGCCGCAACCGTTCGGCGCCGGCGCCGAAGCGGTGCTGCAGCACGGTCGCGACGCGAGCCCCGGTGCGCCGCTCGGCCTCGATCAGCGTGTCGATCTCGGCGAGCGACAGGGTGGGCGGCTTCTCCACCAGTGCGGTGACGCCCGCCTCCAGGCACGCGAGCGCCTGGGACGCGTGCAGCTTCGGCGGCGTGCACAGATGGATCAAGTCCACCTGGGTGTCACGCAGCAGCTCGGCCAGGCTGGAGAACGCCTGTGGGGCGTTCCACCTGCCCGCGAACTCCTTGGCGCGGCCGAGGTCCACGTCGGCCACGGCGGCGAGTTCGATCCTGCCGCCGGTGGCGGCGATCGCCTGGGCGTGCGCATGGGCGATCCCTCCGGTGCCGACGATCGCGGCCCGGTGGGTGGGCGATGGTGACAACCCTTCAACTCCTCGAATCAGTAAGGGGCGGAGTCGCGGACCACCAGCGAGGTGGACACGGTGATGGACAGAGGCGACCGGTTGACCTCGGGATCGCAGATGAGCCGGACCATCTCCTCACTGATCCGGTCGAACGGCTGGCGGACCGTCGTCAGCGGCGGGTCGACCCGCTCGGCCAGCCCTGTGTCGTCGAACCCTGCGACGGCGACGTCCGCGGGCACGTCACGTCCCGCGTGTCGCAGGGCGGTCAGCGCTCCGCTGGCCATGAGATCGCTGGCGGCGAAGACCGCGTCGATATCGGGGTCCGCCTCCAGGAGGGCGCGCATGGCCTCGCGGCCGCTCTCCACGCTCCAGTCTCCGGGGACGATGCGGGAGTCGACCCGGGGCAGGCCGTGTTTCTCCAGCGCGGCGAGGTAGCCGTTGAGCCGGTCGACCGCGCCACCGATGTCCGGCGGCCCGGCGATCATCGCGATCCGCCGCCGGCCGGTGGCCGCCAGGTGCTCGACCACGGAGCGGGCACCGGCGAAATCGTCGGCCGCGACACTGCTGATGACCCCTTCGTACCCGAGCACCCGCCCGCATGCGACGGTCGGGATCCCGGTCTGGATGAGCTGCGACAACAACGGATCACCGGGGCGCGAGGACACCAGCATGACCCCGTCGACGTGACCGCCCTGGACGTACTGCAGCAACTGCTCGCGCTCGACGTCGTTGCTGGCGAACATGAGGACGAGGGACAGCCGCCGGTCCGACAGGGCGCGGGCGACGCCGCGCAGGAGCACGGCGAAGTTGGGATCGTCGAACAGCAACTGGTGCGGTTCGGTGAGCAGGAAGACATACGACCCCGAGCGGCCGGTCGCCAAGGACCTGGCGAGGGTGTTGGCGGTGAAGCCGGTACGCGCTACGGCCTCCTCCACGGCGCGCCTGGCCTGCTCGCCGACGAACTTACCGCCGTTGAGCACGCGCGACACGGTCGCGTAGGACACGCCGGCCTCGCGTGCCACGTCGCGGATGGTGGGCCGCTTGCGTGGCGACGCGGGGGAGGGGGTCTCCGCCGGGGGGTCTTGCAAGGGAATGCCTCCTCGTGGCCTGTAACCGGTCACAGGAAACGCCTATATTGCCGTCCTGTCAACACTTGGAAAACTCGATTCCACTCGCTAGCATCGCTCAACACTCGGCTGTGACCGGTTACAGCAGTGGCCGCCGCCGTGCACAAACCGCGAAGAATCACCCGTCACTCTCACTTCCACGCGTCAGCGAGCCGCCTCCGCGGACAGTCCCCAGAAAACGCCACCGCCTTGGTGTGCCAGTTTGGAAAGCGCTTTCCGACTGGCGATCAATCCGGCACGGGCGGCTTCCGACCGAGAAGCCGCCCGGCATCAGCGGCTCAGCCCCGGCGCCTGTACCCGCTAGCCATATGTCAGAGCGAAGGAGCCTCCATGACCAACTGTCCTGGCGTCGGCACGTCTGGAGAAGCAGCACCATGACGTACACCCCGGTACGGTCGGCGGCCCGGCAGCACACCGAGTACGAGACGGGATCGAACCGCCTGCCCGCCCGCGCCTGGGCCCGCTCGGACACGCCGCGCATCCTGCTGTCGGGCGAGTGGTCGTTCCGCTACTCGACGGCTCCCGAGACGCCCGCCGACTTCCTCGACGGCGCCCCCGAGGGCTGGGGCCGCATCGACGTGCCGTCGCACTGGCAGCTGCGCGGCCATGGCCGGCCGATCTACACCAACCAGCGCTACCCATTCCCCATCGAGCCGCCGCACGTCCCCGACGACAACCCCACCGGCGACTACGTGCGCTCGATCGACGTGCCGGCCGCATGGTCGCATGGCCGGGTGGTGCTGCGCTTCGAGGGCGTGGACTCCTTCGCGCGCGTCTGGGTGAACGGTCACGAGACCGGTACGACCAGCGGCAGCCGCCTGCAGAACGAGTTCGACGTCACGGACGCGATCCGCCCCGGCCACACCAACATCATCGCAGTGCGCGTGCTGCAGTGGTCGGCCAACAGCTACATCGAAGACCAGGACATGTGGTGGCTGTCGGGCATCTTCCGCGACGTCGTCCTGGAACTGCGCAGGCCCGGCTCGATCGGCGACCACCGCGTCCTGGCCGACTACGACGCGGGCACCGGCATCCTGCAGGTGACCGCCGACGTGCCGGCCCGGGTGCGCATCCCGGAACTCGGCATCGACGCCCCCGCCGGTGAACGGATCCTGATACCCGAGGTTGAGCCGTGGACGGCGGAATCACCCCGGCTCTACCACGGCACCCTGTCCTCCGGCACCGAGACCATCGACCTCGCGGTGGGCTTTCGCCGCGTCGAGATCGCCGGCGGCGTCCTCAAGGTGAACGGCCGGCGGGTCCTGTTCCGCGGCGTCAACCGCCACGAGTTCGACCCCGACCACGGGCGCGCCCTCGACGAGGCCACCATGCTCGCCGACGTCCGCCTGATGAAGCAGCACAACATCAACGCGGTACGCACCAGCCACTACCCGCCCCACCCCCGCTTCCTCGACCTGTGCGACGAGTACGGCCTGTACGTCATCGACGAGTGCGATTTCGAGACGCACGGCTTCTTCCTCGACGACTGGGACGGCGGCCTCGCCGGAAACCCCACCGACGACGAGCGATGGCAGGAGCCCCTGGTCGACCGCATGCACCGCATGGTGGTCCGCGACCGCAACCACCCCAGCATCGTGATGTGGTCGCTCGGCAACGAGTGCGGCTCCGGCTCCAACATCGCCGCCATGGCCACCGAGGCCCGCCGCCTGGACCCCACCCGGCCGCTGCTGTACGAACGCGACTGGACCGCCCAGCATGTTGACGTCTACAGCCGCATGTACCTGACCCACGCCGAGGTCGAGGCCATCGGCAGGGGAGAGGAGCCACCGCTCACCGATCCCGCACTGGACGTGCGCCGCCGGGCGCAGCCGTTCATCCTGGCCGAGTACGCGCACGCCATGGGCAACGGCCCCGGCGGCCTGGCCGAGTACCAGGAGCTGTTCGAACGCCACCCGCGCTGCCAGGGCGGGTTCGTCTGGGAGTGGATCGACCACGGCCTGCGCACCACCGACGCCGGCGGGCGGGAGTTCTTCGCCTACGGCGGCGACTTCGGTGAGGAGTTGCACGACGGCAACTTCGTGGCCGACGGCCTGCTGTTCCCCGATCGCACGCCCTCCCCGGGGCTGCTCGAGCTGAAGAAGGTCTTCGAACCGATCCGCTTCGAGCGGGCCGACATCGGGGTACGGGTGCGCAACCTGCGCGACCACACCGGCTTGGACGACCTCACGGTGACGTGGACCCTCACCGAGGACGGCGAGGAGCGCGCGCACGGCGTCCTCGGCCTGCCGCAGATCCCGGCTGGGGGAGAGGCACTCCTCCAGCTCCCCGAACCGCCGCCCCTGACCGGCGAGGCCTGGCTCACCCTGCGCGCGATCCTCGCCCAGGACACCGCATGGGCCGGTCGCGGTCACGAGGTCGCCACCGGGCAATGGCAGGTCCGCGAGGCCGCGCCGCGCCCCCGCCGCCGCGACGGGGCACCCGTGCGGGCCCGCTTCGACGAGCGCGGAAGGCTCCTCGAACTGGCGGGCACGCCGCTCGTCCCGCCCCGCCTCGACCTCTGGCGCGCCCCGATCGACAACGACCTCGGCTGGTGGGGGCCGGCCGTCGAACCCCAATGGCGCGCACACGGCCTCGACCGCCTGCACGACCGCCTCGAAGACCTCGAAAGCGACGACACGGAGCTGCGCGTCACTGTCCGCACCGCTGCCGCGGCCAGCGACCTGGCGATCAGGAACATTTGGACCTGGACCCTGGACGGCACCGGCCTCGACCTGCACCTGCGAATCGAGCCGATCGGCGACTGGACCTGCCCCCTGCCCCGGCTCGGCATCCGGCTCGGCCTGCCCGCCGCCGTCGAGCGCGTCTCCTGGTACGGGCGCGGGCCCGGCGAAACCTACCCCGACTCCAGCAGCTCCCAGCTCATCGGCCGCTACCAGGCGAGCATCGAAGACCTGCAGACGCCGTACGTGATGCCCCAGGAGAACGGCAACCGCTCCGACGTACGCCACCTGACGTTGTACGACGCCGCCGGCGCGGTCATGACCGTGCGCGGCGCGCCCACGTTCGACTTCACGGCGCGCCGCTGGACCAGCGAACAGCTCGAGGCCGCCCGGCACCCGATCGATCTCAGCCCCGGCGAGCACGTGTGGCTCAACCTCGATCTGGAGCAGTACGGCCTCGGCTCGGCCTCCTGCGGCCCTGGCGTCCTGCCGCAGTACGTCCGGCCCGTCAGGTCGGCCTCCTTCCGGCTCCGCTTCGAACCGCACCGGGAGGCCGAGTGAGCGCGATCGACGAGTTCCAGCGACTCGACGCCGTCCCGAGCGGGAAACGGGACAACAAGGCCGCGTTCGTCTTCCTGCTGCCCTGGTTCGCCGGGCTGCTGCTCATCACCGCCGGACCGATCGCCGCCTCCTTCGCCCTCGGTTTCACCGACTACAACCTGATCCAGCCCCCCGAGTTCAACGGCCTGGACAACTTCACCCGCATGCTCTCCGACGAGCGGCTGCACAGGGCGCTCGGCGTCACGTTCCTCTACGTGCTCGTCTCCGCGCCCCTGCAACTGGCCGCCGCGCTTGGCCTGGCGATGCTGCTCGACCGCGGGCTGCGCGGCCTGGCCTTCTACCGCTCGGTCTTCTACCTGCCGTCGCTGGTCGGCTCCAGCGTCGCGATCGCCGTCCTGTGGCGGCAGATCTTCGGTGACGAGGGCCTGGTCAACCAGGCTCTCGCCCTGGTGGGCATCCAGGGCCGGGGCTGGATCTCCGACCCCGACACCGCGCTGTGGACGCTGATCCTGCTCAACGTCTGGACGTTCGGCGCGCCGATGGTCATCTTCCTGGCCGGGCTGCGCCAGATCCCCGCCATGTACTACGAGGCCGCCGCCGTGGACGGCGCGAGCAAATGGACCCAGTTCCACAAGATCACCATCCCGCTGCTGTCACCGATCATCTTCTTCAACCTGGTGCTGCAGATCATTCACGCCTTCCAATCCTTCACCCAGGCGTTCGTGGTCTCGGGCGGCAGCGGCGGCCCGTCGGACTCGACCCTGTTCTACACGCTCTACCTGTACCAGCGCGGATTCGGCAACTTCGACATGGGCTACGCCTCGGCCCTGGCCTGGCTGCTGCTGGTCATCATCGCCGGCTTCACCGCCATCAACTTCTGGGCCGCCAAATATTGGGTCAACTACCATGATTAACCTTCGCAAGGCGGGCAAGCACGCCGCCCTCATCCTGCTCGCGCTGATCATGCTCTACCCGGTGCTGTGGATGGTGGTCAGCTCGCTGCGGCCCAGCAACGAGATCTTCCGCTCGCCTGGCCTGGTGCTCGACGGGCTGCGGACGCAGAACTACGGCGAAGGCTGGAACGCGCTGGCCTCGCCCTTCGGGCACTACCTGCTGAACTCGGCCATCGTCGTGCTCGGCTGCATCATCGGCAACCTCGTCTCCTGCTCGATGGCGGCCTACGCCTTCGCCCGGCTGGAGTTCACCGGCAAGAAGCTGTGGTTCGCCATCATGCTCGGCACCATCATGCTGCCGATCCACGTGCTCATCGTGCCGCAGTACATCATGTTCTCCCAGGCCGGCTGGGTGAACACCTTCCTGCCGCTGATCGTGCCCAAGTTCCTGGCCACGGACGCGTTCTTCGTCTTCCTCATGGTGCAGTTCATCCGCGGGCTGCCGCGCGAGCTGGACGAGGCGGCCCGGATCGACGGCTGCGGCCACGGCCGCATCTTCGGCCGGATCATCCTGCCGCTGATGCTGCCGGCGCTGGCCACCACCACGATCTTCACCTTCATCTGGACCTGGAACGACTTCTTCGGCCAGCTCATCTACCTCACCGATCCCGAGATGTACACCGTCCCCGTCGCGCTGCGCTCCTTCGTGGACGCCACGGTCTCCACCTCGTGGGGCTCCATGTTCGCGATGAGCGTCGTCTCCCTCGCACCGATCTTCCTCGCCTTCCTGGTCGGCCAGCGCTACCTCATCCGGGGCATCGCCACGACCGGCATCAAGTGACACCCCCCAAGGAGAAGGATCCGATGATGCAACCTGCGTTCTCTCGCCGCTCCGCCCTGGCCACGATGGCCGGCCTCGGCGCGGGCGCCCTGCTGACCGCCTGCGGGCAAGGAGGCGGCAGCGCCTCCGGCGAACTGTCCAAGGAACCGGTGACGCTGCGCTTCACCTGGTGGGGCTCCGACGCCCGGCACAAGCGCACCCAGCAGGTGATCGACCTGTTCCACAAGGCGCACCCGAACATCACCGTCAAGGGCGAGTTCAAGGACTGGAACGGCTACTGGGACAGCCTGGCCACCACCGTCGCCGCCAACGACGCCCCGGACATCATCCAGATGGACGAGCTCTACATCTCCTCCTACGCCGAGCGCGGCGCGCTGCTCGACCTCGGCACCGCCGCCAAGCACCTGAACACCGCCGGCATCGACCCCAACGCCCTCGGCACCGGCAAGATCGGCGGCAAGCAGTACGGGCTGCCGACCGGCCTGGCCGCCTACGCATTCGTGGCCAACCTGGACCTCCTCGACCAGTACAAGGTGGCGTTGCCGGACGACTCGACCTGGACCTGGGACGACCTCAAGACCGTAGGGGCGCAGGTCTCCAAGGCCAGCGGCGGCAAGGTGGTCGGCGTCGGATCGTGGGGTTTCGACACCGGCGGGGTCAACATCTGGGCCAGACAGGCCGGCGCGGCACTGTACGACGAGCAGGGCAAGGTCGTCATCCCGCCGGCCGTGCTCGCCGACTTCTGGCAGTACCTCGCCGACCTCGCCAAGGCCGGCATCGCGCCGACCCCGTCCGTCACGGTCGAGCGTGCCAGCGCGAGCCTCGAGCAGACCCTCCTCGCCAGCAACACCTGCGCCTTCGCCACCTGCTGGAACACGCAGCTGCCCTCGTATGCCGCCGCCAGCGGCAAGCGGCTCAAGCTGCTCAAGATCCCCGGAGAGGCGCAGGCCAAGACGCCCGCCCCCTACTACAAGCCGTCGATGTACCTGTCGATCTCGTCCCGTTCCAAGCACGCCGCCGAGGCCGCCGCCTTCGTCGACTTCTTCGTCAACAGCCAGGAGGCCGGCGCCATCCTGCTCGCCGACCGCGGCGTACCGGCCAACACCAAGGTCCGCGAGGTCATCGCCCCCAAGCTCACCGCCGAGGACAAGGCCGCCGCCGACTACCTCAGCAGCCTCAAGGTCGGCCCGGCGCCACGGGCCACCCCCAACGGCGCGAGCAGCAGCGAGGCCATCGTCAAGCGCTACACGGAGGAGGTCCTGTTCGGCCGCGCGACCCCGCAGCAGGCCGCCGCCGGATTCATCAAGGAACTGCAGGCGGAGATCGACGCCGCCTGACGGCCAGCGAGCGCAAGGAACGCACATGACACTACGCGCCCTTCTCACTGTCGCCCTCGCCGCCTCGATGGTGGCCTTCCCAGCGTCGCACGCCACCGCCGCACCCCGGACGCAGGCCGTGCAGACGACCGCCGACGAGCTGGACAAACTGTACGGCTCGCTGGCCGGCGCCGTCGCCGCCGACTACACCGCCGGCTCCTGGCACACCTTCGAACCGGTACGCCGGCGGGCCGCCGACCTGCTCACCGGCTCCCCGACACCCGAGCAGCGCGAGGCCGCGCGTACCGAACTGGCCGCCGCCGCCGACAGCCTGGTGATGACGCGTGGCCTGCGCGAGCTGGTCACCACCTACCGGACCAGGAAGAGAGCCGACTACACCCGCAAGTCCTGGACACCGCTTTTCCGCGCGCTGGCCGCCGCCGAATCCGTGCTCGCCGACGACCAGGCCACCCGCGCGACCGTCGTGCAGGCGAAGAACGCCCTCCAGAACGCGGCGGCGGGCCTGGTGCCGCTCTCCGACGGACGCTTCGCCGACATTCGCAACGACACCTTCTGGCACGACACGCAAGGCAACCCTATCTACTCGCAAGGCGGCGGCATCTTCCGGTTCGGCGACACCTACTACTGGTACGGGGTGCGCTACGTCGGGGCCGAGCTGTACTACAAGAGCCCGACCAAGGCCTACGACCGGGACGCCACGTTCGTCGCCATCACCAGCTACTCCTCCAAGGACCTGGTGCACTGGACCTTCGAGAACAACATCGCCACGGCTCAGACGCCTGTGTGGATCCCCCCGTCCAAGGATGTCGCCCCCGGCACCTTCTCTCGGATGACGAACCTGGCCGACACCTCGTGGATGGGCCGGATGGGGGTCGCGTACAACGAGAACACCGGCAAGTACACCGTCCTCATCCAGATGAAGAACGCGCTGGACGACCAGAGTGGCAACACCGCCCAGTCCGTCCTGTTCCTGCAGGGCGACTCGCCCACGGACGACTTCACCTACGCCAATATCCAGCCGCAGATCCAGAACTCGCCGACCTCGGGCACCGGCGACCAGACGGTGTTCACCGACGATGACGGCAGCGACTACCTGATCTTTTCCAACAGGGCCGGCCGCACCGGCTCGTACGTGGCGAAGATCTCCGACGCCGACTCCCTGAGCGTCGAACCCGCCAAGCTGATCGGTTACGTCCCCGCCGGACGCGAGGGCAACGCGATGTTCAAGCACGACGGCCACTACTACGTCGCCACCTCCGCCTTGCACGGCTGGAACACCTCACCGACCTATCTGATCAAGTCCAAGACCGGCGACATCATGGGCGACTACACCCCTGAGTACGTGCTGCCGGGCACCGAACGGGACTACAGCCACGTCACCCAGAGCGGCTTCTTCGTCAACGTCAAGGGCACCGTCATCTACGCCGGCGACCGCTGGGCCGACTTCGCCTGGAACGGGATCGGCTACAACCAGTGGCTGCCGCTGTCCGAGGCGGAGGACGGCCTGCTCTTCCACTCCCTCAGCCACTGGCGGCTCAACGCCGAGACCGGCAAGTGGAGGCCGGGCACGGACAACAACCACATCCTCAACCCGGAGTTCGCCGCTGACCGCGTCATCGTCAAGCAGCTCACCGGCTGGACCGGGACCGGCACCATCACCAATACCTCACCCGGCGCCGGCTCCACCCGCTTCGCCGCCACCCTCGGCGGCACGGAACCCGCGACGAGCTCCCTGTCCCAGGAGAACGCGCTACCGCGCGGCACCTACCGGCTCACGCTGCAGGCCAAGACGGCCGGCGGTCTCGACCACGCGCGCGTCCGCGTCACCGGCGGCCGCCACGAGAACTACGTCCTCGACCTCAATCAGCCCACCGAGGGCTGGCAGCCCCGCGAGCTGCGGCATCTGCGCCTGACCGGCGGACAGATGCGGATCAGCGTCGAAGCCGCCGACAGCACCGGCGGGCGGACCCTCTCGGTCGACGCGTTCACGCTCGTACGCGAGCGTTGACGGCTTCCTCCTCTGACCGGAAGGCGCCGGCCGTTTCCCACGCAGGGGAACGGCCGGTCGCCCGGTCTGGACCTTCGCAAGGAGCAGGATCATGACCGTAAGCCGCAATCTCCTCACCATCGCGACCGTGGCGGCGCTCACGGCCGCCACCGTCCTGGCCATCCCACCGGCGCAGGCCGCCGCCTTACCCGCCGGTTGTACCGGGACCGCTCCCATCGTGTGCCATTACGACGTGCCGCCCGGCAACTACGACCTCCGCGTCAGGCTCGGGGCGCGAACCACCCTCTCCGTCGAGGCGCGCCGGTTGATCTTCGGTGCCGGGACCGGCAACGGGACGCCGACCCGTACCGCGACCGTCAACGTTCGGATACCCGAAGGGCAGCCGACCGGGCAGGGCGGCACCGGAACCGACGGCCTCACGCTCACCTTCGGCGGCGCCGCGCCGCGGCTGTCCGCCCTGACCGTCACGCCGGCCACCCGGCCGCTCGCTGTCTACCTGGCCGGTGACTCGACGGTGTGCGACCAGTTCCTCGCCCCGTGGACCGGGTGGGGCCAGACGGTGACCTCGCGGATCCGCGCGGGCGCCGTCGTCGCGAACTACTCCGACTCCGGAGAGAGCTCGGGCAGCTTCCTGGCCAACCCACAGCTCTTCCCGGCCATGCGACCGCTGCTCCAGCCAGGCGACCTGGTGCTGATCCAGTTCGGGCACAATGACAAGGCCACCACCGCAGCGGACTATCGCGCGAACTTGACCTCGCTGGTCAGCCAGGTCCGCGCGCGCGGCGCAGTGCCGGTGCTGGTCACGCCGCCGGTGCGGCGGCTGTTCGACGGGGCCGCGCTGACCGCCACCGCCCTGCACGTCAACTCGCTCGGTGTTGACCTGCCGGCCGAGATGCGCGCGGTTGCGACCGCCGAGGCCGTACCGCTGATCGACCTCACCACGAAGAGCGAGGACCTACTGGAGTCCCTCGGCCCGGCCGACTCCGGCCGCCTCTACCTGACCGCCGAGACCGACGGCGTCACCGACAACACCCACTTCTCCGAGTACGGCGCCGCCATGATGGCGGACCTCGTGCTGCAAGGCGTGCGCGAGCAACGGCTGTCGCTGGCCCGTCACCTGCGCTGAAAGCGCTTCACCTGTTAAGGCGACCGCGCCGGGGTCACCCGTGCCCGCTGGACCGCGCGCTCTGGCGCGGCCGCAGAACAATATTGACATCTCCTGGCCATGTGCAGGATATTGGCACGACTGGAAGTGAAGGCGCACTTATAACGCATCTCTAACTGATCTGATGCAGGAAATGAGCACAAGTGATGGTTCTGGCCGGCTTTGACCGGGCAGTGGTGATCGCGCTGCGCCGCGCGCCGCGAGCACCTCTCAAAGCCCTCGCCGCGGAACTCGGCGCCGATGAGCGGACCGTGCGGCGCACCATGAACCGGCTCCGCGACGAGGGCACGCTGACCTTCTCGGCAGCCGTCATGCACGAGAACGTGCACGGCTGGCTGGACGCCCAGATCGAGCTGTCCTGCCGGCCGGGCACCAGCGACGCCGTCGCCGGCGCGCTCGCCGCCCGCGAGGACACCCGGTTCGTGGCAGTCACCTCCGGCAGCGCCGATGTGGTGACCGACCTGGTCGCGCCCGACACGACCGCGCTGCACAAGGTCGTCACCGAGGAGTTCGGGGCGCTCGACGGAGTGACCGGCGTACGCACCCAGATCGCCCTGCGGCTGCTGTTCACCGCCGTCGACTGGGACCCCGACGGCCGGCGCACCGAACTGCGCCGCCGAGCGGAGGAGGGGCTGCGCGCCGAGGTCGTGAGCCCCCTGGACGAGACCGACCTGGCCATCGCCGAGGCGCTGCGCGCCGACGTACGGGCGCCGTTGTCCAGCCTCGCGCGAGCCCTCGGCGTCCACGAGACCACCATCCAGCGCCGCCTCACCCGCATGATCGAGGCAGGCGCGCTGCACGTGCGGGCGGACGTTCCGCCGGCGGCACTGGGCTATCCGGCGGAGTCCAGGTTCACCCTCGGCGTGCGCCCCGCCGACCTGGCGGCCGTGCTGCGCCGGCTCTCGGCGGAACCGGCGCTGCGCGCCCTGTACGTCGTGACCGGCCCGTCGAACGTCCTGGGCTACTCCGTCCACTCCTCGGTGACCGACCTGTACTCCCTGCTCGACGGGCCGCTGGCCGAGGCGCCGGGGCTGCTCGCCGCCGACGTCTCCCTGGTGCTGCGCGCCTACAAGAGGACCGGCGTACGAACGTGATCACGCGCACCCCGCCCCGTCGTCCAGCGAGGAATCCATGACCCCGAAATTCAGCCAGATCAAGCCCGGCACCGGCAGCGGCTCCGGCCAAGGCCCCTACCGCCGCCTGGTGCTGCGCGGCGTCACCGTCATCGACGGCACGGGCGGCCCTGCCTACGGCCCGGCCGACGTCGTGATCGAGAAAGGCCGCATCGACGCGATCGTCTCCTCCGGCCGCATCACCGACATCACACAGATGGGGCAGACCACCCAGGAGGCCGATGTCGTCCTGGACCTGGAAGGGCACTACGTGCTCCCCGGGCTGGTCGACGCCCATGCCCACATCGGGACGGCCGAGCAGGCGCCGGCCGCGGACTACGTGTACAAGCTGTGGCTCGGCCACGGCATCACCAGCGTCCGCGAGCCGGGCTGCATCGGCAACGGCGTGGGCTTCACCGTCCGCGAGGCGGCCCGCAGCGAGGCCAACGAGATCACCGCGCCGCGCATCGTGCCCTACGCCGCGTTCGGCGGCGAGCGCGGCGAGCCTTTCCGCACGCCGTACGACGCCCAGCAGTGGGTGCAGCAGGCGGCCGAGAAGGGCGCCAAGGGAGTGAAGTTCTTCGGCGCGCCACCGGAGATCTTCCAGGCCGCGCTGGCCGAGGCCAAGCGGCTCGGCATCGGCAGTGCCTGCCATCACGCCGCCTCCGACGTGGCCCGCGTCAACGCCCTCATGACCGCGCGGTGGGGCCTGACGAGCATCGAGCACGGCTACGGCCTGCCCGAGGCGATGTTCGCCGACCGCCGCATCCAGCGCTTTCCCGCCACCTACAACTACAACGACGAGCACGACCGCTTCGCCTACCTCGGCCGCCTGTGGCGGGAGGCCGCCGAGCCCGGCTCGCGAGTGTGGGATGAGACCCTGGACGAGCTCGTCGCCCTCGGCACCACGCTCGACCCGACGCTCGTGGTGTACGTGGCCGCCCGCGACGCAGCCCGCGCCCGTGGCGGCCGGGAGTACCACCGCGACTACTCCGCCCCGCAATCCTGGGCCTTCTTCCAGCCCTCGCCCGCCAGCCACGGCTCGTTCTTCCACGACTGGGGCACCGAGGAGGAAGTGGCGTGGAAGGAGAACTACCGCCTGTGGATGGCCTTCGTCCGTGACTTCTACCTGCGTGGCGGCCGGCTGACGCTGGGCTCCGACGCCGGCTTCATCTACAACCTGTACGGCTTCGGCCTCATCGAGGAGATGGAGCTGATGCGCGAGGCCGGGCTGCACCCGCTGGAGATCATCCAGTGTGCGACCGCCAACGGCGCGGCGCTGCTGGGACTGGCGGACACCGGCACGCTGGAGCCGGGCAAGGTCGCCGACCTTCTCGTCACCGCCGAGAACCCCCTCGCCAACCTCAAGACCCTGTACGGCCACGGCCACCTGCGGGTCGCACCCGACGGCACGCCCGCCCGCGTGGGCGGGGTGACCCACACGATCAAGGCCGGCGTCGTCTTCGACGCCGCCCGGCTCCGCGCGGAAGTACGCGACCTGGTCGCCGAGGAGCGCGAGCGCCTCGGCGCCGGCACTCCGTTCTGATCGGAGCGCCTCGCCGCAGCCCCATAGTTCCAGGAGGGTCCCATGACCTCTGTCCCCCCATCCGTCTCCACGTCGCCGATCGCGGCTGCACCGACCCGCCGCAAAGTCGTCGTCGCCACCGGCGTCGGCCAGGTCATCGAATGGTTCGACTGGACGCTCTACGCCGCGTTCGCGCCCTTCTTCGCCGACCGGTTCTTTCCCGCCGAAGGCTCCGGCACCGGGCTGCTGGCCGCCTTCGGCGTCTACGCCATCGGCTTCCTGTTCCGTCCGCTCGGCGGCGTGCTCTTCGGCTACCTCGCCGACCGTTTCGGCCGGACCCTGATGTTCAACATCACCATCGTGATGATGGCCGCGGGCAGCCTCATCATCGCCGTGCTGCCCACCTATGACCAGATCGGCGTGGCCGCGCCGCTGCTCCTGCTGCTCGCGCGGATCGTTCAGGGCCTGTCGGCCGGCGGTGAGATGCCGGCCAGCACCGCGCTGATCACCGAGGCCGTGCCGGCCGAGCGGCGGGCCTTCTACTCGTCGGTCATCTTCGTCGGCACCGGCATCGGCGTGCTGCTGGGGTCGGTGCTGGGCTGGGCGCTCACCGGCCTGCTCTCCGCCGAGGCGATGGCCTCCTACGGCTGGCGCATCGCGTTCGCCGTCGGCGCGGTCGTCGGGCTCTATGCCCTGGTGCTGCGCCGCTCGATCCACGTGCCGGCGCCCGCGCCGGCAGCCGGGCAGGCACGGCTGGACCGGGCCGGCGTGACACGGAACTTCGCCGACCTGTTCCGCACCCATCCCAGAGGCGTGCTGCGCATCATCGGGGTCGGCATCGGCGGCACCGTCGGCTTCTACACCCTCACGGTGTACATGCCGACCTACCTGACCCGGCAGACCGGTTTGGACGCGCCGACCGCCTTCATGGTCAACTGCGTCATCCTGGTGGTCTACAGCGCGTTGATGCCGGTGGCGGGCCTGCTGGCGGACCGCTACGGACGTCGTCCCGTGATGGGCTGGAGCGCGCTCGCCCTGGCCGTCGCGACGGTGCCGGCGGCGCACGCCCTGTCCGGGTCGGCCGTCGTCGCGCTGGCCGCGCTGCTCCCTCTGATCGTGCTGATCACGGGTTTCCACGGCCCGTTCCCCGCGCTGATGAGCGAGCAGTTCACGCCGGAGCTGCGCGGATTGGGCGTGGGTCTGGCGTACTCTCTCGTGACCGCGCTGTTCGGGGGTACGGCGACATACCTCGCCACCTGGCTCGCCGGGACCGGACGCCCTATGTGGTACTTCGTCTATGTCGCCCTGGCGTTCCTGCTGGCCGCGGTCTGTTTCTTCGCGATGCCGGAGACCGCCGAGCGCCGGCGACGGGGCTGAGTACACTCGGTGCAGCATGCGCGCGGCTCAGGTGACCAGGTGAGAGGTGCCAGGTGGAGGGTGACGACGTCCAGGTGATCGTCGACGCCCTCGCCGCGCGGCTCGGGCGCTCGGTTGCGGTGGACGACCCCTCCATCCATCTGATCGCGGCAAGTCGCCATTTCGGTGATGAGGACGCGGCAAGGGTACGTTCCGTCCTGGACCGCGAGGTCTCCCGCGAGATACGGGACTGGTTGGCGGTCCAGGGTGTGGCGGACTGGACCCGCCCGGCACGCCTGCCCGGCTACCCCCGACTCGGCATCGAACCCCGTGTCTGCGTGCCGGTACGGTGCGAAGGCATGCTCCTGGGGTTCCTGTGGCTCATCGACGGACCGCACCGGCTCGACGACGACGAGATCGGCATGGCCGAGGAGGCGGCCGCCTCCGTGGGCGTCATCCTGTACCGCCGGATGCTGCTGCACGAGCGGGAGCGGTCCCGGGCCGCGTCCCTGCTGCGGCTGCTCATCTCACCCGAGGCCGACGACCGGCGGCAAGCCGTCGAAGAGCTGCGCGAGGAGCAGATCCTCACTGCCGGCGACCACCTCATCGTCCTGGTCGCCGAGGTGGAGGGGGAGAGCGGGGATCCGTCGTTGGCTCTGGAGACGGCGGCCGAGCACGTGCAACGGCTCCGGCCGCCGGGGTCCGTGCTGATGCTCGCCCAGCGCCGGCGAGCCGTCGTCGTCCTGACCTCCGGGCACTCCATGACCGAGCAGACCGCACGGGACTTGGCCGATCGGCTGCGCAGCCGGTTCGCAGAGCTGGCGGGGCGGGACCGCACGGCCGAGGGGACGCGCTGCCTCGTCGGCATCAGCCGGTCACGGCAGGGCCTGGACACCGCGGTCGAGGCGCACCGGGAGGCGGTCACCGCAGCGCGTGCGGCGCGCCTGCTGCCGGTCTTCGGCGAGGTGGCCACGTGGTCCGCGCTCGGCCCGTTCGCGATGCTGCTGCGCATCGACATCGACCAGCTCGCCAAGCAACTACCGCTGCCGGGCATCGGCGACCTGCTCGCCGACCCGGCCAACGACGTCCTGGTCACCAGCGCCGAGCGGTTCCTCGATCGGGCGGGCGACGTGGCCGCCGCGGCCGAGGCCCTCCACGTGCACCGGACGACGCTGTACTACCGGCTCAAGCGCATCGAGACCATCACCGGGCTGTCCATGGACGACGGCATGGACCGGCTCACGCTGCACCTCGCGATCAAGCTGGCCAGGCTGAACGAAGGCAACCGTTCCGCCGGCGGATCCTCCTGACCGGCCTGAACGCGAGACCACTGAAGAATGGTCAGGAACGCCGCCTCGTCCGGCCGCGTCCCCACCGGTAGACCAGGCCGAGGGCGACCCACACCACGCAGATCGCGTACGGACGCCAGTCCGTCGCCAGCCCCAGCACCGCGATGACCACGGCGGTCACCATGCCCAGCGCGGCCATCACGGTAACGGTCGACCGGCGGAACCTCAGCCGGGCGCGCGCGTGCACCTCCGGGTGCGAGCGCACGACGTTGAGGCCGGCGAGGCAGGTGCCGAAGTACTTCATCATCGTCGGGATGTTGACGGCGATCAGCAGGGGCAGGATGTCCTGCGAGAGCAGCAGCCCGAGCGAGGCGACCACGAAGGCGGCGACGGTGGCCAGGTGCGGCGTCCCCCAGCGGGGATGCACCGCGGCCAGGGCGCCGGGCAGGGCGCCGTTCCTCGCCATCGCGAAGACGAACCTGGAGAAGACCAGGAAGACCGCGTTGAGCGACTTGACCAGCGCCAGCACCGCGGCGCTGACGATGAGCGGCACCGCCCAGGAGCCCATCGTCGCCTCGGCGGCGGTGAGCAGGGGTGCGTCGCTGGTGGCCAGCACCTGCGGCCCGGCCACGCCCAGGGAGGTCGCGGAGATCGACAGGTAGACGACGAGCGTGAGGACCAGCGCCAGAACCAGGCCCAGGGGCACGGTCCGCTCGGCGTCGTCGACCTCCTCGCCCACCTCGGTGGCCGTCTCGATGCCCAGGAACAGGCTGATCAGCAGCGGGATGGAGGCGAGGATCGGCCCCCAGCCGCCGAACACCGGGCCGATCATCTCCGCGCTCGCGTGCGGGGCGCCGACGGCGACGAACACCGCGAAGGTGACGAGCAGCAGGAGCATCATCACGGTCTGCGCCCGCGCCGCGATCGACACGCCGAAGAAGTTGAGCGCGAAGACCAGGAGGAACAGGCCGAGCATGATGGGCCAGCCGGGCAGCGCGGGCCACACCATGCCGAGGTACTCGATGAGCACCCGCACGAGCAGCACCATGATGGCCGCGCTGCCCATGATCCGCAGCCACGCGACGACGAAGCCCACGACCGGATGGACGAAGGCGTGCTGCCATTCGTAGGAGGCGCCGCTCTTGGGCGCCGTGGAGGCCATGAACGCGTAGACGAACCCGAAGATGGCCATGGGGACGGCGGCCAGCGCCGTGGCGATCAGGACGCCTGAGCCGCCGACCGCCGTGGCGGGCCCCAGGACGGTGAAGACGGAGGCGCCCATCGCGGTGCCCGCGCCGAGCATGACGAGGTCGATCAGGCGAACCGACCGCTTGAGCGTTCGTGGTTCCGCGGCCGCGCTGTTGGTATCGGTCATGCGTGGCTCCCCAGCCGTCGGCCGGCCTGAATGACGGTGCGTCCTTCGGACTGCTCCCACAGCAGGCTCGGCTGCTGGAACGGGTCCCCCGGGAGGATCAGCAGGTCCGCCGGGCTGCCCGCCTTCACCCGGCCCAGGTCCGGGCGCATCAGCAGGTCGGCGTTGACGGAGGTGGCCGAGGTGAGGGCGTGGTAGACGCCCTCCACCTCCACATGCAGGCGCAGCGCGGCCAGCTGCTCGTCCTCCAGCTCACCCACGAGGTCCGAACCGAGCCCGATCGGCACTCCCGCGACGCGGGCGTGCTCGATGGCGCGGCGCCCGGCATTCAGCACCTCCAGGTTCTTCGCCTTCGATACCGGCGACATGCCGTAGGCGGCTCCGCGGCGATCCATCGCGTCGTAGGCGGCCAACGTCGGCACCAGATACGCTCCCCGGGCGGCCATCACGGCGGCGGTGCCGGCGTCGAGCAGGTTGCCGTGCTCGATGCTGCGCACCCCGTTCTCGACCGAGTGCAAGATGGCTTCCGGGGAGTAGGCGTGCGCCGCGACGTAGCTGCCGCGCCTGCCGGCCTCCTCGCACACAGCCCGCACCTCCTCCGCCGAGTACTGGGGGACGCGCAAGGGATCGATCTGGGAGACGACCCCGCCCGACGTCATGATCTTGATGGCGTGGGCGCCCTGCCGGAAACGCTCCCGGACGGCCCGCCGCAGCGCGTCCACGCCGTCCACGACCTCACCGATGTGGCCGTGGCCCGCGCAGGTGTCACTGTCCCCACGCGGGTCCACGTGGCCGCCGGTCTGGCTCAGGCCGGGCCCGGTGTAGAGGTAGCGAGGTGAGGGCAAGAGTCCTTCGCCGATCGCCCGTGCCAGCCCATGGTCGCCGCCCGACGGGTCGCGCACGGTGGTGAATCCGCGGGCCAGAGCCGCCGTCAGCCTGCGGGCGCCGGCCAGCGTCACATAACTGCGCGGCGCCCAGTCCAGGGCCAGCATGTCGAAGCCGATCGCGTACGCGTGGAAGTGGGCGTCGATCAGCCCGGGGATGACCGTGCCTCCCCGGGCGTCGATCACCTGGCCCGCAGCCGGTGCGGCACCACCTACTGCGGTGATGACTCCGTCGGTGACGTGTACGGGGCCGTCGAGGAGTTCCTCGGACTCGCCGTCGAAGACGGCGCAGTTGACGATGGTCAGGCCGTTGGCGGTGGACATGGAACTCCTATGAGTCGAGCCGGGGGGAGCGGGGACGTTCGTCGAGTTCCTGATTGACCTCGACGTAGTGGCCGTCCGGATCGAAGAAGGACGCCATGTACACCCGCTGGACCGACGAGCCGTCCAGGGATCGGTACTCGCGCACGCTGGGGCCGCGAAGGATCTCGGCGCCTGCCGCCGCGGCCCGCTCCACGACGCCGGCGATGTCGTCGGTGGACACCGCCAGGATGACGTCACGGTCGCCGAGCGCGGTGCGTGGCGGGCGCGGTGCGGGATCGAAAGGCGGATCGGTGTAGGCGAGGAAGCCGATCCTCGGCGTGGCCTGGTCGTCGCTGAGATAGACGATGCGGAAGGTCGCCTGCTCGGGCGGGCCGGCGATGGTGGGGAAGTCTGCGTCTCCGCCGTACTCGGCGTCGATCACCACTTCCCAGCCGAACGTCCAGCGGTAGAAGTCGATCAGCGGGTCGATGTCGAGGACCACGACGCTGATGCGGGAGAGCAGCGAGCCGGTGATCACGGTCATGACGACGCCTCCTTGGCACGCTTCATGTGGCGGTGGGCGAGTGCGTAGTGGGCGTAGGCCCAGATGCCCAGGAAGGACCACACGAGCAGGGCCAGCCGCAGGCCGTCGGCGGCTGAGCGTCCGCCCGCCACGAGCCAGTCGGACAGCGAGCCGATGAGGTACGGGGCCAGGAGCAGGTTCGTGATGGCGGCGGTGACCGTGAAGATCGCGAACACCTGCGCTCGCATGGTGGCGGGGGACAGGTCCTGCAGCAGCGCGGACACGGGCCCGGTGTAGCAATAGATGAGGCAGGCGAAGGCCGCGGTGGCGATCAGCGCCCCTGACTGCCCGGGGACGACGAAGATCGCGATCGCACTGATCATCGCGATGAAGGTGCTGATCTTGAGGACGGCCATGGTGCTCGCGACGCTGCCCTTTCGCCACCACAGGAAGAGGGCCACGAGGAGGAGCGCGGCCGTTCCGCCGATGCCGTAGACCCAGCCGAGGAATCCTCCGGCCGCCCCGGCGTCGAGACCGGCCGAACGGGTGAGGTAGGCCGGCAGCCACCACAGCAGCCCCCATCCCCACAGGCTCATGACGGTGCCGGCGGCGAGCACGTGAAAGAGGGCGGGTGACTTGAGCACATGGCGGCTGGTGTCGATGAACGAGGAGTCCCGCACGGTGACCTCGGCCGCCGTGGGGTCGAGGGCTCCTCGGGCCGGCTCGCGCACGGTGAACACCATCAGCAGGGCGAGCGGTACGCCGATGAGGCCGAAGACCACGAAGGCGGCCCGCCACCCGCCGAACTGCGCGGCGACGAACGTGGCCCCGAGCGTGCCGATCATGCCGCCGATCGAGGAGCCCGTCGTGAAGATCGACATCGCGACCGTACGCTGCCTGGGCGGGAACTTGTCGGCCAGCAGGGAGAAGGAGGCGGGTGTGCCCCCGGCTTCACCGGCTCCGACGACGAACCGGCCGATCAGGAACTGCACGGTGTTCTTGGCGAAGCCGGACAGGGTGGTCGCCACGGACCAGACGGCCAGGGAGACGACGATGAGGTTGCGCCGCGAGGCCCGGTCGGCCAGGCGGCCGAGCGGGATGCAGGCCACCGCGAAGAACAGCGCCGTGCCAGAGCCGGTGAGCAACCCGACCTGCGCGTCGGACAGCCCGTACTCCGCTTTGATCTGCTCCAGGAACGTCGAGGCCAGGTATCGGTCGGCGATGTTCATGCAGTAGATGAGCATGAGGAGGATCAGCACGTAGACGCTGTAGGCGCGGACGCGCTCCGCGGGGGCGTTCACGGCGGTGGGCATTTCGGTGCCCTGGGGGGAATCTTGTTTCACAATGTTGCCCTGAGGTAGCAGCGATCAGATCGAGTTCGAGCGGACGGGGCCCGCGGGCGCGCCGCCCGCGATGGCCGGCCGGTCGGCGCTGAACGCCTGGATGGGAAAGCGGCTGGCGCCGTCGAGCAGGAGCTCGGTGAGGATTCGCCCGAGCAGCCCGGCGAACTTGCCGGCGTGCCCGGCTCCGGCGCACACCACGACCCGGTCATGGCCGGGCACGTGGTCCGCGATGAAGTCCCGGTCGGGCGGGAAGTCGTAGCAGCACACGCGGGAGTACAGTTCCGGGCCGAGCGCGTCCGGCAGGTAGCGCTCCAGGAAGCGCCGCACGTGCTGGATCCGTTGCGGGTCCGCGGCGTGGGTGCGGGACTCGGTTGTGACGACCGGCCCCGCGCCGTCGATGCCCGCCTTGGTGGCGACCTCGCCATAGATCGGGAAGCCGTAGTAGAGCAGGTCGTCCGTGTCGATGAATCCGTAGATCGGGAAGCGCTCCGGGGCGAAGTCGCGCAGCTTCGTCGTCGCGAAGTACGTCACCTGTTCCTCGGTCAGCGTGATGCGCAGGTCGGCGCCCAGCATGCGCAGCAGCACCGGATTCCAGGCGCCGCCGCACAGCGCCAGTGTGTCGGCCGTGTACACGACGTCCCCGGCTTCAACCCGTACCCCCGCGTCGTTCGCCGCGATCGCCTGCACCTGCGCTCGGGGTATCACCGTCGCGCCGTTGTCCCTGGCGAGCGCCACATGGGCCGCGGTCGCCCGCCGGATGTCGAGCACTCCGGCCTCGGGATCGAACAACGCCTGGTGCTGCGGGCCGAGCCGCCACTGTGGCCAGCGCCGGGTGACGTCGGTCCCGCTGAACTCGTCGAAGGGCAGGCCGGCCGCGCTCATCGCGGCGGCGGTCTGCGTCAGGTACGTGGCGCCGGACGTTCCCGACTCGGCGAGGATCAACCCGCCGGTGCGCTGCACGAGGGAAAGCCCGGTGCTCTGCTCGATCAGGTTCCAGCTCTGGTAGGCGGCAGGTGTCAGGGCGGTGTACTCCGGCCTGCTGTAGGCGTGCCGGATGATCCGCGAATGGTCCTCGGAGGCACCCTGGGTGTGGCCGAGGTCGTACTGCTCGAGAACGAGGACGTCGCCGCCGAGGCGGCGGCTGAGCCAGTAGGCGGTGGCGGCGCCGATGGCGCCGCAGCCGATGACAATGGCCCGATAGCGGTGGGACATACAACCTCCCTGGTCAGGGCCTGCCGGAGTGGTGGCACCAGTCAATCCGCGCCGCGCCGGGAGGTCTGCCACACGGAGTCGAAATCTTCCCGCCGGGCGTTCGACACCTGTAGGACAGACGGCGTCAAGGTTGTGAGGCCAGCGCTCTGCGCAGCGCCGCGGCTACCGGTTCCGGGCCGGTCGCCACCGCCGCGATGTGCGCGTCCGGCCGGATGACCCACACCTCCCTGGGGCCCGCGTAGTGGCGCAGCAGACGTACGGGGGCCGCAGTGGCGCGGCGTGCCGCTTCGACTATGGCGTGCTCGTCGATGTTCTCGCCGGTCAGCAGCAGGAACCCGTCGCGCGCGACTTCTCGCAGCCGCGTCGCGGAGTTGGTGAGCGGCATGTCGGGGACGATCACGCCGGGAACCGGGGCCGGCGTCGCGCCCCGGGGTGGCCGACCGGGGAACGGCCGGGCAGGGTCGGGGGTGGTCAGCGGGGAGTCCACGTACCAGAACGGCTCGGCCAGCCGGCCCGAGTCGACCGCTGCGCGGGCCTGGGGGTCGGAGCGAGCGGCTCGGAGCGTGGAGAGGCGGTGGCGGTGGCCGGCCTCGTCGCCAGGCACCAGGAAGCGCATGGTGGCGGTGGTGACGTCGAGGTTCTCCCGTGCCGCGGCGTGCCGCTCGGCATGGTAGCTCTCCAGCAGCGCCTCACCGGCCCAGCCGTTGAGCACGAAGGCGAGCTTCCAGGCGGCGTTCTCGGCGTCCTGCACCCCGGAGTTCAGGCCGCGGGCGCCGAAGGGAGAGACCAGGTGCGCGAGGTCCCCGGCGAGCAGGACGCGGCCGACGCGCATGCGATCGGCGAGGCGGGAGTGGAAGCGGTAGAGCGAGCTCCAGACCACCTCGTAGGGTCGGTCGCCGATGATGGCGCGGATCCTGGCGTCGCGGGCCCCGCTGCCCACCTCGGCGCGTTCGTCGTGGTCGGCGGGGACCTGCCAGTCGATGCGGAAGGTCGATCCGGGACAGGGGTGAATGAGCACCTGGCGGCCAGGGTTCCATGGCGGGTCGAAGTAGAAGCGCCGCTCAGTGGCCCAGCCGGGCAGGTCGGTGCGGATGTCGCAGATCAGGAACCGGTCGTCGAAGGAGTGCCCGTCGAAGCGCACCCCGAGCATCCGGCGGATCCCGTCGCCTTTGGCGCCGGCGCAGGCCACGACGTAGGCGGCGCGCACGCCGATCTCGCCGGAGGTGGTCCGGCAGGTCAGCGTCACGCCGTCCTCGTCCTGGGCGATGGCGGTGACGCGGTGGTCCCAGCGCGTCTCGATGAGCGGCTGCGCGTCGATGCGCTCGTCGAGGAGCTGCTCGGTGCGGCTCTGCGAAATGTTGACGAACGGCGGGAACGCGGACGGGCCGGCCTGGTCGTGGACGTAGCTGAACAGTTCGTGGTCGCGGTGGAAGGTGCGGGCGGTGGTCCAGGTGACGCCCTCGCCGGCGATGCGCCGCCCGGCGCCGACGCTCTCCCAGATGTCGAGCACGTCGCGCTGCTGGACGATGGCCTTGGAGCCGACCGCGTCGCGGTGCGGCCGCTGGTCCAGCAGGACGACCGAGATGCCCCAGCGGGCCAGCAACAGCGCGGCCGTCTGTCCTACCGGGCCGTTGCCCAGCACGGCCACCTGGGTGTCGATCAGGGTCATCGGCTCAGCCCTGCAGCTGGTTCCAGACCTCACGGTCGCGCTCGGCCGTCCAGATCGCGGGTCGCTCGATGCCGGACAGCTCGTCCCAGAGGCGGGAGACGTCGAAGGGCAGGCAGTGCTCGAAGATCGGCCAGCGACCGTACCGGTCGGCGAGCGCCGCGTGGGTGGCCTCGAACGCCTCCTTCAGGGTGCCGCCACGACGGTGCACTTCGCCTACCTCGCGCAGCATGACCTGCAGGAAGTGCCGGGTCTGGGCGATGGCGGCCTCGACGTCGGACCGGCCGCGGGCCACGGCTCCCCGCCCGCCGATCAGGGTCTCGGCGGCGAACGCGGACACCCGATCGAGGGTGGTGGTCGCCCACTCCCGGTGGAAGGCGTCGCCGGTGTACAGCGCGGCCTGCGACTCGACCAGGTCGCCCGCGAAGAGGATCTTCTGCTTGGGCAGCCAGGCCACGATGTCGCCCTCGGTGTGGCCGCGCCCGCAGTATCGCAGCACCAGCTCGCCCCGCCGGCCGCCCAGGTCGATGGTGAAGGTGTCGGAGAAGGTGGCGGTCGGCCAGGTCAGTCCGGGGATCGAGCCGGGTTCCTTGAACAGGCGGGGCATGCGCCCGAACTCCGACTCCCAGTCCTGCTGCCCGCGTTCGGCGATGAGCGTGCGGGTGTTGTCGTGCGCCACGATCACCTCCGCGGCGAAGGCGCTCGCGCCCAGCACCCGGACCGCGTGGTAGTGCGACAGGACGAGGAACTTGACCGGCTTGCCGGTGTGCTCGCGCAGCTTCGCGAGCCAGTCGCGGGCGGCGACGGGGGTGGCCAGGGCCTCGAAGCAGACCAGGAAGTCCTCGCCCTCGATGGCGCCCACGTTGGGGTCGCCCTCGGCCGTCAGCGCGTAGACGCCGTCGGCGAGCACCTCCAGGGTCTGCGGCTTGTCGGTCAGGTCGGCGGAGGAGGCGAACGACTTCTGTGCCACGGCGACACTCCCAACTAATCAAAGCCTTTACTAATTGAGGCGTGATCGTACGTGCCGGAGTGGCTGGTTGGGAAGACCCGTAGCCTTGCTGCATGACCGCCGGACCCGACTCCAGCCAGCTGAACTTCCTGTCGTTCGTCGACTTCGCCGTCGATCGCATGGGCCGGGAGTGCGCGCAGGTCGACCCCGCGGCCATGCGCCTGGTGCTGACCCTGCACCGGGTCACCAACGCCCTGGTCTACGACCTGGAGTCCTCCGTGCACCGGCCGCGCGGCCTGAGCTGGCCGGGTTTTCGCGTGCTGTTCGTGCTCTGGCTCGCCGGCCCCGGCGAGGCCAAACGCGTGGCCGAATTGTCGGGCATGAGCCGGGCCGCCGTCTCCGCCCTGGTCAACACCCTGGAACGCGACGGCCTGGTCGCGCGCAGGCAGGCCGAGCATGACCGGCGTGCCGTCGAGCTGAGCCTCACCCCGGACGGCCGTGTGGCGATCACTGATGCGTTTCTCGCCCACAATGGTCGTGAGCGAGCTTGGGCGGCGACGCTCACCGAGGCCGAGCGCGGCACGCTCGTCACCCTGCTCGAAAAGCTCGCGGGCGGAGCCGGCGCGGCACAGGCCAGGCGCCGGGCCTGAGCTCTTCTTCCAAACTTTGTTGATGTGCTCTATGGTTCATTGACATTCGTACCGGAAGGGGAGGCCATGGCCAGCAGGCTCTACATCGGCGGCGAGTGGGCGGAGGCTTCCGGCGGCGCTTTCACGACCGTGGATCCGGCGACGGAGGAGGTCATCGAGGAGGTCGGCCACGCCGGAGCCGCTGACGTCGATGCCGCCGTGCACGCCGCCCAAGGCGCGTTGCGCGATCCCCGATGGCGGGACCTGGCGCCGCAGCAGCGCGCCAAGCTGCTCTTCCGCCTGGCCGACCTCATCGACGAGCACGCCGATGAGCTCGCGGAGCTGGAGACCAGGGACCAGGGCATGCCGCTGGCCTTCTCGCGTGGCGGCGCCATCTCCGCGGCCGAGCACTTCCGGTACTTCGCCGGCTGGGTCACCAAGATCGAGGGCAGCGTGAGCCCGGTCTCCTACCCGGACGCGCTGCAGTACACCAAGGTCGAGCCGGTCGGGGTCTGCGCGCTCATCACGCCGTGGAACTTCCCGCTGATGATCCTCACCTGGAAAGCCGCGCCCGCGCTCGCCACCGGCAACACCATCGTGATCAAGCCTGCCGAGCAGACGCCGCTGACCGCGATCCGGCTGGTGCGCCTGACGGAGGAAGCCGGGTTCCCGCCCGGCGTCGTCAACCTGCTGACCGGCGACGGGCAGGTGGGGCAGGCGCTGGTGGACCATCCGCGGGTCGACAAGGTCTCCTTCACCGGCTCGACCGCCGTCGGGCGCTCCATCGTGCGCGCGAGCGCGGGAAACTTCAAGCGGGTGACCCTGGAGCTGGGCGGCAAGAATCCCAGCATCATCACCAAGGACGCCGACATCGACGTGGCCGTGCGCGCCAACGCCATGGCCGGCGTCGCCAACAGCGGCCAGGTGTGCGCCGCCTACTCGCGCTTCTACGTCGACCAGGCGCGGACCGACGAGTTCGTGACCAAGCTGGCCGCCACGGTCGGCGCGATGACCCTCGGCCCCGGCCTGGACGAAGCGACGCAGCTCGGCCCGCTGGTCTCGGCGGCCCACCTGGACAAGGTCCTCGGCTACGTGCGCACCGGAGTCGAGGAGGGAGCCGAACTCGTCACCGGCGGCGGTCGCCCGGACCGGAAGGGCTACTTCGTCGAGCCGGCCGTCTTCGCCGGGGTGCGCGACGAGATGGCCATCGCGCGTGAGGAGATCTTCGGCCCGGTGCTGTCGGTGCTGTCCTATGACGACGCCGACGAGCTGGACGCCATCGTGGAGCGCGCCAACGACAGCGAGTACGGGCTGGCGGCGAGCGTCTGGACGCGGGACCTCGCCGTCGCCAACCGCCTGGCGAACCGGCTGCGGGCGGGCTCGGTGTTCGTCAACATGCCGCCGTCGGTGGACCGCACGGCGCCCTGGGGCGGCGTCCGCTCCAGCGGATGGGGACGGGAGATGGGCCGGCATGCGATCGAGGCGTACACCGAGCTCAAGTCGGTGTTCACCTATTACGGCGGCTGAACGACCCTGCCACGGGCAGCGGGGCCGGTCGGCGGACCGGCCCCGCTGCCGTCATTCCGCAGGTGCCGACACGGCCGGCGGAGGCAGGAAGGGCTTGATGTTCAGCTCGCGGTAGATGTCGTGCGGGAAGTACAGGTCGCCGTTCTTGACGACCATGCGGATGTTGCGTACAGCGCTGACGTCCCGCGTCGGGTCGCCGTCGAGCAGTACGAAGGAGGCGCTCCTGCCGCGTTCGATGCTGCCGTGGCTGTGCCCGAGCCCCAGGTGCGCCGCGCAGTCACGGGTCGCGATGCGCAGCACCTCGACGGGGGTGAGGCCCGCCGCGGCGTACAGCTCCAGCTCGCGGTGCACGGTGAAGCCGGTGCCGTCGTCGGTGCCCGGCCACATCCGCACCCCTCGCTCGTGCAGCAGCCTCATCACCTCCAGTAGCTTGCCGAAGGACTCCTCGTAGGCGTCCAATTCCTCCTGCGAGGAGTAGGGCACGTAGGTGCGCTTGCGGGCGCGCTGGTAGCTGACGGGCATGTGGTCGAGGTAGGCGCGGTCGCCGGGGGCGACGGTGCGGGTCCGGCTGCGCATCAGGCGCTCCAGGATGACCGTCGTGGTGTCCAGGCCGATCCCGCGCTCGACCATCCGGTTCACCGTGCACTGCACAGGTGGCGAGTCCAGGTCCAGGTCCTTGGAGCGCGCCATCGCGGTCAGCCGCAGCGGCGTGCGGGTGTCCTCCTCCGGGGAGATCAGCCAGCCCAGCATGAGCTGGTTGATGTGGGTGATCTCGTCGTAGCCGTCCTCGATGACCCGGTCGGGGCTGCTGAAGGCGGGCACGTGCCCTACCACCCGCATGCCGAGCCGGTGCGCCTCGGCGGCCATCGGCGCCACCCAGTCGGGGTTCATCGAGTTGTAGATCTTGATCTGGTGGTAGCCGAGGCTGCCGTAGCGGCGCACGGCCTGCAACGCCTCGTCCAGGGTCTCGGGGATGATGCCGAGCTTCATCGAGAAGTCGCTGCGCCCTTCGATGAAACCCGAGGGCACGACGGTCGGCCCGGCGATCTTCGCGGTGTCCATGCGCGTCGTCAGGTCCAGCAGGACCTCGTTCTCGTTGCCCATGTCGCGGATGGTCGTCACGCCGGCCGCGATGTAGAACAGCGCCGACCACCCGGAGACGTGCGCGTGCATGTCGTGCAGGCCGGCCAGGAGCGTGCCGCCCGCGCCGTCCACGACCACCTCGTCCGGCAGGCCGGCCGCCGTGGTCTCCGGCTCGATCAGGGTGATCTTGCCGCGGTAGGTCGTCACCGACATGGGCTCGGTCAGCTCGCCCCGATCCGGGTCGAAGATGCGCACGTCGCGGATCCGGACGGGAACGTCGTGGTGGTGCCGGACGCGGGACTGGATCTCCTCCAGGTGGCGGCGGGTGAGGGAGGCGATCAGGTCGGTGAGTTCGGGTACCCGCTCGGCGAAGTCGTCGCGGACGAGCAGGTCGGAGAAGTTCAGGGTGCCGCCGCTGGTGGCGATCAGCCGCTCGTCGGCGTCCATCAGCACGTACTGCGGTGTGAGGGCCGCGCCGGTGACGGCGTACACGTCGATGGTGGTGCCGTTGAGGTCCACCTGCGTGAACGGCTTGGCCTGCACCGACCCGGCCGGCAGCGCCTCGATGGTGCCGCCGGCGGCGAGCGCGGCCCGGGCGTAGATCCAGGGGGCGTAGGAGCTGCAGTCGGCGGCCAGGTACAGCTTGAGGCCGGGGCTGTCGTCGCTGCCTTCCTCGGCCTGGCTGCTCCACGACTGCACGTGGCCGTCGGTGGCGAGCCTCTCCTGTACGGCGCCGCCCATCAGCGAGGTGCCATCGATGCTCCACTCCAGCGGGACGTGGTCGGCGTTCAAGAGGAGGCGCTCCTCGAACTTGGCGCCCCTGCCGTTGTTGAACACGCCGAAGTCCAGGTGGATGCGGTCGCCGTCGTAGGTCGCGGTGATCTCGCCGACGCGTACGGCCGCCCCGAAGACGCTGAAACGCTCGATCATGACCGGCCTCCCCGCCAGGCGATGCAGGTGAGCTCCACGTTCAGGCCGGCGGGCATGTCGCCCACGGCCACGGCCGCGCGCGCCGGCGGCTCATCGGTGAAGTAGGTGCTGTAGATCTTGTTCAGCAGCGGCCAGTCGGCCATGTCCCGCAGGTAGCAGGTGACGGAGACGACCTCGTCCATGCGGAAGCCGGCCTCGGTGATGACGGACTGGAGGTTGTCCATGGTCTGGCGGATCTCGGCCTCGATGCCCCCTTCCACGACCTGGGCCGTGCCGGGGACCAGGCCGCCTGTACCGGCGACGTAGCAGTGGTCACCGGCGACGACCGCGGATGAGTACGGCCCGAGCGCCGAGCCGCTGTTGATGACTCTCTTCGACATGCAGGTCCTTCCGGCTGTGAGGGTCAGCCTCATGTGGTGGGCAGGGCCGCCAGCGCGCGCACGAGCGCGTCGCAGTCGGCGTCGGTGGTGTAGAAGTGTGCGGAGATGCGCAGCAGGCCGCCGCGGTCGGCCACCGTGATGCCGTCGCCGGCGAGGGCGTGCACGGCGGCCGGCACGTCGGCCACGCCCGCCAGGCTCACGATGCCGCCCATCCGGGACGGGTCGGCGACCGGCGCGAGTCCCAGCTCCAGGCACTCCAGGTAGATGCGGTCGGCCAGCCTGGCGACCCGGTCGTGAATGGCGGGCAACCCGATCTCCCGCCGGACGGCGGCGGCAGCCCCCAATGCGTGGATCCCGGCGAAGTTCGGCATGCCGTAGGCGAGCTGCGTGGACGGCGGGACGTTGGCGTGCCCGAGCAACGTCGGCCGCAGTCCGGCGCGGGCGGACGCGGAGCTGATCATCACGGCGATGCCGAAGCCCGCCAGCAGCCACTTGTAGCCCGTCGCGATGTAGAAGCCGGCCTGAGCCGGTGCGACGGGGATGGCGCCGGCCGCCTGGGCTCCGTCGCAGACGAGCAGGGCGCCCATGCGGGCGCACGCGCGGCCCAGTACGTCCAGGTCGATGCGGGTGCCGGTGAAGGAACTCACGTGCGAGACGGCCACGACGCGGGTGCGGTCGGTGATGGCGGCCAGCAGCGCGCCGAGGCGGTCGTCACCGGGCTGCGGGTCCACCTCGACCAGGCGCACGCCGTCGCCGAGCCGGCTCCAGGGCCACTTCACCGTGGGGAACTCGCCGGTCAGCATCAGCACCTCGTCGCCGTCCCGCCACGGGACGGCCCTGGCGACGGCATTCATCGCCTCACCCGTGCTGGCGGCGAACGACACGTCATCCGCCTCGACGCCGAACTCCCGCGCGATGGCCTCGCGGGTCCGCTCGACGCCTTCGCGCACGCGGGACATGCCCCGCACGCCCGCGCCGAGCGCGTCGTAGCAGTCCTGGACGGCGCGCGCGACCGCCGCGGGAACCAGGCCGATGGAGGCCGTGTCGAGGTAGGGCCCGTCGGGCCGGCCGGGGAAGCGCGCGTTCAAGTCGGTCGTGATGATGGATCTCCTGCTGGTCAAAGGCCTCGCGACGGCTGGTGCGAGGCTCACATGGTGGCCTTGACCTGGTGGACCCAGGCGCCGGAGCCCAGATCGTAGATGTCGAGCTCCGGCTCGGCGAAGGCGAACCCCTGCCTGAGGGCGAACACGGTGTTCTCGGAGAACAGCGGGATGTAGGGCACGTCATCGGCGGCCTCGGTGAGGAGCCGCTGGGTCGCCGCCCACCGGTCGGCGGCGGGGCCGGGACTGTTGACCACCTTCACCGCGTCCTCCACCGCCGGGCTCGTCCAGTTGCCCACGTTGAACCCGCCCTTGCCGGTGTTCTCCTTGCCGGCGAGCAGCCCGAGCAGGCCGGAGGGGTCAGGTGAGGAAGGCGACAGCGGCACGGGGATGTTCATGCCCTTCAGCTTGCGGCCGAAGAAGTCGGCGCCCCACTGGGTGGAGGTGATGGTGTTGGCCTTGATGGTGATGCCCAGCGGCTTGAGGTTCTCCTGGAGGCTCAGCAGGACGAGCTTCTGCCAGGGATAGGTGGAGATGTAGTCCACCGTGGTGGTGAAGCCCTGCGGGTGGCCGGAGCGCGCCAGCTCCTCCTTCGCCTTGGCGGGATCGTGACCGTACTGCGGCAGGGAGGACAGGAAGCCGCGGGCGGCCTCGGCCGAGCCGGCGACCCCGGTGAGGTGGCCGGCGGGCACGAGCCCCTGCGCCGGGACGGCGAACTCGCCGAAGGCCGCCTTGGCCAGAGCGGCCCGGTCGAGGGAGTAGGCGATGGCCCTGCGCACGTGCTCGTCGTCGAAGGGCGGCTGCTTGATGTCGAAGAAGATGTAGTCCTGCCCCAGCGACGGGGTGGAGTAGACGGTGACGCCGGGAAGCGCCCGCCACCGCTGCCCGGCCTGCAGATTCGTCACCGGCCCGCCGTCGATGGAGCCGCCGCGCAGCGCGAGCTGCCGGCTGTTGTCGTCGGTGATGGGCGTGAACACCACCTTGTCGGGCGCGGGCTTGGCGCCCCAGTGGTGGGGGTTGCGGGTCAGGGTCACCCGTTCGCTGGTGTACTCGGACACCTGGTAGGGGCCGGTACCGATGGGCACGGCCTCGGAAGTGCCGAGCTTGGCGGCGTGGGCCTCGGCGAATTTCGCCTGCTGGACGAGGACGGCCAGCGCCAGCGCCGCCCGGTTGGACGGGTTCGCCTTCTTGAGCTTGACCGTGACCTCCATCGGGCCGGTCGCCTCGACACCGGCGACCTGGACCCCCGAGCCGGTGCGGCTGGTGGGGTCGCTGCAGTGCTCGATGCTCCACACGACGTCCTCGACGGTCAAGGGCGAGCCGTCGGAGAAGCGCGCGCCTTCCCGGATCGTGTACACGATCGTCTTATCATCGGGCTCGCTGACCTTGGACGCCAGGTTCGGCGTCAGCTCGCCGGTCGAGGATAGGCGTTCCAGGGGTTCCGTCACCGTGGACATGATCATTCCAGTGACGCTGGTGTGCGCGCTCTGGGCCCAGTCCAGCGAGGTCACCGGTGCCAATGTCGCCCAGGTGAAAGTGGGGATGGTCCGGTCGGTCAGGCGGGCGGGCGGCGCGTCGGTGGCGGGCCCGGCGGCGCATCCGGTGGCCAGGAGTGCCAGGAGGACGACCGGAGGGACCAATGATCGGGGGGAGATCTGCGGCACGGGAACTTCCCTCTCTTGCAGGGCAGACATGACGCACCCGGAGCCTGACGGAACTTCCCGGCGATGCGTATGGGGGAGCAGGGCTGTGGCCGCTGTCCGATGTTCCAGGATGGTTGCACGCGGCATCTCATAAATCAACACCTTGTAGAGATGAGCAATCTCCCTGTTCAGGGTGAATGTCTGCCCGCTGTTGCGAGTGCGTAAACGACAGAATCAACATATTGTCAGCGACCAACACGCCTCGTATAGTTCGACGAAATTTGGCCTCACCGTCGACCAACCCTCTGCCGCCGTCCGGTGCGCCGCTCACGACCGCGGCTCCGTCTCCAGTGGAAGCAGTTGATCTGGATGGCAATCACGACCTTCATCGTCAAACGTCTGGCGGGCGGCCTGGGCCTGCTCGCCGTGCTCAGCCTGCTCGTCTTCGGGCTGCTCGCCATCAGCCCCGGCACGCCGATCCAGACCCTGCTCGGCACCCGGCCGGCCTCACCCGAGCTGGTGGCCGCGCTGAACGCGAAATACCATCTGGACGAGCCCTTCATCGTCCAGTACGGGCATTGGCTGACCGGGCTGCTCGGCCTCGACCTGGGCGAGTCGATCTCGGTGCAGACCGGCTCGGGCGTCGCGGCGCTGATCTCCGAGCGGATCTCCCTGTCGCTGCAGCTCGGCCTGTACGCCCTGCTCCTGGTGGCGCTGGTCGGCATCCCGCTCGGCATGGCCGCCGGCATCCGGCGCGGCCACGCGGTGGACCGCGTGGTGTCGCTGCTGTCCACCGTCGCCGTCGGCGCACCGTCCTTCGTACTGTCCATCGTGCTGCTGTACGTCTTCGGCGCCCAGCTCGGCTGGTTCCCCATCTACGGGATCGGCAGCGGCGTCGCCGACCGCATCACCCACCTCACCCTGCCCGCGATCGCCCTGGCCACCGTCCTGTCGGCGATCGTCATCCGGCAGACCAGGGCCTCGATGCTGACCGTCATGCGGCAGGACTACATCACCTTCGCCCGCCTGCGCGGCCTCAGCCCGGCGCGGGTGCTGCTGCGTTACGCGCTGCGCAACTCCTCCCTGCCCGTCATCACCAGCACCGGGCTGATCATGATCGCCACGCTCTCCTCGGCGGTGTTCGTCGAGCAGGTCTTCTCCATCCCGGGCGCCGGCTCCCTCCTGCTCGCCGCCGTCACCAACAAGGACGTTCCGGTGGTGCAGGGCATGGCGATGCTGCTCGGCCTGTTCGTCATCGTCATCAACCTGGTGGTCGACCTGATCTCACTCGCCCTGGACCCTCGCATCCGCTTCACCGTGAAGGAGGCCTGATGGCCACCGCCGTCACCTCCGCACCGCCCCGCGCCAAGGGCGGGGTACCGGTGCTCGTCATCGCCGGGTCCGTCGCCGCCGGGCTCGTCGTGCTGCTCGTCCTGTTCGGCGGATGGATCACCCCGCACGATCCGGCCGAGCAGGACCTGCTGCTCGGCGCGGCCGGCCCCGGGCCCGGCCACCCGCTGGGCACCGACTCGCTCGGCCGGGACGTGTTGTCGCAGCTCATCGCCGGCACCCGGATCGCCGTCACCGGCCCTCTCGTTGTCGCGGCGGGCACGGTGTTGATCGGCGCCACCCTGGGCATGATCGCCGCCTATTACGGCGGCGTGGTCGACGCCGTCACCAACAGGTTCGCGGACCTGATGTACGCGCTGCCCGGCCTCCTGGTGATCATCGTCGTCGTCGGCGTCGTGGGCGGCGGCTACTGGTTCGCCGTGGCCGTGCTGACCGTGCTGTCGGTCCCGGCCGAGATCCGGCTGTGCCGCAGCGCGACGCTCGTGCAGACTCGGCTGCCGTACATCGAGGCCGCACGCACCCTCGGACTGAGCGGTCCGCGCATCATGTTCCGGCACATCCTGCCGAACATCGCGCCGACCGTCATCGCGACCTTCCTGCTCGACTTCGTCGGCGCCCTCATCGGCCTGTCGGGGCTGTCGTTCCTCGGTCTCGGCACCCCGCCCGGCACTCCCGACTGGGGCGCGATGCTGCAGGAGGGGCAGGCCCTGCTCACGGTCAACCCCTGGATGTCCCTGGCACCCGGCCTCATGATCATCGTCACGGCCGCCGGCGTCACCCTCATAGGAGACTGGATGTACGACCGCTATTCCAGCCGTGGTGAGCAGCGATGACGCCCCTGCTGTCCGTACGGGACCTGAACGTGCACACCACCACCGGCCGTACCCTCGTCCGCGAGGTGAACTTCGACCTGCACCAGGGACAGACCCTCGGCATCGTCGGTGAATCAGGCAGCGGGAAGACCATGACCGCCCGCGCGGTCGCCCAGGTCCTCGCCGACAACGTCCGCGCCCAGGGCAGGATCAGCTTCGACGGCGTCGACCTTCTCGGCCTGCCGGAGCGGCGGCTGCGCGCGCTGCGCGGCACCCGCCTCAGCATGGTGCTCCAGGATCCGTTCACCGCGCTCAACCCCCTGCAGACCATTGGCGCCCACCTGCGCGAATCGCTGCCCAACGCCGCGCGCGGGGATCGGGGCGAGATCGCCCGCCGGCTGCGCGAGGTCGGCCTCGACCCCGACACCGTCGCCGGGAAATACCCCTTTCAGCTCTCCGGCGGCATGCGCCAGCGCGTCGCGATCGCCGCCGCGCTGGCCGGCGACCCCGACCTGCTCATCGCCGACGAACCGACCACCGCGCTGGACGTCACCACCCAGGCCGACGTGCTCGCCCTGCTGCGCAGGCTGCGCGACGAGCGCGGCATGGCCCTCATCCTCATCACGCACGACCTGAGGGTCGCCTTCTCGGCCTGCGATCGCATCCTGGTCATGTACGCCGGTTCGGTCCTGGAGGACGCGCCCGCACAGAAGCTCGCGGCGGCGCCCGAGCACCCCTACAGCACGGGACTGCTCCTGGCGGAACCGCCCGTGTCGCACTACGTCGCGGACCTGACCTCCATTCCCGGCGGCGTCCCGGCCGCCGATACCGTCGCGCACGTGTGCCCGTTCGCCGAACGGTGCCAGTGGCGGGAGGAGGCGTGCACGGCCGCCCGGCCCGCACTCGCCGATGCGGGCGGCGGGCACGCCACCGCCTGCCTGCGCATCGACGACATCCGTCCGTTGCTCCGCGACACCCAAGCCCGGCTCTCGGTTCCCGCCACACCCCCGGAACCACCGCGGGGCAAGCCGTTGCTGAGCGTCGAGAACCTGGTGAAGACCTATCGCACCCAGCCCCTCCTGGGACGGGCGCGCGTCACGACGGCAGTGCGGGACGTCTCCTTCACCATCACGGCGGGGGAGTCGCTCGGCGTCGTCGGGGAGACCGGGTCGGGCAAGACCACGATCGCCCGCAGCATCCTCGGGCTGATCCGGCCCGACTCGGGCTCCATCACGCTCGACGGCACCGACATCAGCGACTACCGCGCCCTGGGCCGCGCCGGGCGCGCCGCCGTACGACGTGTCGTCCAGGTCGTCTTCCAGGATCCCTACGCCTCGCTCAACCCGTCGCTCACCATGGGGGCCGCCCTCGCCGAAGCGGTGGCCGTCAGCCGGGAGACCGGTGACCACGGTGCGCGGGTCGCCGAGCTCCTGGAACTGGTGGGCCTGCCCGCCGGCTACGCCGAGCGCCGGCCGAGCGCCCTGTCGGGCGGCGAGCGGCAACGCGCGGCCATCGCCCGCGCGCTGGCCGTACGACCGCGCCTGCTGATCTGCGACGAGCCGGTCGCGGCCCTCGACGTCTCGGTCCAGTCGCAGATCCTGGAGGTGCTGCGCGGCATCCGCGCGGCGCTGGGCACGAGCCTGCTCTTCATCACCCACGACCTGTCCGTGGTCCGGCAGATGACCGACCGCGTCATCGTGCTGAGGCACGGGCAGATCGTGGAGAGCGGCACCACCGCCACCGTGCTGGACGCGCCGGAACACCCCTACACCGCCCAGCTCGTGGCCTCCGTCCCGGAAGCCGGCGACGCCGAACCGTCGGCGGTGGGGTCATGACCGCACCCGAGCCGCCTCCGGTCCTGGACCTCGCGCCGGGCAGCACCCAGGAGGTCACCGCGGCTCACGACGGCACGGGAACCACCCGGCTGCGCCGCCTGGACACCGTCGCCGGCGCCGGCTTCAAGATCCTGGTCTGGGACTTCCCGCCGGGAACCAGCGAGGGCGCGCATCATCACGGGGACGAGCCGGTCGGCGTGGAGCAGTATCTGGTGCTGCACGGCCGGATCCGGATCGTGGTCGACGGCGCCGTGCATGACCTCACCGAGGGCGACTCGATCGCGATCGCCCGGCGAAGCGTCCGGGAGACGCGAAACGACGGCGACGCGCCGGCCCGGGTGCTGCTGGTATTCGAGAGTCTCAACAAAACCTGAATTTCACCATCGAACCCGCCCAGTAAGTGAGAACCGATGAGTCAGCACTACGAAATCGAGCAGTCCGGCGTCTACAACGGCCGTGAACTGACCTACACGTTCACGCTCGACGTGTTGCCCGTGCGCAACGCCAAGGGGGCGCACGCGGGCTCGGCCTCGCTCTTCTCCTACGTCGCCGACGTACCCGAGGAGGAGCGGGCCAGGCGGCCCGTGGTCTTCCTGTTCAACGGCGGCCCCGGCGCCGCCTCCGCCTACCTGCACCTCAGCGGGATCGGGCCCAAGCGCGTCGCCGTCCCCACCGATCTGGCCGACAGTATCAACCCGCCCTACGTGGTGGAGGACAGCCCGAACTCCATCCTCGACGTGGCCGACCTCGTCTTCATGGATCCCGTCAATACGGGGTTCGGCCGCCTCCTCCCCGACGCCGCCGCGGACGACCTGTACTCAGTCCAAGGGGACGCGCGCTACTTCGCCGATCTCGTGTGCGCCTGGGTGACGCGCCAGAACCGCTGGGACTCACCCAAATACGTGCTCGGCGAGAGCTACGGCACCCATCGCGCCCCCTTCATGGTCACCGCGCTCGCGGGGATCAAGGCCGTGCCGTTCGACGGCATCATCCTGCTCGGCCAGGCGCTCAACGTGCAGGAGACCGTCGAGCGCCCTGGCAACGTCGCCGGCGCGGTGGCGGGCCTGCCCTTCAAGGCCGCCACCGCGTGGTACCACGGCGTCGGGGCGCACGACCACGCCGGCGTCGACGCGGTGGTCGAGGCGGCGCTCGAGTTCGCCTACGGCGACTTCGCCGCCGCGATGACACGGGGCAGCCGGCTGGACGAAGACGAACGGGTGAAGATCGCCGCCCGGCTCGAATACTTCACCGGTGTTCCCGCCGAGACCTACCTGCGCAAGCGCCTGTGGCTGAGCAAGGGCGACTTCCTCAAGGAACTGCTCGCCGACTCTGGCCGCGTCCTCGGGCGCAACGACGCGCGCTACGTCTCCAGGGCCGCCGACACCTCCGCCGGGGAGGCCGACATCGAGCCCAGCTTCGCCCATCTGGCCCCCGCCTTCAACGCCGGCATCCTGCGCTACCTGCACGGCACGCTCGCCGTCCCGACGGAAGAGGAGTATCGCGTCTTCGACGAGAGCGCGGTGGCGCGCTGGGACTGGAGCGACGCCGGCTCGGCCCGGTTCATGCAGATGGGCAAGCCCTCGCCGTTCCACGTCTACCCGTACCCGGCGCGGCTCACCCAGTACCTCAAGCAGGTGCCGCGGGCCCGGCTGTTCATCGGCACCGGCCACTACGACAGCCTCACCACCGTCGGCGCCGTCGAGCACCTGCTGCGCCAGTACGACCTGCCGCTGGAGCGGGTGACCGACCGGCGCTATCCGGCCGGGCACATGATGTACACCGATCCTGAGTCGCTGCGCATGCTCGACGACGACCTGCGCGCGTTCGTCTCGGCGTAACGAGCCCGCCCTGACGAAGGCCGCCACCCGCGCCAGGTGGCGGCCTTCGCGCACATTGTCAGCCGGCGGCCTTACGGATGAACTGACGCAGGTCCTCGGCGAGCACGTGCCTGTTGCCGCTGTCGAGGTAGGGCTCGTGGCCCCCGTAGTAGTTCCGCACGACCAGCCGGTCCTGCGGCATCCCCGCCTGCTCGACGGCGTAGCGGGCCAGCCCGGCGCCGGCCACCAGGTCGAAGTACCCGCTGCCGACCATGAGGTGCAGGCTCTCGTTGCGGCGCATCGCGAGCGCGAGGTCGTCCGCCGTGGTGCCCTTGCCGAGTCCGTCCCCGTACACCTGCGGCCTGCGGGCGAAGTTCCACGTCTCCAGCAGGCCGCGCCAGGCGATTGTGGTGTACGGCTGATCCATCTCGACCCCGAGCCTGGTCTTCTCCAGATTGTTGAAGACACCGGCCGTCACCGGGAAGAACCGTGAAAGGGCCGCGTCATCGAGGATCACATCGCCGGCCCCGCCCAGGGGCGAGGTGTAGCGGCTGTCGTACACCCCCACGGCCCGGCCCTGGCCGGCGAGCACGGTGCGGGCGAACGTGAACTCGTCGATGCCCAGCGTGCCCTCCAGCGCCGTGACCGGCACGGCGGTGAACTCGGCGGCCTTCTTGACCACGTCGGCTCGCTCGGACGCGGGCAGGGCGCCGCCCGCCTCCTTCACCAGCGCGTCCAGATATTCGCCGCACGCGAACCGGTACGCCTCCTCGAAGTACTCCTCGAGACTCCGGCCCCGGCGGTCGATCACCTGGTGGTGCCAGGCGGTCGCGGCGAAGGCCGGCAACCGGGTCGCGGTCAGGGCCGCGGGGCCCACGCCCTCGTTCCCTAGCGGCAGGCCGAGCCCGTTGACCAGGCAGATGACCCCATTGAGCGCGATGGCGCGCGAGTAACCCTGGTACCAGGGGCTGCCCATGAGCGCCGTGGTGACCAGCGCCGCCCGGGTTCCGCCGTAGCTCTCGCCGAGGAAGAACTTCGGCGAGTTCCAGCGTCCGTTCTTCGTGATCCAGGTATGGATGAACTGGGCCGTCATGTCGGCGTCCTCGTCCACGCCCCAGAAGTCCGCGCCGGTGCCCGTGCCGACCACCCGGCTGTGCCCGGTGCCGACGGTGTCGATGAAGACCAGGTCGGCGGTGTCGAGGAGGCTGTCAGGGTTGTCCTCGAAGTCGTACGGTGGGGTCGGGCTGGGCTGCCGGCCGTCGACGATCTCCAGCCGCGACGTGGGAACGGCCCACGGGCCGAGAACGCCGATCTGCAGCACGTTCGAGGCGGCTCCCGGCCCGCCGCCGGTGATGAAGACGACGGGCCGCTGCCCTGCGGGCGCGCCGTCCTTGACGTAGGCGTAGCTGAAGACGGCGCCGATGGGGTCGCCGTGGTCGGTGTAGAGGTAGGTCTCGCCGGCCGTGACGGTGAAATTGATCGTCTCACCGCCGATCACCGCCTCATGGGAGGTGACGAACTGCCGCGGGGGCGGGACGTCGTGTCGCGGGGCCCGCGGGCGGGCGGGGTCGTACGAGGACCGGGGCGCACTGGCCACAGGCTCGGCGGGCGCCTGTGCGGCGGAGGGATCGACGTTTTCGGTGTCCATGCGCAATGCGCTCCTGGGAGTGGCGAGGGGTGAGGTGAGATCGGGAGCAACACCAGGTCGAGTAGGTGGATGGCATGCTGCCACTATATGTATAGGCAGTCAACGTTTCATGGAAGGACGTCCCTTGTTAACCTTCATCGCAGGCGGACACCACGGGAGGCCGTTCTTCCATGATTTGTTGACTGCTCCATCATGTAATGGAAGAGTGGGCAGTTCTCCTCTCAATGCAGGAACGGAGCAGCAGTGGCGGGCGACCAGCAGCACTTCTCGGCGGCGGAACGCGCTCATGCCGCCCGTGTGGTCAAAGTGCTCGCACCCGTCGTGCCCGCGCTCGCGCTGGCGTTGCGACCGCGCACCGAGGTCGTCCTGCACGACCTGACGAAACTGCCCAACTCCATCGTGGCCATCGGCAACCCCCTCACCGGCCGCGACGTGGGCGGACCGGCGACCGATCTGGGCCTTCGCATCCTGAGCGCGGGGTGGAGCGAACACCTCATCGGCTACCGCACCGAGACCGAGGAGGGCCTGACGATGCGCTCCTCCAGTGTCTTCTTCAAGGCCCCCTCGGGCAGATCGGTGGTCTGCCTGTGCATCAACACCGACATCGCCGAACTCGAACGCGCGCAGGAAGTGCTGGCGGCCCTCACCGCGACGACCTCGACCGACCCCACGACCGACGGAGGCCAGGACATCAGGGAGACCTTTCCCGTCTCCGTGGACGACCTGGTCGAGGGGATACTGCGCGATGCGATCGGCGCGATCGGCGTGCCGGTCGCCCTGATGAAGAAGACGCACAAGATGGCCGTCGTGCGCGAGCTGAACCGCCGTGGCTTCTTCACCATCCGTGAATCGGTGGACCTGGCGGCCCAGCGGCTCGACGTCAGCAGGTTCACCATCTACAACTACCTGAACGAACTGGAGGCCGGGGCCGAGGCTCAGTAGCCGGTCCGCCCTCCGGGCGCCGGTTCCGGGTCATGGTGCGGACGTAGCTCTCCGGGTCATGGGCCGGGGCCGCACGAACGCCGGCGCTCCGGCCTCACCCCACGTTGGCGGGGCCGGAGCCTGCCGCTGTCACTCGGTGTCGTCGGCGCGGAGGGCCAGGTCGAGCAGCCCAGGGAAGCGGGCGTCGAACTCCTCGCGGCGTAGCCGGTTGAGCCGTTTGGGGCCGTGGTCGCGCTGTTCGACCAGGCCGGCGTCGCGCAGGACCGAAAAGTGGTGGCTCTTCGCGGCCCGTCCGACCGGTACGTCGAAGTTGCTGCAGCTGAGTGCCCAGTCGGGGTGGCTGGCCAGGTCGCGGATCAGCTGGATGCGTACCGGATCCGCTATCGCGGACAGGGCGGTGAGAAGCGGGACGTCGTCGGGATGCGTGTGCACGGGCGCCGGCCGGTGACTCGTGCCTTCAACCTGGTCCGACATGGCGATGTTCTCCTTCACCCGGTGTTCGATGACCATCTTACAGTGCTAGTGTTCGATCCCAGTTGAACACTCGTGGGAGAGGTGGTTTTACTATGCGTGCTGTCGAGTTCCAGGAGCACGGCGGTCCCGAGGTGCTGCGGATCGTGCAGACCGCGACACCTGAGCCGGGCCCTGGCCAGGTGACCATCGAGGCCGTCTGGGCGGGAGTGAACTTCGCGGACGTGAAGGCGCGTGCCGAGGGGTACCGAGTGGCGTCGCTGCCCTACCGTCCGGGCCTGGAGGTATCTGGGCGAATCCGGGCGGTCGGGAAGGGTGTCGAGGGGCTGCGGGCGGGGCAGGAGGTCGCCGCGCTCGTCGATGGCGGCGGTTACGCCGAGGTCGTGCTCGCGGAGGCCGCGAGGGTCTTTCTGGTGCCCGACGGATTGGACCTGCGGACCGCGGCCACGTTGCCGACCGTGCTGCCGACCGCGCACGCCCTGGTCCACGAGGTGGGGCGGCTGAGGGCCGGGGAGAGCGTGCTGGTGCACGGCGCGGCGGGAGGCATCGGCACGGCGGTCGGACAGCTGGCCCGGGCAGCGGGCGCCGGCGTGGTGTACGGGGTGGCCTCCAGCGAAGCCAAGGCCGACTACGCACTCAAGCACGGGTACGACGAGGTGTTCCGGCCCGACACCTTCGAGACAGACGTCCGCCGGGCGTCCGGTGGCAGGGGCGTCGACCTGGTCCTGGACCCGGTGGGCGGCGACACGCTGCACCGCGGCCTGGAGGCGCTGGCCGTCTTTGGGCGCCTGGTGTCCTTCGGCAACGCCGGCGGTGCAGAGCCCTGGCGGGCCGGGCAGGGTGAGCTGTACGCGCAGGGCCGCTCCGTCGGGGGCTTCTCCGTGCTCGCCCTCGCCCAGTCCGCGCCCGATGCCCTGCGTGCGCTCACCGAACGCGCCGTGCGCGCCGTGTGTGACGGAACGGTCGTCCTTCCCGTCACCGCAGAGTTCCCTTTGTCGGCCGCGGCCGACGCACACCAGCACATCGGCGGACGCACGTCCATGGGCAAGCTGCTGCTGCGTATCACGGACTGACCGCGGACACGGCCCACCACCGGCCGCCAGGCGTCGCCACGCTCCAGGGCCAGCTCGGTCGCGGCGATGGCCATCTCGCTCAACGTCTGGTGCACCGTGGTCAGCGGCGGTCGACCCACGCCACGACCGGCAGGTCGTCGAAGCCGACCACGCTCAGGTCCCGGGGAGTGGACAACCCCAGCTTACGGGCCGCCCGGTAGACGCCGAGCGCTTGCAGGTCGTTCACGGTGAGGGCGGCGCTCGGCCGGTCGGGTCGGGAGAGCAGATCACGTGCCGCGGCATGGCCGTCCTCGCGGGTGAGCAGGGTGCGCACCACGAGGCCGGGGTCGGCGGGCAGAGCGGCCTCGGCCCGCGCCGAGGAGTAGCCGGCCAGCCGGGCACGGCAGAACGCGTGGTCCGGGCCACTGATCACGGCGATGCGGCGGTGCCCAGCTCAATCAGGTGCGGCGTCGCGCCAGGCCGCCCCTCCAGTTGGTGGCGCCCACGAACGGCACGTCATCAGGCAGCTCGTCGATCGGGTCGAAGACGACGAACGGGATACCCTTCGCCTTCAGCTGATCGCGCTCCATTATTGAGAGCTGGGCCACCGACAGCACGCAGCGCGGAAGACGCCCCACCGTGTCGTCGATGGACATGCCCGAGGATTCGTGAAGGCCGAACTCCGAGACCATGACGAAACTTCTCGATGGTCCAGCCTGCAGAGCTGTCCGGTCACCGAGCCGCCGACCTGGTCACCTGGTAGGTGACGGTGGTGCCGCTCCAAAAGTGGAAGGTGAGCGTCACCGGCGCGCCATCACGCAGCGCGTTGAGGAAGTCGGAGGTGAGGGTGACGGTGTCGGCGGCGCAGTCGGGGGAGAACGTCCTGCCGAACTCCTTGTAGGAGGTCCAGTCCTGCGTAGTGGGTCTTCTGGCTTGATCTTCCGATGGTAGTCAGTGGGGTCTGGACTGACGATGACGGCCTAAATGATCTACCGTTGTACACGGTCCGTACACAAGAGCAACCACCGAGCAGCCAACTATGATCAACAACGAGATTCGAGGCTGGCGAAAACCGAGAAACCCCAGGTCGAACGCGGTATTGATGAGTAGGGCGGGTGGGACTTGAACCCACGACCCACGGATTATGAGTCCGATGTCACCGGGGTTGAACGAGATTAACCGATGTCATTCGCTCGCGTTCCAGCAGGTCAGTGGCATGGTCGCTTGTTGAACGAGGGTGGATGAAAGTGGTCCCGAGGGGGGCCGTCTGTTCCTGCCGGTCTCCCAACGGTCCCCCTCGTCGATCACCAAGACGGCATCCAATCGGGTTCCGGAATCCTCGGCTCGACGGCCCACAGCTTCCCGTTCCAGTGGGCCCGCGACCCGCGCGGCCCGTAGACGAACACAGGCGGCGAGCCGGCGTCGTGCTTTCGCGCCAACTCGGCGAGCAACACGATCAGTTGGGCGGTCGCTTCCCACGCCGCCCAGCCGGGGCACGACAGAGCTCGAACCTGTTGCCCGGCCGACGTGCTGACGATGATCTGGACGTGGTGGGACGCTTCGAGCCGCTGACGGGGCGGTACCTCGTTGGCTACCGGGTCGCCCTCGGCGAACACCGGCAGCGGGTAGACGTGAACGATGCTGTCGACCCGGATGAGCTGTTGCGGGTCCTCGGTGACCAGCCACGCCGCCATACAAGCAGGGTGCGGCATCCTGGCCGCATAAGGAAGCCCCCGACGCGATGGGCGCCGGGGGCTTCGTGTTCGCCTACTGCTGGTGGTCGTGCTCGATCCAGTCGAAGATGTCCGCGTCGACCTGCCGTTGCCACTCGGGCAGGTCCTCCCACGCCGCGATGTACGACGGCTTGGGGTTCTCGAAGTGCTTGAGGATCTGCCCGTTCCAGCAGACGGCGATGAACTGGCCGCGCTGCTCGCGGGGAAGGTTCGCCGTCTTGCCGTCCGTGGCGTCGATGAAGGCGCGCACCTGCTCGCAGACCGCCGCGGCGCTGTCGCGCTCCCACTGCGGGGTTTCCTCCCACGGTGCGACGTAGCCGGGTTTCGGCTCGCCGGGGTATCGCTTCCGTACGCCGGCTATCCATGCCTCGCGGAAGATGCGGCCGGGTTCCTGCAAGGTGGGCTCCTCTCGATCAGACGGCGGTGAGCGCGTCGATGTCGTCGTTCAATGCGCGGACGCGGTGGTCTGTGGTGAGCGCGGCCATCTGCGCCTGCAGACCGCGCAACTTCTGCCCGATGACTCCGGAGCCGGTCTGGCGTGCCAGCGCGACCGCGGTCCGGCCGTAGTCGAGCAGCTTGTCCCGGTCGCCTTGCTGGACGCCGAGCGCCGCCAGGTCGACGAGGACGCCGCCGCGCCGCCGGGTGGACAGGGTGTGGGTGAGCGCGCCGGTGAGGACTTCCTCGGCGAGGTCGGGGCGGCGGAGAGTGATGTAGCAGGTGCCGCGTTCTTCGGGGAGTCGTTCGCCGCCGAACCGTAGCCATCCGCCGTTGTGGACGGGGCCGGTCAGCCCGCGGACTTCCTCGGCGGAGTCGAGGGCGCGCTGACATCCGTCGAAGTCTCCGAGTCCGGCGAGCGTCTCGGCGCGGACGACCTCGACCCAGTGCCGGGTGGACAGTGAGCTGTCGCCTCGGCGGGCGAGTCGGGCGGCGAGGTCGAGCATGGGTTCGGCGTCGGCGTAGCGCCGCTCGTACACGCCGATGAAGGCGTGCCGGGTCATGGCGCACGCCCACAGGTCCCATGCGCCGGCTTCCTTGCTGGCGCTGGCGGCGAGGGTGTAGCAGTGGGCGGCTTCGGTGTACTGGTTGCCGTCGAAGAAGATCTCTCCCGCGAGCTGGAACAGGTCACCGGCAAGGGTGCACAGCCGTGCGTGCGCTGCCTGCGAGGTGGGCCGTTGCATGCTGCGGACGAGTGTCGAGAGCTGGTCCTGGACGAGCGGGTATACCTTGCCTTTGGCCCCAGCCAGCATAAACACCTGCCACAGGTGGGCGTTGAGTGCCTCGTACTGGTTGGTGGCGTCGAGGTCTACCGGCGTGTTGCGTCTGGCGTGGCCGAGCCGGTCGAGGTCGAGGGCGTCGTCGGCGTACGGCGTGGCGATGAGTGCGCCTGCCATTGAGAAGATCCTGAGCAGTTCACGGCGGTTCATATCGTCATCGGTCCACTCCTGGCGCGGTGCGGGCGTGGGCGGTGGTGGCGTGCTCGCGGGCGGCCCTTGAAGGAGGAGCCCGAACCGGGCCTTGACGTGTTCGGGTGCCTGCCACAGGAACATGTCGAGCATCTGCTGTTGGAGCGGTTCCGGCTTGAGGTCCGGGTACTTCTCCCACTTCTGGACGGTGCGGAGGCCGACCCCTAGCCGTTTGGCGAACTCGTCTTGTGACGAGTGGTACGCCTGGCGGAGGAGCGCGGCCAGTGTGCCTGTCCAGTCGGTCACTACGTCCACAGCGATCTCCTTCGCTGAGGTCATCCTGCCCGTGATTTTAGGTCGGGCAGTCGGGCGTGCCAGGGGGTGTGCGGCACGAGTGCGCTGTCAGTGCGCAATGAGTTCGTCACGCTCTGACGCTGAACCGGTGTTCGATTGAGGTGTAGCGAGAGGCCCCGCCGGGAGAGCCGGCAGGGTCGCCGACTCGGCGAGGGGAGCCTCAATGGGAAGTCTCCGGGGGGTCAGGCCGCTCGGGGAGCTTCGCGCCCGGATCGTGCACGTACCAGCGGACGAACGCCCGCAACACCTTGGACATGTCGGCTTCGGGATCGGGGCTGCGATCGACGGCCTCTTTGAAGGCGTCCCACAAGTCGTCTGTGGTCCGGAAGCGGCGGACGTCTGTGGTCTTACCCATGAGCCCTCCCTTCGTGGCTACAAGAGAGTGTCCCACAGCGCCTTGCTTGTGGCTACAGTGTGGCTACAATATAAGCACAGGCTCCAAAAGAACGGGCGGGCCAGGTGCGCCAACACCTAACCCGCCCTCAGTCACCACCCCTGCGGTATCAGGAGGAGACCTTGAACGATTCCATCACGTCCGCAACGCAGCCCGCGACTCGCCCCTGCCAGCCGTGGTGCGTCAACCACGACGCGGCCGGCGACGTCTGCCACGCCGAGGAGATCAGCGGCACCGGGCTGACCCACCACGCCAGCGAGGGCGCCCGCATCCACCTCGACGACGAGTGCCTGTCGCTGGAGGAGGCCGCCGAGCGGGCCCGCGCCATCTTCGCCCAGGTGGAGAAGACCAGGGAGAAGACGCGGCTCACCTTCGAGGACCTGTACCCGGAGTGGACGGAGGCCGCCGAGAACAAGGGCCGGCTCGCGGCCATCGCGGCGAAGTGCGAGTACCTCTCCGAGATGGAGGCCAACGCCCGCGAGCAGATCAGCGACGAACCGGCGCTCTGGCTGGCGTCCGACCCCTGCCCCGGTTGGTGCACCAACGCCCGGCTGCACAAGACCAGCGACCACCCGGACGACCGCGCCCACGACGGCGCGACCGTCGCGGTTCCGCTGCTGTCCATGCCGGTCGTGCCGATGACGTTCGCGGACGGCCCCCGGTGGACGGCCCCGGAGCTCCACCTGCAGTTGGTGAAGGAGTACCGCGAGGTCGAGCCTCGCGTCTTCATCAACGACGGCGGGGACCAGGTCCGCCTGTACGCCACCCTCGACGAGCTGGAGCGGATCGGCAACGCCATGTTGGACCTGGTCCGGCAGGGCCGCGGCCAGGGGTGGCCCAGCGTCCCGCTCGTCCCGCTGCAGCACGGCGCCGCCGAGTGCGACGACGTGACGTGCAAGTGCCACGAGCACCCCAGCTTCGCCGCTGACTCCGAGCGCTGACGCTCCCGTCCCGGAGCGCCGCCTGACGCTCCGGGGCACCCCTTACCCGCCCTCGATCGAGAGGCGATCATGAGCAACTTCGTTCACCAGGCGTTCACTCTGTGGGCTGTCGGCACTGAGATCGACTCCCACTGCGGGTTCCTCGCCTACGGCAAGGACGCGCCCGGCGTGGTCGAGATCGTGCTCCCGCACCACGACGGCAGCGGCGAGGCGACGAGCTACGTGGTTGACCGCGCGCTGCTGGCCATCGGTCTGCAGCGTCAGGCCAGCAACGGCGCGATCGTCGTCCGGCCCCACAACACCCGCGCCGACTGGCTCATCATCACCCTGGCCGCGCCCGGCGGGGCCGGCGACTTCTACGCCGACGCCGTCGTCATGCGCCAGTTCCTCGCCGCCACGGCCGAGCTGGTGCCGATGGAGGTGGCGGCGTGAAGGGCAACGAGGTCATTGCCGACGTCCTCATGTGGACGGTCGACTACCAGCCCGTCGCGGCGTTGCTCCGCTACACGGCCGAGGACCCGTTCGCGGTCACCCTCGACTTCGTGGACGACGCCGGCCGGGTCACCGCCTCGTACCGGTTCGCGCGGACGCTGCTCACCGCGCGGGTGTGGCAGCCCGTCGCCGTCGTCCCGTGCGACCTGGTTGTCATCGACCCGGCCCGCGAGCCCGGCACGACGTCGTTCATCCTGGCGCTCGACCACGACACGCTCCCGATGGCGTTCCTGACGGAGACCGCGCCGCTGGTCGAGTTCCTCCGCGACTCCTACGAGGTCATCCCGCCTGGGTCCGAGGGCTACCACCTCGACATGGACAGCATCATCGCTGGAGGTTCCTGATGGGAGACACTCCCGCCATCGCGTTCGGGCTGCTCTGCCTGGCGCTTGGCATCCTCTTCTACCGCAAGCGGGGCAAGATCTCTAAGCCCGCCGGGGGTGGCGCTACCGCAGGTGGCCCCGCCCCGGCAGGGAAGGGCAAGCTCCGCATCCCCGCCCCGGTCCTGTACCGCATCATCTCGGGCCTGATGTTCTTCGGCGGCGTCGGCATCGCCTCCACGTTCGTGGGCGACTGGCTGCGCGGCTGGGATTGGAGCATCGGCTCGCTCAGCTCTCGCGCGTGCATCGTCATCGTCGCCGTCCTGATGTTCTTCGCCCTGCTCATCGACATCGCTGACGGCAACGGGCTCAAGCCCACCACCTACGCGATGATCGTCATCTTCCCGCTCATGTACGCCACCGCCGGCGGTTCGTTGGCGTGGCCCAAGGCCCTGTCCTCGTGGGCGTGGGCGCGAGTGACGGGGGCGATCTGATGAGGATCGAACACATCATCGTCGCCATCATCGTCATCTGGGCCGGGCTCGTGTTCGTCCGGGCGCAGAGCCGGTCCGCGCTCGACAAGGCCAAGCCGTCCCTGCCCGTCCGGGCGATGCAGGCGGCCGGGGCCAACGTCGAGGCGAAGCGGCTGATCCCCGCCGTGGCGGAACTCGGAGAGCGGGCAGTCGTCGCGCTCGCCGGCCGGGCTCGCGAGACCGTCACCGCGAGGGTCGGCGGTGCGCGGGAGCGGCGCGCGGAGCGTCGCGAGGAACGGCGCGCAGTGCGAGACGAGCGCCTCGGCGACTTCGGCCAGCGGGTCCGCGACATCGCCGCCAAGGCAGGCGCCGCGGTCGGCGACGGCGCGGCCCGCCGCTGGGAAGGCCGCGCAGGCGACCGCCCCATGGTTGACCGGCCCGCCGACGCCCGTTCGGCGGGCGACCGTCCGGCCCGGCCCCGGTGGCGTCTCCTCCGGCGGTTCGTCTGGTGGCGCAACCGGGACGGTCGCACTGCCCCGAATGGCACCCCGGACGACGGCACCTTGCCGACGCTGACGCACGACACCGTCTGTAGGCGCTGCGGTACCGAGCACAGCGTGACCATCCCGGAGGGCGAAAACTCCGGGGAGGTCATGTGCGACTGCAGGAACAGGGTCATCATCTTCCGCGACCTCAAGGGCAACCCCCCGCCAGTCACAGACCCGGACGCCTGGGTCGCGTTCCAAACGCTGGTCGCCGCCGAGGCCGGCTACTGCACATCGATCAAGTGCACCGGAAACGGCACCTACGTGGAGGTCACGCCCGAGGGCATCCGCCACGTTCGCTGCCCGCAATGCACCACCAACAAGGAGGAATCCATGTCCGACACCACCATGACGCAGCCGAACATCCCCGCGCAGGCGGGTGGCCCGGCCACGACCGAGGCCGCGCCCGCCGTCCAGGCCCCGGCCGACTGGCGGACCCTGGCCGTCCGCGTGGCCGACTTCAACCCGGACGACGACGCCGACCTCATCAACTTCATGACGCAGGAGATCGCCGGCATGGCCGCGTACGCCAGCGCCTACGAGTCGGTGTTCCAGACCTGCACCGGCAGCCTCGGCCTCGACCCGCGTTCGGTGCAGGCGCTCGGTGAGTTCGGCGAGAACTTCGTCCAGATCACCGCGGAGATGGCGAGGGCCCGCGCCCGTTTCGTCGCCATCTACGAGGAGGTCATGCGGATGGTCGCGGACGGCACCGTGATGCCGCACAACGGCCGGTTCTTCACCGGCAACGTCCCCGTCTAACGCCCTTCCTGCCCCCGTCCGTACGGGCGGGGGCGCACCCCCCCCTCCCATCCATTCGAGGAGATCGACATGTGTGACAGCCAGCAGCCACAGACCGAGTGCCCCCACGTCGTCACCTGCGGCTCGTGCAACGGGTCGGGCCGCGACACCGTCCTCCCGCTGACCAAAGCGTGCGAGGTGTGCCGCGGCATCGGCAAGGTGCGCGTCCCGTAACCCCTGGTGGCGCTGCCTCCCTTCCCTGGGGCAGCGCCACCCCAACCCGCGAATCCCGCCACTGAGAGGAGATGCTGACCATGACCGGACGTCACGCCGCAGGCCGTTGCCCCGACGAGCCGCACGAGCTGCACGCCGTTACGCCGATCGTGGCCGACAGCCCCTCTGACCTGCTACCCGGTGAGGAGCCGGATCGCGTCTGGGAGTTCCTGAAGGCCGCCACGCGCGCCTCTGTCAGCTACTTCAAGGACGCGCCCGCCGAGCGGCTCCCGCTGATCGGTGGTGGTCTCGTGTACGGGGCCGGGCTGGCGCTCCACCACTTCGGCGTGCCGTGGTGGACGATCGCCCTGCCCACCGTCGCCGGCGGCATCGTCTCGTACGCGGCCGGGATGAACCGGCTGAGCATGCCGTCCGCTCTCGGCGTCACTCTTGCGTCACTCACCTGCGGAGGATGGCTAGCCACTGTCGCGGAGACCGGCGCGGGCCGACTCGTGAACATGGTGTACGCGGGAGCGTTCGCGCTCGGGTACGGCATCTACCGGTGGGCGCTGCGCCGGGCGAAGAAGCGGAAGGGCACTGCCGACGCCGCGCCCGAGGCCGGTCCCGAGGTGACGCCCGGCAGCACGCCTCGCATTGGGTGGGAGGGCTATTTCTCCCGTTGGGGCATGGACGGCGCGGAGGTCATCGCCGCGGAGCCGACCCGCCTCGGCGAGAGGGTGCTGCTCAACACGAAGGGCACCGGCAAGCGCGCCAGCACGTACGTGGGTAAGGCGCTTGAGGAGTTGATCGCAGAGGACTTCGACGTGGCCACGCCCCGCGTCCGGGTCACGAACGCGGGCCTGCCCGCCGGCCAGTTGCTCATCTCCGTCCAGTTGATCGACCCGTGGGCGACCGCGATCCCGCATCCGACGCTCGACCCCAACTCGGAGATCAAGCTCCCGGAGGTGGGCGACGTCCGCGAGCCACAGGTCATCGGCATGGACCCGGAGACGGGGGAGCCGCTGACCATCACCATCTGGGCTCAGGACGGCGCGAAGCACACGTACGTGCTCGCGGTGACCGGCGGCGGCAAGTCCGTCACCTTGAACAACATCCTGGAGCGGCTGACCGCGGCGTTCAACTGCGTGGTGTGGGGCATCAACGTGTCCAAGGCGCAGGAGATGCGGCATTGGGCGCCCGCGCTCGACCTGGCGGCGTGCGGTCCGGAGGACCGTAAGAAGGCCCGGATGATGCTCCGGATGGCGCGGAAGCTGTACACGTTCCGGGGCAAGCAGCCGCGTAAGACGTCGAACGTGATCCCGAACGCGCGGCAGAAGCTTCTCGTGGTCGTCATCGACGAGATCGACGAGCTGACGAAGACGGCGGACGGCGCGACGGATCTGGGTGTCGTCGAGGACCTGGGGAAGATCGCGAGCAAGGGCCGATCCGAGGCGGTCGCTCTGGTTGTCGCCGGGCAGCGCAACACGCAAAGCCACGGCGGCAGCACCGACGTGGTCACCCAGATGACGAACTACGTGGTGCTGAAGGGCGTCTCCACGAACGACCTGGTGCGGATGAGCATCCCGGTGCCGGACATGGGGGAGTACGGCGGCGGCAACCCCGGCGTGCTCGCGACCATGCTCAAGTCGGAGGCGGTCCCGCACATTGGCCGCAGCTTCGCGCTCGCCGCCGGCGGAGATGAGGAGTCCGGCCTCGGCCAGATAGACCGGATTGTTGCCGACCGTCCGCCGAACAGCTTGGAGGGCGCGGAGATCGCGCACCTCGGCGACACGTACCTCAAGCTGAAGGCCGGTCAGATGCCGTCCGCAGAGAGCGCGGCGAAGCTGGAGCGGGAGACTGCCGACCCTGCGGACGCCGAGCAGGACGAGCGGCCGGTTGACCCGACGCCCGAGGTGACGTCGTCGGAGGAGCGTTCGCAGACCATCGACGAGATCCGGGACCGCCACCTGTTCCTGGTGCCGTCCCTTACCCCGGAGGGGCAGGAGCGTCTCCGTCAGATGCGGATGGCGCAGCGCGAGCAGGTCGTCCAGGAGGAGCAGGCGGCGGCGTCGGCTCTGCCGGCGGAGGTCCGGGCGAAGCTGATCGCGTTGCTCGACAGGGACGGCGGCGTCGCCACTCGTGATGTCGAGGTGGCGCTTGGAGTGTCGAACGCGACCGCGTGGCGGTACATGAACCAGCTCCGCGGAGAGGGCGCTGTGGACTCTCGCGGCAACGGCCCGGCAACCCGCTGGGTCCGGCGGGGTGATGACGTTGCGTGACCGATTCGGCGGTGAGTGCCGCTATCCCTTCAAGCCCTTCAACCCCTTCACGGTGTCGCCCCTATACCCGCCCTCTGGAAGCCCCTGTGAAGGGATTTCGGGGGCCCTGTGAAGGGGTGCGTGAAGGGATAGCCGCCACCCGGCCCCACTACAGAACGTGACTACTAGGAGGTTCGAATGTCGATCTTGTCTCTCGCCGTAGAAGCCGCAGACACGACGGAGCTGGCCGCCGAGGCGGCGGTCATGGTGTCCCGCTGCCACGCATCCGGCCTCGACCCGGACGCCTACCGGTGCGTCATTGCCGCGATGGTCAACCTCGGCGCGAACCCCGCGACCGGCGGGCCGGCCTGGTGGAGCGACCGGGAGTTCGTCGGCAAGCTCATCGACCTGGAGTGCGAGCTGTACACCAGGCTGCAGGAGATCAACCGCCTGATCACGAGGGCCACAACGGAGATCGCGCGAATCGACCGGTACACGCCCGTCGAGCAGGTCGAGGCCCTGCATGCCGCGCTCGACGTACTGCGCCCCGCCCGCGCCCGCGTGACCGCCGCCCTCAACAGGGTCATCGCCGCCCCCGACGAGCTGACCGGCACGTACGCCGCCTGCTACCGGCACGTGAGGGCTGGCAAGCAGCTCCCGTACAAGGGCCGGTTCATCAGCGGCGCCGTAAACCCGCAAGCCTGACGAAGGAGAACCGACATGGAAACGGCAGAGACGAAGCCCCTCGACGGCAAGCTCGTCCTGATGATTGTCATCGCGGTGCTCGCGCTGGTGGCGGTGGTGGTGGGCGCGTTCGTGCTCTCGTATGACGCGCTCACCGCCGTGGCGAAGGCTGCCCACATTGCCGAGAGCCTGGCCTGGCTGATGTCGGTCAGCGTGGACGGCGCGATGACAGTAGGCACGATGGCCGCCCTCGTGCTGAAGATGCTGGGCAAGCCTACGCGCTACGCCTGGTTCGTGGTCCTGGCCGGTGTGCTCATCTCGGTGCTGTGCAACGCCCTGCACGCCACCCAGTCGCAGGGCGGCAAGGTGATCCTCGACCCTTGGCAGGCGGGTGCCGTGTCGGCGATTCCGGCGGTGGCGTTGGCGCTCAGTCTGCACCTTCTGATCATCCTCATTGAGGCGATCAGCGACGCCGTACGGGGACGCAGCAAGACGCCCGACGAGCCCCGTACGGGAGAGGTGGACGAGCCCGTACGGACGCTCACCACTGAGGCCGTACGGGTGCCTTCCGTCGAGCCCGTACGGGCCATCGAGCCGACCCGTACGGAGCCCGTACGGGTCGCCGACACCACCCCCGTACGGACGGCCCGTACGGACGCACCGGCCCCCGTACAGCCGACCCGTACGGCGGTTCCGGTCACGCCTGAGCCCGCCCGTACGGAGACCCGTAAGGCCACCGCGACGCCCGCGCCAGCGCCCTCGCAGGCTGTCAAGTCGCCCAAGACTCTCGTCAAGACGCCACCCGTCCCGGTCGAGCGCGACGCCCTGGTTGCAGAGCTGGCCTGGGCGATCAGAGCCACGGGCGATGACTGGAGCCCTGACTATGACGACCTGATGGCTCGGTCCGGCTACGGCCGGTCGTGGTGCGAGAAGGTCGTCCGCGACGCCCGAAAGGCCGCCCGGTCCAGCGAGCCGCCCGCGCCCCGTACGGACGCCCGTACGGACGCCGTTGAGGCCCGTACGGACGACCCGTACGGCACCCGTACGGAGACCCCCGACGAGCCCCGTACGGACGAGGCCGACGACACCCGTACGGACTCCGTACGGGCACGACTGAGGGCCGTCAACTAGAACCCGTACGGACGCCCGTACGGAACGACGAAGGGCCCCGCCCACCGCGATGGTGGACGGGGCCCTTTCACTGTCGGGGGCGAGAACGGACGATCAGCGGAGGTGCCGCTGAGCCGACTGGGCAGCGTTCGGAACCGCGTACGTGACGCCCAGCGCGCCCAGCACCGCCAGCGCGACCGTCACCCACTCGCCGGCCTCGATCACGCTGTCTCCCATCGCGACGACGAGAGAAGCCGTCCCTGCGGCCACGCCCGACACGATGGCCTTGGCCACGCTGCCGACCTTCACCATGGTTACCTCCTGAGGGTTGGAACCCGGCCGGCCACGGGGACACGACCGGCCGGGCGTCTGAGAGGCGCGCAGCATGTACAGGCGCGCGAGGGGATCAATCACCGGTCGAGCGCGTCGAGCCTGACGAGGACCTGCGTCAGCATCGCCTTGATGCGGTCCTGCTCCGTCTCGATCCGCTGCAGGAACGCGGCCGGGCTGACCGCCGTCTCGTCCTTCTCGCCCTTGTTCATCTTGATCCGGGCGTCATGCCATACGGCGTCAACGTCCACGTCGTCGTCTCCTTCGATGAGTCGCGCCACCTGTAGGCGGAAGTCGTGCATGTTGATCGAGTGCGGGTCCGGCTTGGCCGTGTTGACTTCCTTGTGGCCCTTCACCCGCGCCGCCGACAGCCCGAACTCCTTGCACAGCTCCGCGCACAACTTCCGGTAGGCGTCGAGCTGGATAGCCGGCCACGGCTGCCGCCCGTCTGACTCCGCCTCGATGCCGATGCTGTTCGAGTTCGTGTGGTAGCCCGACGTCGAGGGGGCGTTGTGCCAGCACCGCCCCGCCGCGATCACGTAGATGCGGCCAGACCTGCCCAACCCGAACTGGCTGAGCGGCCCGTCCAAGCCGGGCCGGCCGGAGCGGACGACCGCGAGAGACGGGTAGTCGCCGCCGCCGGACGGTCCCGCCGAGTGGTGGCAGACAATCCCCTCGACGGCCGGTTGCGGCCCATGCCCGCGGGTCTTCCACCCCGTCACCTCGGTCACGGGATGCCCCGTCCTCCGGGCCACCTCGGCGAGCTGCGTAAGCCACTGCATCAGAAGCCCTCCCTGTGCGCGTCCAGGTGCGCGGCGAGCCCGTCCTCGACCCGCCGCACACCGTTCTCGACCCTGTTGACGACGTCCCGCAACGTCGACCCGTGGTTCGGGTGGAGCTGCTCCTCGATCGTCGCGAGGCGTTCCATCACACCGGGGCGGGCCGGGACACCATGCCGGGCGGGTTCGCCCTGCCAGTCGTCCACGGCGTCGCCCATCTTCTTCAGGAACCGGACCAGCTTGGTGACGACAGTTATGCCGCCCGCCAGCGTGGCCAGAGCGACGCTGACAGCAAGGATCTCGGTCATGGCAGTACGGACCTCCATCAGGCGTTATGGGTGCGTGAGGGTCCGCGAGGGTGTCATTCTGCGGGAGACAGCTCCCAAGTCGTCTCCCACAGGCGGGTACCGTGCGACCACCTGTGGGAGATCGACTCGATGAAGAAGTCCCGAGAGATGCCGAACCCGGTGTTGTGGTTGGCCACGAGCGTGATCCGGTCGCCTACCCGGCGCGTGTACGCCTGCTTACGGTAGGCGGGCGACTTGCTCGCGTAGAACGACATGGACAGGATCGGCCGGTCGTCGGCGTGCGTGGCGAGCACCAGTTCGGCGTACGCCATCGCGTCCGCCGCCGTGGCGAACAGGTTGGCCGGGTTGGTGTACGTACGGATGGCGTTGTGCTCGTCCTGGCTGGCGTAGTCGTCGGCCTGCACGAGCTGCTGGTCACCCTGCACGAGCGGGACGCCCGACACTTGGATGTTCTCGTGCGACTGTGTCCCACCGCCGACCGCGGCGTTGTACGAGATGGTGAACGTGCCATCGTCGCCCGAAGGGTCCGACCCAGTCACCTGCGTTGTGGTAACGCCACCTCGAACCGCGATCGTCACCGTGACAGGGCCGGCGGCCGGAGATGTCGTGAACGACGCCGGGTCCTCCACCGACACGGCAGCGATACGGCGGGCGGAGCCCATGGAGACGCCGTTGCCGTTCGTGTTGGTGATGGACGCGCCGTTCGCATACCCGGACGGGACGCCGGTCTGCGTGGCGAACCCGTTCCAGGTCTTCCACGCTGCGATGTACAGCGTGGAAACGGGCCCCCATGACGGGCTGATGGATGGCGGATCGGGCTGGGCAGACGCGGACGTGAACTCGCTCACCTGGACGCCCGCCAGCGACCCATACCAGCCGGTCACCCTGTAGACGTGGGCAGCCCAATGAGCGTTGACGGAACTGAACGAAGCGGTCCCGCCGCTGTCGCTGCTCTCGCCCACTTTCGCCACGACACCGAACGTGGACGTCTTCCCGATGACGCTCCAACCGGAGGGCGCGCTTCCATCCCAGTTCGCTGCCTGCAGACTGTTGCCGACGAGGATGAGCAGCAGATCACCGTCATTGACGGTCGCCGGAAGGTTCACGTTGAACGTGCCGCTGGACGTGCTGGCCTGCGTGGTCACCGAGACACCAGTCGGCGCGGCAGGGATCTTCACGTCGCGCGTGTGGCCTGTCCACCTCGACACGAGCCCGGTCGAGGACGCGCGGATCGTCGCGGTCTGACCCGTCGTGAGGATGTACGGGCCAGGGTCGGTGTACAGGCTGGTTGCGGCACCTTCTGTCCACGGGGAAACGCCCGCGACAATCCGGTTGAACACCTCGCGCCGCCAGTCGTACGGCTCCAGCCGGTGATACCCGAACTTGCCGTCTGGCGCGTCGGTGAAAAGCACCTGCGATGAACTGCCGTCCCTGGCGCTGCGTGCGCGGAACGCCAGCGGCCCCTCTTGCATCTCATACAGGAACCCGTACTCGGTTTCCTCGAACGAGCGGGCGGCATCTATCGCCGTTGACTCGGAGATGGCGACCGTGCCCGTGGTCACGTCGCCTTCCGCGATGGACCCCGGCGGGTGAAGCAGCCCGGCCGACGCCAGCACGTTCCCCATGAGTGGGCCAGTCCTGCGCCCCTCAATGCTTACTGGCGGGGTGACCTTCTGCGTGGCGAGCTTGGACAGCCAGCCCTCACCGGAGATGGTGGCGACCTTCTCAGGCCCGGCCTGTACCGACGACACCAGTTCGGCAATGTCGCCCGTCCACAGCACGCCCTCGACCTGGGAGGGCAGCCCATCCCACACATATAGGTCGTCGAGTTCAGGGCGGGCGTCTCCTGTCGCCCACGCAGCGTAGATCCCCACCTGTTCGGCGCTCGTGTTCGGCGCCGTCGCCGACAGCATCGGCACGCCGTCCAGGTAGAGGGTCGCCGTCGATCCCTCGACGAGCACGCCGAGGGTGACGCCCCCGTATACGTCCGAGGTGCGAGCTGCCGCGACGCTCTCGACGCCGGCGGCCACATCGAGCAGGTACACGCCGCCAGCCGCCAGGTCGACGACGCACAAGCTGTAGTCGTCGCTGTCCACGTACCTGTAGATGAGGCCGACCCGGTTCGAGATGGCGCCGGTCACGCCGATACGGGCCTGCACGTAGTAGTCCGCGGCCCCGACGTCCAACACAGCGATGTGCGGGTCGCCCTCACCTGTGGCGACCGCTCGGTTGGTCGCGATGGCGAAGTCGTCGCTGAGCGGCTGGACGTACGTCAGCCCGGTCTCGTCCTCGTCGAGAGCGCCGTCCGCCCGCCGGAACCGGTCACGCGCGAGCAAGGCAGGGTCCGGGGTGGTCGCCGCGGTGGTGCGGACGCGGACCTTCCTGCCCGTCTTGAGGCTGTACGGGGCCGTGACGAGCGGCGACGAGGCGTTGAAGTAGTTGAACCGGTCATCGTCGTTGCGCAGGCTCGCGCGCAGCTTGCCCGGCCCGGCCCGGCCGGTCAGCAGCGAAGGCCAGTCCCGGCCGGTGAACGTCTCTGCTGACAGCACGTACGGGGTGATGTCCTCGACGGGCGCGGAGAAGTCGCCGTCGTTGTCGAGGTCCCACTCGACCACGATGTCGGACGGTACCTGCCCCGCGTGAACGAACTGGGGCGAGCCCGTCCCGCCCACCTCGACGCCGCCAGCGCCGATCTGGGAGCCGATCTGGTGGGCGTAGTACACCTCGGCGGCCCCGCTGACGACAGCGCCGCCAGCGCCGACCGCCGTACCAACCTCGATGCTCTCAAGGATGGTGGCCGCGCCACCCACCACGACGCCGCCAGCGCCGATGACGTCCGCGAGCGCCGGCCTGGTCGGCGGTAGCCAGTTCTGGCCCCGCCTGCGGAAGGGGCGGCGAAAGACGTTGTTGTTCGGCATGCCTCCCCCTCAGCAGATGGTCAGCCCTCTTCGACCCACAGCGTCCCGGCGAACGTGAAGTCGTCCGCCGGCGTGGTCTGCATGCGGACGAACAGCCCCTCGCCCTGGATGGCCTTGGGCGCGAACGCCGGGTCCGGGTACCAGATCTCGAACGGGCTGTTGCGGACGTTCCACGACATCTCTTCGAGGATCTCCGTGTCGCCCGTCGTGGTCGCCACCGTGGCGTTGTTCGTCTCCGAGGTGAAGGACGGTGCCTGGTTGGACTTGGCGATGTTCTCCGGTGCGCCGGCCGAACCGCCCGAGCCGCTCGTGATGGTGGCACGCATGCGGATGATGCTGATCCGGAGTCCTTCCTCCTGGGCGTCACCCACCTCGGACGTCTGCCCGAGCCGGATACCCCGGATCTTGCACGGGAGGTCGTCGGCAGGCAGGACCTCCCACAGATCCGCGTTGCCGCCGCTCGCGGTCACGGTCGCCGTGAACGGAACGGTGTAGATGTCGCTCATCCGAGCCTCCATATTCTGTTCGGGCGATGCGTGAAGAACGGGGAGCCGCCAGCGCCCAAGTGCGTGATGGTCAGCTTGGGGTCCTGCGTGGTTCCGGTCTCGTCGGCGGCGGAGAACTGCAGGTAGGCGACGCTGGTGGGCTGGCCACTCGTGCGCATGTTGCTGGAACTCAGCAACAAGTAGACGGTTCCGGTCTTCAAGTTCGCGGCGCTCAGGAAAGCAGCCTGTGAGGCGAAGGTCCTGTACGTGTTGGTCGAATCGAACTGAGTGAAGGTGCTCGACGCTAGGAGGGTCAGCCCAGACAGAGAGGCGCCAGCGACCCAGTCGGCAGTGGTGAGCGAGGCGCCCCAGTCCAGCGCCCTTGCCTCTATCGTGTCGGGGCCCGAGCTTCTCAGGTAAAGGTCCAGCGTGACTGCGGAAACCGTGTCGTCGTCGGCTATCGCGGACGTGTCAAACGAGACGAAACTCTCGTAGCAGGCAAACTGTCCCGTGCCTTCGAAGTTGTTCGACTGCCCAGCGAGCAAGGACGTGGAGGACGGGAAGGCGCTGAGGTTTGATCCCGATCTTGCCGTCGTATAGCTGGAGTTACGCGAATAGACATAGCCGTCCGCTGTGCTCGCGAACACGGTTGTGACTGTTCCGCGGGTTCGCCACCCCTTCGGGTTCGGTGCACCCTCGACGCTGTCCCACACCGCTTCCCAGAACGCGGCGACCGGGTCAGCGCTGATCAGCCGCTCCATGACGGGACGGCCATCCTTCGCTTGCCCCGTCTCCACCAGACGTACCCCAGCACGGGGCACGGTGGGCGGGTTGATGATGCGACGGTGCGGGTCGATCGGGAGTTCCCGGCCCCGCTCGTCGAACAACTGCACCCATGCGTCAACGCCGATGATCTCGCCGTCGCCGTCGAAGATGTAGTCGGGGGCTTTGGCCACGACGAGCTTGAGCCCGTCGCGGCCTTGCTTCTCCAGCTTCGAGCCCGGCCTTGCTGCCCATTCCTCGCCAGTGACGGCCTTGACCAGCTCAGCGCGGCCCTTCCGTACGGGGTCCTTGGGTTCCCGTTCGAGCTTGGCCATCGTCAGTCCTGCGTGTCCGCGAGCGTGACCCGCGGGGTGACGCGGATGAACTCGCCGTCGAACTCGATGACCAGCGGCGTGGTGAACTCCTCGAACCACTGGAGCGCCCCGTCAGAGGTGCGGGTCACGTAGTAGCCGTACAGGGTTTGCGGCGTCTGGTCTGCTGAGCTGATGAAGTTCTGCGCCGCGTACGTGCCCGTGGCCGGGTCGCCTGCGCTGGTCGTCCACCCGCCGCCGGTCAGCGCCGCCGAGGCGTACCCGGTGAAGTCCGCTTCGGTGAAGTCGGCCTCTGTCAGCGCCTCGACCTGGCCGGCGGTGAGCCCGTCCGTGACGTCGTTCTTGAACAGCCGCAGCGTGTAGCCCACCGCGAGGATGGCGTCGAGGAACGCCTCCTCGCCCTGGTTCACCACCACCAACGTCATGACGTGGCCACCGCCCCTCTAAAGCCGCCTCGCGTGAACTCGTCACGGATGATCTGGATCAGGTCGCGGTCGGAGCGGATCGAGCCCTGCACGTACAGGTTGACGACCACGCCGCCACCGCCGCCGCCCTGGTTGAGCATCTGCTTGCTCTGCCCGGCCGGGATGACGGTCGAGCCGAACGGGAGCCGCACCAGTTCGGGCCCCTGCTCGCCGACGAGCGTCATGTTCGAGCGGGGCCCGCCGCCAGCCGCGCCGATGATGCCGCCCCGTGCTCGGGTGGACGCTGACACGTTCCCGGCCCGGTAGATCGACGTGTCGCCGACCGTGCGGACGGTCACGGTCACCGTCTTGTTCGGGATGGACGCGAGCGCCGACTTGGCCTGCGCGACAGCGGTTTGGAGCTGCGAGATCTCCGCCTTGAGCTGCGACTTGCGTTCCTTCGTCAGCTCCGGGTTCTGCAGTTCCTTCTTCGCCGTGGCGAGCTTCGACTGTAGTTCGCTGATCTCCGTCGTGATCGCGGACCGGTATTCCTTGACGAGCTTGGGGTCGCCCAGCTCGGTGATGGCCCGGCCCTTCGCTTCGAGCAGCCTCGTGATTTCGGCGTTGAGCTGCGCCCGCCGCTCCTTGGTCAGGTTCGGGTCTGCGAGTTCGGCCCGCGCCTTGTCGAGCTTCTGCTGTAGATCCCAGATGTTGGCCTTGAGCTCCACCGCCTTGCCCGCGTCCTGCGCGGCCCGCTTCCACTCGTTGACCTTGCCGAGCGCCTGGTCAATGCCGGACACCAGCTTGCGGCTGATGTCCTCCATGCCGGGCATGTTGCCGAGCGCCTGCGCGACGGTGCGCAGGGTGCCGAGCAGCTTCTCGGCGAACCCGAGCACGGCCTCACTGGCTCCGACGAAGACGCGGCCCAGTACGGCGTGGACGTTGTTGACGACGCCGACCATGGTTCCGAAGAAGCTGATCAGGCCGGAGATGGCGTTGATCGTGGCAGGGATGGACTGGAGCAGGCCCATGAAGAGGGTCGTGAAAATGGTCTTGTTTTCTAGGACAACGTTGGCCAAACCGGACAAAGATGACGCAATGTCCTTGAAGAGGTTCTTCATCTGAGGTCCGACCTGCCCCATCAGGCCGGCGAACGCCGACGCGATCGGCTGCAGGGCAGGCTTCAGCTCCTTCAGCCCGCCGATGAACCCCTTCAGGAAGCTGTTCGCGCCATCGGCGATATCGACGAAAGCCGCCTTCAAGGTCGGCTTCAGCTCCGCGCCGAGATCCTTCAACGACGAGCGGATAGTCCCGAACGTGCTGGTGATCGGCTGGGAAACCTCCCGGATTCCCTCGATCATGTCGCGCTTGAACTCACGCCACGTCTTCGCCATCGCCTCGGCGCTCGCGTTGAACTTGGCCGCCCGCTCCTTCTCCGCCTCGTCCCACTCTTTGTCGATGTCCTCGATGTACAGGTGAGCCATCGCGGCCAGACCAGCCAGGCCAGCGCCGAGCCCCATGACGATGCCGCCGCCAAGGACCGTGCCAAGCGCCGGACCGACCGAGGCCAGCACGCCGCCGAGCGCACCGATAAGCGCCGGCTTGGCCGCCGTAGCCGCCATCTCGAAGGTCGTGCTGAGCGCGCCCTTGATCTCGCCGACACCGGCAGTCACCGCCTTGGCGATGCCCTGCATCAGGCCCGACCCGGCCCGCGACGTGTCCACGTCGACCTTGGCCGTGACGGTGCGCCCGTTCACGTCATCCAACGACCGCTGGACCGCCTGCAGCTTGGCGAGCGCGGTAGCCACGTCCGCCCGCACATCAGCGGAAACGGTGTCGCCGTCGATCTCGCGCAGAGACTCGATGATCGCCCGAAGCTCGCCCTCGGCCTGATCGGTGTCGATGTCGATACCGACCGTCTTGCTGGACAGCGATTGGATCGACGACCGGATAGCCGCGATCTTCACCTGCGCCTCGGACGAGTCTGCGGTGATCTTCACGCTCGGGAGCGACTTCACCGCCGACTCAATGCTCGACTTGAAGCCCCGCGCGAACGCGCCGCCGATCTCGTCGCCGTCCTTCGGCGCCCGCTGACGCTGCTTGGTCGTCTGCTCCTTCAGCGGCGCGAAAGCGTCGCCGAGCCCGTCCTTGATGCCGCGCTGCAGCTCACGCCCGGCCTGCTCCCCGGCCTCGCCAGCGTCGTCGACAGCGCCCTGCATCTGCTTCTGCGCGGTCTCCCGCATGCCGGCGAAGGAGGTGTCGAACTGCTTCTTCAGGCCCGAGAACAGGCCGGACGTCTTGTCCCGCCCCGTAACGACGATCTTGACTTCGTTCGCCACGGCTACTCACCCCCGTCCGAACCGAGTTCCTCAAGAGCGAGCAGCCGCAGCAGTTCGGCATCCTCGGCGAGCAGCGCAGACGGCAGGCAATGGAAGCGCTCGCACATGCGGAGCACCCACTGGGCGTGATTCAGCTCGCGAGGCTTGCGGACGACGTTTCCATCGGAATCGACGCCGCCAGGGACGGCTCTCCACCTGGCGACGGCTGTGGCAAAGGGTCAGACACGCCGCTGACCGCGTTCACGTACGCACCGACGATCGCGAACACGAACTCCTGGTCCTGACCCTTCAACCCCTCGACCGTCGCAGGGATCGGCCGGTCGTCGTCGTCTTCCAGGTTCCACGACACGAGCACCTCGGCGAACGTCGCGAGCATGCCGTCCACGTCGGCGAGGGTGGCCTTGTCGAGGTTGTCGATGGTGTCCGCCATGGTCATGAGGTCGCCGAGCGGCATAGACCGCGCCCTGACCTCAAGGCCGTCCATCTCCGGGTCGGCGAACTGCAGGTTGTACACCTTCCTCGCCCGCTTGTAGCCCACGGCTCAGCTCCACGCCGGGACGGTGCCGTCAGCGAGGACGCCGGGCGCCGACCAGGTCAGCGAGCCATCGTCGCCGCGGCTCAGCGAGTAGTCCGTGTACAGCACTTCGGGGGCGAGCGTCTGCCCGGACACGGTGATCGTGGTCGTCCGCGCCACGCTCGTGCTGGACACCGTCTTCAGCACGGTGTGCGACTTGTCGGCGGCGTCGTTGAACACCCCGTTGAGGGTGATCGAGAAGTCCGCCAGCAGAAGCAGCCGCTCCATCGCCGACTTGTCCAGGCCGGTCACGTCCTGCACCGCGCGGGGTGTGCTGAACTCGAAGTTGGTGACGTCGTTGCGGATGTCGCACACGCTGCCGCTTGAGTCATCGACCGACAGCGCAGACCATCCGAGGCCGCTCTCCTTTGCCATGACGGCTATCCCTTCTCGATCTGTTCGGCCAGTCGGCCCTGATGCTCTTGGAAGTCCTCGACCCAGTCCTCGGCGTTCGCGTGCCTGCGGACCTGGCCTGTCGGGTTGCCGCGCCAGTCGCCGCCCCGGACGAGGTACACCTCCGGGCGTGCGGTGCGCACCTGGTGGGGGGCGAAGCAGCGTTGCCCGGCCTCGAACGCGAACACCGTCAGGCCGGCCGGGTCGCGGTCCTCGGCGAAGCGGCGGCCGGACTCGCGCCGGATGTAGTGCGCCTGCTTCTGCCCGAGGTCGGTCCGCTCGTCGATGACGGACCGCCACCCGTGCAGGTAGGCGGGACAGTCGGCCTCTGCGCACGTCGCGGGCCGCCAGTGCGTCGCCGGAGGGGCGACCACCTGGTACGTCTGGAACGCCTGCACGGGCAGCGCGGGCGTGATCCTGGTCAGAGGCCGCATCAGAAGCTCACCTCTGTCTCGTTGACGACGACGACCACGTTGAACGAGGCGGACGTGAACGTGCCGGTCGTGACGACGCGGAGGTACCGCTTGACCACCTGATCGGTGGCGGTCGCGATCCGCTGCGACGTGACCCCGGTGGCCGCGGTGAACGCGCCGCCGGCGACGTCGGCCCACTCGTCCACGTCGCCGTCGTCGTCGGACTCCTGCAGCTTCACCGTCACGGACGTGCCGGTGACACCGATCACCTGCATGTACGCCTGGAGCCCGTGAGTGAACGACTCGCCCAGGTCGAGCGATGCGCCGTTCGTCGCGCCCGAGTCGGTCTGTACGCCGTCCGTGACCTGCGTCCCCCACTCCAGGCCGTAGCCGTTCGCGAGGGCCTGCACGGAGATCGTGAGGCTTCCGTCGTCGCCGCGAGACGGGTCGTAGCCGATCTGCTTGCCGACCATCGCCGCGCCCGGCCTGCCGAGGCCAGCGCCGCGCAGGTAGGTGACCACCTGGTCCGAGGTGGGGAGCGCGGACAGCCGCTCGTGCGCCTGCCCCGTGGCGGGGTTGAACCACGCCGACCACTCGATCGCGCCGTCCCGGAGACCGCCGATCCGCTCGGGTGCTTCCTTGTCGATGCCGGTCACTTCGAGCGGGGCCGGGCCGCCGCCGACCCTGCCGATTGAGCCGATGTCGCCCGACAGGTCGTAGCCGGCGACGAGAAGCCGGTCGCCGAGTCCTGACTGCTTCGCCATCACGCCTCCTGGTCCCACACGTCGTTGATGAGCAGGGGCAGCGTGACGGTGAACACGCGGTAGGTGTTGCCGTCCTGCTCCAGGTAGCCCGCCTGCGCGGACAGGGGCGGACCGGCCTGCCCGAGCAGGTCCACGTTCCGGATGCGCCCGCCGAGGTCGAAGTCACCCGAGTACGCCGACATGAGCGCGTCGAGGGCGGCGAGCATCGCCGGGTCGATCGCGTCGGCAGGCTCCTGCAGCATCGACGTGTACAGGCGGACGTTGAGGACGAGCCGCGCCGTCGTGGCGGTCAGCCCGGACCCGCGCGGCGCCGGTCCGATCTCCTGTACCCAAACAGCCGCAGTAAGGCCGTTGCCGGGCGCAGAAGCGGGCTCGTGCCCGTTCACCCGTTCGAAGTGTCCGAGGGCCGCAGCGTGGCTCACAGCCGCGTCTAGGACGCCCACAGCGTCGAGGGCCACCGCTACTCCATCCGTCTGAGGTACTTCGGGAGGACGCGCTCAGCGATCGGGGCCGCCTCAGCCTGGAGCCGCTGCGTCGTCAACCGCACGTGCGGGTAGCCGGGGAAGCGCGTCACAGGCGAGTTCCGCGAACCCTCGCCCGCCAGCCACGGGCCGTAGACGACGCCGCCATCGTGGATGACGCTGTCGCCGCCGGCCCGGTCCGTCTGCACCTGCGACTCGTAGTAGCCGGTCCGGCGACGCAGGAAGCCGCGCAGCTCGGTACGGAAGACGTTCACGCCGTGCTGCGCGATCGTCTCCTCCGCGTCCTCGATGAACGCCTTCACAGCGGCGTGAGCGCGGCCGTCGAACACTGGGCCTGACGCGCTGCTCGTCACGGTGATGCTCATGACACGCCCCTGATCCGGGCCTTACGCCCGTACATCGCGTACGCCTGATCGCGGATCTCGCGCAGCGCCCGGCCTGCGACCTCGCGTTCGTTCTCACCCGAACCGATCGAGCGGGCGTAGCCGGACTGCCGCTGCAACAAGGTGTTGATCGCCTCGGCCTCAACCAGTTCCCGCACCGTCGCGGGCACCTCGTGCCGGACGATCGCGGCGCCGCTGTTGTGGGTCGCCGCCGTGGTGCCGACCGCGCCGCGCTCCACGGTGAGAGCCCGCAAGGCGTAGACGGTGGACCCGGTGTGGGCGGCCAGGACGCTGCCGTCCCACGCCCTCTTGACAACGAGGCTGTTCCCGGCGACGTCCACGATCAGCATCCGCTCCGCGTCGAGCAGGATCACCTCGCCCGGCTGGTACGCGGTGCCGTCCGTGACTGCGACGAGGGCGTCCGCCGCTGACGTGTTGAGCGGCGACTGGAGCGTCTGCCCCGTGCTGGCCATTGCTTTGCCGGTCACGAGCATCCGTTCGTCGCCGACGCGGATGAGGTCGCCCACGCCGATCGCCGCCGAGTCGGTGACGGTCACGCTGGTCTGTGTCGCGTTGAGCGCCGCGGCGAGGACGCCGGCCGGGCTCTCGTCCGCGCGGTAGCCGTACACGCCCGTGATGGAGATGGCCCGCTGGTGGGTGCCGCCCGCCGAGAACGCCGCCGACGAGTCGAGGTCGATCTCGATACGCCGGTACGGTGGGCCGTCGTCGGGCCGAAGGAAGTAGTCCGACGAGGGAATTTCCTCGCCACCGACCGTGAGGGCTTCGACCTCGATCAGCTCGTTCGCGTCGAGCCACAACCGCCACGGCCGGGCAAGCTGGGCGTTCGGCCAGTCGAACGACATCGTGCGCCGCTCCGGGTAGAAGCGGCGGTGAAGCAGGCCCTCGACAGCGCGGGACGCCGACTCGATGGCCCGGTCAACCTGCGGGTCGCTGCGCGCGGTCAGCTTCACGTCGAGCGCCGACTTGACGGCCTCTCGGGTGGTGTAGACCGGCGTCGTGATCGCCATGGGTACCTCCCGAGAGGTCGGTGTTCAGTTGTGGTCGAGCCCGTCAGGGTGAGGCACAGAGGGTCATCTCGACCCTTCGCGCGCTACTCAGCCGCGCCAGATCCATCCGTCGAACGGGCAGTGGAGCTGCCCTTGCGGCCCTTGCTGGAGCGGCTCCCCGTCGTTGGGGCACGCCGTGGGCGGGGCTGCTTCGCCGGCTGCTCGCTCGTCTGCTGCTTCTCGGAGGATGTCTCCGAGCTGTTCCCAGGAGATGGCTCCTCCTTCGGCAGGTGGACGGGGGCGACACTGGCCCCGCCCAACCGTGTGATCTTCGGCATGCCTTCCTCCTCGTGCTCGGTGCCGCCGCAGTGCGGGCATGCCTCGACGCCCACCGCGAAACGGGTCGAGCAGCCGAGGCACACCCACAACGCCACGCCAGCCCCCTTACGCCTGCGGCTGGACCAGCTTGGCCGGGGCCCGCTGCACGTTGAGGCCGTGCAGGATGTACAGGCCCGCGCCGAGCTGCGCGTTCGCGGCGGTCGCGGCCACGTTGACGGACACCCACTCGTAGCCGTCGCTCAGCGAGTTCGCCGAGATCTCGACCACGTACAGGCCCTCGACCTCCGCCGAGGCGTCGCCGAGGTCCACCGTCGCGGAAGCGGACTGCGACACCTTCGTCCACGTCTCGTCCGCGTCGAGGGTCGCCTCCTCCTTGCGGTAGAAGTGCGTCGCGACAGCCAGGTCCGCAGTGGTGCCGGACGAGGCGGCGGTGTGCTGCTTGATGGCCAGGTCCGGGTCAGCGCCCGCGGTGCCGGCGCCCTTGAAGAACACGAACGTGACGCCCGTGCAGTTCTTCAGGTGGACGCGCAGGCCGGTAGCGCCGTCGTTGGTGTTGAGGTCCACCGGCGTGAACGCGGGGACGATGTCGAACAGCCTTCCCAGGGCTTCCATTGATCCGGTCTCCTTAGCCGAGCTTGACGACGGCGGACAGGGTGTCGGACCCGTTGCGCGGGGTCAGCGCGCTGTTCAGCCAGCACCGGCCGTCCACGCGCTCGATGATCCGGACCGCGGTCTGATCGTTCTTGAACTTGTAGTGCGGCGACGTCTCCAGGCTCATGGCCTGCCGGTCGCCGACGAGGTAGTAACCGAAGTCGACGAACGACAGGTCACCGGCCGTGCCGAGCGCGGGCACCTTCTCGGTGAAGATGACCGGGCGACCGAGCAGCGTCATGGGCGGGCCCTCGATGCCCTGCCCGTTCGACAGCCACAGCGCCGGCGAAGCGACACCGTTCGTGTCAGAAATGATCATCTGCGCGAGCTGGGGGAACGTGTTGATGTTCGCCAGCCACACCGCCGAGCCGAGCGACGCGGGCAGCATGCGGGCGTACATCTTCACGACGTCCGCCCAGTTGATCTCATTGCCGGTCGCGCGGGAGACCGTGACGGCAGCGTCAGCGTTGAGCACGCCCAGCGGCTCGCCCACACCGGACCCGTCGATGAACGCGACGTCCTCGAAGTAGGCGATGGCCCGCGGCCACACCTGGTTGAGGAACGACGCGAACGAGACCACGCTGTCCTGGAACAGCTCGTTCGGGACCTCGCTGTAGCCGGTCAGCTTCCGCGCCTCCAGGACGACCCGGCTGAACGTGGCCGAGGTGTCGGTGAGAGCGCCGGCCTCTTCCGTCCAGTAGCCGATCATGCCGCCGTACACGCTGGAAGCGTGCGAGGTGTCGTCGATGACCGGCAGCGGGACACGCAGGCTGTCCATGGGGATGACGGTCGCGCGGGGGCGGACAATGCTAGTCTCCAGCGCCACCTGCAGCAGGTTCGAGCGCAGAGTCTCCGGGATCAGGAAACCGCCGTCCGAGGGGATCGTCGAGCCGTAGCTGTTGCGGATGGCCTGGATCTGCTCCTGCGCCTTGACGGCGTCCGCGCTGGTGTTGCGGTACCAGGAGGCGCGCAGGAACGCCTCGGGCGAGTCGAACAGCGCGTCCACCTTCGCGCCCGGAGCCTGCCGGTTGTACAGGGCCGACGTCGCCCCGGCCCGGTTCGCCGGCGACAGGTCGAGGCGGTTCACCTCGGACGCGCCGTGCTCCTTCAGGTACTCGGCGAGGACACGCTGAGTCTCCTCCCGCACCTGGGCGGCAAGCTCGGTGCCCTTGCCCTGCAGCGCGTTCGCGTACGCCTTGATGAAGTCGCCGAAGTCGGCGGACGGCTTGCCGCCCTCGAACATGGCGGCGACCCGCCCATCGGCGAGCATCTCCTCCAGCTCGGTGGCCGAGGTGGGGATGGTCGTGGTCACTTGAAGGCTCCCTTCATCGCCGCGACGAACGCCTCGGCGTCGAACTGAGGTGGTGTCGGCGCGACGGGCGCCGGTTCCGGCTCGACGGCCGGAATCACCGGGTCGGGCGCCTGTGCCCGGCCGGCGAAGTTGTAGATGGACAGGTCCCACGTGTTGTCCGCGGACTTGTCCGGGGCGGCGTGCACTTCGTCGGCGAGCCCGGCCTCGACCGCTTCGTCCGCCGAGTACCAGGTTTCGGCGCGCATGCGGGTGCGCCACTCCTCGACGTCGCCGCCGGCCCGCTCCGCGTAGACGGACGCGATGTTGCCGGACACCTTGTCGAGCAGGTCAGCCATCTGCCGCATGTCGCTCGCGTTGCCGATCGACAGGCCGGACGCCTCGTGGATCATCATCTGCGAGTTCCGCGCCATCACGACCCGGTCACCCGCCATCGCGATGACGGAAGCGATCGAAGCGGCCAGGCCGTCAACGGTGACGGTCACCTGCGCCTTGTGCTGCCGGAGCGCGTTCATGATGGCGATGCCGTCGAACACGTCCCCGCCAGGGCTGTTGAGGTGCAGCTCGATCCGGTCGGCGCTGATCCCTTGCAGGTCCCTGACGAAGTCCTGCGCGGTCACGCCGAAGTACCCGATCTCGTCGTACACGTGCACTGTGGCCGCGCCCTCGGCGCTGTTCTCGATCCGATACCAATCCGTGCGGCCCTCACGCAGCTTCGCGATGGGGCGGGCCGTCTTAACCCTGCTCTGCAGGTCGAGCTTGTCCACTGGTGTCCCTCCCCACGTAGCGCATGCGTGGCAGTCCCATGGCGTCGGCGACGTCATCGGGGTGGTATCCGGCCTCGACGAGCGCCTTAGCTGACGCGGCGCGCGAGTCGCGTTCCCGGTCTTCGGCTTCGGCGTCCTTCGGGACCGGGTTGTCGTAGTCGAACTCGACGCCCTGGCCGGTGCTGCCGAACAGCGGCAGGAAGTGATGGTTGAGCGCCTGCTTGATGCGTTCGAGCCGTGGCACGATCAGCCACCGGGCGAACATGGCGTCCTGCGCCTCGGCAACCGCCCGGTTCACGTCGTCGGACGTGCCGAGCACGCTCTTGGGGAAGCCGAACGCCTCGCGGATGATCTCCCGGCTGACGCTGCGCAGCTCCACGAACTGCATGTCGCGCATCGTGAACTTGCGGTCAACCCACTTCGCGCCCTGCTCCAGCATCGCCACCCGATGGGCAGCGGCCACGCCGCGGTGCTGCTCGTTCCAGCGGTCGCGCAGCTCGTCGAACTCGTCGTCCGACAGGCGCCGGTCGATCTCGATGATGCCGCCCGGCTCCGCGCTGTTCTTGAAGAAGTTGCGGTTCCACTCCGCCGAGAACTGCGAAGAGTCCAAGTCGGTGAGGATCGACTGCACCGGCCCCATGCCCCGGTACGGGTCCATCGGGTTCGGCATCCGCAGGTGGATGACCTCGTCGAGCTGGAGCGGCACCTTCTCCCCGTCCGGGCCGCAGTACACGTACCCCTTCAGGAAGTCCGTCCGGTCCGGTACGGGCTCGATCCTGTCGGGGCGGACAGGCCAGAGCTCCAACGGGATCGACCGCATCGCCGGGTTCCGGGCCACGACCCACACGCCCTCACCGACGAGGTCAACGTGCTGCTGGAACGACTCGACGAACAGTTGCCGCGTGTAGAACGGGTTCGGCCGGTTCCAGATGTCGAGCGCCAGATGCGACGTGACCTCGGTCCGGTCCTCTTCCTTGCCGGACTTCGCCTTCCGCCACAACCGCCAATCGACCTGCGACGAGGCGTTGCTGGTCCGGTTGACGATCGCGAACAGCGTCCCCACAGAGCCCATCGCGGCCATCGCCGCTTCCCGGTCGTCGCGCTGCCCGAACGGGCTGGGAAGCCGGGAGCGTCCCGTGTACGGCACCGGGGCCTTGTTGAACAGGGCGGTCACGCCGCCGATGAGGGACTTCACGGGTTACTCCCTCCCGTGATCCGCCACTCCAGGACGAAGCACGACACCCCCGCGACGGCGAGGCCGGCCGGGACGGCGAACAGCCACGCCGCGGCGGACAGAAGCGCCAGCCCGGCGATGACGAGCAGCACGGGGATGGCTGGCCGGACGCGCGAGAACACGCTGTTGGGCACGGGGCCTCCTTCACAGCCAGCGGACGCCGGGGCGTCCTCCGAGGTCTCGTTCGGCGACCATGTAGCGCATGGCGTCCATGCCGTGGTCGTTCTGCTTGACCGGCGTCTCTTTCGGTGGCTTGCCGGGCTGGTTGTCCCACACGTAGGCGAGGACTTCCTCGGCGGTGCCGGTCGGCTTTTTCGCGTCGGACAGCTCGGTGTCGCGTTCGATGAGTGCGTCCCGCATCAGGTACAGGCGTGGCTTCCCATCACCAGCCGCACGCCAGCGGGTTTGCACAGCCTGGATACCGTCGCTGACGGTCTTCTTCGCGGCCACGGTCGACATGCCGAGGTGGCGTTCGAGGGTGGCGCGGTCCTCCGCGTCGTGGTCGCAGAGGACCGCGCGTGGGCGGGGTCCGATCCACCCTCCGTGCTGGTCTTTGACGAGCGACAGGATGTGCTTGGCGTGGTCTTCGACGAGGGTTTTCGTCTTGTAGATCTCGCGGACGAGGTAGAGCCTGCCGTCCGGGTCTTCGGCCCAGTCCTGCCACACGAACGGGTTGGAGTATCCGAAGTCGACGGACCACCAGCGGGTCCACGTGTCCGGGACGTCGAACCGGTCGACGAGGTGGATGGCCGGGTCGAACGTCTCGTACACGAGCCCTTCGGCGCTCACCCATTTGCCCCACCGCATCCGCTCGTAGCGGGCGCCGGTGAGCGTGTCGAGCTTGGCCAGGTAGTCGCGGCCGTAGTCGGTCCACTGCCCGTCCTGGTACATGCGCGGGTTGTCTTCGTGGGTGCTGTACAGGAACACGGTCCGGCCGGCATCGGCGCGCAGCTTCAAATGGTGGGTCGGCGGTCCGGGGTTCGTCGCGAGGATGAGCTGCTGATACGACAGCTTGCCGTGCCGTAGCCGGGTCACGATCGTGTCCAAGTCCTCTTCGGTGACCTCGATCGCCTCGTCCACGAACGCCAGGTCGAACTCTGTCGACAGCAGGCGGGTGGCCCGGTCGAGCCCGCCGACGACGATGACGCTGCCGTTGGCGTACTTGAACGACGCCGGCTCTTGCGCCGACCCGCCGTAGAAGCGAACGAGCCCGGCCTGGAGCGCCTCGGCGGCGACCATCTGCCGGAACGTGACCAGCGTCGAGGCGGTCAGCGAGGCGTGTGTCTTCCGTACGAGCAGCGCCCGGACACCCGGCCTGGCCAGGCAGGCAAGGTGGACCTTCATGAGGGCGCCCACAGACTTGCCGGTGCCTGCCGCGCCGGACAGCAGGATCTCGCCGTCCTTACGCCGGAACAGCTCCAGGACAGCGCCGCGAGGCTCGTACCGGTGCACGGTGGGGGCGGCCATCGGACACCCCCACCGGAAAAGTTGAGTTTTGAGCATCCATGGTCAGGCCAGGTCGGCGACGTCCACGCCCACGACCTCGTACCGGAGACCGCCGTCAACTTCGAGCTGCTGCTTCACCGGAGTGTCCAGGCCGTCGAGCTTCGCCCGCCGCTGCTCGATGTCGATGATGGTCTTGATGGCGTCCAGCTCTGGGCCGCGGTCCCGCAACGGCTCCCCGTCCAGCTCGACGACCCGGCCGTGCTGGACAACCACGTGCTTCGTTTCGAGGATCTCGTTCGCCCGCTGCAGGAGAGCGTCTAGGCGCATCCGCTGCTCAGTCCGGTACGCCTCGACCTCGACGACGGGGATGCCCTTCATCGTCTTGTGCCAGAGCTTGTGAGCGGCCTGCTTCGAGATGCCGAGCTGGTTGCCGATGTCCTCGAACGTCATCCCGGTACGGCGGAGACGCACCACCTCGGCGCGGCGGTTCGCGGACTCTTCGACCTGTTCGGGGGGTCTGCGGTCACCCATGGGTCAACCCCCTCAGTGTCAACGGCTGACGGTGATGGTGATGTGTCCGGTGGGCTCGTACTGCCGCCATCCGCTGGGAGTGGGGTCGATCTCCCGGATGGTCGCGCTGATGGTGACGGTCATCTGTCCCCTTCCCCGGACATGCGAAAGGGCCCGGTCCGAATGAACCGAGCCCCTTACCGCCATGTCCTGCCAAGGCTAGCTGATCACAGTGTGACAGAAGGTAGTTGTGTGTGCAACTAGTGGGGTTGGTGCTGGTAGGGGAGCATGAGGGCGGCGATGTCCGCGAGACGGTAGAGGCTGTGTCCCCGGTCGTCCACGTCTGCGGCCTGGAGCTTCCCGCGTGACGCCCACTTGCGGATGGTCGCCGCGGGGATGGGGCGTACGAGGATCGACAGGGCGTGCGCTGCCTCGGCGGGCGGCATCATCATGACCTGCATGGCGGCGAGCATGGCGTCTCGGCGCTCTTGGACGCTGTACCAGGTGCGGTCCCCGTCCGGGGTGATGCAGACGGGGCAGGCGGCGTACGGGGCGTTCTCCGAGGCGTACAGCGCGGACCCGCAGTCGTCGCACTGGCCGGTGTACACCTTGACGCGGGGCCGGTCGATGATGCGGCGGACGTCGGCGACGGCGGACCTGATCTGGGTGACGGCTTCGGCGCCGGCGGGGAAGTGCCTGATCCAGGTGACGTGCTCCAGAAGCCATCTGGACATGCTCGGGAGACCGTCGAGAGGCTTGCGTACGCCCCGCTGCTCTGCGACGAGGTCACACCAGAGGGCGAGTACGGCCTTGAGGGCGCGGCCGGCGTCGTCGGCGGTGAGGTTGAGGGGGAGTGGCTTCTCGGTGCTGCGTCCACCGCCCGCGTTGCCGGCGGTGATGCGGGCCTGCCGGTAGGCGGTGACGTCCAGCTCGGTGTCGAGGGACGGGATGTCGCGCAGGTCGGTGATGAGCGGTGTGGTGCAGCGGTCGCAGACTCGCCCCATGTCGTGTACGGGTGCGGTGCAGAGGTCACAGTCAACGGTGGTCATCGGTCCCCCGATCGCGGAGATGGTGCAGGCTGGCGCACGGCCAAGATGGCCGTGCGCCGGGTACGCCCTGGTGCGTATGGGTCTGAGTTGTGCTGGTCACAACGCGGGGTACGGTCTGCGCCGTACCCCGCGCTGATCACACGACCCAGGTCAGGGCTTCGACTTCGGCGCTGGTCCACACGCTGCGGCTACCGCCGGTGTTGCAGGACAGGAGGCCACGGCGGTCGTCAGTGTGGTCCACGCGCAAGACGTAGTCGTCACCCTCGTATCCGACGACCTCCGCCTCGATGGCTCCGAGCGCGAGCCCGCATGCGAGGCAGAAGGGGAGGGGCACAATCGCCCCTTCCCCAACGCCGGGCCGGAACGTGGTCACTGGACGTTGCCCATGGGGCCGCGGAACGCCATCTTCATCGCCTCGTCCTCCGAGACGTTGGGGCCGAGGATGTCGTGAGCGGCGTCCGACGCCCGAACCACCTCGTACGTCTGGCACACGTCCGTGATCGGGATCAGCTCGTCCGGGTCGGCGTCGTCCCACGGCGGGCGGACGAGGGGGACGTTGTCCTCGCGGAACGACACGATCGGGTGCGCCAGCTTGAGCGTCTCGCCCTCGACGGTCTCCAGGTTGGTGATGACGGTCCAGCCGTCGCCGCCCATGAGCGTCTGCCCGAGCCCGGACTTCTCCATGGCGTGGCTCATCAGCTCCATCGTGGCCTGGACGAACTCCTTCCGCCACGGACTGAGGAACGTCATCGCCCGCATCGCCGCGGAGTGGCCGAACAGGTAGCGAGTGATGGACTTGCCGTCGTACTCGTAGCCGATCGAGTAGATGTCGCTGCGGTCGTCTTCCTCCTGCTCCATCCAGAAGAGAATCAGGTCCTCGCAGGAGATGCCGGACACGCCGCTGAAGTCCTCCATCCAGATAAGCGTCTTGAGCGGCTCGTCGTCGTTCTCGTCGTCGAACGCGAGCGGGATGTCCCCGTACCCGAACCAGTTGAGCGTGTGCTGGAAGCCGGGGACGAGGCGGTGCTCGTGGCAGAACTGGGCGACGGCACGGGCGTAGGCGAGGACGCCCGGCGACATCGGCTCGATGCGGTTCTGCGCCTCGATGTACTCGGCGAACCCTTGCCCCCACGTGTTCTCTTCGCGGAAGGCGTTCGCGATGATCTCGATGTCGGTGGCGGTCATCTTCGACTCGGTCATGAGATGGTCTCCTTACCGGGCCGGGGCTGATTTGGGCAGCCCCGGCCTGATCGTTACTTGGTGGGGTCGGCGGCCAGGTGGCCGATGACGTCGCAGCCGTACACGTGGCCTTCGCCGCGCCGCTGCATCTCCTCCGCGTAGCCGGCGACAAGCCAGCCGTGGAAGGTGACGGACGCGGGATCGACGAGCGCGAGCCCCTGGCAGGACAGGTCCCGCGCGTCGTAGCGGTGGTGCCCCTTGCTCAGCTCCCGGCGGACGCCGCCGACGAGGCGGGACACGTCCTCGATGATCTGATGCAGGGCCGGGTCAGAGTCGGCGCCGTACAGGTAGCCGAGCGCCTCGGCACACCGCTGCGTTGCCGTGTCGAGCTGGTCTACCAGCGTTTTCATGGTGTCCTCCGTGGAAGGGTCGGAGTGAAGGGGCCGGGCCTGCCTCAATCAGGCCCGGCCTCCTCACACGGCCAGCGCGACCGGGTTCGTCAGCGCCTTGTACGCGGCGTCCATCAGCGCGGGGTGGTGGTTCACGCAGCGGCTCCCGATCGCCCCGTGAGCCTCAACCTGGTGGGTGCTGCCGCAGTAGGTGCGGCTGCGGGCGCTCCAGTAGCCGCAGGTGCGGCGGGACTGGCCGATCGAGGCGAGCGGGTTGCCGTCGAACTCGTCGCGGGACAGCTTCAGCAGCTCCCGGTTGGAGTGGCCGGGACCGCCGTTGAACGCGCAGTCAGGGCACGAGTGCTGGCGCGGGCGGCCGGGCAGGTCGTCGGGCTTGGGGCCGAAGTGCGGGATCTGGTTGGCGGACATGGTCACTTCTCCTTGGTGTGGTTGAGACGGGCCTCGGCGGCGTCGTTGGTGGCGCGGAGACGCTCGATCAGCTCGTTGAGGCTGGCGGTGGACTTCTCCATCTCCCGGACGCGGGCGGCGTGCGCTTCCTGGTTGCGGGTGATGGCGGCGAACCGGTCAGCGCGGGCCTGGTCGAGCGCCTCCTTGAGGCTCTTGCGGTCGGCCCACAGGGCGGCGGTGGTGAACGCCAGCAGGCAGCAGGCGATCAGCAGGGCGATGGTCATGGTCAGTTCCTCTCTTCGGCCGCGACGACGGCGGCGAGCATCTGCGGGGTGCGGGAGTAGCGGGTGCGGGCGTTGCCCGTGTAGCCGGGCAGGTACAGGGCCCGCCAGGCGTGGGAGACCTCGGCGGCCTGCTCGATGTCGTCGAAGGTGCCGAGGTAGACGTTGATGCCGTCGCGCTTCGCGTAGGCGACGAACTTCGAGCCGGCGGCCCGGACGCCTCGGTAGCCGGTCCTCGACGTGCACCGGCGGTTCGCTGCGTTCTCAGCGGCGGTCACGATGCGGAGGTTCGCGCGGCGGTTGTCCAGCCGGTCGCCGGACAGGTGGTCCACGAACAGGCCGTCCCGGACCTTCAGTCCCATGATCACGCGGTGGAGCGGCCACATGCTGCTCTCGTGCCAGACGGCCGGGTAGCCGTGTGAGCCGAGGCTGAGCTTGCGCCCGTCGAGGTCGTCGGCGACGTCCTCGTCCACCCACGTGGCCAGAGGGCCGTCAGGGGTGCTCACGGGGAGGGCAACGGCGGTGGGGTCAGTCGGGTGGATGGGGGTTTGGAAGTAGGTGGTGGGCACTTCCGTCTCCTTCGTACGTACCGCCATAGGGGGCGGGGGTATGGCTAGCCATGAGTAGGCTGCTCTGACGTGCGGGGACAGAGGTGACAGACCGGATTCAAACTTTCCAACGTCTATATAGGGCGTCGAAATGTTGGGACGGGGTCTGTCAGGTCTGTCCCCCTGCTATTCCTGCTGGTCAGAAGCGTCCGTATCGGTGCGATACCGGACGCCCTTGTAGATCACCGGGCGCTTCGAGACAGGGGGGGTATCGAACTTGTCGAGACCGTGCCGGGCGAGCCCTTCCGGGAGGGTCTTAGGGCGGGCCTCGACGACGCCGTGACGGCTCGTCTCGGTGTGGCTCTTGAAGCGCGGGTGGAACAGTTCCTTGGGCCAGGCGTTGTGCCCGTTGGAGGCGAGCCACTCGTTGAAGGCCGCGTGCAGCTCGGTCGTGATGACGCTCGCCGCCGGGTCTGCGATGAGGCATTCGTCCCAGTAGCCGAGGATGCGGTCGGCTTCGGCACGCCAGTTGCGCGTGTCCTTGGCCACCTGGTCCGTCACGGCGAGCGCGGTGTCCGGGTTGGCGTACCAGCGCATCGCGCCCTCGACGACCCACGTCACGATGGCGTCGTACTGGCCGCTGCGGTTGGCCTTGATCCGGGCCTTCAGCCGGGGGTCGCCGTGGCGTTCGTCCTCGTGGCGGAGTTCCTCGCCGGGCTTGCGGAAGGTGTAAGGGAAGACCAGCAGGGCGAGACGCCGCCACGTGCCGTGGTCGGTCTCGTTGACGACGGGCAGGTAGTTCGTCGTGGCGAACAGGGCGTGCGTCGCCTTGAACGTCATGTTGGACTTGTAGACGTGCCGGGCCGTGATGGTGCCGACGTCCTGGATGCGCTTGATGGCGGCGATGTTGAGAGCCCTGCCCTCGGTCATCTCCTCCGAGACGAGGAACCGCTTGCCGCGGAGGGTCGCCATCTCTTCGGAGTGCTCGTTGGTGGTGGACAGAAGCTTCGCGCTGGCGACGTCGGCGTAGTCGCCGAGCGCGGGCACGAGCCCGTCCGTGCTGAGCAGGGACTTGCCGTTCTCGCCGCCGCCCTGCATCAGGACGAGGATGCCGTCCGGGTTGGTGTGCCCGGTGACGGCCTGGCCGGCTCGCGTCTGGAACCACTCCCGCTCCGGCTTGGGCAGCGCTTCCAGGGCTATCTCCCAGTCGCGGTGCGTGTGGTCCGGGATGTAGGAACCCTGCGTCAGCTTGGTCATCAGCAGCTCAGGGTTGTGTCGGCTGAGCTTGCCCGTGCGCAGGTCCACGACGCCGCTGGGAGTGTTCAGCAGGTCGGGGTTAGCGTCGAGCTGGTCGGCCAGCGTCGAGATGCCGTCGATGCCGCGCGCCAGGGTCGTGACGTTCCGCACCTTGGACGCGCTGAGGAGGGCCTGGAGCTCTTGGAGCCGCTTCGGGTTAAGGTTCGCCCCCTGTTCTTCGACCTTCTTCCCGAACTGCGCGGCGAGGAACTGCCGGACGACCTCGGAGACCAGGACGTCGTCCCGTACGGCCCACCGCTGCCCGTCCCACTGGAGCCAGCCGAGGCCGACGCACCAGCGCCACCGGCCGCGCAGGACCGAGCTGGCGGCGAGGTCAGCGAGCACGGAGTCAGAGACGTCTCCGTGTCCGGCGCCCGCGCTGGTGTCGTCGTCCGTGTCGGGCTCCTCGATGTAGGCCAAGGGCTCGGTGGGCCAGGGAACGTCTTCGTCGACGCCCGTCGTGCTGTTGTTCACCGAACCCCCTGGATGCGGCGCGGGTGACGAATCCCGGCGGTGAGGCCGCTGCGGATGGTCGCCGCGATCTGGCGAGGACCGCAGTTCGGGTCAACGTCGAGCCCCACCGCGTACGCGGCGTCGCCGAGGGCCTTCTCGGCGGCGGCCTGGTTGAGGACGCCCGCACCGACGAGCGTCCCGAGGATGAATGCGGACTTGTTGAGCTGGTCGCACCGGCCGGGCTTGCCCTGGCCGCCCTTGGGAGCGTCGAGGATCGCCTGCACCTCGCCGGAGACGGCGGCGGTGACGTACCGGTCCTGGAACTGGGGGAGATCGGGCGTCTGCCGGGGCGGCGTGGTGACGGGCTTCTCGCGCAGGTAGGCGGCGATGCGCGGGTGAAGCGGCGTCAGGGGGAGGGACAGCGTGTCCCCGACCCACCGGTACGGCTTGCCGTGCTTGCGGCTGAAGGACGGCCCGGCCACGAAGTACCCGCCGTCGCCCTTGACGTCGAGCCCGCGGCCGAGCTTGTTCGACCCGCCCTTGATGCGCCCACCGGGGTGGCCGTACACGAGGTGCGTGCCGCCGGACGGGGTGTGCTGCGTGGCGGTGTCGGGCAGGTAGCCCGCTTCGCGTCCGCGCTTGGCGGCGGCGTAGCCGTCCACGCCGTGCCCGCTCAGGCTGTCGATATCGAGGACGACGATGCCGGACGGGGAGCCGGTGCGGATGGCGATGAGCCCGTTGGGGACCAGCTTGGCCATCTCGCGAAGCCGGTCAGGGTCGCCGGTGGCGGCGTAGAAGCCGTGGCACGTCGGGTGGTCGCACGTCTCGCGCTGCTCGTTCGTGGTGTGGTGCTGGTCACACCAGTCGCAGTTCTTGACGGGGACCTTCCCGGAGCTGAGAAGGAACGGCTTCCACCCGATCGCCGCGTAGGCGAGAAGGGCGTCCACCGTGGTCACGTCGGGGCTGACGGTCAGCCTGTGAATGTCGGAAGTGGTGGCCCCGTTGATGGGACCGACCTGGATGGTGGGGGTAGCGGACACGGGTCCCTCCGTCTGCACGGGATTCATGGCAGGACAGGCGAGGGATTGCGGTGGTCTGAGAGACCCGTATCAGGCAGGGATGTCCACCGGCTGGCGGTGGCCCACGAGGGCCGGGTCCTGGATGCCGAGGGCATCGAGGATGTCCGAACGAAGCACGCGGTAGGTGTAGCCGATGCGCTGCACGGGGCAGGGGAACTCGCCCTTGCGGGCGAGGTCCTGGGACTTGGAGAGGCCGAAACCCCACGCGCGCCCGGCGGTGCCGATGTTGACGGCGGCGGGCAGGTCGAGGACTTCCTTAACGGTCAGAGCCTTGCTCATCGCGGCGAATCCTTCCTGGTAGGGGGAGCCGGGTTGAAGAAGCTCGGTTCACGCCGAAGAGGGCTGATCCGAGTCATTCAATCTGACTGGAAACCGCTTGTGATTAGCATGACATGTTTGAGGGTGGACCGCAAATCGAAACGGGTTAGACTTCATTCGAAACGAATGGAGGACACTGATGCAGGTTGATCCGACCGCGAAGGGCAGGGCGAAAGGTGCCGCTGCGTCCACGGTGTCAGCAGCAGCGTCGATCCCCGGCCCGAGCGTCTCGGCGGGAGCAACCGCCGCCCCCGGCGTCGTGACCGCCGGCGCGAGCGTGCCGAGCGGTGCCACGGCGGAAGGGCCCGAGACCAACGTCGCGTTGCGGATCGAGTACGAGATGCGGCGGCGAGGCTGGTCCCAAGAGCGCCTATCGAAGGAGATGGCGGACGTCGGCTGCCCGATCCATCAGTCGTCGATCTCGAAGATTCTCAACCCGCGCGGGAAGCGGCGCACGATCAGCGTGGACGAGGCGGTCGCGTTCGCGAAGGTCTTCGACACGACTCTCGACGACGTGCTGTTGCCGCTGGGGGTGGCGCAAGGCCAAGAGGTTCACCTGCTCGTTGAGGAGGTCAGCACGACTCTGTTCGAGAAGGCCGAGCGGGTCGAGCGCGAGATGCGGGCATGGGATCGCCTCTCGGAACTGCTGTCCGACCGCGAGGTGGTGGACAGCTACGAGGCTTGGCTCCAGCAGGTGATGGGCATGACGGCGGACCAGGCGAAGCAGGCGCTCCACTCCTGGCAGATCCGGACCCGCCACGTGTTCGAGTACTACACGGAGACCCTCATCCACGCGCAGGAGGCCGCCGACAAGGAACTGCGCGCGACGGTGCCGGGCCCTCACGCCCCGCTGTCCAGCCTGGTACGGGCACGCCGCGGACTCCTGTCCATCCCGGAGGTGGCGGAGAGGGACGTGTTCCGCACGTGGATGAAGACGTACGTCCGGTACCTGGCCGAGGCGCACATGTCGGACCTCATCGCCGAACTCCTGCGCCGGACTCCCGAGGGCGGGCCCGTCCCCGCCGAGCCCGTGCAGGCGTGCCTCGCCGAGATCGACCGCCAGATCGCCGAGATGGCCGAGATGCCGGCGCTCTCCTCCGATGACGAGCTGCAGCGTCTCGGCGCAAGGGCTGCCCCCGCCTACTGGGCCCACGAACCGATGCAAGACATCGCCGCCCGCCTCGGCGCGACCGTTGAGCGGCTCGTGGCCGCTCTGCGCAGGGGCGCCCTCTTGGAGGAGACAGAAGCGTGAACCCGAACCCGTACAAGAGATGCAAGTGCCGGGAGGACGGCCGGGAGCTGGGCGCGAAGTGCCCCAGGCTGCGCCGCGCGAACGGCTCGTGGAACCCGAATCACGGCACGTACTACGGCAAGGCTGAGGTGCCGTCCGGGCCGGACGGCAACCGCGTCTACCTGCGGTGTGGCGGGTTCGCCAACGAGGCGGACCTGATCGCCTTCTACGACGCGGCCGGACGGCTGCTCGACATCCCCGACGCCGGCCCGGACGGGCACGAGGCCCGGATGGAGATCCTGGAGATGATCCGGGCCGCGCACCGCAAGCAGGCGCCGATGCCCGACTACGGGGAGCTGCACCGCAAGTTTCGCGCGGGCCAGCCGCTCCAGTCGATGACGTTCGGCGAGTACTGGACGCAGTTCGTCGAGCGCCACCGGAGGCTCAAGGACATCCGCAAGTCCACCCTGTCGAGCTACGTCTCCCACCACGACGTGCACTTCGGTGAGGTCCTCGACAGCGTGCGGCTCGACCGGCTGTTCGCCCCGTCCGTCGAGGCGGTGTTCACCAGGATCGACGAGAAGAACGAGGTGTTGGCCGCGGCCCAAGCGTCCGACGACCCGGAGGTCCGTGCGTCGGTGCGAGGCCGGCGGCCCACCGGCCCGGTCACGAAGCAGCGCGTCCTCGCCACGATCCGGACCGTGCTGTCGTCCGCCCAGCGCGAGCACCTCGTGTCGTTCAATGCGGCCAAGCTCGTGAAGCTCGACGGCGGGCAGAAGGCGAAGGGCGTGGTGTGGACGAGGGTTCGCCAGGAGGCGTTCACCGCCGCGTACCAGCAGCGGTTGGAGGCCGAGCGGAACGCGCCGGTGCAGCCGAAGAAGCAGCTCGAAGCGTTCCGGGTATGGCTAGCCACACCGCGCCCGTCCCCGGTGATGGTGTGGACGCCCGTGCAACTCGGTGCGTTCCTCGACCACGCGGCGGAGGACCGGCTGTACGCGCTTTACCACCTGATCGCCTTCCGGGGCCTGCGCCGCGGCGAGGCGTGCGGCGTGCGGTGGGTGGACCTCGACCTCGACGAGGGCGTCCTGGCCGTGGCGAAGCAGCTCACGATGGTGGACCAGGGGGTCGAAGAGGGCGCACCGAAGACGGAGTCGTCGGAAGGTGTCGTCGCGCTCGACAAGGGCACGCTCGCCGCTCTCCGGGTTCACCGCAAGCGGCAGCTTGAGGAACGGCTGGCGTGGCGGGACGGCTGGCAGGACACGGGCCGCATCTTCACCCGCGAGGACGGGGCCGAGCTGCGACCGGACTGGGTCAGCGAGCACTTCGAACGGCTCGTGTTCGCCGCCGGCCTGCCACCGATCCGTCTGCACGATCTCCGCCATGGCGCGGCCACGCTGTCACTGGCGGCAGGGAACGACATGACGACGACGTCGCGGATGCTGCGGCACTCGAACCTGCACATCACTTCGGACTTGTACACGACCGTGCTGCCGGATCTGGCTCACGCGGCGGCCGAGGCGGCTGTCTCTCTGGTCCCGCGAGCGGTGGTTGTGGGGGGACCGTCTGAAACTCCCGGTCTCCCTTCGGTCTCCCAACTGGCAGACCACCGACCCACGGATTCAACGGACCCGGAAAAGCCGCAGGTCAACGCCTAGGTACCTCGGTAGGGCGGGTGGGACTTGAACCCACGACCCACGGATTATGAGTCCGATGCTCTGACCGGCTGAGCTACCGCCCCTGGATTCAGTTGTGTGGCCGTGGCGTGGTCCTGAGTGGATCATGCTGAGCCTGGTGCATGGCTAAGGCTAGAGCATCAGGACCGGTTGTGGGTGCCATGGGCCGGTGGGAGAGAGGTCTTCGCGGACATCATTCCATGTTCCGGGGGCGGTGGCGATCATCAGGAGGGACGAAGGTGGGGGTCGTGCGTGAGTCAGGGGGTGGTGCCGTAGGACGGGTTGCGGGTGAGCCAGTCGCTGTATGTCGGGCTGCGGCCGATGGCGTCCCGGTGGGCCTCCTTGGCCTGGGTGAGGACCCAGGCGGCGTCCGCCGCCGTCGGGTGGTGGCCGAGGAGTTGCCGCCAGCGCAGCGGGGCGCCGGCCAGCGGCACCATGACCAGGCCCTGCGCGGGCTGGTGGGTGGCCTGGCAGAGGGCCACGGCGCGGCCCACCTGGGCCAGGTGGGTGCAGGTCGGCACGTCCGTCTCGTAGATCGTTCCCGGGGTGAAGCCGGCGCGTGCGCAGGCCATCGCGAAGCAGTCGGCGAAGCAGCCGTCCCCCGGCGTCCCCGCCCAGTGCTCGTCGGCGAGGTCGGCCAGCTCCACCTCCTTCTCCTTGGCGGCGGGGTGGTTCTCGGAGACGAGGCAGAAGACGGGGTCGAGGCTGATGGTGTCCCAGACGAGCGCGCCGGTGGGGGTGCCGGAGTCGCCGCAGGCGCCGGTCAGCACGTAGTCGAGGCGGCCGAGCTCGACCATGCTGATCAGCTCGTGGCTCGACCAGGACGTGTACGTCGAGACGGGCCGCTCCGCCGCGAGCCGGTCCACCAGCCCGCCGAGTATCGGGCCGTTGGTGGCGCCGATGCGGTAGCCGGGGGTCGGGGTGTGGGCGAAGCGTACGGCCTCGTCCTGCAGTTCCTTGGCCGCCGGGAGGAGCACCCGCGCGCGGGCGAGTACGAGTTCGCCGAGCCTTGTGGGCCGGGCGCCGTGGCGGTCGCGCTCGAACAGGGCGCCGCCGAGCACCCGTTCGATGCGCTTGAGCTGGGCGGTCAGGGCCGGTTGTGCCAGCCCGAGCGTCAACGCGGCCTTGCTCACGCTTCCCGCGTCCGCGACCGCGCGGACGATCCTGAGGTGCCGGAGCTCGAGGTCCATAACGGGAAGGTAAAGCGGCGGCATCTTACAGACAATGCCTAAATGTCAGGAATTGTGACAGATATTGTCGGAGGACTCCGGGGTAGAGGGGACCCCATGACGACGATGGGAATAGATCCGGCCCAGCTCAGCGACGACGACCTGATCCGCGAGCTGCGCCAGCTCCACACCACCCGGAGCGACACGTTCTTCCACGGCTCCGACGACGCCCTGTCCCACCACACCTCCCGTACGAACGAGCTGGAGTCCGAGTACCTGCGCAGGTACCCGGACCGAGAGGTGGATCCCGAGCGGCTGCGCGAGGGGGCGAGGCAGCGATCATGACCGAGGGCCACGACGTCCAGGAGCTGTCCGACGTCGACATCCACGTGTACGAGGCCGTCGCCTCCCTCGCGGTCGAGACGGGCGGCGCCGGGCTCGACACGCTGGTGCACACCTCAGGCCTGGAGGAGGACGAGCTGCGGGCGAGCCTGGCGACGCTCATCGAGGAGGGGTACGTCGTCCCCCGGGGCGACGGGTACGGGCTGGGGCCCCACACCTTCGAGGTCGAGTACTGAGATCAGCGGCCCGGGCCCGTTCAGATGCGGCGGGCCCGGGCCCAGGCCACGAACAGCCCGCCGAAGACGGCCATGGCCAGCCCGGTCCAGAGGTTCACCGCCTCGCCTGCCACGCCGGCGACGATCAGGATCACGCCGTAGACCAGGAACAGCCCGCCGATCACCATGCGGATGTCGCTCACAGAATCACCCCGTACATCACGGCGGCCAGCACGACCGCGCCCACGCCCAGCACGACCGGTGACCGGTACCACTTGCGGTCACCGGCCAGCGCGTCGTCCTCCAGGTCCACCGCGCTGAGCCCCCATACGAGCCCGCGCAGCTCCTCCTCCGGTTTCTGCGTGGTGACCAGCGTGACCACCACGGACACCAGCACGTCCACGGCGAAGGCGATGCCCGCGCCCCAGAAGCTGGCGTTCAGCTCGGTGCCGAAGTCGATCACCCCGGCCTTGTAGAGCACGTACGACGCGAACGCGGCCAGCGTCCCGGACAGCAACCCCCAGAAACCGGCCCACGGCGTCATCCGCCGCCAGAACAGGCCGACCACGAACGTGGCGAACAGCGGCGCGTTGAAGAACGAGAACAGCGCCTGCAGGTAGTTCATGATGTTGGAGTAGCCGGCCGCGATGAACGCCGTCCCGACGCCGAGCGCGACGCCGGCCACCGTCGCGATCCTGCCCACCTTGAGGTAGTGCCGGTCGTCGCGGCCGGGACGTACGTGCGCCGCCCAGATGTCGTTGGCGAAGACGGTGTTGAAGCCGCTGATGTTGGCCGCCATGCCCGCCATGAACGAGGCCAGCAGCCCGGTCACCGCGATCCCGAGCACGCCGTTCGGCAGCAGGTCCCGCATGAGCAGCGGGATCGAGTAGTTGTACGCCTGCCCCTTGCCGAGGTCGCTGAAGAGCACCAGCGCGATCATGCCGGGCAGCACCGTCACCAGCGGGATGAAGATCTTCGGGAACGCGGCCACGATCGGCGTCAGCCGGGCCGCGTTCGTGTTCCTGGCCGACAGGGCCCGCTGGATCTCGGCGAAGTTCGTCGTCCAGTAGCCGAACGACAGCACGAAGCCGAGCCCGAACACGATGCCGATCCAGTGCGCCTGCATCGGGTTCTGGCCCGCGGTGTCGGCCCAGGTGTGCAGGCCGGGCTCGCCGAGCGGGCCCTGGCGGATCTTGTCGGCCAGCCCGCTGAACCCGCCCACCTTGATCAGGCCGAGCACGGTCAGGGGGATCAGCCCGGCGAGGATGACGAAGAACTGCAGCACCTCGTTGTAGATGGCCGAGGAGAGACCGCCCAGGGTGATGTACGACAGCACGATCACCGCCGACACCACCACCGACACCGGCAGCGGCCAGCCCAGCAGCAGCTCCATCACCAGCGCCAGCGCGTACAGGTTCACCCCGGCGATGAGGATCTGCGCCACCGCGAACGTGATCGCGTTCAGCAGCTGCGTCGCGCCGTTGAACCGCCTGCGCAGGAACTCGGGGACGCTCCGCACCTTGGAGCGGTAGTAGAAGGGCATCATCACGATGCCGAGGAACACCATCGCCGGGACCGCGCCGATCCAGTAGTAGTGCACGGTCATCGCGCCGTACTGGGCGCCGTTGGCCGCCATGCCCAGGATCTCGATCGCGCCCAGGTTGGCCGAGACGAAGGCGAGGCCGGTGATCCACGCCGGCAGGCCGCGTCCGGCCAGGAAGAAGTCCAGGCTGGAGCTGATCCGTTTGCGGGCCGCGATGCCGATGGCGAGCACGGTCACGAAGTAGAGGGCGATGAGCACATAGTCGAGGAGGTTCACATCGAGCCGCACGGCGAGACCCGCTACCCCGGAAAGCACGGCACTCACGCCCATCCGCGCGGTGGACCACATGACCAGGGCCGACCTACTGTCGAAGGGTGGAGGACGTCGCCGAACTGAGCCCCGCGCGGGCGCGGGAGCGCTTCCGCGCCGGCGAGCGGGCGCCCACCGCCGGCTGGTGCCGGGGCTGGACGCAGGCCAACCTCATCGCCGTGCCGGCGGCGCTCCGTTACGACCTGCTGCTGTTCGCCCACCACAACCCGCGCGCCTGCCCGGTGCTCGACGTGGGGGAGCCGGGCGCGTGGTCGACCGCGCTGTTCGGCGGCGACCTGCGTACCGACCTGCCGGGCTACCGGCTCTACCGCGACGGGCGGCCGGTCGCCGACCTCGGCGAGGTGACGGCGGAGTGGCGCGAGGACCTGGTGCCGTTCCTCATCGGGTGCAGTTTCACCTTCGAGCGGGCGCTGCTGGCGGCGGGCGTGCCCGTACGGCATCTGGAGCTGGGGACGAACGTGCCGATGTACGTCACGAACGTCCCCTGCCGGTCGGCCGGCCGCCTGTCGGGGCCGCTGGTGGTGTCGATGCGGCCGGTGCCCGAGGAGCTGGTCGGGACCGCCGTCGAGGTGAGCGGCCGCTACCCGCGCGTGCACGGCGCGCCCGTGCACGTGGGCGACCCCGCCGGGCTCGGCATCGGCGACCTCGCCCGGCCGGACTTCGGCGACCCGGCCGAGGTACGCGCCGGTGAGGTGCCGCTGTTCTGGGCGTGCGGGGTGACGCCGCAGGCGGCGGTCATGGCGAGCGGCGTCGAGTACGCGATCGGCCACCTGCCGGGTCACATGGCGATCCTGGACGCGCGGGACGACGACTACCGCGTGGGCTGACGACGACTACCAGGCGGCTGACGGCGGCTACCGGGCCGGCGGACGGATGCCCGCCGCGGTGAGCTGGTCGGCGACCGGCCGCGCGCCGGGCCGGTTGTCGATCTCCAGGTGTGGCACCGCCGGCGGCTCGTCCACGCGGATGTCGCGCAGGTAGCGGGCGAAGTCCGCCAGCTTGCCCGCGTCCCTGGCGTGGCCACGGGCCGTGAGACGGGCGCGCAGCGTCGGGCCGTCGGAGCGCACCCACAGCAGCCGCACCGGCGCGCCGCCCAGCTCCGCCACCCACTCCGCCCACCGCTCCGCGTCGTGCACCTGCGTGGTGAACGGGCCGTCGAGCAGCACCGGGCAGCCGTGGCCGCGGATCTGGCGGGCCAGCCGGGTCAGGCCGGCGTACTCGAAGCGCTTGACGTGCTCGTCGTACCAGGGGCCCTCGCGCTCGCCGCCGGGACGGCCGTGCGCGCGCAGGACCTCGGCCACGAAGTCGCCGTAGACGGTGTCCTTGTCGAGCAGGGCGGGCACGGGGGACAGGCGGGCGAGCAGTTCGGCGGCCACCGTGGACTTGCCCGCGCCCGGCGGCCCGCTGATCACCCACACCGCGCTCATGGGGATCAACCTACGGGATACGCGGATTCGCGTACGCCGGAGCCTCGCCACGGCGGACGACCCGGCCCCGGCGCGGCGGACAGACTCGGTGACCATGCTGACCGTCTTCGCCAGGGCGTTCCGGATTCCGGAGCTGCGCAGGAAGCTGCTGTTCACGCTCGCGATCGTCGCGCTGTTCCGGCTGGGGCAGGTGGTGCCCGCGCCCGGGGTGGACGTGGCGGTGGTGCGCGCGTGCGCCGGGTCGGCCTCCGGAGGGCTGTTCGACCTGGCGCAGATGCTCAGCGGGGGCGCGATGCTGCAGCTGTCGGTGTTCGCGCTCGGCGTCATGCCGTACGTCACCGCCAGCATCGTCATGCAACTGCTCGCCGTGGTGGTGCCGCGATTGGAGGCGCTCAGGAAGGAGGGGCAGAACGGGCAGGCGAGGATCACCCAGTACACCCGCTACCTGACCGTCGCCCTCGCCGTGCTGAACGCCGGCACGGTCGTCGCGCTCGCCCGCGGCGGCGGGCTCCTGCCCGGCTGCCCCCGGCCGTTGCTGCGGGACGACGGGCTGCTGCCGTCGGCCGTCCTCGTCGTGACCATGGTGGCCGGGGCGTGCGTGGTCATGTGGCTGGGCGAGCTGATCACCGGCCGGGGGGTCGGGAACGGCATGTCGCTGCTGATGTTCACGCAGGTCGTGGCCGTCTTCCCCGGGTACATGTCGAAGATCTTCGTGCTGACGCCGGCCGGGGCCGTGGTGATGGTGGTGGCCGGGCTGTTCCTGGTGGCGGCCGTGATCTTCGTCGAGCAGGCGCAGCGCCGGGTCCCGATCCGGTACGCGCGGCCGGTGGGGCGGCGGGCGTACGGCGGGGGCGGCTCGTACATCCCGCTCAAGGTCAACCAGGCGGGGATCGTGCCGGTCATCTTCACCTCGTCGCTGCTCTACCTGCCCGCGCTGGCGGCGCCGCTGCTCGGCGACGGGGCGCAGGGGTGGGTGGAGCGCAACCTCGCCGCAGGGGCGCACCCGCTCTACATGAGCGTGTACGCGCTGCTCGTCGCCGCCTTCGCCTACTTCTACGTGTCGATCACCTTCAACCCGGACGAGGTGGCCGACGGCATCCGGCGGCACGGCGGGTTCGTGCCGGGGCTGCGGCCGGGGAAGCCCACGGCGCGGCACCTGGCGTACGTGCTGTCCCGGCTGACCGCGCCCGGGGCCGTCTACCTGGCGGTGCTCGCGCTGCTGCCGCTGGTGGCGTTCGCGGTCCTGCGGGACCCCGGCACGCAGCAGAACTTCCCCTTCGGCGGGACCAGCGTGCTGATCATGGTGGGGGTCGGGCTGGAGACCGTCAAGCAGATCGAGGCCCAGCTCCAGCAGCGCGACTACGAGGGGTTCCTGCGCAAGCCGGTCAAGCCGGTCAAGCCGGCGGCAGCGTGAGCCCGGCGCGCATCGCGAACACGACGAGCTGCGCCCGGTCACGGGCCCGCAGCTTCACCATGGCCCGGCTGACGTGGGTGCGGACCGTGTCGGGGCTGATCACCAGCTCCTTCGCGATCTCCTCGTTCGACCGGCCGGTCGCCACCCAGGCCGCCAGCTCCCGCTCGCGCGGGGTGAGCGTGGCGATGCCCTCGACCGGCTCCGTGCCGTGCCGGCCGAACAGCCCGATGACCTTCCTGGTGATCGCCGGGGACAGCAGCGCCTCCCCGGCGGCGACCACCCGTACGGCGTTGACCAGCTCGTCGGGGGCGCTGTCCTTGAGCACGAAGCCGCTGGCGCCGGCCTGGAGGGCGGCGAAGACGTACTCGTCGACGGCGAACGTCGTGACGACCACGATCCTGGTGCCGCGCAGCTCCGGGTCCTCCGCCATCGCGCGCAGCGCGGCCAGGCCGTCCATGCCGGGCATGCGGATGTCGAGCAGCAGCACGTCGGGGCGCGTCCTGCGGACCAGGGCCAGGGCCGCCGCGCCGTCCACGGCCTCGCCGACGCACTCCATGCCCGGCTCCCGCTCCAGGAGCGCCCGCAGGCCCATCCGGACGACGGCCTGATCGTCGGCGATCGCGACCCGGATGTCCGCGATGCCCGCTCCATGCTCGGTCATGCCTGTCCCCGATCCGGCGGGTGGGGGAAGCGGGCGGTCACCTGGAAGCCGCCGCCCTCGCGCGGGCCGGCGGCGAACTGGCCGCCCGTCTCGGTGACGCGGGCGCGCATGCCCCGCAGGCCGCGCCCCTCGGCGGCCGGTCCGGCGCCGGGGCCGCGGTCGGCGACCTCCAGGACGTACGCGGTGGGGGCTTCGGTCATCCGGACCAGGGCGCGGGTCGGGCCCGCGTGGCGCAGCACGTTGGTGAGGGACTCGCGGACCACCCGGTAGACGGTGTCGCGGAGCTGCGGGGGGACGGGAAGGCCAGCGGGCTCGACGTCCACCGGCAGGCCCGCGGCGCGTACGCCGTCGATCAGGGCCGCCAGGTCGCCCGCGGGCGGGTCGATGCCGTCGAGCGCGGCGCGGAGCTGGGCCAGCGCGGCCGTGCTCGTCTCCTTGATCGCCCGCAGGGACGCCCGCGTCTGCTCGGGGTCGTCGTCGAGGGTCACGAGCGCGAGCCCGGCCTGCATGGCGATCGCCGCCAGGCCGTGCCCGGCGGCGTCATGCACCTCCCCGGCGATCCGCGCCCGCTCGGCCGCGATCGCCCGCTCGGCAGTGCCCTCCGCCGCAAGCACGGTGGGGAGCCGCGGGGCGGAGATGGCGGGGAGCCCCCACGCGACCCGCGCGACGCCGGCGGACAGGGGCGCGGTGCCGGTGGCGAGGGTTTCCAGCCGGGGCGGCTCGGCGTCGGCGGCGGCAGCGGCGGCCGCCGCCCTGGCCTGGGCGAGGCCGGAGAAGGACCACGGAACCGCCAGCCAGCCCGCCCACGCCAGCATCACGACGACCGGGATGTCACCCGCCCGCCGCAACCGCGTCAGCGCGGACAACGGCCCCCGCAGCCGCCCGCCGCCGCGCTGGTGCACGTTCCCGTGCGTGTGCTCAGTCTCCATCCCCCACCCGGCCCGAGGCTCGCGTAGCCCAGATCCTAATGGCCCGCGACGCGGTCGGAGCCGCCATGGATAGCTTCTACGACGTGACGCACGCAAAGGTGAAATATAACGACTACGACGGGTTCGCCCGTTCGTACGCCAGCGACAACGAGATCAGCCCCTACAACGACCTCTACGAACGCCCGGCGATCCTGTCCCTGGCCGGCGAGGTCGCCGGGCTGCGCGTGCTGGACGCCGGCTGCGGGGCGGGGGCGCATGCCGCCGAGCTGATCGCCCGTGGCGCCGCCGTCACGGGCGTCGACCTCAGCGCCGGCCTGCTCGCCCTCGCGCGCGAGCGGCTCGGCCCCGGCGTGCCCCTGCTGCAGGCCGACCTGAGCCGCCCGCTCCCGTTCCCTGGCGGCGCGTTCGACCTGGTGCTGTCATCGCTGGTCATGCACTACCTGGAGGCGTGGGAGCCGACCTTGCGTGAGTTCGCCAGGGTGCTCGCGCCCGGCGGCCGGGTGGTGCTGTCCACCCACCACCCCTTCATGGACATGCGGATCAGCGGCAGCGACGACTACCTCGGCACGTACGCGTACACGGACGCCTGGGAGCGCGGCGGCCGGACGATGGCCATGCGGTTCTGGCACCGTCCGCTGCGGGCCATGCTGGCGGCGTTCCGGGACGCGGGGCTCACGGTCGAGGACATCGTCGAGCCCGACCCCCTGCCCGAGGCGGCCGAGATCGCCCCCGACGCCTACCGCGGCCTCTCCCGCAGGGCACAGTTCCTGCTGTTCGCGCTGAGGGCGTGAGCGCGGTCAGGCGGAGCCGGAGGTCAGCCAGCGGAGGGGGTTGTCGCGGGTGATGAGGCGGATCGTGTCCTCGGCGGTGCCCGCCTCGCGCAGGCGCGGCAGCAGGGCGTGGAACAGGTGGGCGTACCCGTGGCCGTCGTACTTGCGGAGCTGGGCGACCCGGCTGAGGCCCGTGCTGAGCAGCAGGCGCTCGGCGTGGCCGTCCTCGATGAGGGCGAGCGCGATCCTGGCCGCCTGGTCGGCGCCGAGGCCGAGGGCGGCGAGGCTCACGTACGCGCCCGCTTCGGCGATCTTGCGGGCGGCGCCCAGGTCGGTGCCCGCGTAGCCGACGGCCACTCGCGCCGCCGGCAGGCCGCGGCCGAGCAGGATCTCCAGCAGGGCCGGGGCGTTGCGTCCGTGCGTGGCGACGGGCAGCCGGGACTGGAGGGCGGCGTGGGCGGCGGCGATCAGGCACCGCTCCTCGCGCGGCGTCGGCTCGGGGCCCCAGGAGCCGATCTCGCCGATGACGCCGGGGAAGACGCCGGTGCCGTCGAGGCCGCTGGAGATCTCGTGCATGAGCCGCCGGGTGAGCTCCTCGACGCCTTCCTCGCGTACGCCCGCGAACGGCTCGGCGAACAGCCCGGTCGAGGCGATGACCGGCACCCGGGCGCCCGCCGCGACGCGGGCCAGGGACGCGGCGTCGCGGCCCATGCCCATGCAGGTCAGGTCCACCACGAGCCCGAGCTCGTCGGACTGGCGCAGCTCGCGCAGCTCGGCGGTGACGGCCTGCTCCTCGTCGAGCCAGCGGTGCGGGTCGGAGTCGACGCCCACGCCCCAGCGCAGGTCGGTGCGCAGGTGCTCGTGGGGGAGTACGGCGCCGGTGACGGCCGCGGCTCGTACGGGGCCGGTGACGGTACGGAGCAGGACTTCGGGCATAGGAGACATTAACCGATATTTGCCGGAAGAAGCTGATCAGCGGCGGGATCAAGCCGGAAATTTTACGGTTTGTCGTGTTTAGTGCACTGCTAGTCGTTTGCAAGTGAATCACGGCGCCGGACCCGTATCCTGAATGGCAGACCGACTGCCCGGGGGAATCTGTGCCGACCCAGAACACCGACACCGGCGAAGCCGACCTGATCAAGGACGCGGCCGCCGCCCGTTCCGACATGCCCGAACGCCGCGGCGGCCTGCACGGCTGGCTGGACGGCATCCGGGCCACCCGCACCGGCGCGATGACGCTGAAGATCGTGGTCGGCGTCATCGGGACGATCATGGTCGTGGGCGGGCTCATCATGGTGCCCTTCCCCGGCCCCGGCTGGCTCGTGGTCTTCGCGGGCCTCGCCGTGCTGGCCACGGAGTTCCACTGGGCGCACAAGCTGCTGGAGTTCGGCAAGCGCACGCTGCACGCCTGGACGCAGTGGTACAAGCGCCAGGGCTGGACCGTCCGCATCGTCGTGCTGCTCGTCACCGTGGCCTCGGCCGCCGTGATCGTCTACTTCGGGCTGCGCACGATCGGCGTCGACGTGATCGAGCTGGCCCAGCGCTTCGTCTGAGCTCCGGATCAGAGGTAGAGGCCGGTGCCGTGGTCGGTCTCCTGGGTGGCCACCGCGTGCAGGTCGCGCTCGCGCATCACGAGATAGACCTGGGCGTGCACCTCGACCTCGAACTGGTCCTCCGGGTTGAACAGCACCTTGTCGCCCACCTTGACCGCGCGGACGTTCGTCCCGACGCCGCACACCTCGCCCCACGCCAGCCGGTTGGCCAGCTTGACCGTGGCCGGGATGACGATGCCTGAGCCGCTGCGCCGCTCCTCCGCCTCCGCCTCCAGCTTGATCATGACCCGGTCGTGCAGCATCTGAATCTCGAACTTGGGCTGTTCCACGGCTCAAGTCTATGAGCAGCCGCCCCCGCGAACGCCTTCCGGAAGCCGATCAGGGCAGGGCGAGCTCGGCGAAGACCGGGCGGTGGTCGGTGCGGCCGAGCGAGAGCACCGCGAAGTCGCGCACCGCCATCCGCCCGTCGGCCAGCACGTGATCGATCGCCACCCCGGGCAGCCGCTGCTGCGACCCCTCCTGCGGCCAGGTGGCGGTGAGCCCCCGGCCCATGACGTCGGCCGCGTCCCGGTAGCCGGACGCGAGCAGCTCGCGCATCGGCAGATGGTCGAGCGTGGCGTTGAAGTCCCCGGCCAGCACCCGCAGCGCGCCGCCCCCGCGCGGCAGCGCGTCCAGCCCGTCCTCCCAGCAGGGCTGGCGGCCGTACCGTTTGGGCGCGCACGGGTGCACCGAGACGATCTCCACCCGGGTCCCGCCGGGATGCCGCAGCCACGCCCTGGCCTGCCCGAACCCGCCCAGCGAGATCGCCCGTCCGGCGGTGAGGGGGTGCCGGGCGTACACGGCGGACCCGCCGACGCCCTCGCGGGCCCGCGTCACCGCGTACGGCAGCGCCTCGCGCACCCCCGCCTCCTCCAGCCGCCGCATCGCGCCGGGCGTGAACTCCTGGAGGGTCAGCACGTCCGGCCGCAGCCGCCGGACCAGGCCCATCAGCTCCGCCGTGTCGGCCCGCCCCACCAGCAGGTTGGCGGCCAGCACGCGCAGCGCGGGCCCGCCGGCCGCCGGGTTGCCGTCGGACAGGGCGCGCGGCAGCACCGCCGCGCCCAGCACCACCAGCGCCCAGAACGCCGCCCCGACCGCGACCGGCCGGCGCAGCGCCAGCGCGAGCAGCCCGCCCAGCGCCGCCGCCCCGGCCGCGTACGGCGTGTACGCCACCACCGGCACCCACGGCCAGTCCGGCTCGAACCCGCTCACCCGCACCGCGGCCCACAGGACGAAGGGCGTCACCGCGATCCAGCTCATCCACGTCCGCACGACCTGTATCGCCATGAGGCCCGCGAGGGGTTCACTGCCCTAGGGTGTGCTCCATGCACGACGTGGAAGCCAGGGTCCTCGACGCCATCGACGAGGCCGAGACCGTCAGCCTGCTCGCCGAGACCGTACGCGTCCCCAGCGTCACCGGCACCGACGCCGAGTCCGAGCTGCAGCACCGCTTCGCCCGCCTGCTCGACGAGGCGGGCATGGACGTGGACGTGTGGAAGCTCGACCTGCCCGGCCTCACCGCCAGGCCCGGCTTCCCGGGCATCGAGGCCCCGCGCTCCGAGGGCTACGGCGTCGCCGCCGTGACCCCGGGCGAGGGCCCGCCGGCGCTGGCGCTCCAGGGCCACGTGGACGTCGTGCCCACCGGCGACCTGGCCAAGTGGGCGGGCAGCGACCCGTTCTCGGCCCGGATCGAGGGCGACGTGCTGTACGGCCGGGGCGCCTGCGACATGAAGGCCGGCCTGGTCGCCAACCTGGCCGTGGCGCGGGCCGTGCGCCGGGCGGGGGTGCGGCTGGCCAGGCCGCTCGCGGTGCACTGCGTGATCAGCGAGGAGGACGGCGGCCTCGGCGCGTTCGCCACCCTGGCGCGCGGCCACACCGCCGAGGCGGCGGTCATCACCGAGCCGACCAGCGGCGCGGTCATCACGGCGAACGCGGGCGCGCTGACCTTCCGGCTGGAGATCGCCGGCCGGGCCGCGCACGGCGCGACCCGCTACGAGGGGGTCAACGCGGTCGAGGCGTTCTGGCCGGTGTTCGAGGCGATCAGGCGGCTGGAGGCCGAGCGCAACCGGGACGCGCACGAGCTGTTCGGCGGCAACCCGATGCCCTACCCGATCGAGATCGGCGTCGTACGCGCGGGCGACTGGGCCAGCACCGTGCCCGACCTGCTGGTCGCCGAGGGCCGGCTGGGCGTGCGGCTGGACGAGGACCCGGCGGCGGCGCGGGCGGCGTTCGAGGAGGCGGTCGCCGGGGTCGCGCACCCGTGGCTGCGGGACAACCCGCCCACGGTGACCTGGCCGGGCGGCCAGTTCGCCAGCGGGCGGCTGCCGGCCGGGCACGAGCTGCTCGGCCAGGTCGCGGGGGCGGTCGCCGACGTGACCGGCGCGCGCCCGGCGGAGTCGGCCGCCCCCTACGGCAGCGACCTGCGCCTGTACGCGGCCGGCGGCATCCCGACCCTGCACTACGGCCCCGGGGACGTACGGTACGCGCACGCCCCCAGGGAGCAGGTGGACCTGGGCGAGCTGCGCGCGGTCACGCGGGCACTGGCACTGCTCGTGGTGCGCCGCTGCGGAGCACTTTGAGCAGCGCGGGCGGTTTCATCAGCGCCGGCGGCGGGTCGTACAGATGCGCCACCCGCAGGAACCGCCTGGCCAGCTCGGGATCGTGCGCCGCGGCGGCGAGGAAGCGCCCCAGATAGGCGTTGACCATCCGCACCCGCGGCGACGGCTCACCCGCGACCACGGGCAGCTTCAGGTCGCCGCCGACGGTGATCTCCCAGGGGGCGTCCACGATCCGCGCGATCCGCCGGAAGAACGCCCGCGGCGTCAGCTCCGCCTCCAGCAGGACCTTCGCCTCCAGTGCGGCCACCGTCATGCCCTGCCCGTAGAGCGGGTTGAACGCGCACACGGCGTCGCCGGTCACCAGCAGCCCCTCGGGGAAGCGGGCCAGCCGCTCGTAGCGCCGCCGGATGCCGGCCGGGGTGTGGTAGGCCCGCGGCTCCCCGACCGGCTCGGCGGTCGCGAGCAGGTGCCGCAGGTCGGGGGCGGGCAGCGTGTCCGCGAACGCGGTGAACTCCGGCAGGGCGGGGCCGGGGGCGTCGCCGTAGCCGCCCATCGTGACGATCCAGCGGTCGCCCTCCAGCGCCAGCGCCACGCCGAACCGCGGGCGCTCCGGCGTGGGGCCGATGATGACGAGCAGGTCGCCGTCCAGGTCGCCCGGGCGGCGGCGGAACTCGCGGGTGCTGTAGCGCAGGTCGAGGGCCATGCGCTCCTCGTGGGGCGGCCGGTAGCCCAGCTCGCCGAGCCAGTGCGGGGTGCGCGAGCCCCGGCCGGAGGCGTCCACGACGAGGTCGGCGGGCAGCGGCTCGCCGCCGGCCAGCCGTACGCCGGTGACCCGGCCCTCCTTGGCGAGCAGGCCGGTGACCGCGCGGCCGTCCGCCACCCGGATCCCCGGCATGGCCGCGACCCGGCGTCTCACCTGGCCTTCGAGCAGCGGCCGGCTCACCAGCAGGCCGTTCAGCACGCCGCCGGCGCCGCGGGCCAGCCGGTGCCCGTCGTGGATGTTACGGCCCTGGTTCATGGCGTCGCACGGCAGCGCGCCCCGCGCGATCAGCTCGGCCGAGATGCCGGGCAGCAGTTCGTTCATGGTCGCGCAGCCCCTGGAGAGCAGGCCGTGGGCGTGGCGGCTCTGCGCGGTGCCCTTGCGATGGGCGTCCGCTGCGGGCAGCGTGTCCCGGTCGAGCACCGTGACCTTGGCGAACAGGCGGTGCAGTGCGGCGGCGGAGAGCAGTCCCGCCATGCTGGCGCCGATGACGACGGCGTGGTCCATGGGTCTTCCCCCTGAGGTCGTGTGGACGTCGGCAGAAGGGTCGCCCGTGCGGCGGCACCGTTCCACGTCTTTTGGTGCGTTCCGCGACGTTCCATCCAGAAGGGAAGCCCGGCTCCGGTCAGCCGGCGGGGGCGGACACCCGGCGGCGCGCCTCCGGCACGATGAGCGGGGTGCCCGACTGCGGATCGACGATGATCTCGCAGCGCAGGTCGAAGACCTCGTGGACCAGCTCGGGGGTGACGATCTCGCCGGGGTCGCCCTGCGCCACGACCCGGCCGGCGCGCATGACGATGAGGTGGGTCGCGTACCGGCACGCCTGGTTCAGGTCGTGCAGCACCGCCACCATCGTGCGGCCCTCCTCGTGCAGGTCGGCGCAGAGGTCGAGCACCTCGATCTGGTGGGAGATGTCCAGGAACGTGGTCGGCTCGTCCAGCAGCAGGATCGGCGTCTCCTGCGCCAGCGCCATGGCCAGCCACACCCGCTGCCGCTGCCCGCCGGACAGCTCGTCCACGATGCGGTCGGCCAGCTCGGCGACGTCCGTGGCGCGCATCGCCTCGGTGACGGCCACCTCGTCGGCCTTCGACCACTGCCGCATGAGCTTCTGGTGCGGGTAGCGGCCCCGGGCCACCAGGTCGGCCACGGTGATGCCGTCCGGCACGATCGAGGTCTGCGGCAGCAGCCCGAGCCGGCGCGCGACCTCCTTCGACGGCAGCGAGGTGATCACGCCGCCATCCAGGTGGACGGCGCCCGCCTTGGGCTTGAGCATCCGGGCCAGCGCGCGCAGCAGGGTGGACTTGCCGCACGCGTTCGGGCCGATGATCACGGTGAAGGACTCGTCGGGGATCGCCACGCTGAGGTCCGTGGCCACGACCCGCTGGTCGTAGGCGAGGGTGAGGCCGGTGCCGGACAGGCGTACATCGGGCATCAGTGGCGGTCCTTTCGCAGAAGCAGGGCGAGGTACGTGCCGCCGATGGCGGCGGTCAGCACCCCGACGGGTAGCTGGGTGGGCGCGAGCAGCCGCTGGGCGGCGAGGTCGGCGCCGGTCAGCAGCACGGCGCCCATCAGCGCCGAGGCGCCCAAGGTGACGCCGGGGGAGCGGGTGATCCGCCGGGCGAGCTGCGGAGCGGCCAGCGCGACGAAGATGACCGGGCCGGCCGCGGCGGTCGCCACGCCGGACAGCAGCACGCCGGCCGCGATCGCGACCGCGCGCACCGGCTCGACCCTGATGCCCATGGCCTTGGCCGCGTCGTCACCCATCTCCAGCATGCGCATCGGGCGGGACAGGGCCACGCACACCGGCACCAGCACGGCCAGCGCCAGCCCCACCGGCCTCGCGTGCTCCCAGCCGCGCCCGCCGAGGCTGCCGGTCAGCCAGGCCCCGGCGGTGGCCGCGTCGTTGATGTTGGCCCGGGTCAGCAGGTAGGAGTTGACCGCGAGCAGCAGCGCGTTGGCCCCGATACCGACGAGGACCAGCCGGTAGCCCTGCACGCCGCCGCGGAAGGCCAGCCCGTACACGAGGGCGGCGGTCAGCACGCACCCGGCCAGCGCGCCGCCCGCGATCGTCATGGCCGAGCCGCCCGCGATCACCGCGAGGATGCCGCCGGTCGAGGCCCCGGCGGTGAAGCCGATGAAGTCGGGGCTGCCGAGCGGGTTCCTGGTGAGCGACTGGAAGATCGCGCCGCTCAGCCCGAACGCCGCCCCGACCAGCAGCCCGGTCACCACGCGCGGGGCGCGCAGCTTGCTCACGATGAGCTCGGCGACGGGCGTGCCCTCGCCGAACAGCGCCTTGACGATGTCGGCCGCGGGCACGGCGAGCTCGCCCGTGGACAGCGCGGCCACGGTGACCCCGAAACCGACCAGGATCAGGCAGACGCCCACGACCAGGGCGCGGGGCGCGAGCCGTACCGAAAAGGGGCCGACGCGGACGTTCACAGCGCGGCCACCCGCCTGCGCCGGGCCAGCAGGATGAAGATCGGCGCGCCGATCACCGCCCACACGATTCCCACCTGCACCTCTCCCGGCCGGGCGATGAGCCGGCCTGCCACGTCCGCCCCGAGCAGCAGCACCGGAGCGGCCAGCGCCGAGTACGGCAGCACCCACCGCTGGTCCGGCCCCACCAGGGCGCGCACCGCGTGCGGCACGATGAGCCCCACGAACCACAGCGGCCCGGCCGCCGCGGTCGCCGCCCCACACAGCAGCGTGACGGCCACGCCGGTCAGCGCGCGGGTGCGGCCGATGGAGACGCCGAGCGCGCGGCCCGCGTCGTCGCCCAGCGCGAGCGCGTTGAGCGGCCGGGCCAGCGCCAGGCCGAGCACCAGCCCCGCGACCATGAACGGCGCCAGCCGGACCAGCACGTCGGAGGTCTGCCCGGCCAGCGACCCGGTCAGCCAGAACCGCATCCGGTCGAAGGTCTGCTGGTCCATGCGCAGGATCGCCGACGACAGCGCGGTGGCGACCATGCCGAGCGCGACGCCGGCCAGCGTGAGCCGGACCGGCCCGGACCCGGACCGCCCGCTGGAGGCCAGGCCGTAGACCATGACCGCGGCCAGCGCGGCCCCGCCGAAGGCGAACCACACGTAGACCGCCGGGTCGGTGAGCCCGAACACCCCGAGCGCCAGCGTGACGCCGAGCGCCGCGCCCTCGTTGACGCCCAGCAGGCCGGGGTCGGCGAGCGGGTTGCGGGTCAGGCTCTGCATGAGCGCGCCCGCCAGGCCGAGCGTGGCGCCCACGCCGAGGCCGAGCAGGGTGCGCGGCACGCGCAGCTCGCGGATGACCGTGTGGTCGTTGGAGCCGTCAGGGGCCAGGAAGGCGTCGATCACCGTGGAGAACGGCACCGCCCGCGCCCCGAGCGCGATGCTCGCCAGCACCATGAGGGCCAGCGCGGCCACGACGACCACGAGCCCGGCGACCAGCACCGGGGGCCGCGCCCACGCGGGCCTCACGACGGACGCGTCCGTCTCGGCCTCCGGGTCCGGGCCCGGCGCCGCGCGCCTCGCCGTCGTGTTCTCAGCCGGGCGCACCCGACCCCCTTCCGTCACGGTCAAACTTAGGCAAGGCTAATCTAATGGCTCGGTAACCAGGCAAGCCTAACCTTAGAGGAGACGTACATGTCGGGACCGGTACTGGCGCGCAGGGGCTTCCTGTCGGCCACGGCAGGACTCGCGGCGGCCCTGACACTGGCGGCGTGCGGCGGCGACGGCGGCACGACGGCGGCCCCCTCGGGCTCGGCCGCGCCCTCGGGCTCCGCGGCCGCGCAGGGCTGGAGCTTCACCGACGACCGGGACAAGAAGCTCGACCTGCCCAAGGTCCCCGCCAGGGTCGTCGCCCAGGTCGGCTCCGCCGCCGCCCTGTGGGACTTCGGCGTGCGCCCCGTCGGCGTCTTCGGCCCGCACAAGCTCAAGGACGGCAGCAAGGACCCGCAGGTCGGCAACGTCGACATCACCCAGGTCCAGGGCCTCGGCAACGTCTGGGACGAGTTCAACGTCGAGCAGTACATCGCCCTGCAGCCCGACCTCCTGGTCAGCAACATGTACGTCAAGGGCACCCTCTGGTACGTGCCCGAGAAGTCCAAGGACACCATCGAGCAGGTCGCCCCCACGGTCGGCATCATGCTCACCGGCAAGAGCGCCACCGAGGTCATCTCCCGCTACGAGGAGCTGGCCAAGTCGCTCGGCGCGGACATGGCCGGCGTGCCCGAGGCGAAGGCCCGCATGGAGGCCGCGACCAAGGACCTCGCCCAGTTCAAGGACCTCAAGATCCTCATGGTCTCGGGCGGCGCGGACGCGTTCTGGATCGTCAACCCGCCGGAGTACCCGGACATCAAGCACCTCACGGCGGCCGGACTCGACGTCGTCACCCCGGAGAAGGTGGACGAGGGCGGCTTCTTCCAGACCCTGAGCTGGGAGAACGCCGACGAGTACGAGGCCGACGTCATCCTCTACGACACCCGTACGCAGGCGCTGAAGCCGGAGGAGATGATGAAGAAGCCCACCTTCGCCAAGCTCCCCGCCGTGAAGGCCGGCCAGCTCTACCCGTGGAGCGCCGAGACCCCCTTCAGCTACCAGGGCTACGCGACCTTCCTGGAGGAGCTGGTCGCGAACCTGAAGAAGGCCAAGCCGCTCGGCTAGAACGCGCCGCGCACCTCGACGATCTCGGCGAGGGGGAACTCCAGGTAGTCGCCCGCCTCCTCGCACCAGGCGTCGAGGGCGCCGCCCTTCAGCTCGCCGTGGCTGATCGTGGCGGTCAGGCCGTCGGTGAGGGTGATCCCGGCCCGCACCCCCCGGTCGACCACGAACCCGAGCAGCGACTGCTGGGCCGTCGGCAGCCGGGTGGCCATGCGGCCGATCACCGCCCACGTCCGGCCGCCCCTTTCGGCCCCGGCCCGCCCCGCCGCCATCAGCCTGCGGGCGTGCTCGCGCGGGTCGGGCGGTGGCTCGGCCAGCAGGTGGGGCGGGGTCTCCAGGCCGGGGTCCGACAGCTCGGCCACCTGGCCGCCCGGCAGCAGGATGAGCTTGCCCGCGCCGGGCTCGGCGCCGCCGGCCAGCTCGGCGGGACGGGTGCGGCGGATGGTGATCTCGCCGGTGTCGGAGACGGGCACCGGCGCGTAGCCGGCCTCGCGCAGCGCCGCCAGCGTGCGCTCGGCCCCGGCCGCGCTGACCAGCACGGTGGGGGCGAGCAGGCGCAGGCCCAGCCGGGTCAGCCGGCGGTGGGCGGTGATCTCGGCGAGCAGGGCGGGGTCGCCGGCCTGGATGACGCAGCCGACGGTGGTGACGGTGACCTCGCCGTGCCGGCGGGCGGTGTCGCGGACGAGGTATTCGAGCGGCTGCGGGATGGCGCCGACCGCGGCCAGCTCGTCGAGCAGCTCGTCGGGGTCGTGGCCGCGGTCGAGGGCGCGGCGTACGCTCTCGGCGGTGAAGCGCCACACCGAGGCCGCGCCGCGTGACTCGCGCTCGGCGACCCGGTCGAGCAGCGCGGCCAGCTCCGCCGAGGGCGGCCCGGTCACCACGGCGGTCAGGTCGGGGCCGAACAGGGCGCTGCGGCGCACGCTCGCGAGGGCCCGGGTGGAGACCTCGACGAGCACCGGGTCGTGCTCGACCATGGGGACGGAGTCGTCGCCCTCGTCGCCGGGGTGGGCGGTCAGCCCGGCGAGGGCGCGGCCGAGGTCGGTGAGCGCGCCGTTGACCAGCAGGCCGAGCAGGCTCGCCTCGTCGAGCGCGGCGGGGCCGCAGTCGAGCAGGAGCCGGCGTTCGATGAGCGGGGCGTGCCAGTGGACGGCGGCGAGCAGGCCGTCGCGGTCGGCGTACGCGGTGCCGGCGGGCAGGCAGGCCAGCACCGGCAGCACCGCGCGGCGGACCCGGGCGACCGCGGCTCCCGCGGGGTCGTCGCCGAGCACCGTGCCGTAGCGGCCGTCGGACCTGCGCAGCGACGAGCGCTCCATGCGCCACCAGGCCGACAGCAGCACGCGCAGGCGGGCCGCGCCCTCGTCGAGCCGCCAGCGGTCGAAACGCTCGGTGGGGACCAGACCGCCGGCCTGCTCGTCCCAGGCCAGCAGCCGGGCGACCGTGCAGATCTCCAGCAGCAGGCGGGTCTCGTCCTCGTCGCAGCCGGTCTCCTTGGCCATCCTGCGCACCTCGCGCACGCCCACGCCGCCGGTCTTGAGCAGCGGCAGCGGGCTCTTGGAGGTGTTGTCGAGCAGGGCCGCGGCGCGCTCGACGACGTGCGGGGCGGCCAGCGTCATGAGGTGGTCGACCTCCTCGGGGTCGACCGGGATGGTGGGGACCTCGGGCGGCTCGGGCGCGAAGGGCGGGTGGTAGTCGGCGCCGCGCAGGCACAGCGCGACCTCGCGGGGGATCTCGGCGACGTGCCAGCTCGGCCGGAACAGCAGGCCGTGGTCGGCGCACCACTTCTCGGGCGTGCCGGGCGCGACGAAGCGGCCGCCGTCGACGGGCAGCGCGGGACCGTCCCAGGCGAAGCGGTCGAGCAGGGCGGCGGTGCCGTCGGGGGCGTCGCGCAGCAGGCCGTGGACGCGGGCGGCGTCGCCGAGCGCCTCGGCCACGCGGGTGATCGTGCGGCGTTTGTGGCCCTGGGCGGGCAGCCCGAGGTTGCGGGCGAGGGCGCGCAGCGCGTCGTTGCTGATGGTCCAGGAGTTGAGGTAGTGGTCGAGCGGCTCGCCGAGGCCGAGCGGGGCGGCCCACCAGCGGGTGACGCCCTCGGCCAGGCGGATCACGCCGTCCTCGCCCGGCCAGGCGAGCGCGTGGTCGTAGAGGTGGCCGAGCCAGGGGTCCACCTCGGCGGGCGGGGCGTCGACGAAGGCGGCCAGGCGGCCGGCGGTGGGCAGGGGAAGGGCCAGCGCCGCCTCGGCGAGCTGGAGACAGGGCAGGGGGAGCCGCTGGAGGGTCTGCATCACGGCGAACCCGTCGCCGAGACGCTGGGCGAGGGTGTCGAGCCGGCGCGGCCACGGCGGCGCGATGGCGTCGGGCCTGTTCGCGAGGATGCGGGCAAGCCTGTCTTCGTCTAGTGTTCGCAGCCAGCCGAGCAGGTGATCTTCCATCTGTCAGCACTCTCATGGGGTCGCGCGCGGGACTCACCGTGAGCCATGAGCATCCACGGTAATGCAGATCACCCCCGGTCAGGAGAGGACTGCCCAGACGATCTTTCCGTGAGGGGCGAGGGCCGACCAGCCCCAGCGGAGACTGAGCGATTCGACGATGTGGAGTCCGAGGCCGCCGGTGTCAAGGGGGCCAGGGTATCGCAGCACCGGCACCGAGGAGCCTGGATCGGTGAAAGCGCTGGTCACCAGGGACCCCTGGCGGACCAGTGACATGTGGACGGGGCAGGGGCGGCGCTGCTCGTCGAGGCGCAGGCCGTGGCGCAGCGCGTTGGTCGCCAGCTCCGAGACCACCAGCTCCATGTTCTCGGCGAGCTCGGACAGTCCCCAGCCGGCCAGGACGCCGGTGGTGTAGCTGCGGGCGGAGTGGACCGACGCGGGGGTGGGAGGGAGCACGAACGTGGCGCTCGCGGACGGGCCTGCGCCCAGCAGATCGCGAGCCGCCTCCGGCCACCAGCCGACCGGGGGCCACCAATCGAACGTGGTCCACTGGCTCGGTGCCGTGGTGGATTGCACGTGATCATTCTGCGTCAAACTCTCGTGCAGGTGCAAGAGCGAATGCACGTGCAGACACACCGTGCACACGCTACGGTTGCCCTCAAATGGTCAATGAGGGGGAAAGGGGATCTTGTCCGCGGCCCATGATCTTTCGGCCGTGAAGTGACAGACTGTGGCGCAAGGAAACGACCAAGGAGCAGCACGTGTCCATTGATCCGCCCGGATCCGGTTCGACCGTTCGGCGCATCATGCTGGGGGCGAGTCTCAGGCGCCTGCGTGAGGCCAGCGGACTCGACCGTGCACAGGCCGGATTCCACATCCGCGCCTCCGAGTCCAAGATCAGCCGGATGGAGCTCGGACGCGTCGGATTCAAGACACGTGACGTGGAGGACCTGCTCACCCTGTACGGCGTCGTCGACGATGCCGAACGCCGCGCCCTGCTGGAGATGGTTCGCGAGGCCAACACCCCCGGGTGGTGGCACAAGTACTCCGCCGAGCTGCCCTCGTGGTTCACGACGTACGTGGGCCTGGAGGAGGCCGCGAGCGTGATCCGTACCTATGAGGTGCAGTTCGTGCCCGGCCTGCTGCAGACGGCCGCGTACGCGCGATCGGTCTACGAGCTGGGCAACCCCGATGCGAGTCCGGACGGCATCGAACGCCGCGTGCACGTGCGCATGCAGCGCCAGGAGCGCTTCACCCAGAAGGACGGCCCCAAGTTGTGGGCGGTCATCGACGAGGCGGCGCTCATGCGGACCATCGGCGGGCGGGAGGTCATGCGCGAGCAGCTCCAGCACCTGCTGGAGGTCGCCGCTCTGCCCAACATCACCATTCAGGTGATGCCCTTCAGGTACGGCAAGCACGCCGCCGAAGGGGGTGCGTTCAGCATCTTGCGGTTTCCCGAGTCCGACTTGTCGGACGTTGTCTACGTCGAGCAGCTCTGGGGTGCCCTGTACCTGGACAAACGTGAGGACATCGATCCGTACCTCACGGCCATGGAGCAGTTGTGCGTGGAGAGCACCACGCCAGGAGGCACCGTCGAGCTCATCGGCGGTCTTCTCAGAAAGATGTAGATGAACCAGACCTACAACGGCATGCCCGCGACCGACCTGACCCAGGTCGCGTGGCGCAAGAGCCGCTACAGCAACTCGCAGGGCAACTGCGTCGAGCTCGCGGAGCTTCCCGACGGCGGGATCGCGGTCCGCAACTCGCGCTTCCCCGACGGCCCTGCGCTCATCTATACCCGTGACGAGATCCGGGCCCTGGTGCTCGGGGTGAAGGACGGAGAGTTCGACGGCCTGCTCGTTTGACACCTGCTCGTTTAACACGCTGTTCACATCCGGCGCGCCCGCTTAACGGCGGCGCGCCGACGGCGTAACCGCCCGGCCTCGTCGTTCGGACAGGATTCACGTCATGCTCGACCAGATGACGTTGTATCCGATCGCCGACGACGTGCTGTTCGCGCCGGGCGGCAAGGTCGTGATCCGCACTTATGGCGTCGCGCCCGCCACGACGGGCGCCTCGGTCTCGTACCGCACGTGGGTGACCGGCATCCGCGACCAGCCCCGTTACTGGCACTGGGGTCACTTCGAGGACGCCACCTCCGGGCATCGCCGGGTGCTGGAGTGGCTGACCGGGCGGGGGCCGCAGCCTTCCCAAGCGCCCGCCTGATCGCTAAGCTCGGGCCAAGCAACCGCTTGGTAGAGGAGGCGGCGTGGTGCGGCGCGCGATCCACCTGCTCGAAGAGGTCGACTTCCGGCCCATGAACTCCAGGCGGCCGCTGGACTACCTCACCTGGCTGACCGCGTACAAACGCGAGGACGAGACCCGCGAGGCTCCCTCGCTCACCGCCGGGACGTCCATCAGGTCGCGCGACATCGACCTCGTCGGCGCCTTCTACGCCGTCGGCATCACCGGCCATCCGCAGTTCAAGGCGGTCACCCTCTGGGACTGCCACGGCGGCTGGGACGGCGGCTGGCGGCAGATGATGGAGATCTACCGCGGGGTGGACGAGCGGCTGTTCCTGTCCGACATCGACGACCTGCGCTTCTCCGCCTTCTCACGCCCGCTCGGCGCCGTGCCCGGCTGCCCGCCGCTGGCCGAGGCGCCCGCCGCCGAGCTGTTCCTGTTCGAGAGCGCCCGCGTCCGGCCCGGCGCCGCGCTCGACTACCTCGCCGCCGTGCGCGCCGAGCGCGCCCCCCTGCTCGCCGAGCACGGGCACACCCTGGTCGGCCTGTACGAGGTGCTGTTCTGCGACACCGAGGCGGTCACCGTCTGGGCCGTCTCGCTGGACGACCACCTCGCCACCCAGCGGGCCCGCGACGCCGCCCTCGGCCTCGACGACGAGGCCGCGCCCGATCCCCGGCTGCTGGACTGGGCCAGACGGGCGCGCGACCATCTCGACGGCCCCTGGCGTGAGACGCTGCTGGCACCGTTCCCCGGCTGCCGCCTGGCGCCGTGAGGGTGCGGGCCGGCGGCTGACGGGCTAGTGGACCGGCGCGTTCCAGGCCAGCAGCACCGGCTCGGCGTGCTCGTGGCCGAGCCGCGAGTAGGTGCCGGTGTCCAGCCTGAACAGCCGGCCCTCGGAGGGGTCCAGCCCGAGCCAGCGGGCGGCCAGGACGCGCAGGAAATGCCCGTGCGCCACAAGGACCACCCGTCCCTCCGCCGCGCGGGCCCGCTCGATCACCCGGTCCGCGCGGGCCGCCACCTGGGCGGCGCTCTCGCCGGGATGCTCGGCGTCGCCGGGGATCACGCCGTCGCGCCACAGGTACCAGCCGGGGCGGTCCTCCCGGATGCGGGGCGTGGTGACGCCCTCGTAGCCGCCGTAGTCCCACTCCCACAGGTCGGGGTCCACCTCGTAGCCGGTCAGCCCGGCCAGGTCGGCGGTGCGGCGCGCCCGCTCGGCGGGGGAGACCAGCACCAGGCCGAAGTCCCCCTTCTCGACCAGGGGCGCGAGCGCCCTGGCCTGCTCCTCGCCGCGCTCCGTCAGGGGCAGGTCGGTGCGCCCGGTATGCCTGCCCGCCTTGCTCCACTCGGTCTCACCGTGCCGGAGCAGCAGCATCTCGTCCATGGTGACCATCATCCCGGACGCTTGACCTCAAGGTAGCTTGAGGTAGCAGGGTGGGGTCATGGACGCGATAAGACTGCATGCGTACGGACCTGCCGCCAACCTCCGGCTGGAGACCCTGCCCGACCCCGTGCCCGGCCCCGGCGAGGCGCGCGTCGCCGTGCGCGCGGCCGGGCTGCACTTCATCGAGACCCTGCTCCGCCAAGGGCGGGGCGTCGGGCCGCACCCCGCGCCCGAGCTGCCCGTCGTGCTCGGCTCGGAGGTGGCCGGGGTCGTGGAGGCGGTGGGCGAGGGCGTGCCCGCCGGGCTGGTGGGCCGCCGGGTGGTGACGGCCGAGGTGAGCACGGGCGGCTACGCCTCGCGCGCAGTGGCGCCCGCTGCCGCGTTGACCGAGCTGCCCGACCAGGTGGGCTTCGGCGCGGCCGTCGCCATGAACACGACGGGGGCGACCACGTACGGGCTGCTGGAGCTGGCCCCGATCGGGCCGGGGGACGTGGTGCTGGTGCTGGCGGCGGCCGGCGGCGTCGGGACGCTGCTCGTGCAGTACGCCCGCCACGCCGGCGCGACCGTGGCCGGGGCGGCCGGCGGGCCCGCCAAGGCCGCGCGGGTCGCGGAGCTGGGGGCGGACCTCGCCGTCGACTACCTGGAGGCGGGCTGGGACAAGTCGGTACGCGAGCTGTCCGGCGAGGTCACCGTCGTCTTCGACGGGGTCGGCGGCGAGCTCGGGCGGGCCGCGCACGGGCTGCTCGGCCGGGGCGGGCGGCACGTGGTGTACGGGTCGGCGTCGGGGGAGTGGTTCCAGCCGGACGCCGCGGAGGCGGAGGCGCGGGGGATCGCCGTGCTCGACGGCATCGGCCATCTGCTCGGGCGCGACGGGGGCGTGACCGAGCTGCGGACGCGGGCACTGGAGGCGGCGGCCGAGGGGTTGCTGACGCCCGCGGTGCAGGAGTTCCCGCTGGCCGAGGCCGCCGCGGCGCACGCGGCCCTGGAGAACAGGGACACGATGGGCAAGGTCGTCCTCACCGTCTAGCCGGCTCCGGGCGACAGGGACCGGGCCACGGGGACGAGTGCGGGCGGTCCCGCCTTCGGCCGTTCCGCGCAGGCGCGCTCCCCCTCACCTCCCGGCCAGTTCCTCGGCGACGGGGGTGAAGGCGGCGAGGTCGCGTTCGTGGTGGATGACGAAGCAGGAGACGTCGTGCTCGTCGCGCCAACGACGCAGGGTGTCGGCGATGTCGTGGCGGGTGCCGAGGAGGACCTGCGGGGTTCCGTCCAGCGCGGCCGACCTGGCCGCGCTCCACGGCTCCTCCGCCTTCCTCTCGCCCACCTGCAGGACGCTCGTGCCCAGCTCCAGCCGGTCGTAGCGGTCGCCGGCCGCCGCGCGTACGCGCCGCAGCCGGGCGAAAAACGCCTCCGCCCCGCCGTCGCCGGTGTCGGGGCCGGTGCCGTCGGGGCGTACCCGCATCGTGAGGTTGACGTGGTCGGCCTGCTCGGCGGCCAGGCGCAGCACGCGCGGCCCGCCGCCCCCGACGATCAGCGGCGGGTGGGGCCGCTGCACGGGCCGGGGCCGCTGGTCGAGCCCGTCGATCCGGTAGTGCCGGCCGGTGAAGTGGCACGGCCCGTCCGCCCAGAGGCCCTTGAGCACGGCGATGGCCTCGGCGAGCCGTTCGACGCGGACCCCGGGCGGGTCCAGGGGCAGGCCGGCGCCCGCGTAGTCGGCCGCCATCCAGCCGGTGCCGAGCCCGACCTCCAGCCGGCCGCCGGACAGCAGGTCGAGGGTGGCCGCCTCCTTGGCCAGCACGGCGGGGTGGCGGAAGTCGTTGGCGAGGACCAGCGTGCCGACGCGCAGCCGTTCGGTGGCGCAGGCGGCGGCGGTGAGGGCGGGGATCGGCGCGAGGCGGTCCCCGGCCAGGTGGTCGGGCACCAGCAGCAGGCCGAACCCGGAGTCCTCCAGCCGGCGGGCCTTGTCGGCCCACGCCCTGCCGGACTCCGCCTCGCGGAGCACCGCCCCGAACCTGAACGGCCGCACGGCCCCTCCTGCGAGTCCGATCCAGCGCCTGTGCCCGGCACTCTAGCAAGCGCTTGCTACAGGTGCGAGACTGAGGGCCATGGAGATCCCCGTGCGCGAGGCCACCGACGACGAGGCCGCGTTCTTCCACGAGCACGGCTGGGTGCGGCTCGGCCGGCTCATCGACCCCGGCGCCGTCGCCGACCTGCGCGAACGCGCCCTCGCCCACCTGCGCGACCGGGACCGCGCCGGACGGACCGCGGTCGACCGGGCGTTCGGGCAGTCCAGGGACGTCGCCGCCGCCGACGAGGCGTTCGGCGCGCTCGCGCTCCACCCCAGGATGGGAAGGACCGCCGTCCGGCTGCTGCGCGGCGTCCGCGCGGTACGCGTGCAGGTCACCAACCTGCTGGTCAAGGAGGCGGGCGAGCACGGCGCCACCGAGTTCCACCAGGACTTCCCCTGGATGCCGATGGACCGCTCGGCCATGCTCACCGTCTGGCTCGCGCTCGCCGACGTGCCCGCCGACATGGGGGCGCTGCGCTTCTACAGCGGCTCCCACCGCCACGGCCTGCTCGGGCGCAGCTTCACCCGGCCCGGCGACGACCAGCTCAGCCAGCACCCGTGGCTCAAGGAGCTGGAGCTGTCGCCGCCGCTCGACCTCGCGGCCGGCGACGCCACCGCGCACCACGCCCTGACCGTGCACGGCGCGCCCGCCAACCGGCACGACCGGCCGCGGCTGTCGTTCACGGTCACCTACTTCGACGCCGACGCCCTCTACACGGGCCTGCCGTACGCGCAGACCGACGGGCTCGGCCTGGAGGTCAACCGGCCCTTCGAGCACGAGAGGTTCCCGTGCCCGAGACCCTGAGAGGACCGGTCGCCGACCTCGGGGCGACGCTCATGCACGAGCACGTCTTCGGGCTCAGCCCGGAGATTCTGTGGAACTGGCCGGACATCCCCGAGGGCTGGGACCCCGAGACGCGGGCGCGGGAGGCCGCGGCCAAGCTCGACGCGCTGAAGGCCGAGGGCATCGACACCGTCGTGGACCTCACCGTGCTCGGGCTCGGCCGGCACATCCCCTCGGTACGGCTGGTCGCCGAGCTGACCTCGGTCAACATCGTGGCCGCGACCGGCCTCTACACCTACGACGCGCTGCCGCCGTACTTCGCCAACCGGGGGCCGGGGTCGCTGTTCGGCGGGCCGGACCGGCTGGCCGAGTTCTTCGTCCGCGACCTCACCGAGGGCATCGGCAGGACCGGCGTCCGCGCCGCCATCCTCAAGTGCGCCTCCGACCACCTCGGGATGACCAAGGGCTGCGAGCGGGTGTTCCGGGCGGTCGCCGAGGCGCACCTGGAGACCGGCGCGCCCATCACCACGCACTCGCACAGCGCCTCCAGGGGCGGGCTGGAGCAGCAGCGGCTGCTCGTCTCGCTCGGGGTGGACCCGGAACGGGTGGTGATCGGGCACGCGGGGGACTCGGCCGACCTCGCGTACCTGGAGGAGCTGCTGGCGGGCGGCTCCTACCTCGGCATGGACCGCTTCGGCATCGACACGATCGCGCCGTTCGAGCAGCGGGTGGCCGTGGTGGCGGAGCTGTGCGCGCGCGGGCACGCGGACCGGCTGGTGCTGGGGCACGACTCGTACTGCTTCAACGACCGCTTCGACGCCGAGGTCGTGCGCCGCCGCCACCCCGACTACCACCTGCTGCACATCTCCCGCGACGTCCTGCCCGAGCTGCGCAAGCGGGGCGTCACGGACGACCAGATCCACCAGATGCTCGTCGGCAACCCGCGGAGGATCCTGCGATGACCACCCTGCCGGAGGCCCGGGACTTCGACGTCAGCGCGGACTGGCACGTCGCGGACCCGTACCCGTTCCTCGCCCGGCTGCGGCGCGAGTCGCCGGTGTTCTGGAGCGAGCACCTGCGGGCCTGGGTGCTGACCCGCTACGCCGACGTGCGCGCCGCCTACGGCGACCCCCGGCGCTTCTCCTCCCTGGGCTCGCTCACCGTCTCCCGCAGCCTGACCGCCGCGACCAGGGAGAAGCTGGGCGAGCACGGCTCGTTCCTGTCGAGCTTCGTCGCCAACGTGGACCCGCCCGTCCACACCCGGCTGCGCCGGTCGGTGTCGCGGGCGTTCACGCCGCGCGCGGTCGCCGCCATGGAGGACGCCTTCCGCCGGCTCAACGAGGACCTGCTCGACCGGGTGGCCCCGCGCGGCGCGGCCGACTTCGTGACCGAGCTCGGGCACGAGCCGTCCGTGAAGCTGACCGCCCGCTTCATCGGGGTGCCGGAGGCGGACGAGGCGTTCGTGCAGGCGCGGGTCAAGGACTGGTTCCAGCTGTTCCTGTCGCCGCAGCCGCCCGAGCGCCAGCTGGAGCTGGCGGGGAGCTTCCTCACCTACCTCGACTACGTGGACCGGCTGGTCGCCGCCCGCGCCAAGGACCCCCGCGACGACTTCACCTCGCTCATGACCGCGCTCATCGGCGACGAGCTGACCCACCGCGAGGTCGTCGAGCTGATCTCCACGATCCTGCTCGGCGGCAACGACACCGTGCCCAACCAGCTCGGCAACACCGTCCTGCGGCTGCTGCGCGAAGGCGCCTGGCCGGTGCCGCCGCCGCTGATCGGCGCCGCCGCCGAGGAGTGCATGCGCATCGACGGCGCCTCGCTCGGCTCCTTCCGCCACACCACCGAGGACGTCGTCCTGCACGGCGTGACCATCCCGGCCGGCGCCCTCGTGCTGCTGTCCACCGACTCCGCCGGGCACGACGAGAGCGTCTTCCCCGAGCCGGAGCGCTTCGTCGCCGACCGGCCGAACGCCGCCGACCACCTGGTCTTCGGCTACGGCATCCACTTCTGCGTGGGCGCGGCGCTCGGCCGCCTGCAACTGCGGACCGCGCTGGAGGTGCTCGGCCGCCGCCTGCCGGGGCTGCGGCTCGCGCCGGGGGAGCCGGTGACGTACCGCAGGTCGCTGGTCGGGCGCGGGCTCACGGCGCTGCGGGTGGAATGGTGACGGGCGGGCGGCTTTCCGGGCGGCTCTCCGGGCGGGTCGCGCTGGTGACCGGGGCAGGGTCGGGGATCGGGGCGGCCTGCGCGCTGCGGCTGGCCGCCGAGGGGGCGCGCGTGGGCGTGCTCGACGTACGCGGCCAGGCCGCCGAGGACACCGCCGCCGCCGTACGGCGGCGCGGCGGCGACGCGCTCGCGCTGGAGTGCGACGTCTCCGCCGAGAAGCAGGTCGCGGCGGCCGTCGGGGCGCTGGTGGCGGCGTACGGGCGGGTGGACGTGCTGCACTCCAACGCCGCCGCGCTCGGCCCCGACGTGTACGGGCGCGACCGCGGCCTGGAGGACCTCGACGTCGCCGTGTGGGACCGCACCATGGAGGTCAACCTGCGGGGCGCCATGCTGCTGGTCAAGCACACGGTGCCGGCCATGCCGGACGGCGGCTCGATCGTCCTGACCTCGTCGGTGTCGGCGTTCGCCGGGGACGGGGCGCACGCCGCGTACGGGGCCTCGAAGGCCGCCCTGGTCGGCTTCGCCCGGCACGTCGCCACCATGTACGGCGCCCGCGGCGTCCGCTGCAACGCCGTCGCCCCCGCGCTCGTCCTCACCCCGGCCGCCGAACGCGCCCTGACCCCCGCGCAGCTCGCCGACAAGGCCGCCGAACGCCTGCTCCCCTGGCCCTGCTCCGTGGACGACGTCGCGAACCTGGTCGCCTTCCTGGCCTGCGACGAGAGCCGCTGCCTCACCGGCCAGACGCTGATCCTCGACTCCGGCACGCTCGCCCACCGCCCCCAGCACGCGATCCAGCGGTGGCGCGAACAACGCCCCCGATGAGGAGTGCGTACGTCAGGATGTGGGGGCAGTGGGATGTCCGTTGATGCGGGCGTGGAAGGGGTCTTCATGGAGCCGGTGGCGGTCGGGCTCGTGGGCGCGGGACCGTGGGCGAGGATGGCGCACGCGCCGATGCTGGCCAAGGGCCCGCACACGCGGCTGGCGGGCGTCTGGGCGCGGCGTCCCGAGGCGGCGGCCGAGCTGGGCGCCCCCGTGTATGAGCGGATCGAGGAATTGTTCGACCACTGTGAGGCGGTGGCGTTCTGCGTGCCGCCCGGCGTGCAGGCCGAGCTGGCCGTGCGGGCCGCCCGAGCCGGCAAGGCGCTGCTGCTGGAGAAGCCGCTCGCCGACTCGCTCGACGGGGCGCGGCGGCTGGCCGGCGCCGTGGCGGAGGCGGGCGTGGCCAGTCAGATGGTGCTGACCCTGCGCTATGCCGTACAGACCAGGACGTTCCTCGCCAGGTGTGGCGAGATCCAGCCGTTCGGCGGGCACGCGGCGAACATCTCCGGCGCGCTGCTCGGCGACCATCCCTTCGCCACGCCGTGGCGGCTGGAGCGCGGCGCGCTGCTCGACGTCGGGCCGCACGTCGTCGACCTGCTGGACGCCGCGCTCGGCCCCGTGGTGGGGGTGCGCGCCCACGGCGACCCGTTCGGGTGGATCGGGCTGCTGCTGGAGCACGAGGGCGGGGCGGTGTCGGAGGCGTCGCTGTCCATGGCGGCCGTCGGCGACCTGCCGCCCGCGACGTTCGCCGTGTACGGCAGGAAGGGGAACGCGGTCCTGCTGCCGTTCGACGACGATCCCCTGGACGCGATCGCGGAGGAGTTCGCGCGGACGGTGCGTGAGGGCGGCGGCCACCCCCTCGACGCCGCCCACGGCCTCCGCCTGCAGCAGGTCGTCGCCGACGCCGACTCCCAGCTGCGCCGCTGACCCTTGACGTTACGGTGTTTTGGGGGATTGATAACGTTTGTCCGACGCGCAGTGCTGCAGCGAAGTCCGGTGCGAGTCCGGCGCTGTCCCGCAACTGTCATAGCCAGGTCGCCTGCCGCTGCGCCGACGCCATCAACCCTCGTGGAAAAGGGTGATCCGTCGCTCATCGCGGGTCTCTCGGTTCCGACAGTGTGAAAGGACATCTCGTGAGGCCCGTACGCACGGTCTTCGCGGGCGCGCTGCTGGGAACGCTGGTGCTGGCCGGATGCGGTCAGAACAGCGGGACCACCGCCACCCCCGCCCCCGCCGCCCCTTCCGCGTCCGCGTCCGCCGCCGGTGACGGGTTCCCCGTCACGATCGAGGCGGGCAACGGCAAGGTCACCATCGACAAGAAGCCCGAGCGCATCGTCTCGCTGTCGGCCAGCCACACCGAGACGCTGTTCGCCGTCGGCGCCGGCCCCCAGGTCATCGCCGTGGACGACCGCTCGAACTTCCCGCCCGAGGCCCCGAAGACGGACCTGTCCGGCTTCAAGCCGAACGTCGAGGCCATCGTGGCCAAGAAGCCCGACCTCGTCGTCCTGTCCGACGACCTCGACAACGTCGTGGCCGCGCTCGGCAAGGTCGGCGTGCCCGTGCTCCTGGAGCCGGCCGCGAAGACGCTCGACGAGGCGTACGAGGAGATCGCCGAGATCGGCGCGGCCACCGGCAACAAGGCCAAGGCCGACGAGGTCGTCACCGGCATGCGCGCGGCCATGGACAAGCTGGCCGCCGAGGCCCCCAAGGACAAGAAGCTCACCTACTACCACGAGCTCGACCAGACGCCGTACGCGGCCACGTCCCAGACGTTCATCGGCCAGGTGTACTCGATCTTCGGCCTCACCAACATCGCCGACCAGGCGCCCGACGCGGCGGGCGGCTATCCGAAGCTGTCGGCCGAGTTCGTCGCCCAGGCCGACCCCGACCTGATCTTCCTGGCCGACGTCAAGTGCTGCAAGCAGGACAAGGCGGCGCTGACCAAGCGGCCCGGCTGGGCGGGGCTGTCGGCCGTGAAGAACGACCGGGTCGTCGAGCTCGACGACGACATCGCCTCCCGCTGGGGGCCGCGCATCGTCGAGCTGGCCGAGAGCATCGGCGCCGCGGTGGCCAAGGCCGGCACGAGCTGACCGTGACGGGACAGGCCGGCCCGTCACGGGCCAGACCCCTGTGGCTGGCGGGCGCCGCCGGCGTGCTGGCCGTCTCCATGGTCGCCGGGCTGCTCGGCGGGGCGGCCGACATGTCGCCCTGGCAGGTGGTGCTCCAGGCGGTGGACTGGCTGCCGTTCGTGCACGTCGACTCGGGGCTCACGCCGGTCGAGCAGGGGCTGCTGTACGAGCTGCGGCTGCCGCGCGTGCTGGTCGCCGCCGTGGTGGGCGGGCTGCTCGCCCTGGCGGGGGCCGGTTACCAGGGCGTGTTCCGCAACCCGCTCGCCGATCCGTACCTGCTGGGCGCGGCGGCCGGGGCGGGGCTCGCGGCCACGGTCGCCATCGTCGCGCTGCCGGCGGTGGCGGGCGGCATCCCCGTCGCGGCCTTCATCGGGGCCGTGGGCGGAGTGCTGCTGGCGTACACGCTGGGGAACACGGCCGGGCGCTCCGGCGGCACGGCCACGCTGGTGCTGGCGGGGGTGGCGGTGACGTCGTTCCTGACCGCGATCCAGACGTTCGTGCAGCAGTTCAAGGTGGAGGAGCTGCAGCGGATCTACTCCTGGATCCTCGGCGACGTCGGCGGCGGGTGGGAGCAGTTCTGGCTGGTGCTGCCGTACGCGGTGGTCGCCGCCGTGCTGCTCCTGCTGCACGGGCGGATGCTGGACGTGCTGTCCGTCGGCGACGAGGAGGCCGTCAGCCTGGGCGTGGCCGCCGCCCGGGTACGCCTGATCGTGCTGCTGGCCGCCTCGCTGGCCACGGCGGCGGCGGTGGCGGTGAGCGGGCTGATCGGGTTCGTCGGCATCGTCGTGCCGCACGTGGTGCGGCGGCTGGCGGGCGGCTCGTACCGGATCGTGCTGCCGCTGTCGCTGCTCGGCGGCGCGGCCTTCCTGGTGCTCGCCGACCTCGTGGCGCGCACCGTGCTCGCCCCGGCCGAGCTGCCGATCGGCGTGGTGACGATGTTCGTGGGCGCGCCGTTCTTCGTCGGGGTGCTCAGGATGACGCGGCGGGCGGAGACGTGATCGAGACCCGGGGGGTGACCGTCCGGCTCGGCGAGCGGGACGTCGTCCGCGACGTGGACATGCGGGTGCGCCAGGGCGAGTGGGTGGCCGTCATCGGGCCGAACGGGGCCGGCAAGTCCACCCTGCTGAAGGCCGTGATGGGGCTGGTCGCGCACGGGGGCGAGGTGCTGCTGGACGGGCGTCCCGCGGCCGGGCTGAAGCCGCGGGCGCGGGCGAGGCTGGTCGCGTACGCGCCGCAGACGCCGTCCCTGCCGCCCGACATGTCGGTCTTCGACTATGCGCTGCTGGGGCGGACGCCGTACATCCCCTACCTCGGGCGCGAGAGCGGCCACGACCGGGAGGTGACCGCGTCCGTGCTGGCCAGGCTCGACCTGTCGGAGCTGGCCGGGCGGCGGGTCGGCGAGCTGTCCGGCGGCGAGCGCCAGCGCGTGGTGCTGGCCAGGGCGCTCGCCCAGCAGGCCCCCGTGCTGCTGCTCGACGAGCCGACCACCGCGCTCGACCTCGGCCACCAGCAGCAGGTGCTGGAGCTGGTGGACCGGCTGCGCCGGGCCGACGGGCTGACCGTCGTCACGACCCTGCACGACCTGACCGTGGCCGGCCTGTACGCCGACGCGCTGCTCCTGCTCGCCGCCGGCCGGGCGGCCGCCTCCGGCCTGCCCGCCGAGGTGCTGACCGAGGAGCTCGTGGGACGGCACTTCGGCGCCCATGTGAAGATCGAGCCGGGGCCGGACGGCCGGCCGGTCGTGCACCTGGTGAGGAGTGGGTCGTGAGGCTGACGTACCGCACGGAGGAGGGGACGCGGCTCGGTGCGCTGCTGTGGGAGTTCGGGCCCGGCTGGCGGATGATCTCCTCGGCGGTGCTCGGCGGGGGCATCGGCGAACGCGCGTGGGTGCTGAACGCCCAGGTCGTCGCCGGGTACGCGCGCATGGACCCGATCGAGCACCTGACGTCGTTAGGTCCGGGCGGCGCCGGCGTCGGGATGATGACCGCCGCCTCCGTGGACCGCTGCGTCCAGGCGTCCGACGGCGGCGTGGACGCCTGGGCGACCGTGGGGCTGCGCGTCCCCACCTGGGCCGCCGCGCCCGAGGGCGCCCCAGATCCCGAGCTGGCCCCGGTCCGGGTCGGCACCGTCAACATCGTGACCGCGCTGCCGGTCGCCATGACCGACGCCGCCCTGGTCAACCTGGTGATGACGGTGACGGAGGCCAAGACCCAGGCGCTGGTCGAGACCGGCTACGCGGGCACGGGCACGGCCTCCGACGCGGTCTGCGTGGCCGTGCCGGCCGACGGTCCCCCGGAGCTGTTCGGCGGGCCGCGCTCGGAGTGGGGCGCGCGGGCCGCCCGCGCCGTCCACACCGCCGTCCGGCGCGGCGCCGAGGCGTGGCGGCAGCGTCACCTCAGCCCGTCGAGGCCGTAGTCCTCGGCAGCGCCTCTCGCCGTCACCCGGCCCGCCGCGAGATCGGCGCGGACCGCCGCCGGGTCCCGCTCGGCGGGCGGGCCGAGGCCGCCGCCGCCCGTGGTCTCCACCACGAACGCCTCCCCGGCGGCGAAGCGCACGTTGTTCACCTTCGAGGCGAGCCGTTCCAGGCGGCCGTCGAGATGGCGCCGGTAGAAGCCGCCGAGACGGCCGGGCAGGCCGCCGTCGCGGCCCGGGGGAGGCAGGCGCAGGCGGTCGCCCCTGGTGGTGACGTGGCAGTCGGCCAGGAAGCGGTAGACCGTGCGCGAGCCGAGCCCGCCCCGCCACCGGCCGGGCCCGCCCGAGTCCGGGATCGTCTCGATCGACTCCACGACGAGCGGGCAGTGGCTCTCCACGGGCTCGGCCTGCGGCACCGAGTTGCGGCCCACGCCGAAGTGCACGCCGGTCGCGTCCGGGCCGTCCAGCCCGCGCCGCGCGCCAACCCCGCCGAAGTCGTAGGCGAGATGGATCCAGTACGGCGCCCCCACCGCCGCGATCGAGAACGGCTGCAGGATCCCGCTGGCCGCGATCGCGCGCTCGGGCACCGCGTCCGACATCGCCTGGAACACGGCCTCCATGGCGGCGTAGATCGGGACGTACCGGCCGCCGCACGGGTACGGCGAACGAGCGTTCAGCAGCGACCCCTCCGGCAGGCGGACCTCGATCGCGCGCAGGCAGCCGTCGTTCATGGGGATCGCCGGGTCCAGGAAGCAGCGGATCGCGAAGACGGCGGCGGCCAGCGACTGCGAGGCCGAGGCGTTGATCGCGGCCGGCACCTGCGGGCCGGTGCCGGCGAAGTCGAGCACGGCGCGGCCCTCCCCGAGGGTGACCGTGACCCGCACGTCGTGCGTCCTGCCGAGGTCGAGCCCGTCGTCGTCGATCGGGTACGCCGCCGCGTAGCTTCCCTCGGGCAGCGCCGCGAGTGAGGCGCGGGTGCGGGCCTCGGTGTGGTCGAGGTAGTCGTCGATGCCCGCCGCCAGCCCCTTCTCGCCGTGCTCGGCCAGCAGGGATTCCAGGCGGGCGGCGGCCACCGCCGTCCCGGCGACGAGCGCGCGGACGTCACCCATGACCTTGTCCGGGGTGCGGCTGTTGGCCCGCAGCACGGCCTCGATCGCCGGGTCCAGTCCCGCCTCGGTGGCCAGGCGGACCGGCGGGAGCTGCAGGCCCTCCAGGAAGATGTCCGTGGCCAGCGGGGCCATGCCGCCCGCCGACAGGCCGCCCAGGTCGGAGACGTGGATCATGGTGGCGGTGAAGTACGCCGGCGCGCCCCCGACGAACACCGGCCGGTAGACCAGCAGGTCGTTGGTGTGGACGCCGCCCCGGTAGGCGTCGTTGAGCGCGTACACGTCGCCGGGCCGCATCGTCTCGGGCGGGAGGTCGGCGAGCAGCTCGGGCAGCGCGGTGCGCAGCGCCATGCTGTTCATGAGCGTGGTGGCCATGGACTGCGCGACCAGCCGGCCGCGGGCGTCCAGGACGGCCGCCGAGGCGTCGGACCCCTCCACGATGAACGTCGAGTACGCCGAGCGCACCACGACGATGCTGGCCTCCTCGGCCGCCACGACCAGCGCGTTGCGCAGCACCTCGGCGGTCAGGGCGTCGCTCACGCGCGGCCTCCCCGGGTGAGGTGGACCGCGCCGGCGGGAGCGGGGGCGGCGGTCCAGGAGGGCGGGACCACGATCGTGGACTCGGCGTCCTCGACGATCGCCGGCCCGGTCAGCCGCTCCGGCAGGCTCGCCCGGGTGTGCACGGGCACCTCGACATGGCCCCCGCACTCGGCGAAGTACGCCCGACGGCTCCCGACCGCGCCGGGAGCGGGTGGGGGGTGCTCGGGAATCCCGGCGGGGGAGGGGGGCGGGTGCTCGGGGGGTCCAGCGGGGATGGATGGCGGGGGCCCGGCCGGGGTGAGTGGCGGGTGTGCGAGGGCCCCGGCCAGGGCGGATGGCCGAGGTGCGCGGGGCGCCGCCGGGGCGGTGAGGCGGACGCGGTAGCCGACCAGTTCGATCTCGCCGTGCTGCTCGATCCCGTACACCTGCCGGTACCGCGCGGCGAAACGGGTGGCGAGCTCGTCGCGGGACGGCGACCAGGCCACCGTGAGGTCGTGGGACTGTCCGAGGAAGCGCACGTTCACCGACCGCTCCACCCGCACCTCCGGATCCGCCGGCGACACCCCCAGGTCGGCGGCCGCCTCCGCCACGAGCCCGGCGAAGATCGGCTCGGGGTCGCCCGCGTCCAGCCGGGAACGGACCCGCTCGGTGGCGAGGTCGCCGGCCAGCAGCCCCGCCGCCGAGGCCACCCCGCAGTGGGCGGGCACCACGACCGTCGCGATCCCGAACCGCTCGGCCACTCGCGCCGCGTGCATGGGCCCGGCCCCGCCGAAGGCCACCAGGGCGAAGCCGCGCGGGTCGATGCCCCGCTGCACGGTCACGACGTGCACGGCGGAGGCCATCGCGGCGCTGACGATCTCGTGCACCGCCCGCGCCGCCTCCTCCCGCGCCACGCCGAGCGGCCCGGCGAGCCGGTCGATCGCCTCCTCCGCGAGGGCCGGCGTCAGCGGGATCGAGGCGGAGGCGAGGTAGCCGAGCACCAGGTTGGCGTCCGTGACCGTGGGCTCCGCGCCGCCCAGCCCGTAGCAGGCGGGGCCCGGGGACGACCCGGCCGAGCGCGGACCGACGCGCAGCGTGCCCGCCGGGTCCAGCCAGGCCACGCTGCCGCCGCCCGCGCCCACCTCCGCCAGGTCGATGGCCGGGGTCCTGATCGGCACGCCGGTGCCCGCCCGCCGCCCGCCGAAGCTGCCCTTGCCGCCGACGTGGAACTCGTGGGTGATCTCCGGCCGCCCGCCGCGCACCACGCACGCCTTGGCGGTGGTCCCGCCCATGTCGAACGAGATCGCGTCGGCGAACCCGGCCCCGGCCGCCGCCAGCACCCCGGCCGCCGGCCCCGACTCGATCGTGGCCACCGCCCGCCGCGCGGCCAGCTCGGCGGAGACGACGCCGCCCCCGGACTCCATGACGTGGACGGGCGCGCGGATCCCGAGCGCGGTCAGCCGCTCGCGCAGCCGGGACAGGTAGGAGGCCATGAGCGGGCCGACGTAGGCGGACATGATGGTGGTGGTGGCGCGCTCGTACTCGCGGATCTCCGGCCACACCTGCGAGCTGGTCACCACGGACGGCACCGACGCGCGCAGGATCTCCGCGACCCGCCGCTCGTGGGCGGGGTTGGCGTAGGCGTGCAGCAGGCACACGGCGGCCGAGCCGATGCCGCGCCCGGCGATCTCGGCGGCGACCCGGCGTACGGAGGCGTCGTCGAGGGGCGTCAGGACCTCGCCGCGCGCCGAGACGCGCTCGGTCACCTCGAAGCAGTCCTCGGGCGCGACCGGGGGAGGGGGCGGGGTGAAGCGGAGGTCGTAGCGGTCCTCCTCGACGCGGGCGTAACGGCCGAGCGGCACGACGCTACGAAAGCCCTGAGTCGTGACATAGGCGACACGTACGCCGGTCCGCTCCAGCACCGCGTTGGTGGCCAGCGTCGTGGCGTGCACCACCCGCGTGACCTGCGCGGGATCCCGGCCGCCGAGGGCGCGCGTAACGCCCGCCACGATTCCCGCGATGGGGTCGTAGTGGGTACTCAAGCACTTGGCCACGGAAATCGCGCCGGACGTATCTCGAAGGACCACATCGGTGAAGGTGCCGCCGACATCGACGCCGATCGAGTAGGCCACCCGGGTACGCTACGCCCCCTAGCAAGCGCTTGTCTACGTAGTGGTCTATTGACTTACGACGGGTGATTGGGACGCTGGTCCTAGTCCTTGTGTTGGGAGCGGAGAGATGGCGCGCCTCACAGCTCTTCTCGGTGCCGTCGCGGCTGTCGTGTCGGCCACGGTGTTCCTGACCGCCGCGCCGGTCGCGGCCCACGACCACCCCAGCGGCATCACGGACCTGGTCACCCCCGCCGTGGTGCGCCTCGAAGCGGTCTCCCACGTGGAGATCACCCTGCTCGACCACATCGGCGAGCTCAAACACGTGGAGCGGTCCTACGACATCCCCTTCGCCTCCGGCACCGGCACGGTCGTCAACCCCGACGGCACCGTCGTCGGCCTGCGCCGCCTGGCGGTCAACCCCGACGACGTCGCCGTCTACGCCGCCAACAGGATCTTCGCCGAGCACCACAAGGTGAAGATCCCGGCCGACTACAAGAAGCACAAGCTCTCCGACGACCGGCTCAACCACCACCTGCAGGAGTGCTACCCGCCCAAGACCGACACCGCCACCTGCATCATCGACGTCACGACCGAGATCACCGCCTACCCCAACGTCACCCCCGCCAGCACCGACGGCTACAAGGTCAAGTGCATCAAGGCCGGCCCCGACCCCGACGACCCCGCGGTGCTGGTGCCGCTGACCCCCGCGACCGGCGTAGGCATGCCGACCGCGCCGCTGGCCGACAAGGTGCCCGACCAGGTGGGCTCGCCCACCAACGTCGCGGGCTTCCTCGGCCGCCCCGGCCCGGACGTGCAGCACAGCGTCACGATCGCGCACCTCGGGCAGGGCGGCGGCAAGGGCCAGACGGGCCGGCCGTTCGCCGACCCGGAGAAGAAGGTGGACGAGCCTGCCGAGCTGGGCGCCATGGCCGACAAGGGCATGGTGGGCGCGCCGGTCATCGGCGACAAGGACGGCCACGTCATCGGCCTGCTCATCGGCGGCGGCAAGGAAGGCAAGATGCTCGGGGTCCGCGAGGTCCTGAACGTCCTCACCCAGGCCAAGGTGACGCCGCGTCGCGGCGCCATCGACACCGCGTTCGAGGCGGCGCTCGCCCGCTACCACACCAAGTACTACACCGAGGCCGCGCCGGGCTTCCAGCGCGTGCTGGAGCTCTACCCCGGCGACGTGGTGGCCGCCAACCTGCTCAAGACCACGCTGGCCAAGCGCGGCGGCCCCGAGGACCAGGGCACCAAGCAGCTCGCCGCGCCCCCGGCCTCCTCCTCCCGGCCGCTGTGGCCGTTCCTGGTGGCGGCGGGCGTGCTCTTCATCGCGGCGGGCGGCGGGGCGTATCTGCTGTGGCGCCGCCGCGCTCCTGACAGACGTACGGAAGAACTGCCGCCACCGCTTGCGACCGGCCCCGCCTACGACGAAGGCGCCAGCCAGACCGTCGTCGTCCGGCGCTCCCAGCCGTTCCAGGCGGTCCCGCAGCAGCAGCAGCAGGTGCTGACGGCGCAGGAGGGCCCGATGAAGTACTGCGTGTCCTGCGGCATGAGGCTGGGCGCCGGCCACCGCTTCTGCGGCTACTGCGGTCACCCCATCGAGACGTGATGCACTTGAACGACAGATCGCTCATCGGCCAGGAGGTGGCCGGGTACTACATCGAGGACATCGTCGGCAAGGGCGGCATGGCCGTCGTCTACCTGGCGCTCGACCCCCGGCTGAGCCGCCGCGTCGCGCTGAAGATCCTCAACCCGGTGCTCAGCGTCGACGACCGGTTCAGGCAGCGGTTCATCCTGGAGTCCAGGACCGTCGCCAGCATCGAGCACCCCAACATCATCCCGATCTACGAGGCCAACGCCGACGCCGACGGCGTGCTCTACATCGCCATGCGCTACGTGGACGGCCTCGACCTGCGCCGCTTCATCCACGACCGGGGGCCGCTCCCGCTCGGCCCGGCCAACCGCATCTTCGCGCAGGTGGCCGCCGCGCTCGACGCCGCGCACGCCCACGACCTCATCCACCGCGACGTCAAACCGGCCAACATCCTGCTGGCCGGCGACCACGTCTACCTCACCGACTTCGGCATCACCAAGCACCGCTCGTCCATCTCGGGGCTGACCCAGACCGACCAGTTCATCGGCACGCCCCGGTACATGTCGCCCGAGCAGATCAACAAGGAGCACATCGACGGGCGCTGCGACCAGTACGCGCTGGCCTGCGTGGTCTACGAGGCGCTGTCGGGGCGGCTGCCGTTCCAGCGGGAGAACGACATCGCGCTGCTGTGGGCGCACCTCGCCGAGCAGCCCGTGCCGCTGTCGCACATCAGGCCCGAGCTGCCGCCGCAGGTGGACGCGGTGATGGCGCGGGCGCTGGCCAAGTCGCCCGAGCAGCGCTACGCCACCTGCACCGAGTTCGTCACCGCGCTCCGCGACGCGATCAGCGGCCCCCAGGCCGACCCCGACGCGCTGCTGGGCGGCGGCCTGGTGCCGCGCCCCGGGACGAGCCCGCACTCCGGCCCGTACTCCGTGCCGGGCTCCTCCGGGCCGCGCTCGAATCCGGGCTCGTTCCCGGGCTCAGGCCCGCACTCCATGCCCGGCGGCTCCTCGGGGCCCCACTCCGTGCCGGGCTCCTCGGGGCCGCACTCCTATCCTTACGGAGGGCCGCCGTCCGGCCCGCACCCAAGCCCGGGAACCTACGCCCCCGCGCCGACCGCCAGGCCCGCCGCCCGCGGCAAGCGTCCCGGCCGGGTGCCGATCGTGGCGGTCACGCTGGTCGCCGCCGTCACCGCGCTGGCGCTGGTGGCGTTCATCGTCTTCAGCCACCGCGGCGACACCTGGACGCGCTACCAGCCCAGCCCGGCCGCGCCGGTCGCCTTCGACTACCCCGGCGACTGGACGGCGCGCACCCACCGGGACCTGTTCGCCGTGGCCTCGCCGCACGCGACGGAGTTCGAGTCGCTGTTCGTGGCCGGTCCCGGCGCCGACTGGTCGGCGATCTCGCAGGTCATCGCCGACGACCCGGAGGGCGCCTCCGGCGTGTACGTGCAGATCTCCGACACCCTGGACCCGGCGGGCGACTCCGACTCGATGAAGGCCAAGATGGACTCCCTGCTGCCCGGCACGGTCGACGTCGGCAAGCCGGTGCAGGACCAGGCGGGCAACAAACCGGCCACCCGCTTCGACGGCTCCATCATCGACCAGTCGAGCGGCGCGCGGCTCGGCTTCGTCAGCTACGTGATCGCCCGGCAGCCCAAGAACATGCTCGTGATGTACTTCTGCGCCAAGTCGAACTGCGACGACGCGACCCAGGCCCGCTTCAGGCAGAGCATCCAGGTCTCATGAGCGGGCGCCCGTGACTTGGAACTGACTTGTGCCCTGCTTGACCTGGGTGTTCAAGGGATATCCCCGGAGTCTACCCTCCGGCTGTGGGCATACGCATAGTCATCGCGGACGATCAGGCGATGGTGAGAGCCGGGCTGCGCATGGTCGTCGACAGCGACCCCGGCATGGAAGTCGTCGGCGAGGCGGCCGACGGGCGGGAGGCGATCTCCGTGGCGCGGCGCACGCGCCCGGACATCGTCCTCATGGACATCTCGATGCCCCGGCTGGACGGGCTGTCGGCGGCCAGGGAGCTGCTCGACACGCCGTCGCCGCCGAAGGTCATCACGCTGACGACGTTCGACACCGACGAGAACCTCTACGCGGCGCTGCGCGCCGGCACCAGCGGGTTCCTGCTGAAGGTCTCGCCGCCGGAGCAGCTCCTCGAGGCCATCCGGGTGGTGCACGCGGGCGACGCGCTGCTCGACCCGGCGGTGACCAGCCGGGTGATCGCCACGTTCGCCGGGCGGGCCGAGCCGAAGCCGTCGCCGATGCTGGGCGAGCTGACGCCGCGCGAGCTGGAGGTGCTGCGGCTGCTGGCGCGCGGCCTCACCAACGCCGAGATCGCGGGCGAGCTGTTCGTGGGGGAGGCGACGGTGAAGACGCACGTGGCGCGGGTGCTCATGAAGCTGTCCCTGCGCGACCGGGCGCAGGCGGTGGTGTTCGCGTACGAGTCGGGGGTCGTCCGGCCGGGTGCGGCCTGAGGTTGTAGGCAACCATCGGGCCATATGTGTATATTTTTCGGCATAAGGCGGCCGATACAGGAGATTTTCATGCGAGCGTTCCCCCGAGTACTGTTCGACGAGGCCCACAGCGAGTCGTGGACCGTGCGGCGCGAGGTGGCCGAGGCCATCAACCCCGCCCACCCCGATGACAACAGTTATGCGCGGGCGGCGGAGCTGCTGCGCCATCTCGGCCACACGGTGACCGCCCGCACCACGGGAACGCTCCAACCCGGCGTCCTCGCCGAGCAGGACGTGCTGGTCATCGCGCACCCCTCGGGCGAGCGCTGGGAGCGCACCACCGGCCAGGGCAGCCCCGTCCTGTCCGCCGAGGAGCTCGACGCCGTCGAGGCGTACGTGGCCGCCGGCGGCGGGCTCGTCGTGCTGGCCGAGGAGGAGCAGGACAAGTACGGCAACAACCTGCGCGACCTGCTCGCCCGTTTCGGCCTCGGCGTCGGCCACACCACGGTCCGCGACCCCGGCCACGCCCACCAGGGCGTCGCGACCTGGGTGCGCGCCGAGCGCGCCACCACGGGCGGCCTGCTCGCCGGCGTGCGGGACGCCTGCTTCTACCGCAGCGGCGTGCTGACCGTGGAGCCGGGCCGCGACGCCACCGTGCTGTTCACCACCTCCGCCACGGCCGACCCGGCGGGCGCGCCGCTCGCGGTGGCCGTGCGGCACGGGCAGGGCAGGGTCGTCGCGTTCGCCGACTCCGACCTGTTCGGCGACGACTCGATCGACGACTACGACCACCGCGCCCTCTGGGGCAACGTCGTCACCTGGGCCGCCCGCGTCCCCGAGGACGGCGCGGCGGCCGGCGCCCGCGACGCGGTGAAGGCGGAGCTGTTCGCCCGGCTCAAGGAGATCGTGGAGGAGCTGCGGCCGCTGCAGGTCAAGGACGGCTCGGTGCCGGAGGAGGCCAAGGAGCGGGCCGCCGCGCTGGTCGAGCGGGTCGGCGCCACCGTCGGCGAGCTGGCGCCGCACTTCCCGCACGACGCCGCGTACCTGGAGGCGGTCCGCGCGGACCTCGCCAAGTGGGCCGCGTCCGGGCTCGGCGTCCCCGACTTCCTCGACTCGCTCGACCTGTTCCACCCCGACACCCAGCGCGTGGACGGCCTGGAGCACCTGGTCGTCTTCCCGATGTACACCCAGAACGGCAACCCCAACCGCAACCTGGAGGCCGTCTGGATCCGGACGATCTGGCCGGACTGGCTGGCCCGGCTGGAGGCGGGCGGCTACGACAACCCGATGTTCGTGCCGATCGCCTTCCAGGACTTCACCTCCGGCTACGACACCCACTCGGCCGTGCTCTTCCCCGAGACCGTCGCGGTGCGGCAGACGCCGGCCCGCTTCACCTGGGGCGGCATCTTCGCCGACCGCGAGGCCGCGCGCTTCCGCCGGGTCTCGGCAGCGGCGGCCGAGACGCTCAAGCTGGACCTGCCGCCGGACGCCGCCCGGCTGCTGGACTCGCAGCCGCTCGCCGAGGACACCTTCGTGCTGTGGGACCTCGTCCACGACCGCACGCACAGCCACGGCGACCTGCCGTTCGACCCGTTCATGATCAAGCAGCGGATGCCGTACTGGCTGTACTCGCTGGAGGAGCTGCGCTGCGACCTGACCGCGTTCGGCGAGGCGGTGAAGCTGGAGCGCGAGGGCGTGCCGCACGCCCGCTACGTCCAGCACGCGATCCTGTTCGACCGGCTGTTCCGCTTCCCGATCAGCGGTGACCGGGTGCGCAACTACGACGGGCTCGGCGGCCAGCTCCTGTTCGCCTACCTGCACCGCAACGACGTCATCCGCTGGACCGACAACCGGCTGTCGATCGACTGGGCGCGCGTCGCCGACGGCGTGGCCGACCTGCGCGGCGAGGTGGAGAAGCTCTACCGCGATAGCATCGACCGGTCCAAGCTCGCCCACTGGCTGGCCGCCCACGAGCTGGTCAGCGCCTACGTGGCCCCGCACCCGGCGTCCGTCTGGGCCAAGGGCGTCGCGGCGCTGCCGGAGGAGCAGAAGGCCAAGGTGGACGCGGTCCTGCCGGACGAGTTCCCCCTGAGCATGTTCTACGAGGCACTGCGTCGTAAGCTGACGGACGTCGTCGAATCGACTAAGGGGCTGCGCGCATGATCATCTTGGTGACGGGGGCCGGCGGCCCCACCGGCGAGGCCGTGACGGCGCACTTCCGCAAGGACGGCCACACCGTCATCGGCGTCGACAAGGACGACGTCGACCTGCTCGACCGCGCCGCCGTGCAGCGGCTCGCCGAGCGTGTCGAGCGCGAGCACGGCCGCGTGGACGGCGTGGTCCACCTGGTCGGCGGCTGGCGCGGGTCAGCGTCCTTCGCCGAGACCTCGCTCGACGACTGGGACCTGCTGCACGACCTGCTGATCCGCACCCTCCAGCACGTCTCGCTGGCCTTCGAGCCGCTGCTGCGCCGCAGCGACAACGGCCGCTTCGTGATCGTCTCGGCCAAGGCGGCGGAGAAGCCGTCCGCCGGCGGCGCGGCCTACTCCGCGGCCAAGGCGGCGGCGGAGGCGTGGACGCTCTCCCTGGCCGACGCGCTGTCCGGCACCTCGTCGGCGGCCGTCGTCCTCGTCGTCAAGGCCCTCGTCAACGACGCGATGCGGGCCGCCAAGCCGCAGGCCCGCTTCGCCGGCTTCACCGACGTCAACGACCTCGCCGCGGCGATCGGCGGACTCTACGACCGCCCCGCCGCCGAGCTCAACGGCACCCGATTGGACCTCACCTCTTGATCCCCCGGCACGACCCCCATCTCAAGGCGTTCGCCAGCGACAACTACGCCGGCGTCCACCCGGAGATCCTGCAGGCCATCGCCACGGCCAACGGCGGACACCAGATCGCCTACGGCGAGGACGCCTACACCGAGGCGCTGCAGGACGTCTTCCGCCGCCACTTCGGCGAGCAGGCGCAGGCGTGGCCCGTCTTCAACGGCACGGCCGCGAACGTCGTCTCCCTGCGGGCGATGACCCGCCCGTGGGAGGCGGTCATCTGCGCCGAGAGCGCCCACATCAACACCGACGAGGGCGGCGCCCCCGAGGTCACGGCCGGGATCAAGCTCCTGCCCGTGCCCACGCCGGACGGCAAGCTCACCCCCGAGCTGGTCGACCGGCAGGCGTGGGGCTTCGGCGACGTGCACCGCGCGCAGCCGCGCGTGGTGTCGGTGTCCAACACCACCGAGCTCGGCACCCTCTACACCCCTGACGAGCTCGCCGCGCTCTGCGCGCACGCCCACGAGCGGGGGCTGCTCGTCCACCTCGACGGTTCCCGGCTCACCAACGCCGCCGCCGCGCTCGACGTGCCCCTGCGGGCGCTCACCACGGACGTCGGCGTGGACGTGCTCTCCTTCGGCGGCACCAAGATCGGGCTGCTGTACGGCGAGGCCGTCGTCGTGCTCAACCCCGAGGCGGCGAGCGGCGTCGACTACATCCGCAAGACGTTCATGCAGCTGTCGTCGAAGATGCGCTTCGTCTCGGCGCAGTTCGAGGCGCTGCTCGCCGGCGACCTGTGGCTGCGCAACGCCCGCCAGGCCAACGCCATGGGGCGGCGGCTGGCCGACGCCGTCCGCGACATCCCCGGCGTCGTCCTGCCCCGGCCGGTCGAGGCCAACGCGGTCTTCGCCGTCCTGCCGCCCGACGTCACCGAGCGCCTGCAGAAGCGCTTCCGCTTCTACACCTGGAACGAGGCCACCGGCGAGGTCCGCTGGATGTGCGCCTTCGACACCACCGAGGCCGACGTGGACGCCTTCGCCGCGGCGGTCGCCGAGGAGATGGCGGCCTCAGCCGGCTGACCGCCGGCGCGATCAGGGGCGCAGGGCGAGCCGGGCGGCCTGCCAGCCGCCCATGCCGTGCGCCCCGCCGCCCGGCGGCGTGGCCGCCGAGCACAGGAACACCCCCGGCAGCGGGGTGCGCCACGGTGCCGGCGACCACACCGGGCGGCGCAGGAACTGCGCGAGGCTGGACAGCCCGCCGGAGATGTCGCCGCCCACCAGGTTGGCGTCGAACGCCTCCAGCTCGGCCGGGCCCATGGCGTGCCGGGCCAGCACCCGCTCGCGGAAGCCGGGGGCGTACCTCTCGATCTGGGCCTCGATCGCGCCGGTCAGGTCGGCGCGCGAGCCGTTCGGGACGTGGCAGTAGGCCCACAAGGTGTGCCCGCCCCGCGTCGGATCGGCCGCGTACGGCTGCACCACCAGCACGTACGGCCGCGGCGACACCCGCCCGGCCGCCGACTCCGCCTCGCTGAGCGCGATCTCCTCCAGCGTCCCCCCGAGATGGACCGTGCCCGCCCCGGCGACCGCCGGATCCCGCCACGGCACGGGCCCGTCCAGCGCCCAGTCGAGCTTGAACACCCCCGGGCCGTAGCGGTAGCGCTCCAGCCGCCGCCGGTAGCCGGCCGGCAGGTCGGCCATGGCGAGCAGTTGCCTGGGCGTCACGTCGAGCACCACGACGGGCGCCCGCACCTCGGCCAGCCGCCGCACCCGGTGCCCGGTGACGGCCTCGCCGCCCAGCGCGCGCAGCTCGGCCACCAGCGCGTCGGCCAGCACCTGCGACCCGCCCCGCACCAGCGGCCAGCCCACCGAGTGGGCCAGGGACGCCAGCAGCAGGCCGTAGCCGGCGCTGACGGGGGAGCGCAGGTCGAGGACGGAGTGCGCGGCCATGCCGGCGAGCACCGCCCGCGCCTCGGTCGTGCGGAAGGCCCGCCGCGCGAACGTGGTGGCGGGCAGCAGCGCCACCGCCCCGAACGCCGCCGCCTGCGCGAACGCCGCCGGCGGCACGCCGCCCCACGGCCCGAGCGGCTTGAGCAGCAGCTCCACCAGCGGCGGCCCGGCCCGCGCGGTCGCGCCGACGGTCGCCAGCCAGGCACGCCGGTCACGGCCGAGCCCGGCGGCGGTGTGGACGGGATCGCGGTGCACCAGCACCGCCGGGCGGCCGTCCAGCGGATGGGCGGCGGGCACCGGCGGATGGACGAACTCCACGCCCTTCAGCTCCAGCCCGCGGAAGGCGGGGGAGGCGAGGGCCATCGCCATGACGGTCGCGCCGAAGTCGTGCACCCGTCCTGGCAGGGTCAGCTCGCCGGAGCGGAGCGCGCCGCCGAACCGGTCGGCCGCCTCCAGCAGCAGCACCCGGCGTCCGGCGCGGGCCAGCGTGACGGCGGCGACGAGCCCGTTGGGCCCGGAGCCGACCACCACGGCGTCAGCGTCCACCCCGGGAGCGCCCGCCTACTTCGGCTGGAGGATCGACGGGAGCGGCTGCGCGCCGCGCCGGTGCAGCAGGTCGGTCATCAGCTTGATCTCGCTGCTCTGCCCCTGGACGATCTTGCGCGCCATGTTCACCACCTCGGACCGGGTCGACAGGTCGAGCAGGCCCTCGGCCATCTCCACCCCGCCCTCATGATGGCGGATCATGAGCTGCAGGAACAGCACCTCGGCCTGCGTGCCGTCGGCCGCCTTGAGCCTGGCCAGCTCCTCCGGGGAGGCCATGCCGGGCATCAGGCCGGTGCTCGCGACGCCGGCGGGCCCGGCTGTGGGCGCTGCGGCGCCGTGCCCGTGGCCGCTCATCCACGCCATCGGCCTGTCGCCGCCCGCCTGGTCGAGCCCCCACTGCTGCAGCCAGCCGAGGAACATGCCGCGCTGGTTGGCCTGCGTGTTGATGATGTCGAAGGCCAGGCTGGAGATCTCCTTGGCGGGCCGCTTGTCCCTGACGACGAAGGACATGTCGACGGCCTGCGCGTGGTGCACGGCCATGTCGCGGGCGAACCCGGCCTCCGGCGAGGAGTCGCCGGGCGTGCCCGAGCGACCGAAGAGCAGATAGGCCGCCGCGGCGAGCACCAGCACGCCGCAGACGATGAGCACGGGGTTTCTGAGGGGCTTGTCCATGACGCGTCCAGCGTACCCACCTGGGGACGAACCTGAGATCGCTGCCTTACGTCCGCCTTATTCTCCGCATACGCCGGAAGGGCATAAGGTGACCCCTGTTGGTACGCCGATGGAGGAACGATGACGAAGGAGAAGGCGCAGGCGCGGCGCGAGCATCTGCAGAAGATGCGGGCCGACCAGAAGCGCAAACAACGCCGCGCCGCGCTGCTCATGTGGGGCACGGGCGGGCTGATCATCGTCGTCCTGGTCGGTTTGGTGGGCTTCTACCTGGTGAAGCAGGCCCGTGAGACCTCGCTGGACGCCGTGACGAGCGCCAAGTACGAAGCCGGCGAGCACGTCTGGACCCCGGTCACCTACAAGGAGACCCCGCCGGTCGGCGGCCAGCACAACAACTACTGGCAGCAGTGCGCGATCTACGACAAGCCGATCCACCCCGAGCACGCCGTCCACTCGCTGGAGCACGGCGCGACCTGGATCACCTACCGGCCCGACCTGCCGAAGGCCCAGATCGACAAGCTGAAGGAAGTCGCCACGTCCACGGGCCAGCAGAACTACATGCTGATGAGCCCGTTCCCCAACCTGCCCTCGCCGATCGTCGTGTCCTCCTGGGGCCACCAGCTCAAGCTGACCGACCCGGCCGACCCCAAGCTGCCCGCCTTCATCAAGCGCTACCAGAACGGCGCCGACACGCCGGAGCCCGGCGCGACCTGCGGCGGCGACGGCGCCATCACCACCACGGCCGACGAGGCCCCGCTGCCGCCCGAGCCCACGGGCCAGCAGAACACCCCGATGGAGACGCTCCGTCCGTCGGCCAGCCCGTCGCAGCAGCAGCAGTAGCCCCCGAGCGGGAACGACCGGCCCGGGACGTGCTCAGCCGAGCACGTCCCGGGCCGGCGTCCATTCCAGCCCGTGCGCCTCGGCCACGGGCTCGCTGGTCAGCTGCCCCTCGTGCGTGCTCAGGCCGCGGGCCAGCGCCGGGTCCTCGCGCATGGCCCGCCGCCAGCCGAGGTCGGCGATGGAAAGCGCGTACGGCAACGTGACGTTCGTCAGCGCGAACGTCGAGGTGTGCGGCACCGCCCCCGGCATGTTGGCCACGCAGTAGAACAGCGACCGGTGCACCCGGTAGGTCGGCTCCTCGTGCGTCGTCGGCCGGGAGTCCTCGAAGCAGCCGCCCTGGTCGATCGAGATGTCCACCAGCACCGAGCCCGGCTTCATCCGCGCGACCAGGTCGTTGGTCACCAGCTTGGGCGCCTTCGCGCCGGGCACCAGCACCGCGCCGATCACCAGGTCGGCCTCCGTCACCGCCCGCTCGATCTCCAGCGTGTTCGACGCGACCGTCTGGCAGTGGCCCTGGTAGATGAGGTCGGCCTGGCGCAGCTTGTCGATGTTGCTGTCCAGCAGCAGCACCTCGGCCTGCATGCCGAGGGCGATGGCGGCGGCGTTCATGCCGGACACGCCCGCCCCGATGACGACGACGTGCGCCGCGTGCACGCCGGACACGCCGCCCATCAGCACGCCCCGGCCGCCCGCCGAGCGCATCAGGTGGTAGGCGCCGACCTGCGGCGCCAGCCGGCCCGCGACCTCCGACATGGGGGCCAGCAACGGCAGCGCGCCGTTCGCTGTCTGGACGGTCTCGTACGCGACCGCCGTGCACCCCGAGTCCAGGAGCGCCCGCGTGCACGGCCGGGAGGCGGCCAGGTGGAGGTAGGTGAACAGCACCAGGCCCTTGCGCAGCCGGTGGTACTCCTCGGCGACCGGCTCCTTGACCTTCAGCACCAGGTCGGCCGCGCCCCACACCTCGTCGGCCTCCGGGACGATGACCGCGCCCGCCGCGGCGAAGTCGGCGTCGGGGATCGCCGACCCCTCGCCGGCGCCGCGCTCGACGTGGACCTGGTGGCCGTGGCGGACGAACTCGTGCACGCCCGCCGGCGTCAGCGCCACCCGGTATTCGCTGTTCTTGACCTCTACGGGAACACCGATCTTCATCGATCGCCTTCCGTCCGCGCCGATTTTGCGGTCAATCCGCGATCCGTCATGATTACCTTGCCCCGGCCGGTCCTCGATAGGCTCTCCGCGGCCCGAACGTCAGGATGGGAACGTCATCGATGGACAAGCCGGAAGCGCAGCCCCCCGCGGATCCGGAGGAGCCGCAGGCCAGCAGACTCACCACCATCGTGCTGATCGTCTCGCTCGTGCTGGTGGTGCTCGTGGCCGGCGTGCTCGGCACCGTCGCGGTCCTGATGACCAAGAACCCCGACCAGCCGCTGCTCGGCGGCGCCCCGCCGGTCAGGCTGGCGGTGCCGCTGCACTTCGCCCCGGTCAAGGACACCAAGCCCGCGCCGTGCCCGGGCGAGCAGGCCGTGCTCGACGAGGAGCAGCGCACCTGCTACCTCCTTGAGGACGGCGTCACCGTCCTGTCGGTGCAGCGCATCGAGCCGATCAGGGAGAAGGACGGCCAATACTCCGTCCGCATCGCCGTCGCCGCCGGGTTCAAGGACAAGCTGGTCGAGCTCGTCGACGAGCTGGAGCCCGACCAGCGGCAGCTCGCCGTCGTGCTCGCCCCCGCCGAGCCGGAGCAGCCCAAGACGGTGGTGGCCGCGCCCGTCGTGACCGAGCCGATGAACGGCGACAGCCTGCGCATCGCCGGGTTCACCAAGGAGGAGGCCGACGCCCTGACCGCGCGGCTGCTCGGCCCGTCCGCGGGCGCCTCGCCCGCCGCCTCCCCGCCGGGCACCGACCCCGGCACCGACCCTGGCACCGGCACGAACCCCGGGACCGACCCCGGCGCGACCCCGCCGACCACTCCGCCCGCGACCCCGCCCGCCTCGTCGGGGACGCAGCCGGGCGCCGCGACCTCTCCCGGCGTCACGAGCCCCGCCTCCGGCGCCGGCGGCGAGGACCCGCGCTACGCCTCCTGCAAGGAGGCCGTGGCGCACGGTTACGGCCCCTACTCCAAGGACTCCCACGCGGAATACTTCTGGTATCCCGACACCGACCGCAACGGCGTCGCCTGCAACAGCGGCGACCTGGGCTGATCAGGCGAAAAGCCGCTCCAGCCAGTCGATCGCGAAATAGGCGAGGAACACCAGCGACACCACCCACAGCAGCCACGGGATCTCGGCGAACCGGCCCCTGGCCGCCTTGATCAGGGTGTAGGAGATGACGCCCGCGCCGACCCCGTTGGTGATCGAGTACGTGAACGGCATCAGCGCGATGGTGAGGAACGCCGGGATCGCGACGTCCACGTCCTGCCAGGGCACGTTCCTGCTCTGCATCATCATCAGCGCCCCGACCAGCACCAGCGCGGGAGCGGCGGCCGCGGCGGGCACCACGCCGGCGAGCGGCGTGAACAGCAGCGTCAGCCCGAGCAGCGCCCCGGTCGCCACGCTGGCCAGGCCGGTGCGCGCGCCCTCGCCGACGCCCGCCGCCGACTCCACGAACACGGTGTTCGCCGAGGCGCTGACCGAGCCGCCCACCATGCCGGCGACCCCGTCCACGGTCAGGATGCGGCCGAGCCGCGGCACCTGGCCGGCCCGGTCCACCAGGCCGGCCTCGTCGCTGACGCCGATGATGGTGCCCATCGCGTCGAAGAAGCCCGACAGGACGAGTGTGAACAGCACGACGGCCGCGCTCAGCGCCCCCGCCCTGGCGAACCCGCCGAACAGGTCGAACTGCCCCACCAGCCCGAAGTCCGGCGCGGCGACCAGCGACTCGGGCACCCGCGGCGTCACCACGCCCCACGACCGGGGATCGACGGTGGCCACGGAGTTCACCAGGACCGACAGGGCCGCGGTCACCACGATGCTGATGAGGATGGCGGCCGGGGTGCGGCGGGCGTACAGGGCGATCATCAGCAGCAGGCCGAAGCAGAACATCACGACCGGCCAGCCCGTCAGATGGCCGGTGGCGCCGAGCTGCACGGGCGTGCCCGAGCCCGTGGCCACGAACCCGGCGTCCACCAGGCCGATGAGCGCGACGAACAGCCCGATGCCGACGCTGATGGCGTGCTTGAGCGCGAGCGGGATGGCGTTCATGATCAGGGTGCGCAGACCGGTCACGGCCAGCAGGATGATCACGAAGCCGCCGAGCACCACCAGGCCCATCGCCTCGCGCCACGTCATGTGGGGGGCGGCCTGGTAGGCGACGACCGCGTTGAGCCCCAGCCCGGCGGCCAGGCCGAAGGGCGCGTTGCCGACGAACGCCATGAGCAGCGTCGAGATCGCCGCCGCCAGCGCGGTGCTGGTGGTCAGCTGCACGATGGAGAGCTGGGCGCCCGTGACGTCCTTCGCCCCGGCCAGGATGATCGGGTTGAGCAGGATGATGTACGCCATGGCCATGAAGGTGGTGATCCCGCCACGCACCTCGCGGCCGACCGTGGTCTCGCGCCGGGTCAGCTCGAAGAGCCGGTCGAGCACGCCTTCCCCCCTTTGTGATCAGGGGGAGTGCCCGTTGCCTACCCGGCGCCGGACTAGATCACGCCTTCTCGTGCCTGCCGTGGCCGACCAGCCCGACGAACTCCTCCAGGCCGATCGTGCCGTCGCCGTCGCGGTCGGCGGAGCTGATGAACGCCTCGATCTCGCTCTCGGTCGCGCCCTGCCCGCCCAGCGCCTCGTTGGCGCTGCGGATCTCTTCGGCGGTCAGCAGGCCGTCGCCGTCGGTGTCGAACCGGCGGAACTCGGCCTCGGCGGCCTCGCGCGCGCTCGTCATCACGTACCTCCCCGTCAGACCCGACCCTTCGCGTCAGGCCCCCTTTTCGTCAGACAAGGCGATATCTTCCGGCCTGATCGGAACGCGCGTCAACCGGAGCCCGGTCGCCGCCCGCACGGCCGCCGCGACGGCCGGGGTCGAGGACAGGGTCGGGGGCTCGCCCGCGCCACGCAGCCCGTACGGAGCCGCCGGGTCCGGATTTTCCAGGATTTTCAGTTGCATCGGCGGCATGTCGAGGATCGTGGGGATGAGGTAGTCGGTGAACGACGGATTGGCCACCACGCCGTCCCGTACCTGGATCTCCTCCATCAGCGCCAGCCCGAGCCCCTGCGCCGAGCCGCCGTGGATCTGGCCCTCCAGCGCCTGCGGGTTGAGCACCCGGCCGACGTCCTGGACCGCCGCCAGCTCCACGACCTTGACCAGGCCCAGCTCCACGTCCACGTCCACCACGGCCCGGTGCACGCACAGCGCGAGCTGCGTGTGCGAGTCGCCCTGCCCGGTCACCGGGTCCATCGGGTACGTCGGCCGGTGCCGGTACTCGCGGGTCTCCTCGATCGGCCCGTACCGCTCCAGCGCCTCCCGCGCGGGCAGCCCGCCGAACCGCGCGCGCACGGCCTCGCAGGCCGCCCGCACCGCGCCGCCGGTCACGTACGACTGCCGCGACGCCGACGACGACCCCGCCGAGCCCACCGAGGTGTCCGCCGTCGCCACCGTGACGTCGGCGATGCCCAGCTCCGTCCGGGCGATCTGGGCCTGCACCGTCACCAGCCCCTGGCCCACCTCGGCGGCCGCGGTGTGCACGGTGACGTGCGGCTCGCCGTTCACCAGCTCGGCGCGCACCCGGGCCGTCGAGTAGTCGTCGAAGCCCTCGGAGAAGCAGATGTTCTTGATCCCGACGCCGTAGCCGACGCCGCGCCGCACCGACTCGCCGTGCGTCGTCTGGGACACCCCGCCCGGCAGCGCCCGCAGGTCCCCGTCCTGCCGCCCGCCGGGCAGCGGCATGGACTCCAGGTCGCGCAGCATGTCCGCCAGCGGCGCGGGGGAGTCGATGAGCTGGCCGGTGATGAGCCGCGAGCCCTGCGTCACCGCGTTGCGCACCCGGATCTCCACCGGCGACAGCCCGCACGCCTCGGCCAGCCGGTCCATCTGCGACTCGTAGGCGTAGCACGCCTGCACCGCGCCGAAGCCGCGCATCGCGCCGCACGGCGGGTTGTTGGTGTAGACGCCGGTCGCGACGACGTCCACGTTCGGCACCTCGTACGGGCCCACGCCCAGCGAGGCCGCGTTGCCCACCACGGCGGGGGAGGAGGAGCAGTACGCGCCGCCGTCCAGCAGGATGTCCGCCTTGACGTAGACGAGCCGGCCGTCCCTGGTCGCGCCGTGCTCGTAGCGCATCCGGGCCGGATGGCGGTGCACGTGCCCGAAGAACGACTCCTCGCGGCCGTAGCTCATCTTGACCGGGCGGCCGAGGCGCAGCGCCAGCATGCAGGCGTGCACCTGCATCGACAGGTCCTCGCGGGCGCCGAAGGCGCCGCCCACGCCCGACAGCGTCAGCCGTACCTTCTCCGGCGGCAGGTTCAGGCAGGGGGCGAGCTGGTCGCGGTCCACGTGCAGCCACTGCGTGGCGACGAACAGGTCCACGCCGCCGTCCTCGGCCGGGATCGCCAGGCCCGCCTCCGGGCCGAGGAACGCCTGGTCCTGCATGCCGACCTCGTACTCGCCGGTGACCACGACCTCCGCCTCGAAGGTGTCGCCGACCCGGACCGGCTGGCGGCGGACGATCTCGGTGGCCCGGCGGGGGTCGGTCACCGGCTCGCGCACCTCGTACTCGACCACGATCGCCGCGGCCGCCCGGCGTGCCGTCTCGGGATGGTCGGCGGCCACCAGCGCCACCGGCTCCCCCTGGTAGCGCACCTGGTCGACGGCCAGCACCGGCTGGTCCTTGTGGTCCAGGCCGTAGAACTTCTCGCCGGGGACGTCCTCGTGGGTGAGCACCGCGTGCACGCCGGCGATCTTCAGTGCGGGACCGGCGTCGATCGAGCGGATCCACGCCGACGGGTGCGGGCTGCGCAGCGTCGCGCCCCACGCCATGCCGTCGATCCACAGGTCGGAGGCGTAGGCGAACTCGCCCGTCACCTTCAGCGTGGCGTCCGGCCGCCTGGCGCTCTCGCCCACCCCGCTCAGCGTCGTGTACGTGTCCGCCGTGTCCGTCATTCTCCGAGTAGAGCACCGTCGCCGTGCCGGGTCCTATGCACACTGCTGAAATCCCGGTCAAAGCCTGTAACAACCGGCTTGTATATTCCTCCAAGTGCGGATCCGTGACCTGCTGGACATTCCCGGCCTGCGGCTGAGGCTGCTGACCGGCGACCCCGACCGCGAGTTCGCCACCGTGCACATCACCGACCTGCCCGAGCCGGGGCGCTACCTGTCGGGCGGCGAGCTGGTGCTGACCGGGCTCATGTGGCGGCAGGCGCCCGAGGACTCCGCGCGGTTCGTGACCACCCTCGCCGAGGCCGGGGTCGCCGCCGTCGGCGCGGGCGCCGCCCTGCTCGGGCACGTGCCCGACGACCTCGTGGCCGCCTGCGCGGCCGCCGGGCTGCCGCTGCTGGAGGTGCCGACCGAGGTCTCCTTCCGCACCCTCACCGAGCTCGCCGCGCCCCGCCCGTCCGGCGACGTACGGGCCGCGCTCGGCCGGCACCGCAGGCTCGTCGCGGCCGTCGCCGAGGGCGCGGACCTGCGTGAGCTGTTCGAGGTGGCCGCCGCCGAGCTGGGCGTCACCGGCGCCGTCGTGACCGCGTCAGGGCACGTCGTCGTGGGGACGGTGGCCGAGCCCGAGGAGGTCGCGCGGGCGTACCTGACCGCGCCGCGGCTGCCCGCCCGCGCCCACGGCCGCACGATCTTCGCGGTGGGCCGCGGTCACCGCGCCGCCGGCTGGGCGCTGGCCCTCGACGGCGACCTGCTCGACCGCGCCGACCTCGGCTACGAGCTGGCCGCCTGCGTCGGGCTCGAACGCATGCGCGTGGAGGAGGGCCGCCGGGTGGAGCGGCGGCTCGCCGAGCAGCTCGTCGTGGCCGCGCTCGCCGGGGCCGACGCGGCCGAGCTCAACGCCCGGCTGCGGACCTGCGGGGTCGGCGCGGCGGAGCCGTACGCGGTGGTGGACGTCACGGCGCCCCGCGCGGGCGCCACCCGCGGACCCGACCCCGCCACCCTCGGCGGGCAGGTCGTGGAGGAGTTGCTGGGACGCGAGGTCGTCGCGGCGGCCGGGGCCGACGGAGCGGTGGCCGTGGTGCCGTTGCGCGGAAGCACCGCCGACGAGCTGGCCGCCCGGCTGCGCGCCGCGGCCGGCGTGCTGTCGGCGCTGCCTGACACGCGGGTGTGCGCGGGGCTCAGCGGGGCGCTCACGGGGGCGGCGGCGCTGAAGGGCGGCGTCGAGGAGGCCGGGCACGCCCGCCGGCTGGCCGAGGCGCGTGGCGGCGGCGTGGTGACCAGTGACGAGATCTACACCCATGCGTTGCTGCTGGCCACCGTGCCGGCCGAGGTGCGCCGCTCCTTCGCCGACCGGCTGCTGTCGCCGCTGCTCGACTATGACCGCCGCCACCAGTCGGAGCTGGTGCGTACGCTCGGCGTCTTCCTGGACTGCGCCGGCTCGTGGAACGCCTGCGCCGAACGGCTCCACGTGCACGTCAACACGGTCCGCTACCGGGTGCGCAGGATCGAGGAGCTGACCGGCAGGAACTTGGCCACGATGGCCGACCGGGTCGATTTCTACCTGGCCCTGCGCGACACCGCCCCACCCCGGTAGCGGGGGAGGAGCGGGACGGCAGAGGGAACGCGATGGGACGACGCCGGCTCCTGCGGGGGAGCCGGCCTGCGAGCGCGGTGCGGTTTTCGTGCTCGGAAGGCCCGTGCGCCCCCTCGTGCCGGTTTCAGCTCAGCAGCAGTAGTAATCGTAGGCAAAACTGATGGAAGACGTGTCGGCACTTGCGGCCGTAACATTGCTTCCGATGGTCACCACGACAGTGATCGCGGTGACCAGGGCGGACAGGGCAATGCGCATACGCATGGGGGTTCTCCCTCGCCTATGTAGTTGCTTGGACTTATCTTCTCAGGGAGCGACGACTGTGACCACATCTGACCTAGTCGGACTCCGCATCAAGACGGTTAGGCGACAACGCGGCCTGTCGCAGGCACAGTTGGCGCATCCCGAGCTGTCGGACAGTTACGTCTCGTTGATCGAGAGTGGAAAGCGTACCCCGACGCCCGCCGTCCTGGAGCTGCTGGCCCAGAAACTTGACTGCTCGCTGTCCTATCTGATCAACGGCGTCACCGCCGAGCAGATGGAGGACATCGAGCTCGCCCTCGGTTACGCGCGGCTCGCGCTCGAGAACGGCGAAGTCACCGAGGCCCGCAACCGTTTCGCGGAGCTGCTGGCCAACAACAACCTGACAGGGCTCACCTCGCTGCGTCAAGAGGCGGAGTTCGGGCTGGCGCTCGCCACGGAGGCCTGCGGTGACCTCGCCGAGGCCACCTCGATCCTGCTCCGGTTGCAGGAGAGCGAGCTGCCCGCCGACCGGCGCGTCGAGGTCGCGATGGTGCTCTGCCGGGTCTACCGGGAGAGCGAGCAGCTCACCAAGGCCGTCGAGGTGGGCGAGCGGATGCTGCTCGGCAGCGCCCGTCAGCCGTGGGCCGACGGGCTGGTCGAGCTGGGCGCCACGCTGCTGGCCGCCTACATCGAGCGCGGCGACCTGCTGCGCGCCCGCCAGTTCGCGGCCGAGCTGCTCAACGCCGCCGACGCGCTCGGCACGCCGCGCGCGATCGTGGCCGCCACCTGGAACGCCTCCATCGCCGCCTACTTCACCGGCCACCTGGAGGAGGCCCTGTCCCTCGCCGAGCGGGCCCTGGCGGTGCAGCTGGAGCACGGCAACCCGCGCAACGTCGCCCGCATGCGGGCGTCGTTCCTGCTCAAGCGGCTCACGGCCAGGCCCGCGGAGGCCGCGGACGTGCGCGAGGCGCTGCGCGCGACACTGGAGGAGTTCGAGCAGACCTCGACGAGCACCTTCGACCGCTGCCACCTCAACCTCGACCTGGCCATGGCCGAATACCTGTGCGGCGACTACGCCGCGGCCGCCGAGCACGCCAGGCTGGGCAGGGACCTGCTGCCGGAGTTCGGGCACGTGCTCGGCGCCGAGGCGGGCCTGCTGCTCGGCCGGGCCTACGGCGCGGTCGGCCGCTCGGAGGAGGCGGCCGAGCACGTCGCGTCCGTGCGCGACTGGCTGACGCCGCTGCCCGACTCCCGCCGCTCCGCCTCCACCTGGTACGCCACCGCGGCCACCATGGAGGAGCTGGGCGACGAGGAGGGCGCGGTGGAGGCCTACCAGCGGGCGCTCGCCTGCGTGGGGCTGTAGCGGGGTCCGGACCGGGCGGTGGCGTCGGTAGCCTGGGGGGTGCCATGAAGACTTCCCCGATCGCGGCCCTCACCGCGATACTCGCCGCCCTGCTCGCGTCCGGACTGCTCGTGGCCGGCACGGCCGCTCCGGCGCTGGCGCACGACTCGCTGAAGAGCAGCTCCCCCGCCAAGGGAGCCGAGGTCGAGTCCCTCGACGAGGTCCGGCTGGAGTTCAGCGCCCGGGTCCGTCTGCCGTTCGTCGTGCTCAACGGGCCCGGCGGCGCCCAATACCAGGCCGGCGAGCCGGAGCAGGACGGCGCGGTGGTCCGGCAGGCGGTCAAGCCGTCGCTGCCGGGCGGCAAATACACCATCGCCTACCGCGTCGTGTCCTCCGACGGGCATCCGATCGAGGGCGAGATCCCGTTCACGCTGAAGGCCCCGGCCGCCGAGGAGACCCCCTCGGCGAGCGCCGAGCCCTCGACGCCGGCCTCCTCCGAGGCGGCGGCCCCGCCGGCGTCCGCGCCGGCGTCCGCGCCGGCGTCCTCAGCGGCGGCTCAGGAGCCGGCCGCCGCGCCCGCGGCGGCCGAGGACGGCGGCGGGTCGTTCCCCGTCTGGCTGATCATCGTGATCGGCGCCCTCGTCGGCATCGGCATCGGCTTCCTGCTCAGCGCGCGGAAGAGCAAGCCATGAGCAGGGCGGCGCGGCTCGGCCTCGCGGGCGTGGCGGCCGCGGTCGCCGCCCTCGTCCTCGGCATGATCGCCGGTGGCACGGCCTTCCCCAGGATCATCCCCGGCCTGCCCGACGCCGGCGCGGTGGTCCGGTGGGGCCTGCCCGTCTCCAAGATGCTCATGGACGTCGCCGGCCTGCTCACGGTGGGCCTGCTGCTCATGGCCACCGCGCTGCTGCCCAGCGACAAGGGCATGCTCGGCGCCTCCGCGCTCGAATACGTCAAGGCCGCCTCCTGGGCGGCGCTGACCTGGGCCGGCGCGGCGTTCCTCGCCATCGTCTTCGGCGCCGCCGAGTCCATCGGCCGCACCCTGCCGCAGGTGTTCGACGGCGTCCTGCTCAGCAGCTACGCCACCCAGACCACGCAGGGCGTCGCGCTCACCCTCGTCGTGCTGTTCGCCGTGGCCATCGCGCTGTTCTCGCGCGGGGCGATCACCGCGGGCGCCTCGGCGGGGCTGCTGGCGCTCGCCCTCGTCACGATGCTGCCGCCGCCGCTGACCGGCCACACCTCCTCCTCGCCCAACCACGACCTGGCCACCTCGTCGGTGGCGCTGCACCTGCTGGCGCTCGCCCTGTGGGTGGGCGGCCTGGTCGTGCTGGCCGGCCACGCCCTGCGCCGCGAGCCGCAGCTCGACGTGGCCGCCGCCCGCTTCTCCCGGATGGCGCTCTGGTGCTACGCCGGGGTGGGGCTGTCCGGCGTGTTCGCGCTGGTCGCCCGGCTGGGCGCGCTCTCCGACCTGTGGACCGACGAGTACGGCCTGCTCGCCCTCGCCAAGCTCGTCGCGTTCGTGCTGCTCGGCTACGTCGGCTACTGGCACCGCCAGCGCACCCTCACCCGCCTCCAGGCCGGCGAGCCCGGGGCCTTCGCCCGGCTGGCCGGCGGCGAGACGCTGCTCATGCTCGCCACCGTCGGCCTGGCCGTCGCGCTGTCGCGCACCCCGCCGCCCGACTACAGCATCCCCGCCGACCGCGCCTACGAACTGCTCGGCTTCCCGCTCCCGCCGGAGCTCACGCTCGGCAGGATCTTCAGCCTGTGGTGGCTCGACCTGTTCTTCGCCCTGGTCGCCGCCGTGCTCGCCGGGCTCTACGCGGCCGGCGTCGTACGCCTGCGCCGCCGCGGCGACGCCTGGCCCTGGGGCCGCACCGTGTCCTGGTTCGCCGGGGTGGCGCTGCTGGTGTTCGTCACGCAGAGCGGGCTGGCCCGCTACGCCAAGGTCATGTTCGACATGCACATGATCGAGCACATGACGCTGTCCATGGTCGTGCCCATCTTCCTCGTCCTCGGCGGGCCGATCACGCTCGCGCTGCGCGCGCTCAAGCCCGCCGTCAGGAAGGGCGACCGGGGGCCGCGCGAGTGGATCACCACGATCCTGCACAGCCGCTACACCAAGGTCGTCACGCATCCGGTCGTCGCCACGGTCATCTTCGTCGCCTCGACGTACGCGCTGTACTTCACGCCGCTGTTCGAGTCGGCGATGACCGAGCACCTCGGCCACATCTGGATGACCGTGCACTTCCTCGTCAGCGGCTGCCTGTTCTTCTGGGTGATCATCGGCGTCGATCCAGGCCCCAACCGGCTCCCGCACGTCGGCCGGCTGCTCATGCTCTTCGTCACGATGCCGTTCCACGCCTTCTTCGGCATCGCGCTGATGATGACCGGCTCCGTCATCGCCTCCGGCTGGTACGACCAGCTCGGCCGCACCTGGGGCGACAACCTGCTGCAGACCCAGCAGGACGGCGGCGCCATCGCCTGGGGCTTCGGCGAGATCCCGACGCTCATCGTGCTGCTGGCCATCGCCTTCCAGTGGTACCGCGACGACGACCGGCAGGCCCGCAGGAGCGACCGCCGCGCGGACCGGGGGGCGAGCGACCCCGAGCTCGACTCCTACAACGCCTACCTCGCCCGGCTCAACAAGGCCGACCAGGGCGAGTAGCCGATCGGCCACGGCCCTCTATCTTCCGTTTCACGTCTCTGGACCGCCAGGTAGCCTTGCTCCTGGGGGAGAGGGGCATAACCCTGTCAGCAAGCGGCGCGCAGCCTTGAGGGGGGACGCGCGACCGGGCGGATCGCCGGAGTGGGGACCGGCGTGGGGTGCCGAGGAAGGCGAAACCAGTGGAAGAGACGCGCATGCGTGGGGGGCAAAGCCTGGCCGAGGCGCTCGAGAGTTACCTCGCCGAGTGGGGGGAGCGGTCGGGGATCGCCGTGGAGATCTGGGCCCTGCCGGCCGGCGAGGTGCCCGCGGGGGTGTGCGCCGGGGTCATGACCGCCATGCGCGAGGCCCTGGACAACGTCGAGCGGCACAGCGGCGCGAGGACCGTCTCGATCGCCGTCACGGCGGGGAGCGGCGGCCTTCGGGTCACGGTGAGCGACGACGGGCGCGGCTTTCACGGGGCGGGCACGGGACATGCCGAGGGGCGCGCCGCCGGGCAGGGCATCGCCCGCATGCGGGCGGCGTTCGCCGAGGTCGGCGGCAGCCTGTCGGTCAACAGCGTGCCGGGCGAGGGCACCACGGTCACCGGAGTGGTGCCGAGGCGCCCTTAGCGGCATCAGGGGAGGGTGAGGATCTCGCTGCCCGTCTCGGTGACCACGATCGTGTGCTCGAACTGCGCCGTACGCTTGCGGTCGGCGGTGACCGCCGTCCACTTGTCGGGCCAGATCTCGTATTCGATGGTGCCGAGCGTGAGCATCGGCTCGATCGTGAACGTCATGCCGGGCACCAGCTCCACCCGCAGCGACGGGTCGTCGTAGTGCGGCACCATGAGGCCGGAGTGGAAGGACGCGCCGATGCCGTGGCCGGTGAAGTCGCGCACCACTCCATAGCCGAACCGTTTGGCGTAGGCCTCGATGACGCGGCCCACGACGTTGAGCTGGCGGCCGGGGGCGACGGCCCTGATGGCCCGCATCATGGCCTCGCGGGTGCGTTCGACCAGCAGCCGTGACTCCTCGTCCACCTCGCCGACCAGGAACGTCGCGTCGGTGTCGCCGTGGACGCCGCCGATGTAGGCGGTGATGTCGACGTTGACGATGTCGCCGTCGCGCAGCACCGTGTCGTCGGGGATGCCGTGGCAGATGACCTCGTTGATCGAGGTGCACAGAGACTTCGGGTAGCCCTTGTAGCCGAGCGTGCTGGGGTAGGCGCCGTGGTCGAGAAGGAACTCGTGCCCGACGACGTCGAGCTCGTCGGTGGTGACGCCCGGCCTGACGTGCTTGCCGACCTCTTCGAGAGCCTGCGCGGCGATCCGGCCCGCCACCCGCATCCGCTCGATCATCTCGGGGGTCTTCACGTCGGACTCGCCGGTCTTGGGGCGCTTCTTACCGACGTACTCCGGCCGCTCGATGTGGGCGGGGACCTTTCGCATGGGCGAAACTCGCCCGGGCTGGAGCAGTGTCGTCATGAACTATGAGTCTACGGGGCAGAATTGACCCCGTGAGCGAAGGCCAGTGGTGGTTCTGTCTGAAGCACATGCGGGTCGAGCCCGACCAGGGCTGCCCCAACAAGGACCGGATGGGTCCCTACGCCTCGCAGGAGGAGGCGGCCGGGGCGCTGCAACGCGCCGCCGACCGCAACAAGGCGTGGGACGAGGCGGAGCAGGACGACGACTGATCCGCGGGCGGTCACAGCACCGCGTAGGCCCGTACGGGGAAGGTCCCCATGCCCGCGATCATGGGTGGCGCGGCGCGCAGGCGGAAACCCTCCTCGGGCAGGGCCGCCAGGTTCGTCAGGTGCTCCACCAGCGGGATCCCCGCCCCCAGCAGGATCGTGTGGGCGGGGCGTTCGCCGTGCGGCGGGGTGTCGTCGATGTTGAGCGAGTCGATCCCGACCAGCGCCGCGCCCTGCTCGGCCAGCCAGGCGGCCGACTCCGGCGCCAGGTAGGGGTGGCCGTCGACGTAGGCCTCGGTGCCGAAGTGGCGGTCCCAGCCGGTGTGCACGAGCACGGCCTTGCCGCGCACGTCGAGGCTCCGGTCGACGGTCACCGCGCGGCCCGGCCCCTCGGCCCGCACCACCAGGCCGGGCAGGTCGGCGAGCCGGTCGATCGGCATCGCGGCGAGGTCCTGGCCGTCGGGGTAGCGGTGGAAGGGCGTGTCGACGTACGTGCCGGTGTTGGCGGCCAGGGCGATCGTGGCCATGTGGAACTCGGTGCCCGGGGCGTACATCGCCCGTGAGTCCTCCCTGCTCAGATGGACGCCGATGCGCGGGGCCGGGATGCCGGGGTAGGTCACCAGGCCGTCGTGGACGCGGTGGCTGAGCTCGACGATCATCTCGCGGCACCGACCTTGGCGAGCTTGACGAGGGCGACCACGCCGATGGCGGCCCAGACGAGGTTGAGCCCGGCCGACGGCCAGGCGGCGTTCCAGGCGCTGTTGACCATGAGCCCGACCGCGCCGAAGAGGTTCATGACCTGATAGGTCAGCCCGTCGCCCTGGATGCGCCCGGACGAGACGAGGGCGTAGGCCGAGAGCAGGACGGCCGCGCCCGCCCAGCCGACGACCGCGAGAAGGAGATCCATGCCAGGATTCTCCTGGCCCCTCGCGGTAAAGCACAAATAAAGAAACATGAAGTTCCCCGTAAGCTGATCTGTATGGACATCGACCCCCGGCGGCTGCGGATCCTGCACGAGGTCGCCCGCCGCGGCGGCGTCATGCGGGCCGCCGAGGCACTCCACCTGACCCCCTCCGCCGTCTCCCAGCAGCTCGCCCAGCTCGAACGCGAGGTCGGGCTGGCCCTCATCGACCGCTCCCAGCGCAGCGTGTCGCTCACCCCCGCGGGGCGGGTGCTGGCCGGCTACGCCGAGCGGGTGGAGGAGGAGCTGCTGGAGGCCCGGCGCGAGCTCACCCGCTTCACCGACCGGCTGGCCGGGCCGGTGGGCATCGCGGCGTTCCCCACCTTCATCAAGCACATACTGGTGCCCGCCCTGCGCGCGCTGGCCGAGAGCCACCCGAAGATCGTCCCCGTCATCCACGAGGTCTACGGCCAGCCCGCGCTGCAGGAGCTGCGGCTCGGCGCGGTGGACGTGGTCATCACCGAGCAGGACATGGGGCTGCCCGCGCTGGCCCAGCCGTTGCTCAGCACACGCCTGCTGTACGTGGACGAGTACCGCATCGTGCTGCCGCCCGACCTGCCGGACCCGCCGCGCACGGTCGCCGACCTGGCCCGGCTGCCGTGGGTGGCCGCTGAGCAGGACCAGGCGTGCGGGCAGGCGTTGGAGCGGCTGGCGGGGCTGCACGGGTTCGAGCCGCGGAAGGTGCACGTCATCACCGAGTTCGGGCCGACGCTGGCGCTGGTGGCGGCGGGGCACGGGGTGGCGATCGTGCCCGCGCTGGCGCTGCTGGACGTGCCCGAGGGGGAGGTGCGGGTGAGCGAGCTGCGGGACGTGGGGGCGCGGCGGATGGACGCGGTCACGCGGGTGAGCCGGACCAGGTCGGGCGAGCCGGACCCGGTGCAGGCGGTGGTGATCGCCGCGATCGAGGAGGCCACGGCGGCGCTCCAGGCCCCCTTGAGCGACCGCCTCCGCACCCGGCCCGACCCCGTCTGACCGGCCGCCGCCCCAGAGGAACCGGGGGCCGGCCTTCAGTCGGGGAGTTGAGGGCCGCTGACCCTGTCGAGGAGGCGGGCGAGGCGGCCGCGGAGGCCGAGGCGCTGCTCCACCTCGCCGGCCGCCGCGCTCACCAGGTGCTGGGCGCCGTCGAAGGTGACCAGCCCCTCGCGCGGCACCTCCAGCGTGTCGTGCGCGAGCCCGGCCAGCTCCCGGTCGCCCCCCTCGATGGCGAGGACGGTGGCGCCGGTGCGACGGGCGTCGTCCACCCGCTCCAGCAGCGGCACCGGCGCCCGCTGCTCGGCCAGCACGAACAACGTCTCCCCGCGCGCCGTCCGCTCCAGCCGGTCGAGGCCGACACGCAGGTGGGCGGGGGCGTCGGCGGGCGGCGCCCAGCGCACCAGCGTGGGCGTGAGCTGCGGCAGCCCGGAGAACCGCGCCTCGTCGGCGAGGTGGGCGGTCAGGTGCCAGGGCTCGTCCTCCGGTGTGCCGATCAGCAGCAGCCCACCGGGGGAGCGGGTGGCGCGCAGCGCCTGGCCGAGGTCACGGGCACGGTCGAGCCAGCTCGTACGGGCCAGGAGTTCGCGCAGAAGTGCCACCGATCCCGAGTCCATGAGCCCATGGTGCCGGACGCTCCCGTACGGGGGAGCTGTTTCGGAAGTGATGCTTTGACACCCTGTGCGCTCCGGCGGTCAGCGAGCCCTCGCGCTCGCCACGCGCGAGGCGGCTGGCATGATGCGAGGCATGACTGACGTGAACGTGAGCGGGCTCTCCATCGGCATCCTCGGCGGCACCGGCGACCAGGGGAAGGGCCTGGCGCGGCGGTTCGCGCTGGCCGGGCATCCGGTGCTCATCGGCTCCCGCAGCGCCGGGCGCGCCCAGGAGGCGGCCGAGACCATCGGCGAGGGCGCGCGCGGCGCGGCCAACGCCGACGTCGCCAAGGAGGCCGACCTGGTGATCGTGGCCGTCCCGTACGAGGGCCACAAGGCGCTGCTGGAGTCGCTGCGCGCCGAGCTGGCCGGCAAGATCGTGGTGGACTGCGTGAACCCGCTCGGCTTCGACAAGCAGGGCGCCTACGCGCTGCCCGTCGAGGAGGGCAGCGCCGCGCAGCAGGCCGCGGCGGTGCTGCCGGACAGCCGGGTGGTGGCGGCCTTCCACCACGTCTCGGCGGTCGTGCTGCTGGACCCGGCGGTCGACAAGGTGGACCTGGACGTGCTGGTGCTGGGCGACGACCGCGAGGCGACCGAGACGGTGCAGGCGCTGGCCGCGGTGATCCCGGGGGTGCGCGGGGTGTACGGCGGGCGGCTGCGCAACGCCCACCAGGTCGAGGCGTTCACCGCCAACCTCATCTCGATCAACCGGCGTTACAAGGCGCACGCCGGCCTGCGGATCACCGACATCTGAGCCGCTGATTCTCAGAGCCAGCCGGCGTCCTCGGCGACGCGGATCGCGTCGATCTTGTTGCGGGCGCCGGTCTTGGTGATCGCGGCCGTCAGGTAGTTGCGCACGGTGCCGGACGACAGGTGCAGGCGGGCGGCGATGTCCTCGGCGGACGCGCCCCGCGCCGCCTCCCTGAGCACGGTGGCCTCGCGCGGGGTGAGCGGGCTCTCGCCGTACTCCATCGCGGCCGAGACCAGCTCGGCGTCCAGCACCCGCAGGCCCGCGGCGGTCCGGCGGACGGCGTCGGCCAGCCGATCGCCGGGGGCGTCCTTGACGAGGAACGCCTCGATCCCGGCGGCCAGCGCGCGCCGCATCTGGCCGGGCCGGCCGAGCGCGGTGAGGATGAGGATCCGGCAGGACGGCAGGCGCTCGCGCAGCTCGGCGGCGGCGGTGATGCCGTCGAGCACGGGCAGGTCGATGTCCACGACGGCGACGTCGGGGCGGACCCGCAGCGCGGTGGGCACGATCTCGTCGCCGCGCGTCACCTCGGCCGCGACCTCGATGTCGGACTCCAGGCTCAGCAGGGCGGTGAGGGCGGACCTGATCATGTGCATGTCCTCGGCCAGCAGGATCCTGATCACGCGGGCACCTCCATGGCCAGCAGGAAGCCGCCGTCGCCGGTCGGGGCGGCGGCGCAGGAGCCGCCCGCCTGGGCGGCGCGCTCGGCCAGGCCGGTGAGGCCGCCGCCGGCCGGTCCGGGTTCGGCCGGTCCAGGTTCGGGCGGTACGCCGTCGTTGGCGATCTCCAGCCGGGCCCTGCCGTCGCCGGTCGAGGTGGTGATCGTGCAGACGGTGGCCCTGCTGTGCCGCAGGACGTTGGTGACCGCCTCGCGTACGCCCCAGGCCAGGGCCTCCTCGGAGGGGCGCGGCAGCGTCACGGCGGCCAGGTGCGCCTGACAGCTCACGCCGGACGACTCCAGCAGCGCCGCCGCCCGGTCCACCTCGCCGGCGAGCGACATGGCCCGGTAGCCGCGGGCGACTCGGCGTACGTCCTGGGCGGCCTCCCTGGCGACCCGTACGAGGTCGCCCATCTCGGTGCGGGCCGAGCCGGGGTCGCGCTCCAGCAGGCGGGTGGCGAGGTCGCCCTTGAGCGCGATCGCGGTGAGGCTGCGCCCGAGGCCGTCGTGCAGGTCGCGGGAGATGCGCAGCCGCTCCTTGAGCACGGCGGCGTCGGCCAGCTCCTCCCGCGCCCGCGCCAGCTCCTCCGCGGTCCGGGCGAGGCGGACCAGCGCGTACGTCATCGCCCCCGTCGTCGGCACGCTCACCACGTAGAAGGCGGTGACGACGGCGAAGTCGAGGCCGCCCCACAGGATGAACCCCTCGTACGCCATCGCCGCCCCCACCAGCGCGCACCCCCACCCCAGCGGCAGGAACACCAGCAGCGTCCCCGCCAGCATCGGCGTGGCGACGGCCGAGGCGCCGCCCGGCAGCAGGAAGTCCGGCAGGTACGTGGCCACCGCCTGCAGCACGACCAGCAGCGGGAAGCGGGCGGAGCGCTCGCCGCGCAGCGCCGCCCGCATGTTGAGGTGGTGGGTGCCGACGACGGCGAGCATGATGAGGGCGGACACCACGCCGAAGCCCGCTCCCCACCGGAAGTACATCAGCGCGATGACGGTGTAGGCGACGGACACGGCCGTGATGAGCACGATCGCGAGCCGCCTGGCGGGGACGGAGGGCGCCGGGGTGGAGAGCACAGCCGATTATGTCCTTTTTGTGGTGGTGTCAGGACCGTCGGGGTTCCCAGCGGAACCACAGCCGCAGCGCCACGAGCCCTGCCGCCGCCCATCCCGCCAGCACCAGCACCGCCCGGAGCGGCTCGCCGGTGCGCACGGCGTCCACGACGACCGAGGTCGGCAGCAGGTCCAGCGCGGGCCGCAGCCACGACGGCAGCGGGATCGGCCCCATCGCGCCCGCCGACACGCCGGCGACGAGGAAGACCGGCATCGTGTACGCCGCCGCGAGCTCCGTCCGCGGCACCGCCGCCGTGTACGCCGCCCCGAGCAGCGCCATCACGGCCGAGCCCGCCGCCACGACCAGCGCGACCACCAGGGCGTTCGGCGGCGGCGCGACCCCGGCGGCCAGGAACACGGCCACCGCGCACCCCACGATCACCAGGAACGTCTGGGCGGCGTTGGAGCTGATCTGCCCGGCCAGGATCTGCCCGTCGGTCAGCTCGGTCGCCCGCAGCCGCTTGAGCACGAGCTGGTCGCGGCGGCCGGTCAGCGCGACCGTGATGTTCATGAACGCGGTGATCGACAGCACGATGGCCAGCGTGGCGGGGAACATCTCGGCCGCGGCGGCCGGGCCGTCGGGCCGTACGTGCCGCATGAGCAGCGGCATCCCGATCGACAGCCCCACGGGCGTCACCACGGAGGCGAACAGCATGGCCTTGTCCCGCCAGAACAGGCGGGCGCCGAGCCGGTAGGTGGCGGCGAAGCTCATCGGGCGCCTCCCGCGAGCGCGGCGTCGCCGCCGAGGTCGAGGAAGAGGTCCTCCAGCGTGGCCTGGCGCACCTCCAGGCCCGCCAGCCGCAGCCCCCGCCCGGCGGCCCAGGTCAGCAGCGTCTGCGCGGCCAGGTCGGGATCGTCGGCGCGGCACACCGCCCGCCCGTCCTCGACCACGGCGGGCAGCGGCAGCTCGCCGGGGTCCACGTGCGCGGGCATCGCGAACGACACCCGCCCGGCCCGCCCGGCCAGCGTCTCGGCCATGCCGCCCGCGGCCACGACGCGGCCCGCGTCCATGATCGCCATGCTGCCCGCGAGGCGCTGCGCCTCCTCCAGGTAGTGGGTGGTCAGCAGGATCGTGACGCCCTCCGCGGCCAGGCCGCGGACGACGTCCCAGGTGGCCGCCCGCGCCTCCGGGTCCATGCCGGTGGTCGGCTCGTCGAGGAACAGCACCCGGGGCCGGCCCAGCAGGGCCAGCGCCAGGTCCAGCCGGCGCCGCTCGCCGCCGGAGAGCTGCCGCACCCGCACGTCCGCGCGCCCGGACAGCCCGGCCGGCTCCAGGACCTCGGCGCGCGGGCGGGGCGCGGCCACGAAGCCCCGCCAGATGTCCACGGTCGCGGCCACGGTCAGGTCGGGGAAGAACCCGGCCTCCTGGAGCATGATCCCCGTGCTGCGGCGCAGGGCCGCGCGATCGGTGTGCGGGTCGAGGCCGAGCACCCGCACCTCGCCCGCGTCGGCCCGCTGGAACCCGGCCAGCACCTCGACCGTCGTCGTCTTGCCCGCGCCGTTCCTGCCGAGCAGCGCGAAGATCTCCCCCTCCGCCACCTCGAACGAGATTCCGCGCACCGCCTCGAACCCCTGATGGCTCTTCCTGAGCCCGCTCACCTGGATCGTCGTCATGGCTCCGACTATCGCCCGGCGGGCACTCAGGACGGCAGTGAGGAATTCACGACTTGCGCGACAACTTCAGCAGCGCGTCCGTGACGGCCTCGGGCTCGACGAGCTGGTGCAGGTGCAGGCCGGGCAGCCGGGTCACCGGCCAGCCGCGCCGGCCGGCCTCCTCGGCCACCCCGTCGTACGGCGGCCCGAACCACAGGCAGGAGCACCTGACCGCGTCCCACCCGGCGGGCACCGGCACGGACTGCGTGTAGTAGTCGAGCGGCAGCCGCGGCTGCTCGGCCGTCACCCGCACCCGCACGGCGGGGTCGGGCAGCATGGCCACCACGTCCTCCTCGTCCCACCAGTCGGTCCAGCGCGGCAGCACGCCGTCGGGGCCGGCCAGGCCGCGCAGGAACGGCAGGAACTCCTCCTCGGCGATCCGTACGAGGCCGGCGGGCGGCGGGATGTGGGCGTCGGCGAACACGCAGGCCACCACGCGCTCGCCCAGCCCCTCCTTGATCGCCGGCAGGAAGAAGCCGGCGTTGCTGTGCACCACGAGCACGAGCGGCCCGCCGGGCCCGGCGTCCCTGACCACGGCGTCCCTCACGGCGGCCACGACGCGCGGCCAGTAGGGCGGGCCGCCCGCCGAGATGCCGGTCAGGTCGGGAACCACGACGGCGTGGCCGCGCCGCTCCAGCGACTCCGCCACCGGCGCCCAGGTCGAGGGGCCGACCGAGGGGCTGTGCACAAGTACGAAGGTCGTCTCCACGCCCCCCACACTCTCAGACGATCAGGGTGTGCCGTGCCGCCGCGCGGCCCGTGCCGTCGAAGGCCGCCCAGGCCAGGGCCAGGTTGTTCACCGCTCGCGAAAGCTCGTCCGGGGGCAGCAGGAAATGCAGCCGCATGCGGTCGGCGTGCCCCCCGAGCGGGTCGAACGAGCGGCCGGGCGGCACCGCCACCCCGTGCCTGAGCGCCACCTGGGCGAAGGCGTCCACCTCGCCGCGCGGGACGCGGACCCAGATCGTCTGGCCGCCCCCGGCCGGCTCGAACGTCCACGACGGCAGCCGCGCGCGCAGCTCGGCGCACAGGTGGTCGTGGCGGGCGGCCAGGGCGCGCACCCGCGGGGCGCGTACCTCGTCCAGGCGGCGCAGCAGCGCGGCGGCGGCGAGCTGGCTGACCACCTCGCCCCCGAGGTCGTGCACCGCCCGCAGCCGCGACAGCCGCGACACCAGCGGGGCGGCGGCCCGGATCCAGCCGACCCGCAGCCCGCCCCAGACCAGCTTGCTCATCGAGCCGACGCTGATCACCTGCTCGCCCCGCCCGAACGCGGCGAGCGGCGGCGGCGCCGGTCCCGAGAAGCACAGCTCGGCGCAGACCTCGTCGTCGACGAGCGGCACGTCGTGCTCGGCGGCCAGCGCGGCCAGCCGCCGCCGCTCGGACACCGGCATGATCGCGCCGTCCGGGTTGCGGGCGGTCGGGACGAAGTAGGCGAGGGCGGGCCGCTCCCGCAGCGCCGCGCCCAGCCCCTCCGGCGTCACCGGCCGGACCACGGCCGCCGCGTGCCGGAACGCCTCCAGCGCCCCCGGGTACGTCGGCGACTCGGTCAGCACGGTGTCGCCGGGCGCCACGAGGAGGCCGGCGAGCAGCGTGAGCGCCTGCTGGGCCCCCGTCGTCACCATGATCTCCCCGGGCTCGGTGGGCAGCCCGCGCCCGGTGTAGTACGCCGCCAGCGCGGCCCGGAGCGCCGGGTGGCCCGCCGGCTGGTAGCCCAGGTCGCGCAGGCCGGACAGGGAGCGGGCGGCCTCCTCGTACGCCTCGCGCAGCGCCTCCGGCGGGTCGTCGGGCGCGGCGCAGGTGAGCAGCGCGACCCCGTCCGGCGGATGCAGCAGGTGCAGCAGCAGCGGGTTGGCGGGCACGCCGTCGACGGTCCTGCTGGCCGGCAGGTCGAGCGCGGCCACCCGGGTGCCGCTGCCCCGGCGGCGCGTCACCCGGCCCTCCTGCTGGAGCAGGTCGTACGCGGCGACCACGGTGCCCCGGCCCACCGCCAGCCGCCGGGCCAGCACCCGGTCGGGTGGCAACGGCTCTCCCGGCGGCAGCACGCCGTCGTCGATCAGCGCCCGGAGGCGGGCGGCCAGCAGCAGGTAGAGCGGGCCGCGCCCGGACGCCCAGCGGCCCAGCAGATCGACGAGGTCGTCCAGATTGGCCCCCTTCATGAGCCAATTCTGCCGGATTGGCTCTCAACCGAGGCCGCCGCGCGGGAGATGCTGGTCGCATGACCGATTACCGCCCAGAGACCAGAACCGTGCACATCCCCCAGGCGCCGGTGGACGGCAGCCGCCCGATGACCGTGCCGATCTACCAGACCTCCGGGTTCTCCTTCTCCGACCCGGCCGTCATGGCCGAGGCGATGGGGAACCCGTCCGGGCCGTTCGTCTACTCGCGTTACACCAACCCCACCGTCCGCTCGCTGGAACTGGCCGTCTCCGGGCTGGAGGGTGGCGCGGGCGCGATCGCCACCGGCTCCGGCATGGGCGCGATCAACACCGTCCTGCTCGGCCTGCTCAGGCCGGGTGACCATCTCATCGCCCAGCAGGCGCTGTACGGCGGCACCTCGGCGATGCTGGCCGAGCTCGCGGGCAGGTTCGGGATCGAGGTCACGTACGTGCCGGAGAACGACCCCGCCGCCCTGCGCGCCGCCCGGCGGCCCGAGACGAAGGTCGTCTACCTGGAGACGATCAGCAACCCGACGGCGCTGATCGCCGACCTGCCCGGCATGTGCGCGGCGGCCCGCGAGCTCGGGCTGCTGTCCGTGGTCGACAACACCTTCGCCACGCCGATGCTGTGCCGGCCGATCGAGCACGGGGCCGACGTCGTCGTGCACTCCACCACGAAGTACCTGTCCGGGCACACGGACGTGATCGGCGGCCTGGCCGTCTTCGCCGAGGCGGAGCTGTACGAGCGGGTCTGGCGCTTCGCGATCGAGCTGGGGGCGGCGGCCGACCCGTTCGCGGCCTGGCTGGTGGTGCGCGGGCTGCAGACGCTCGCCCTGCGGATGGAGCGGCACTGCGCCAACGCCGAGTACCTGGCCACGCGGCTCGCCGCGCATCCGGCGGTGTCGGCGGTGCACTGGCCGGGGCTGGCCTCGCATCCGTCGTACGAGCTGGGGCGCAAGCTGCTGCCCGGGTTCGGCGGGGTGTTCTCGTTCGAGCTGGCGGGCGGGCGCGCGGCGGGGGAGAGGTTCATGAAGGCGGTGCGGCTGGCGATGCTCGCCCCCTCGCTCGGCGGGGTCGAGACACTGGTCATGCACCCCGCGACCACCTCGCACCGCTCGCTGACCGCCGAGGAGCTGGCGGCGAACGGCATCGGCGAGGGCACCGTGCGGATCGCGGTCGGCATCGAGCATCCCGAGGACCTCTGGGCCGACGTGTCGCAGGCGCTCGCGTAGCCTGCGAGACGTACAGTCCGCGCTGACACCGGGGAGAATGTCATGATCACCGATGGGACCGCCGTCACCCGTGAGGACGTCGCCGCCGCCGCCCGGCGGATCGCCGGGTTCGTGCTGCGCACGCCCGTGCTGGAGGTCTCGCCTGGGTTGTTCGTGAAGCTGGAGCTGCTGCAGCACTCCGGGTCGTTCAAGGTGCGCGGGGCGTTCAACCGGATCCTGTCGGCGGGCCCGCTGCCGGACAGCGGCGTGATCGCGGCCAGCGGCGGCAACCACGGGCTCGCCGTGGCGTACGCGGCGCGGACGCTCGGCGTGCGGGCCGAGATCTTCGTGCCCGAGGTGACCAGCCCCGTCAAGGTGGCGGGGCTGGCGGCGCTGGGCGCGCACGTCACCCAGACCGGGGCGATCTACGCCGAGGCGGCGGAGGCGGCGGCCAAGCGCGCCGCCGAGACGGGCGCGCTCTCCGTCCACGCCTACGACCAGCCCGAGGTGATCGCCGGGCAGGGCACGACCGGGCTGGAGATCATGGAGCAGACCGGCGGCGTGGACAGCGTGCTGGTGGCCGTCGGCGGGGGCGGCTTCGCGGCCGGCATCACCCTCGGCACCGGCGACGCCGGCGGTGCGGGGCCGCGGATCGTGGCCGTCGAGCCCGAGCTGATCCCCACGCTGAACGCGGCGCTGGCGGCGGGCGAGCCGGTGCCGGTCGAGGTGAGCGGGGTGGGCGCGGACGCCCTCGGCGCCAGCAGGATCGGCGGGCTGGCCTTCGGCGTCCTGTCCGGGCCGCGCGTGCGGAGCGTGCTGGTGCCGGACGAGGCGATCGTGGCGGCGCGGCGCACCCTGTGGGAGCGGCACCGGGTGGTGGCCGAGCACGCGGGGGCGGCGGCGTACGCGGCGCTGCTGTCGGGGGCGTACCGGCCGGAGGAGGGGGAGCGGGTGGCGGTCGTCGTGTGCGGCTCCAACACCGACCCGGCCGGCCTCTGACCTGCTTCGGGGTGCGCCGCCCCCGGCGGCGCACCCGCGAGGTCAGCTGCCCGGGAGGTCAGCTGTAGGTGTGCTCCGGGGCGGGGAACGCGCCGGAGGTGACGTCGGCGGCGAAGGCGCGGGCCGCGCGGTCCAGGTCGCCGGCGAGGTCGGCGTAGCGCTTGACGAACTTCGCCGGCCGCGGCGTCAGCCCCATCAGGTCCTGCCACACCAGCACCTGCGCGTCCGTGTGCGCCCCCGCCCCGATCCCGATCGTCGGGATCGCGAGCGACGTCGTCACCCGGTGCGCCAGCTCGGCCGGCACGCACTCCAGCACGACGGAGAACGCCCCGGCCCGCTCCAGGTCCTTGGCGTCGGCCATGAGCTCGTCGCCCGACTGGCCCCGCCCCTGCACGCGGTAGCCGCCGAGGACGTTGACCGACTGCGGGGTCAGCCCGAGGTGCGCCATCACCGGCACTCCGGCCGAGACCAGCGCCTCGACCTGCGGCAGGATGCGCCGGCCGCCCTCCAGCTTGACCGCGTGCGCGCCCGCCTCCTTCATGAAGCGGGCGGCCGACTCCAGGGCCTGCGCCGGCGAGGCCTGGTAGGACCCGAACGGCAGGTCGGCGACGACCAGCGCCCGCGACGAGCCGCGTACGACGGCCGCGGTGAGCGGCAGCAGGTCGTCGACCGTGACCGGCAGCGTGGAGTCGTAGCCGTAGACGACCATGGCGGCCGAGTCGCCCACGAGCAGCACGGGGATGCCGGCCGCGTCGAACACCCGCGCCGTCATGGCGTCGTAGGCGGTGACCATGGGCCACCGCTCTCCGCGCTCCTTGGCGGCGGCGAGGTCGCGGACGGTGACGCGGCGGCCGGCGGCGCCGCCGTACAGCGTCGTCGTGGGGGTGGGGGTGGTGGAAGAGGACATGGATCAACCCTCCTGAGCCGTCTCGAGGCGCCCCAGTGGCGTCCCCGGACCTCTTCCGATGATGGCACGCGAGGTCAAGGGGGCAAAAAGGCCGCGAGGGCAGCGCCGCGCGGAAAACCCAGTGGCGAAAGTGTCGGTGCCTGTTGCCACAATCTATGCGGAGGTAACGAACACCATGGCTCTCGACCCTTACCGACGGCTGCTCAAAATCCCGGGCGTCCCCACCCTGCTGCTGGTGGGGCTGCTCGCCCGGGTGCCGGCCACGGCCACGGGCATGGCGCTGACCCTGCACGTGGCCGAGGTGCTGCACCTCGGCTACGCCAAGGCCGGGCTGGTCACGATGGCGAGCACGATCGGCATGGCCATCGGCTCGCCGCTGTCGGGAAGGCTCGTCGACCGGCACGGGCTGCGTCCCGTGCTCGCCGTCACCACCGCGGTGCAGGCGGCGTTCTGGGCCTGCGCGTGGGCGCTGCCGTTCCCCGCGCTCGCCGCCGCGGCGGCGCTGGCGGGGCTGCTGGCGCTGCCGGTGTTCAGCGTGACCCGGCAGTGCCTGGCCGCCATGGTGCCCGCGCCGCAGCGGCGCACCGGGTTCACGCTCGACTCGATGCTGGTCGAGCTGTCCTACATGACCGGTCCCGCGCTGGCCGTGGCGGGCCTGACCGCGCTGGGCAGCCCGGTGACGATGACGGTCATCGGGGTCGGCATGACGCTCGCGGGCCTCGGCCTGCTCACGCTCAACCCGCCCACCCGCTCCGAGGCCGAGAAGGAGCACGAGGCGCTGGGCGGCAAGGTGGCGCGGCGCGAGTGGCTGACGCCCGCGTTCGGCGGGCTGATGGCCACGGTGGCGGCGGCCACGTTCGTGCTCACCGCGACCGAGCTGTCCATGGTCGCCACCATGACCGACGCGGGCGACACCGAGTGGGTGGGCCTCGCCGTCGGCATCTGGTGCGTCTACTCGCTGATCGGCGGTTTCGTGTACGGCGGGCTGTCGCGCGGCTTCTCGCCGTTCGCGCTGATCGCGGGCATGGGCCTGCTGACGGTGCCCGTCGGGCTGGCGGGCGGCGACTGGCGCTGGCTGATCCTGGCGCTGCTGCCGGCCGGGCTGCTGTGCGCGCCGGCGCTGTCGTCCACGGTCGACGTCGTCAGCGGCCGGGTGCCCGCGGCGGCCAGGGGCGAGGCGATGGGCCTCCACGGCACCGCGCTGCTCATCGGCGGCGCGGCCTCCGCGCCGATCGCGGGGGCGGTCATCGACGGCGTGGGATCGTCGTGGGCGTTCACGGTGGCGGGGCTGGCCGGCGTGGCCATCGTGCTGGCCGCGCTGCCGCTGTGGCGCCGCCGGCCCCCCGCGTCGCCGGACGCGACGGACACCGTCCTGGCGTCGCCGGACGCGACGGACACCGTCCCGGCGCCGCCGGAGGAGCCGGCCGCCGCTCCGGCGGCCGCGGAGGTTCCTGCGGCCCCGTCGACCCTGGCTCCGGCTGCGGTCGCCGCGGCGGCTCCGGAGGTGCCGGCTCCTTGAGCTGATCGCGCGGCGCCGGGCCACGGGGGCACCGGTGCCGCGCGTTCGTACGTGACGCGCCGGTGACAGGAGGGGGCCGGCCGTTCACACGGAATTTACGAAACGGGACCGTTGCGTATCGGAATGTCTTGCGATACGTTTGCGTAGCGAAACTCAATCGTATCGAAATTAAGGACGTTCCATGGACCCGAACTCGGGCCACCCACGCCGATGGGCCATCCTCGGCGTGCTGGTGTTCAGCCTCTTGGCGGTCGTGCTCGACAACACGATCCTCAACGTGGCGATGAAGACCATCGCCGATCCCACGGCCGGCTTGGGCGCGACGCAGAGCGAGCTGGAATGGGCGATCAATTCCTACACCCTGGTGTTCGCCGGCTTGTTGTTCACCTTCGGCGTGATCGGTGACCGCACGGGCCGCAAGCGCATGCTGGTCGTCGGCATGGTGCTGTTCGGCCTGGCCTCACTGGCCAGCGCCTACGCCCAGGACCCGATGCAGCTCATCCTGGCCAGGGCGGCGATGGGCATCGGCGGCGCGGCGATCATGCCGGCCACCCTGGCGATCATCTCCAACGTCTTCCCGCCCGCCGAGCGCGGCCGCGCGATCGGCGTGTGGGCGGGCGGCGTGGGCCTCGCCGTGGCGATCGGCCCCATCACCGGCGGCCTGCTGATCCAGCACTTCTGGTGGGGCTCGGTCTTCCTCGTCAACGTGCCGATCGTCGTCATCGGGATGATCCTCATCGCCACGATCGTGCCCGAGTCGAAGGACCCGAAGCCGTCCAAGCTCGACCCGGTCGGCGTGATCCTGTCCATCATCGGCCTGGTCTCCCTCGTCTACGGCATCATCCGCGGCGGCTACCTCGGCACCGTGGCCAGCGCCGAGGTGCTGGTGCCCACCCTCGCCGGGGTGGCGGTGCTGGGCGTGTTCGTCTGGTGGGAGCGGCGCATCGACCACCCGGTCTTCGACGTGCGCAGCTTCGCCGACCCCAAGTTCGGCTCGGCCATCGGCATGATGGGCATCGTGTTCTTCGCGATGATGGGCGGGATGTTCTTCCTGACCTTCTACCTGCAGATCGTGCTGGGCTACTCGGCGCTGCAGGCGGGAGCGCTGATGATCCCGTTCGCCGCCGCGCAGCTCATCTTCGCGCCGCTCAGCCAGCGGGTGAACGAGCGCGTCGGCGCCAAGCTGGCCGCCACGGTCAGCATGATCGTGATAGCGCTGGTGCTGACCAGCTACGCGTTCATGACCGAGAACACCCCGATCCTGCTCATCGAGGTCGTCTTCTTCGTCCAGGGCGCCGCGATGGCCAACATCATGCCGCCCGCCACGACCGCGATCATGGAGGCGCTGCCCCGGGAGAAGGCCGGCGTCGGCTCGGCCATGAGCAACACCGTCCGCCAGGTGGCCGGCGCGCTCGGCGTGGCCGTGCTCGGCTCGGTGTTGTCGTCGACCTATCGTGGGCAGATGGAGCCGGTGCTCGCCGGTCTGCCGGCCGGCGTCCAGCACGCCGCCGGTGAGTCCATCATGGCCACCATGGGCGTGGCCGAGGCGCTCGGCGAGCGCGGCCAGGCGCTGGTCAAGCCGGCGTTCGCGGCGTTCATCGACGGCATGCACGTCACGGCGCTCGTCTCGGCCGCGATCGCGCTGCTCGGCGTCGTCGTGGTGGCGCGGTGGATGCCGGGCAAGCCGAAGCCGGTCCAGCAGGTGGAGCAGAAGGAACCAGCGGTAGTGTGAGGCCGCAATGACCATCCAGGGAACAGGGACCGCCCGTCCGGCCGGGCGCCCGCGCAGCGAGAAGGCCGAAAAAGCGATCATCGAGGCGACCCTCGACCTGATCGCCGAGGGCATGGGCGTCTCCGAGCTGTCCATCGAGGCGATCGCGTCGAGGGCGGGCGTCGGCAAGACCACGATCTACCGGCGCTGGTCCAACAAGGAGGACCTGGTCGTCGACGCCCTGGCCACCCTCAAGGCGCCGCTGCCGCCGCTCGCCGGCGTCTCCGTGCACGAGGACCTCATCACCCTGCTCGACGCCATGCGCGCCGACTCCGGCAACCGGCGCGGCCGGTGCGTGATGAACATCGCGATGAGCGAGGCCGACCGGCACCCGCGGCTGACGGAGCGCTTCGTCGAGCGCGCCGTCGAGCCGCGGCGCCGCGCCCTCCGGGAGGTGCTCGAACGCGGCGTCGCCACGGGCGAGCTGCGGCCCGACCTCGACGTCACCCTGGCCATGGCCATCCTGTCCGGCACCATGATGTGGCAGTCGAAGTGGGGACCCGGCGACCTGCCGGAGGACCTCGCCGAGCGGGTCGTCGACATGGTCCTCGCGGGCATGGCCCCACCGGCCGCGTGAGAGCGCCCCGGCTTGACTCCGTCCCTGGGGGTGTGACGGGGTCCCGGCGATCCCGCCTCACCGGGCCAGAGTGTCCCGGCGGGGCGGGTGGGTCACGATGAGGTGCGGCGGCGGAAGAGCAGGGCTGCGGCGGGCAGGCTGAGTGCCACCAGGCCCGCCAGCCAGGCCGCCGCCGCCACCCCCGACGACCCCATCGGCACCCCGTCCAGGAGCAGCGAGCGCAGGGTCGCGACGGCCGGCGTCAGCGGCTGGTTGGCGGCGAAGTCGCGCAGCACGCCCGGCATGGTCTCCGCGGGGACGACCCCGTCCGACACGTACGGCAGGAACAGCACCACGAAGCTGAACGCCCCCGCCGCCTGAGTCGAGCGCACCAGCAGGCCCCAGACGGCCGCCAGCGACGACATCGCCAGCACGTACCCCGCCAGCAGGGCCGCCACCAGCAGCCACTCCGTGAGCGTGGCGTGCGGCCGGAACCCGAGGAGCACCGCCGCCGCCAGGGCCAGGCCGCAGGCCACCACGTTGCGGAGCACCGAGGCGAGCACATGCCCCGCGGGCACCAGCCAGCCGCCGATCGGCAGCGTGCGGAAGCGGTCCATCATGCCTTCGGTCATGTCCTCGGCGATGGTGATGGCGGTCGTGGCGGCGCCGTACCCGCCGGACATGAGCAGCACCGCGGGGACCACGAAGTCGATGTACGCCAGGCCGCTGGAGCCGGTGCTGATCGCGCCGCCGAAGACGTACACGAAGACCACCATGATGATCACGGGCAGTGCGATGTTGACGATCAGGCCGTCGAGGACGCGAAGCTCGCGGCGCAGGTCGCGGACGACCAGGCGGTAGAGGTCGCCCGCCGCGGCCGCCCTGGGCGGGACGGCGCTCATGCCGCGGCCTCCGTCAGCTCGAAGAAGACGTCGTCGAGGGTGGGGCTGCGCAGCTCCACCCGTTCGACCTCGACGGCGGCGCGGTGGAGGGCGTCCAGCGCGCGCCGCAGGTCGCCGGGACCGTGCACGGCCAGCGTGATCTCCGACCGCCCGGCTTGCTGCCCGGCCCGCTGATCGTCCTGCTGCCCGGCTCGCTGGCCGTCCTGCCGGCGGTCCTGCTGCTCGTGCCCCTGCGCGGCCTGCCGGCCATCCTGGGGCGCGGTCGTCTGCTGCGCTGCTGCCGGTCGGGCGGCGGGGGTGAGGGCGGCGAGGGCCGCGCGGGCCCGTGGTACGTCCTCCGGGCCGCCGGCCAGGCTCAGCACCAGCCGCTCGGTCCCCACCTGGCGCTTCAGCTCGGCGGGGGAGCCGTCGGCCACCAGCCGCCCGCCGTGGATCACCGCGACCCGGTCGGCGAGCTGGTCGGCCTCCTCCAGGTACTGCGTGGTCAGCAGGATCGTCGTCCCCGAGGCGAGCAACTCGCGGATCACCGCCCACAGCTCGGCGCGGCTGCGCGGGTCGAGCCCGGTCGTGGGCTCGTCGAGGAACAGGATCCGCGGCTCGGCCACCATCCCGGCCGCGAGGTCGAGCCGCCGTCGCATGCCGCCCGAGTACGTCTCCACCCGCCGGTCCGCGGCCCCGGTCAGGTCGAAGCGCTCCAGCAGCTCGCCGGCCCGCCGTCGCGCCGTACGGCGTCCCAGGTGGTGCAGCCCGGCGAACAGCTCCAGGTTCTCCCGGCCGGTCAGCAGGTCGTCCACCGTGGCCTGCTGAGCCGTCAGGCCGATCACCCGACGCACGGCCCGGCCCTCGCGCATGACGTCGTGGCCGCCGACGGTCGCGGTGCCGCCGTCGGGGGCGAGCAGCGTGGTCAGGATGCGGACGGTGGTCGTCTTGCCCGAGCCGTTGGGGCCGAGCAGGGCCAGCAGCGTGCCCGCAGGCACGGTCAGGTCGATCCCGTTGAGCACCTGGGTCTCCCCGAACGACTTCGTCAGCCCACGGGCGTGAATCGCTTCTGTTAATGGCCTACTGTGTATGGCGTTCATAGTTTCACGATAATGCAGAATCCTAGGAGCGAGTCAAGGAGGGGTGAACATGGGGGAGGAGCGGCGGTTGCCGCCGGTCGTCGCGCGCATGTGGGGGCGCGAGCCGGTGACCCGGCGCGGGCCGCGGCCCCGCCTGGACCTGGCGACGATCACCGCCGCCGCCGTCGAGCTCGCGGACGCGGAAGGGCTCGCGGGGGTGTCGATGGCGAGCGTCGCCTCGCGGGTGGGCGTGGCGGCGACGGCGCTGTATCGGTACGTCGGCAGCAAGGAGGAGCTGCTCACCGCCATGGCCGACGCCGCCGCTCCGCTGCCGCCGGAGCCGGAGGGGCGGCACTGGCGGGCGTACCTGGAGGTGTGGACCCGGGCCCAGCGCGACATCCTGCTCGACCATCCGTGGCTGCTGTCGGTGGCCCGCCTCGCCCCGCCGCTCGGCCCACGCCGGCTGCTGTGGCTGGACCGCGCCCTGGCCGCGCTCGGCGGCACCGGCCTCCACGACGGCGAGAAGGTGAACGTGGCCACCGCCCTCACCGGGTACGCGCTCACCGAGGCGGCGCTCGTCCACGGCATGGCCGGCGGAGACCCGCAGCTCGAGGAGGCCGGAGTCGTGGGCGCTGCCGACTACGGCGAGATGCTGGCCGAGGTGCTCGACCCGGACGCCTACCCGGCCCTGGCCGCCGCGGCGCGTTCGGGCGCGATGAGCGGCGGCGAGGGCTGGGTGGACGACGCCGACTTCGTCTTCGGGCTGAACCTGCTGCTGGACGGCGTCGAAACCCTCATCCGCCGCCGCGCAGGCACCGCCTCCTAGACCGCGCCGCCCACGCGCTGGAGGGTCGTGGTGAGGAGGGTGTCGAGTGCCTGCTGGGACGTCTGCAGGCGTTCGATGGTGTCGGCGATGCGCCGGCGTTCCCGCCGTAGGTGGCCGAGCATGCCGGGGCAGGCCGCGGCCACCATGCGGCCGCGCTCGTCGTCGTGTACGCAGCTCAGCAGCCGGGCGATGACCGCCGTGGGCAGTCCGGCGGCGAGCAGGGCCCGGATGTGCCGGACCGCGGCGACGTGCCCCTCGTCGTACTCCCGGTAGCCGTTGGGCAGCCGCACCGGCCGCAGCAGGCCCTGCTCCTCGTAGTAGCGGAGCAGCCGTCTGCTCACCCCGGTCGCGCGGGCGAGCTCGCCGATCCTCATGATCTCCCTTGACGTTCACATGGATGTGACGCCTTAGCGTCCCGACTGTTCAGTTGTAACGCACGGACAGGAGCGGATCATGCCTGGAGCGGTGATCATCGGAGCGGGGCCGGGGATCGGGAGGTCGGTGGCGCGGCGGTTCGCGGCCGAGGGGATGGCCGTGGCGCTCGTCTCGCGTACCGGAAGGACCTTGGATGTGGACGGGGCGCGCGGCTACCGCGCCGACTGCGCGGACGAGGGCGCGTTGCGGGCCGCACTGGACGCGGCCCGCGCGGAGCTCGGCGTTCCGGACGTCGTGGTCTACAACGCGGCGATCATCCGCCCGGACACGGTGGGTGAGGCCACGATGCGCGCCCACCTGGACGCCTGGGCGGTCAACGTGGTCGGCGCGCTCGTCGCCGCCGCGCACCTGGTGCCCGCGATGGCTGAGCGCGGCGGCGGGACGTTCCTCGTCACCGGCGGCATGCCGGAGCCCAAGCGGCAGTACGTGAGCCTGTCGCTCGGCAAGAGCGGCGTGCGGACGCTGGTGGCGCTGCTGGACCAGGAGTACGGCCCGTCGGGCGTGCACGTGGCCTCGGTCACCGTGGCGGGCCCGGTCGCCCCCGGCACCCCGTTCGACCCGGACGACATCGCCGAGCACTACTGGCGCCTGCACACCCAGCCCCGCGGCCGGTGGCAGCACGAAGTGCTCCACGCGGGCCGGTCCATGGCCTGACCCCCCGGGCCCGGCCTCAAGGGGTGAGGGTGAAGGCGGTGGTCGCGGCGGTGCGGCCGTTGAGTATGACGTCGAGCTCTCGCGGGCCGGGCGGCTCGTCGCGGGTGGTCACCGGGCGGAAGGAATGGGACTTGCGCACCACGAACGTGGCCCCCGGCGCGGCCGCCTCCCGCTGACCCAAATGGAACACCCGCCGCGAGCCCGGACGGCGGACGGCGTATTTGAGCAGCAGCGGCCCGGCCGCCCCCGAGGTGACCGTGACGGTGAAGGCCAGCTTGCCGCCCACGGCCACCGTGTCGGCCTCCAGGGACAGCGACTCCACCTCGCCGCTGCCGGGCACGGCTCCCATCAGGGCGAGCGCCTCGGGATGGCCGGAGCGCAGGAGGCCGCGCACCGCGTGCCGCAGCACCTTCTCGACGTGGGAGCCGCCGTCGGACCGCCAGCGGGCCAGCAGGGCCAGCGCCGCCTCCGGGTGGTCCTTCGCGAGGTCGTTGACGTGGTTGGCGACCGAGCGGCGGACGTATGCGCTGGGGTCGTCGCGCAGGCGGTCGAGCAGGGGCAGCGTGGGGCCGGGGGTCATGAGCCAGCCCACGCGGGTGGCCCAGGGCAGGCGCGGCCGGGTGCCCTCCGACGCCAGCCGGCGCAGGTGCTCGTCGGGGGACTCGGCCCAGGTGTGCATGATCTTGAGTGCGTCGTCGCGATGGCGTTCGAGGTAGGGGCGGACGGCGAACTCGCCGGTCGCGTGGGGCGTGAGCGTGGCCAGCGTCTCCATCGCCGGGTGCAGGTGGTCGAGGCCGTGGACCGCCGTGTGCTCGGTGGCGGGCCAGCCGCTCCACAGGTCGAGCCTCGCGTGCGCGGCGCTCTCCCGCACGACGGCGGCCGCCTGCGGGTAAGGCAGGGGCAGCGCCTCGTGCAGGGCGTCGGCCACGTGCCTGACGCGGTCCTTCAGCTCCAGCCCGGCGAGCCCGCCGAGGGCGCGCGCCACGAACCGGTCGCGGGGGAACGGCGGCCAGGCGGCGGCCAGCCCGTCGGCCAGCGTGGAGACGGACCGGAGGTTGATCATGTCCTTGAGAGGTTGCGCCACGTGGAGACTCTGCCAGCCGCCACCGACAGAAACCCGTCAGGTGACGGTGATGAGGCGGATGAGCTCCTCGCGGAAGCGGTCGTAGTCCTCGACGGCGCCGAGGAGGTCGCCGGAGTCGCGTTCCTTCTCGCGGGCCATGGCGAGGACCGCGTCCCCGGCCGGGGTGAGCTCCACGAGCATGCGGCGGCGGTCGCCGGGGTCGGCGCGCTTGACGACGTGGCCTGAGCGGCGCAGGTGCTCGATGGTGCGGCTCATGGTCTGGTCGGTGACGCGGCAGGCCGCCGCCAGCTCGCGCTGCGTCCGTGGCCCGGGGGTGAGGTGGTGCAGGGCGATCAGGCCGGCGTGGGAGAGCTGGTGGGCGGCGAGGAAGTCGTGGAAGCGCCGCTCGACCAGGCGCGCCGCCACCGACAGCAACCGGCCCACGGGCCAGGAGCTGACGTCCGCGAGCATGTCTCCGGGGGCGTCCACGAGCGGGTCGCGCGCGTCGCCGCCGGTGTCCATGCGCGGGTCGCCAGGGGTGAGCTGTTCCTCCGCCACCCGTTCATTCTTCCAGACGGGCCGCCTCCCGGGGCCGGCCCAGCCGGGCCGCTCGCAGGCCGAGCCACAGCAGCACCGCCAGCACCCCCACGAGCAGGTACTCGATCGCCGGGATGCGCACCACGGCCGACACCCCGGCGAGGTCCCCGCGCAGGCCGTACACGACGAGGGCGCCGGCCGCGTACGCGATCCCGAGCGCCCACCGCGGCCCCCGCCCGAGCCCGAGCCCGTGCATCTGGGTGACGACGAACACGCCGAGGAAGCCGAACAGGAACATCGGCCACATCCCGTCCGGGCCGCTGTTCATGACGGCCACGAGCGTGCCGTGCGCCGCCACCGCCAGCTCCAGGGTGAGGGTCCACCAGCGGTTGGTGTGCGCCCGGGTGAGGAAGAGGCTGCCCTGCAGGAGCAGCAGGAACATGTACATGAACCCGATGAGGTGGCCGCTGGTGCTCTCCATCGGGTGGTACCAGAACGTGTAGACCGCCGCCCAGCTGAACAGGTAGCCGTGGTAGCGGCGGGCGAAGGCGACGATCTCCTGCCTGATGGGCGCCGGCCGGCCGAGGAACAGGCCGCGCCGCCGGTTCTCCATGAGCAGCACCGCCACGAGCAGCAGGATCACCGACCCCTGCGAGCTGAAGATCGACACGTCCTGCGCCAGGCCGTCGTAGAAGAGCTGGGTCTGGAGCAGGTGGAGGACGACGAAGCCGGTGTTCACGGCCAGCGCGACGACGTTGAGCCGGTGCAGGCCGGAGGTGTAGCTGCGGACGCGGGTCTGGGCGCGGTGGATGAGCCACCAGAAGGCGACCTGGTGCGCGGCGTAGCACAGCCAGGCCGAGGCGCGCGTCCAGACGGTGGGCTCGGGCAGCTTCCAGTAGTACCAGGAGGCGCCCTGGTCGGGGAGCAGGGTGATGCCCTGGAGCCGCTGCCCGAGCAGCCAGACCAGCCCGGTGAGCGCGGCGCTGGCGGCCACGCCGATGACCAGTACGGGCCCGGCCCGCAAATCCTTCAGCATGCTGAACATTATGCGAATCGTTCAGCATGCTGAACAAGACTCAGGCGGTGGTCTCCCTCCACCGGTTGGTGATCGGCAGGCGGCGGTCCCTGCCGAAGTTCTTCGGCGTGATCTTCGGCCCCGGCGGGTACTGGCGGCGCTTGTACTCGGCGAGGTCCACCAGCCGGATCACCCGCGTCACCAGCTCGGGGTCGTGCCCGGCGGCGATGAGCTCCTGCGAGCCCATGTCCTTCTCGACGTAGTCGTCGAGCAGCCGGTCCAGCACCTCGTACGGCGGCAGCGAGTCGGTGTCGCGCTGGTCCGGCCGCAGCTCCGCGCTCGGCTCCTTGACGATCGAGTTCTCCGGGATCGGCCGCTCGGCCTCCAGCAGGAAGCCGGGGCGGGTGTGGGCGTTGCGCCAGCGGGCCAGCTCCCACACCATCGTCTTCGGCACGTCCTTGATCGGCGCGAAGCCGCCCGCCGAGTCGCCGTAGAGGGTGGAGTAGCCGGTCGCGAGCTCGCTCTTGTTGCCGGTGGTGAGCACCAGGTGGCCGTTCTGGTTGGACAGCCCCATGAGGATCATGCCGCGCACCCGGGCCTGGAGGTTCTCGGCGGCCAGGCCCGACAGCTCGATCTCCTTCTCGAACGCGGTCACGATGTCGGCGATCGGCGCGATCCGCGAATGGAGACCCTGCCGCCGCACCAGCTCCTCGGCGTCCGCCACGGAGTGGTCGGAGGAGTAGCGCGAGGGCATGAGCACCACGTGCACCCGGTCGGGGCCGATGGCGTCGGCGGCGATCGTGGCGGTCAGCGCCGAGTCGATGCCGCCGGACAGGCCGAGGATGACCGAGCGGAAGCCGTTCTTGGCGACGTAGTCGCGCACCGCGAGCACCAGCGCCGAGTAGACCTCGGCGTGCGGGTCCAGCCGGTCGGCGACGGGCGCGGGCTCGGCCGGGCGGGGCGCGACGGGCTCGGCCGACAGCACCAGGCGGTCGACGGTGATCGTGGTGCCGTCGCCCGCGTCGTACGGGAACGAGCCCGTCTCCGCGTCCGAGACCGGCAGGTCGTCGAGGTCCACCACCAGCAGCTCCTCGCGGAACTGCCCGGCCCGCGCGACCAGCTCGCCCGAGCGGTCAACCACCAGCGAGTCGCCGTCGAAGACCAGCTCGTCCTGCCCGCCGACCTGGTTGGCGTAGGCCAGCGCGCAGCCGGCCTCGCGGGCCCGCCGCGCGCACAGCTCCAGGCGGACGTCGTCCTTCTCCTTCTCGTACGGCGAGGCGTTCGGCGCCACCAGCAGCCCCGCCCCCGCCTGCCCGACGACGGACACCGGGCCGCCGTCCTGCCAGAGGTCCTCGCACACGGCGACGGCGACGTCCACGCCGTGCAGCCGGAAGATCGGCAGCCGGTCGCCGCGCACGAAGTAGCGGTATTCGTCGAACACGCCGTAGTTCGGCAGGTGGTGCTTGGCGGTCCGGGCGACCACCTCGCCACGGAAGAGGACCGCGGCGGCGTCCAGCGGGGCGCCCTTCGGCTGGCCGACGCGGGGGGCGAGGCCGGCGCGGTCGACGTAGCCGGCCACCACGGGCAGCTCGCCGAGGCCCTCCTCCCGCAGCCTGCGCGCCACCTGCTCCAGGGTGCGGATGCTGGCGTCCACGAAGGACGTCCGCAGCACCAGGTCCTCGACGGGATAGCCGGTGAGGAACATCTCGGTGAAGACGACGAGGTGAGCGCCGCGCTCGGCGGCCTCGCGGGTCTGCTCGACCAGCCGGTCCGCGTTGGCGCTCAGGTCGCCTACGGTCGGGTTCGTCTGTGCCAGGGCGATGCGCAGTTGTGCCACGCGCCCCAGCCTAGTACCCCCGATTTTTATCGTCAAAGCGACGAAAAGTGCGCTTTTTCGCCAGGAGTCACCAAACCCGACTCGTACGCCGTCATGACGAGCTGCGCCCGGTCGAACAGCCCCAGGTGTTCGAGCAGCGACTTGACCAGCGTCCCGACCTCCTCCTCCGGCAGCGACAGCGTCTGGCCGATCTGCCGGTTCGTCAGCCCGCGCGCGACGAGTTTCAGCACGTCGAGCCGGGCGTCGGAGAGGCCGGCCAGCGCCGGGGGAGAGGACGGGTCGGTGCGCCCGGCGAACGCCGAGATCAGCCGGGTGGTCATCGCCGGGTCGATGAGCGCGTCCCCGGCCGCCGCCGCCCTGATCGCCGCCAGGAACTGCTCGGGGGGCGCCGTCTTCAGCAGGAAGCCGCTCACGCCCGCCCGCAGCGCCGCGTACAGGTTCTCGTCGCTGCCGAACGTGGTCATCATGACGACCTTGGGCGGATCTTCCCCCGCCAGGATGCGGCGGGCGGCGGCCAGGCCGTCCAGGTGCGGCATCTGGATGTCGAGCAGCACGACGTCCGGCCGGGTGGCGCGCACGCCCGCGATGGCCTCCTCGCCGTTGGCCGCCTCGCCGGCCAGGCGGACGCCGGGATCGCTGGCGATCATGGCCTTCACGCCGGCCCGTACCAGCGCCTGGTCGTCGGCGACGAGCACACGCAGCACGCCGCCGGACGCGGCAACCGGGGCTTCGGAGGAGGCGGCAGGGGGAGTGGCGGGCGGAGCGGCGGGAGAGGGCTCCTCCAGCCGCTGCGCCAGCATGTCCGCCTCCAGCCGCTTGAGCCCGGCCGTCAGGTCCAGGCCCAGCTCGTCGCGCCACACCGCGCGGGCCCGGCGCAGCGCGGCCAGCGCGTCGCCCTGGCGGCCCATCCGGTAGAGCGCCACGGCCAGCAGCCGCCAGGCCTCCTCGCGCAGCGGGTGCTCGGCCGCGTGCGCCTCCAGGTCGGCCACCAGGGACGTGGCCCGGCCGAGCGCCAGGCCGGCGTCGGCCCGCCGCTCCACGGCGATGAGGCGCAGCTCCTCCAGCCTGCTCGCCTCGGTCACGGCCCAGCTCAGGTCGGCGAACTCGGCCAGCGCCGGTCCCCGCCACAGCCCGAGCGCGGTCTCCATGTCGGCCCACACCTGGGCGGGCGGGCCGTCGGACTTCACCAGGCTCTCGAAGCGCCAGGCGTCCACCTGCCCGGTGCCGGCCCGCAGGGCGTACCCGGGCGGGGCCGAGACCAGCACCTCCGCCTCCTCGCGCGGCGCGCGGCCGGGCTCCAGGGCGCGGCGCAGCCGGGAGACATAGCCCTGGATGGTGGACAGGGCCTGCGCGGGCGGATTGCCCGGCCAGAGCTCGTCGATGAGGGTGTTCACGGGCACGGCGCGGCCACCGGCCACGAGCAGGCGCGCGAGCACCGCTCGCTGTCTCTGGCCGCCGAGGTCGAGAGGGGAACCGTCCGTCCAGGCTTGGAACGGTCCGAGAGCGGTGAAGGTCAGCATGTCAGGCGTAACTGTAGAGGGAGAACGTGTTCCGGCATATGGCGAATTGTCACAGTTCTGGTCGTGGTCGTCACGGGGATGCCTTTCCGTGTGGTGAAAATTATCGGCGGACTGCCAACAAAAGATCAAAATTTTCTCAACGAGAACCCGGAGCGGGGCTCAGGCGCGGCGGCGGATGGCCGGGCCGAGGGCCAGCATTCCGGCGGCCGAGGCCAGGCCGACCGCGCCGATCGTGAACCACAGCGCCCGCGGCCCCAGCTCCAGCAGCGGCCCGCCGAGCAGCGGGGCCAGCACCGCCGCCGCCGACCAGGCGAGCCCGAACAGCCCCGCGTACCGGCCGCGCAGTTCCTCCGGCGCCAGCGCGGCCACGATGGTGCCGGCGATGCCCGCCGTGACGATCTCGCCGGCCGTCCACACCGCGATGGTCGCCGTCAGCCCCAGGGTGCTCGTGACGAACGCGGTCAGCGCGAACCCGGCCCCCATCACGGCCAGGCCGAGGGCGAACGTACGTGCCGGGTCCCGGCGGCCGAGCCAGCCGGACACCAGCGGCTGCACGACCACGATCAGCACGCCGTTGAGCGCCATGGCCGTGCCGTACTGGGCCGTGGACAGCCCCGCCGCCTTCGTCATGGCCACCGGCAGCATCGTCATCGTCTGCGCGTACACCAGCGCGTTCCCCAGCACGACCAGCGTGAACGCGACCATCACCCGGTCACGCAGCACCGCGCCGAACCCGCCGGTCGCCTGCCGCGCCCCCTCGGGCCGCGTCTCCGGGACGGCCCGCCACACCAGCACCGCGAAGACCACGCAGGAGACCGCGTCGATCCAGAACAGCCAGAGGAACCCGAGCCCGGCGAGCCAGCCGCCCGCCGTCATGCCGACCGAATAGCCGAGGTTGATCCCCCAGAACAGCAGCCCGTACGCCCGCGGCCGCTCCGCCGGCCCCACCAGGTCGGCGACCAGCGCGTTCGAGGCCGGCCTGTAGAGGTCGATGACCACCCCGAGCACCAGCATCGAGGCGAGCACGGCCGGCAGCGAGACGCTGTAGCCCAGCGCGAGCATCGCGGCGCCGCTGGCCAGCATGCCGCCCGACAGCGTCGCCCGCCGCCCGATCCGGTCCGTCAGCATCCCCGCGAGCGGCTGCGACAGCAGCGAGCCCACCCCGAAGACGCCCATCACCAGCCCCGCGGCGGTCACCGACAGGCCGCGGGCCTGGGTGAGGTAGACGCCGGTGAAGGGCATGACCATGGTGCCCAGGCGGTTGACCAGGGTGCCGCCCCACAGGGCCCAGAACGGACGGGGCAGCCCGCCCACCTGGGCGCGCAGGAACGACGGGGGCTTCTCGACGGACGTGCTCGACATGCTCCAGAGACTGCGACCTCCGGGTTGGCCGGGGCGAACGATTTAGCCCACACTTAAACGATGTCCATCACGTGGGTGATGCGGCCCGAGGACGTGGCCCGCATCCGGTTCGCGTTCTCCCCGCTGTGGGAGCTCGTCGCCAGTCTGCGCACCCTGCGGCGGCCGGCCCGCCAGTCCCTGCACCTGCCGTGGATCAAGGCCGTGCGCCCCCGGCTGGCCGGGCTGGACCTCACCGAGCTGCTGGCGCTCGTGCCGCCGACCGGCTACCTGGCCGACTTCCTCACCCCGCCGCCCGACACGCCGCTGCCCGACTTCGCCGCCGAGCTGGAGCGGGTCAGGCGCACCGCGCCCGAGCGGGTCCTCGACGAGCTGGCGCACCTGCGCGAGGCCGGCCGGGCCGACCCCGCCGTGCTGGACCGCCTCGCCGCGGACCCGGAGGCCACGGTGACGCGGGCGGCCGACGCGCTGGAGGCGTACTGGGAGACGTGCTTCGCCGAGTTCTGGCCCCGTGTGTACGCCCTGCTCGAACGCGACGTGCTGCGCCGCTCCCGTCAGCTCGCCCAGGGCGGGGCGCGCGAGCTGTTCGCCGGGCTCGACCCGGCCGTCACCTGGACGGGTGAGCGGCTGCTGGTGGACCGGCCCTGGTGCGCCACCGGCGGGCTGCACGGCGACGGGCTGGTGCTCGTGCCCAGCGCGTTCCACTGGCCGTCGGTGGCCGTCATGTCGGCCCCGTACCAGTCGATGCTCGTCTATCCCGTGCTGGGCGTGGGCACCCTGTGGGAGCAGGGGCCGCCGCCCGCGCCCGGCGCGCTGGCCGCGCTCATCGGGCGCAGCCGGGCGCGGATCCTGCTCGCGCTGGCCGAGCCCGCCACCACCTCGGCGCTGGCCGGCCGCATGTCGCTCACTCCTGGCGCGGTCAGCCAGCACCTCGGCGTGCTCAGCGGCGGCGGGCTCGCCGTCGGGATGCGGGTCGGCAAACAGGTCGTCTACCGCCGCACCCTCGCCGGCGACATGCTGGCCGGTCAGGCGTAGCGGGCCGACTCCAGCAGCCAGTCCAGGTGGGCGCGCGGCGCGGCCAGGTAGGCGCAGGCCACCAGGCTGACGTCCCTGGCCGCCTTCGGCGCGAGGTCCTGCAGCGGCAGCCGCCTGGCGGCCGTGTGCATGTCCTCGCAGCGCCGTACGATCCGGTCGAGCACCCACGCGGTCGCCTCCCGCTCGCCCAGCCCGAGCTGGCGCATCGCGAGCACCACGAAGTTGTGCACGTCGCCGCGCTCCTTCGGCCGCGAGGCGACGTCGTTGCACCAGGCGGTGACGTCGCTGCAGGCGTCCACGAGCTGCCGCCACGGCTCCGAGTCGTGCAGCCAGTCCGGCACCTCCACCCGCAGGCACGGCTCGACCAGGTCGTACAGGTAGGGGCCGACCGTGCCCCTGCGCAGCGCCGGGTACTCCTCCAGGGTCGGCATGCGGCGCGCCGCCCGGTTGTCGGCCTCGGTGCGGCAGGCGTCGTGCTGACGCTGCAGCCCCACCGCGAACCTGGCCCGCCACCGGTCGCTCATCCGCGCGCTGGTCACCCGCCACAGGTCGGCGAAGGCCGCCTCCAGCGGATGCCGGGCCGAGCCCCTGAGCAGGCCCTGGAAGACCTCGACCGGGCACTCGCCCTCGTCCAGCTCGTCGTCGAGATGGAACAGCCAGGTCAGCCACTGCGCGAACAGCGCCGCCGCGGCCGCGTCGAACTCGGCGAACGCCCGCGCCGCCATCCGGTGGAAGCCGACGCCCGGATCGGCCCGCAGGCCCGTGCGCCGCGCCCAGTCGATGACCGCGGCCTCGATCGCGTACACGGAAGGGTGCATCCGGCACGGCTCGGCCATCGCGGGCACCCGCTCGGTCAGCGGCAGCAGCGCCAGCGCCGCCGAGCCGCCCCGGCGCGGCAGCGGCATCATCGAGGTCAGGACCGAGCGCAGCGCGGTGCGCACCGTGGCGAACACGTTGGTGCCCGTCTGCTCCGTGGCGCTCTCCGCCTGGTTCACGGTGTTGTTCACGGTGTTGTCCGCGGTGTTGTTCGTGGTGTTGTTCACAGGGGCGTTCACAGCGGGCCGAACAGCCAGTTGCCCGCGGCGTTCGGGTCCGCGCTGCGGTAGAAGTCGGCGGCGGCCGCGACCAGGCCGGTCACGGTCAGCGTGCCCCGGCCCTCCCGGTCCAGCCGGTCGAAGGCCGCGTCCACGTCGTCGTAGGCGACGCCGAACGCGCTCAGCATCGTACGGAACTCGCCGATCGTGACGTCGCCGTCCCGGTCGCCGTCGCACAGCTCGGCCACCGCCTGCGTGGCCGGACGGAACACCGCGTCGTAGGAGTCGCCGGTCACGAACGCGGCCGTCATGGCCGTGCGGAAGTCCGGGCGGGCGATGCCCGAGTCGCCGTCGCGCTCCAGCGTCCGGGCCAGCGTGGCCCAGATGCCGTCGAAGCTCCCGACGAGGCTCGCCCCGGTGACCGAGGTGGGGGACTCCCCGAAGCCCACCAGGATGCGCGCCCCCAGGCCCAGCAGGTCCTCACGCTCGACGACCCCGTTACGGTTCGCGTCGATGTGGTCGAAGGCCCGATCGAGCTTGTGATTGAGCAGGTCGATAGCCACCTTGCCTCCCCCGAGACTGACTGCGTTGATCACAGTAAGACGGGGCGGGGGCTTTGTCAGCGAGGCTCGCACCGGCATTGTCGGCGGGACTGTCGGCGGGACTGTCGGCGGGCCCGTCGGCGGGACCGTCCGGGGGCGTCCTCACCGCGACCTCCCGTAACCTGTGCGAAACACGGACACGGCATCCTGATAGAAGACCTGTACTGTCTGCATGAGGGGATGCCTTGGACCGCCAGCAGGAGTTCGTGCTCCGCACGCTCGAGGAACGCGACATCCGGTTCATCCGGCTCTGGTTCACCGATGTTCTCGGCTTCCTCAAGTCCGTCGCCATCGCCCCGGCCGAGCTGGAGGGCGCGTTCACGGAGGGCATGGGCTTCGACGGCTCGGCCATCGAGGGCTTCGCCCGCGTCTACGAGTCCGACATGCTCGCCAAGCCCGACCCGTCGACGTTCCAGATCCTGCCCTGGCGCAGCGAGACGCCGGGGGCCGCGCGCATCTTCTGCGACATCCTGATGCCCGACGGCTCGCCCTCGCACGCCGACCCGCGCTGGGTGCTCAAGCGCACCCTCGCCAAGTGCGCCGACATGGGCTTCACCTTCTACACCCACCCCGAGATCGAGTTCTTCCTGCTGAAGAACCGTCCCGAGGCCGGCATGCGGCCCGAGCCGATCGACTCCGGCGGCTACTTCGACCACACGCCGCACAGCTCAGGACACGACTTCCGGCGCCAGGCGATCATGATGCTGGAGTCGATGGGCATCTCGGTGGAGTTCAGCCACCATGAGGGCGCGCCCGGCCAGCAGGAGATCGACCTGCGCTACGCCGACGCGCTCACCACGGCCGACAACATCATGACCTTCCGCCTGGTCATGAAGGAGGTCGCGCTGGAGCAGGGCATCTGGGCCTCGTTCATGCCCAAGCCGTTCACCGAGCACCCCGGCTCCGGCATGCACACCCACATGTCGCTGTTCGAGGGCGACCGCAACGCCTTCTACGAGGCCGGCTCCGAATACCGCCTGTCCAAGGTCGGCCGGTCGTTCATCGCGGGCCTGCTGCGGCACGCCGCCGAGATCACCGCCATCACCAACCAGTGGGTCAACTCCTACAAGCGGCTGTGGGGCGGCGCCGAGGCCATCGCGGGCCAGGGCGGCGAGGCCCCCTCCTACGTGTGCTGGGGCCACAACAACCGCTCGGCCCTGGTCCGGGTGCCGATGTACAAGCCGCACAAGGGCGGCTCCACCCGCATCGAGTTCCGCTCGCTCGACTCCGCCTGCAACCCCTACCTGGCCTTCGCGCTCATCCTGGCGGCCGGGCTCAAGGGCATCGAGGAGGGCTACGAGCTGCCGGCCGCGGCCGAGGACAACGTGTGGACCCTCACCAGCGCCGAGCGGCGCGCCCTCGGCATCCAGCCGCTGCCGGGCTCGCTCAACGACGCGATCGAGGTCATGGAGCGCAGCGAGCTGGTCGCCGAGACGCTCGGCGAGCACGTCTTCGACTTCTTCCTGCGCAACAAGCGGGCCGAGTGGCGCGAATACCGCCGCCACGTCACCGAGTTCGAGCTCGGCCGCTACCTGCCGATCCTCTGAGCCCGCCGGTCCCGCGGCCGGGGCCGTCCGGTCCCGGCCGCGTGGGGACGGGACCGGACGGGCGCCCTACTTGTTGACGTGGCGGTTCAGGTAGATCGCCGCCTTCTTCATGGCGGCCGCGCTCTTGCCCGCGCGGTGCCGCTCGGCGGTGGCCACGGCCTGCTTCAGCGTCGTCCTGCCGTGCACCTTGGCGGAGGAGTCGTACACGCCGTGCGCGTAGTTGAGCCAGGCGGCCAGCAGCTCACGGTCGAGCAGCGCCTTGGCGGCCTTGCTCTTGGTGTTCAGCACCTTGTACGCCTTGCCCAGCGTGCCCGCGCCGGTCAGCTCGGGGAAGACCTTGCTGCCGTTCTGGGCCAGCGTGAGGTAGCAGCGCAGCGTGGCGTTGCTCAGCGAGCCCTTGCCCCGCAGCATCTCCACGGCCCACGCCTTGGCGCTCAGCGGCTTGCCGCCCCTGCCGCGCGAGCAGGTGTCGGGCACGGGCTGCGGGTCGCCGTAGATGCCGGGGTCGACGTTGCTGTGGCCGTCCTCGGGCGAGGTCGTGGGCGTGGGGGCCGGCGTGTTGGTCGGCGTCGCCGACGGGCCCGGGGTCGGGGTGCCGGTGGGCGTCGGGGTGGGGGAGGGGGACGCCTTCGACGGCAGGGCCGCGGTCAGGTCGATCCGCTTGGTGGTCACGCCGCCGTACGTGATGGCCTTGCCGGTGTCCTGCAGCTTGGCGATCCGGCCCTCGCCGGGCAGCTGCGGGTACGCCTGCCGCACCAGCGCCAGCGCGCCGGCCACGTGCGGGGCGGCCATCGAGGTGCCGCTGAGCACCCGGTAGCCGCCGCCCGGCGCGGCGCTGTTGATCTGCACGCCGGGCGCGAACAGGTCGAGCAGCGCGCCCCGGTTGCTGAAGCCCGCCACGGCGTCCTTGTCGTCGGTGGCGCCGACGGCGACCGCGGCCGAGACGCAGGCCGGGCTGGACACGCCGTCGGTGAAGCCCTCGTTGCCCGCGGCGACCACGACGCTCACGCCGAACTGCTTGAGCCAGACGATCTCGTCCTTCAGCGCGCCGGCCGACGGGTCGGTGTCGCAGTGCCGGGTCTGCTTGGCGCCGCCGCCGAGGCTCATGTTGACCGCGACGATGTTCTTGCCGGCGTGCACGCTGTCGACGTACTGGAGCGCGGCCTTCTGCGCGGAGACGAAGGTGGCGAAGCACGGCGCGGCCCTGCCCAGCTGCTCCTGGCAGACCGGGCCGTCGAGCCGGGTGAACACCTGGATCGGCAGGATGCCCGCCTCGGGGGCGACGCCGTTCGACGGGGCGCCCGCCGCCTTCTTGCCGGCCGCGATGCCCGCCACGTGGGTGCCGTGGTAGCACTGGTTGGCGCCGTTCACGACGCAGGCGGCGGTCTCGGCGTCCGCCGCGCCCGCGCCGGTCTGCACCGACTGGCCGTTGGGGCAGAGCGGCTTGGCCCCGTAGTACGGGTCCGTGGAGGTGGCGGAGAAGCACGCCTCGCCGACGATGCGGCCGGCGAAGAACGGGTGGTCGCGGTCGATGCCGGTGTCCAGGACGGCGATGGTCGAGCCCTTGCCGGTCCAGCCGGCCGCGTTGGCCTTGTCGGCGCCGATGAGCTTGGTGCTGACGTCGAGCGTGGCGACGCTCAGGCGGTCCTCGTAGACGGCGGCGACGCGGTCGTCGGTCCTGACCTCCTCCAGCGTCGCCTTGTCCAGGTTGGCGACCAGGAAGTCGTCGGAGAGCTTCTTGTCGACGACCTGGGTGCCCTTGGACGCCTTCTCGGTGTCGGCGGCCACCGCGTCGACGCTCTGGCCCTTCTTCAGCTCGATGACGGCGCGTACCTTGTGCCCGCCGCGCACCTCGGCCGTGACGTTCTTGGCGACCTCGGGATCGCCCGCCGCGGAGTGGGCGGGGGCGGCGGTCAGCGCGCCCGTGGTGGTGAAGGCGAGCACGGACGCGCCCGCCAGCAGAGACCGTAGTCTCACTGGACCTCCGGGGGGTTGAGGGGGTCCATCCGCCGGCGCTCATGCGGAGTGCGAGCAGTGCTCAGCGACTCCGCGGCTCCCCGTGGCCGACGTCGGAACGTTCCCCGTTGACGTTGAGGGGCCAGCGTAAGGAGTTACCGGAGGAATCGGTGGGAATGAGGTTATTCCGTTATGGGGAAACCTTCCCTTACCGGATCATGGTCGGGCCCGAACACGATGGCCTCCAGCAGGGCGGCCGCGTCCCTGTCGATGACGTGGGCGACGGCCGCGGGCGCCGGGTCGCCGCTCCTGACGCGCGCCATCAGCCCCTCCCACCTGCGCCGGTGCCGGGCGAACGTACGCGCGGCGACCACCCTGCCCCGCTCGTGCTGGCCCGCCAGCGCCGTCTCCGGCGGCGTGTCCAGCAGCAGCAGGTGCAGCCGCGCCCCGTGCCACCTGGCCAGCCGGTCGAAGCCCCGCAGCACCGACGGCGCGCAGCCCCGGTTGTGCGCCACGACCGCGCGCCCGGAGGACAGGGCCCGGCTGATGCGGGCCAGGTGCGTGGCGAAGACGACGGCCCGGCGCACCGGCTGCGGCGCCCATCCGAGCCGGCCCGCCCAGTGCTGCTTGGACTGGTAGGAGTCGATCACCACGACCGCTCCCCGGGCGACGGGGGCGCTCTCCGCGCCGTGCAGCCCGTACAGGCGGCGCAGCAGGGTCGTCTTGCCCGCGCCCGGCAGCCCGGTCAGGATGACCAGGGAGCCGGGCGGATAACGCACCGCGCCGGCGCAGGCCGGATCGTCCAGCACGCTCCACCGTCTCCTTCTCCCCGTGCGCCCCCGGTGTCTCCTCGCGGGGGCGGGTGTCTCCCAGACTGGCCGAGGAAGCGGCCCGGCGCGAATCCGTACGGAACCCGAAGGCCGCTCGTATCGGCCGAATGGTGTGCGGGACGCCGGAAACCCGAGCTAAAGTGCTGTCCAACGCCTTGATCGGTCTCACTCCGGAAGAGCTCGCGGAGTGAGACCGATTTTCGTTGCTTCTGACCCCCGAGTCACCTCCGCGGCATGTGCGGTGCCTAGCGTCCGACCCAGGGTGGGAAGTATCGGACCCCTTCGAGGCGTTAAGCGGTGTATGGATCGGGACGTTACGACCCCCCTGCCCTCGGGTAAAGCGGGAGTCCAGTAAAATCGGCCCGTTCTTTTTGATATTTCAGGACTTCGCGCCCTTGTGGCGACATAGGAGGGTGTGGCATGACGACGGCTGCCCTGCAGACCGTGTTGACCGTTCCGCAGCGCTTCCGCGGCCCGGAAGGAGTCGCCAACGGCGGCTGGATCGCGGGGACGATGGCGGAGGCGCTCAACGGTGGCCGATCAGCCGTCGAGGTCACGCTCCATGCCCCCACCCCGCTGGAGACCGAGCTGCGGCTGGAGCACGTCGCCAACAGCGTCTCCCTCTCCCGCGGTGACGACCTGCTCGTCGAGGCCATCCCGGTGGCCGAGGACCTGAAGGGGCCGGGCTTCGTGCCGTTCAACGACGCCGCCCGCGCCGAGGCCGGCTTCGCCGGGCTCAAGGCGCACCCCTTCGCCGAGTGCTTCGCCTGCGGCCTGCGTGAGCCGGGCGACGGCCTGCGCATCTTCCCCGGCCCGGTGCCCGGATCCGACCTGGTTGCGGCCGGCTGGCGGGTGCCGTTCACGGTCGCGGGCGAGGACGGCGTGCCGGCCTCGATCATCGGCGCGGTGCTCGACTGCATCACCGGCTGGGCCCACTTCGGCCCCGGCGAGAGCGCGCTGCTCGGCCGCCTCGCCGTGCAGATCCACGGCCAGGTGCACCCCGGCGGGCGCTACTCCGTGGTCGCCCGCCCGACCGGCCGCGACGGCCGCAAGATGTACGGCGAGAGCGGCATCTACGAAGTGGACGGCACGCTGGTGGCCGCCGGCCGGGCCACCTGGATCGCTCCACGCTGACCCCCACGCCGACCCCGGCGTGAGAACGTCCCGCCCACCCCGCTCCCCGCGGGGTGGGCGCTTTCGTCTCCGCCGGTCACGGGGCCGTGAGCCGGTCCACGACGGTCGCGACGCAGCGGTCGTCGAACACGATCGTGTAGTGGTTGCAGTCGGGGACGACCTCGTCGCGCAGTCCGGGCAGCCGGGCGGTCCAGGGGGCGGCCAGGTCGTCGGGGAGCATCGGCACGTCCTGGTTCAGCAGTCCGCGCGGCGCCCGCAGCAGGGTCATCGGCGCCTTGACCGCCTCCAGCGCGGCCGAGAGCGCGGCCTGCTCGGTGTGCAGCCAGCGGCCGTCCTCGCGCACCGCCTCGGGCACCGCGCGCGAGCGCAGCGCGCCCTCGGGGCCGGTCAGGTCGTAGCGCACGTACTCCTCGACGTCGTCGCTCCAGTGGCCGGCGAAGGCCGGATGGTTCCTGAAGAACTCGACGTACGCCTCCGCCGACGGGTACGTCTGCCGCAGCCGGTCGAGCGCGGGCCCCAGGGCCGCCGCCAGCGCCGCGTCCGGGTCCACGCCCTCGGGCAGCGGCGGGAACGGCAGGCCGCCGTCCACCAGCACCACGCGGGCGAAGTCGCGCCGCGCGGCGGCGAGGACGGCCACGTACGCGCCCATGGAGTGGCCGGTCAGCACCGTGCCGCCGTCCGCGCCCACGTGCTCGGCGACGCGCAGGACGTCCTCGGCGTGGCGGGGCAGCCCGTACGGGCCGGGCAGGCCCGCGCTGTGGCCGCGGCCGCGCAGGTCCACGGCGACGAGCGTCCAGTCGTCCGGCAGGCGGCGGGCGACCGCCCCCCAGGACATGAGGGAGGCGGTGATGCCGTGGACGGCGATGATCAGGCGGGGGCCGGAGCCGGCGCGGGCGATGCGCAGGCCGTCCACGTCGTCGAATGCGAAGGTCATGCCCGGATCTTAGGTACCGCCGCCGAGGCTGGCCAATGGGGAAGTTTCTCCCATAATTACCGTTATGCGAATCACGGTCATCGAGCACGAGCGGGAAGCCGGGCTCGGCTATCTCGCCGGGTGGCTCGGCATCGCCTGCGACGTCGTCCGGCCGTACCTGGGGGACGAGGTGCCGGCGCGGGCCGCGGACGGGCTCGTCGTGCTCGGCGGCGCGGCGGCGGCCTGGGAGGACGAGCGCAGCCCCTGGCTGCCCGCCACCCGCGACCTGCTGCGCCGCGCCGTGGACGAGGGCACGCCCACGCTCGGCGTCTGCCTCGGCGCCCAGCTCCTCACCCTGGCCTGCGGCGGCGCGGTGGAGCGGGGCGGGAACGGCCTGGAGGTGGGGCTGTGCGAGGTCTCCGCACTGCCCGCCGCGCGCGAGGACCGGCTGCTCGCCGGCGTCGGCACGGTGCCCGCCGTCCAGTACCACCAGGACGCGATGACCCGGCTGCCCGAGGGCGCGGTGCCGCTGATGACCGGCTCGCAGTACCCGAACCAGGGCTACCGCCTGGGGGAGGCGGCTTGGGCGGTGCAGTTCCATCCCGAGGCCACCCCGGAGATCTTCGCTTCCTGGACGTACGAGTCCGGCCTGGACGCCGCCGAGGACCTGAACCGTGAGGTCAAGGCGGCGGAACCGGACCTCGTCGCGGCCTGGCGGCCCGTGGCGCAAGCCTTCGCGGCCGTCGTCAGAGAAGGCGTCGTCAGGGAAGGCGCCGTCAGAGAAGGCGCCGCCGGAGCGGGCGTCGTCAGGGAAGGCGCCGCCGGAGCGGGCGTCGTCAGGGAAGGCGCCGCCGGAGCGGGCGTCGTCAGGGAAGGCGCCGCCGGAGCGGGCGGCGCCTGAGCGGCCCGCCCTCTTCCGGGCGGCGGGCGCGCGTGAGCAGGTGCGCCAGGCCGTGCACGGCCCCCAGCGCCAGGGGAAGCGCCGCGAGCCCCGCCACGCCCGCCCGCCCGCCCGCGTCCATGGGCACCCCGGCGGCCCTGAGCCGCCGCCACGCCCACCACGCGTACGGGATCACCACCACGGGCGCGGTCGCCACCCCCGGCGTGTAGCCACGGACGAGCGCCGACTGCGCCAGGTGCACCACCCCGTGCACCCCGAACCCGGCCAGCACCGTCTGGAAGGCCGGGCTGCGCCCGCCCGTCGCCGCCCCGCGGGCCGCCGCAGCCGCCACGATCCCGCCCATGAGGCCGATGGCCACGTTGACGTGCGCCTGCGACATCTCCAGCCGCTCCCACGGAACGTCGGGAAACCGCTCCTCCAGCCAGGGCCGGGCCTCGCGCAGCCAGCCCGCCATCGTGACCAGCTCCTCGGCGTCGTGGACGGCCCACGCCGCCAGCAGCCCCCATGTCACGCCCGCCGTCACCGCCGGGCTCGCGTCGCCCTCCGTCATACCGGCCTCCTCTCGAAACACAACGCAACGTTGCGTTGTCATACTAGGGCGATCGGCGCGACTCCTGCAAAATGGAGAGGTGCCCAGGATCGAATCCACCGCCGCGCGACTCGCCAAGCTCGGTTTCGCTGACGGCGCCCGGGCCGCCCAGCTCGTCCGCCAGGCCGACCCCCGTCTCGACGACCTGCTGGAGTCGCTGGTCGACGTCGCCGACCCCGACCTCGCCCTCGGCTCCCTGACCCGGCTCGCCGAACGCGACCCCGCCGTCCTCGACGCGCTCCGCGCCGACGACGGGCTCAGGACCAGGCTGCTCGCCGTGCTCGGCGTCAGCGACGCCCTGGGGGAGCACCTCGTACGCCACCCCGGCGACATCGCCCGCCTGGCCCGGCCGGACCAGGACGACCCCAGGGACGAGCTGCTGCGCGCGGTCGGAGCCGACCCCGCCGCGCCTGAGCCGGCGGCGACCGGCGAGGACGTCCTGACGGCGCTCCGCGTGGCCTACCGGGGCCGGCTCATGCACCTGGCCGCCCGCGACCTCACCGGGCAGGCCACGCCGCAGGAGGTCATGGCCGAGCTGTCCGACCTGGCCGGGGCCGCGCTCGAGGCCGCGCTCGCCGTCGCCCGCACCGAGGTGGACGCCTCGGAGGTGAGCCTCGCGGTCATCGGCATGGGCAAGTGCGGCGCCCGCGAGCTCAACTACATCAGCGACGTGGACGTGATCTTCGTCGCCGAGCCGCGCGAGGGCGCCGACGAGACCAAGGCCCTGCGCGCCGCCACCCGCCTGGCCCAGGCCATGATGCGGGCCTGCACCGCCACCACCCCCGAGGGCGCGCTGTGGGAGGTGGACGCGGGCCTGCGCCCCGAGGGCCGCTCGGGGCCGCTGGTGCGCACGCTCGCCAGCCACCTCGCCTACTACCAGCGGTGGGCCAAGACGTGGGAGTTCCAGGCGCTGCTCAAGGCCCGTCCGGTGGCGGGCGACCTCGCGCTGGGGGAGTCCTACGTCCAGGCCGTCAACGACCTGGTGTGGGCGGCCGCCACCCGCGAGCACTTCGTCGAGGACGTGCAGGCCATGCGCCGCCGGGTCGAGGCGCACGTCCGCGCCGAGGGCGAGCGCCAGCTCAAGCTGGGCCCCGGCGGGCTGCGCGACATCGAGTTCGCGGTGCAGCTCCTGCAGCTCGTGCACGGGCGGCTCGACCCGCTGCTGCGCCGCCGGGCCACGCTGCCCGCGCTGGCCGCCCTGGCCCGCGGCGGCTACGTCGGCCGCGACGACGCCCGCGGCCTGGCCGAGGCGTACGCGTTCCTGCGCCGGGTCGAGCACCTGCTGCAGCTCCACCGGCTGCGCCGCACCCACATCGTCCCCACCGCGGAGGCCGACCTGCGCAGGCTCGGCCGCGCGCTCGGCATGCACGCCGACCCGGTGGGGGAGTTCACCGCCCGGTGGCGGCGGCACGCCAGGGAGGCGCGGCGGCTGCACGAGAAGCTGTTCTACCGGCCGCTGCTGCAGGCCGTCTCGCGGTTGCAGGAGTCGGAGGCGCGGCTGTCCACGGCCGCCGCCGCCGACCGGCTGGAGGCGCTCGGCTACCTCGACCCCAACGGCGCGCTGCGCCACATCGCCGCGCTCACCTCGGGGGTGTCGCGCCGGGCCGCGATCCAGCGCACGCTGCTGCCGGTCATGCTCGGCTGGTTCGCCGACACGCCCGACCCCGACGCGGCCCTGCTCGGCTTCCGCCAGGTCAGCGACAAGCTCGGCGCCACCCCGTGGTACCTCCGGCTGCTGCGCGACGAGACCGCCGTGGCCGCGCGGATGGCCAAGGTGCTCGGCACCAGCCGCTACGCCACCGGCCTGCTCATGCACGCCCCCGAGGCGGTCGCCCTGCTCGGCTCGGACGAGGAGCTCGCCGTACGCTCCCCTGAGTCGCTGGCCGGCGAGGCCGCGGCGGCGAGCTCCCGCTACGTCGCCGACGGCGACCCGGAGACCGCGGTGGCGGCCGTGCGGGCGCTGCGCCGCAGGGAGCTGTTCCGCACCGCCGTGGCCGACCTGTCCGGCCTCATCGACATCGAGGCCGTGGGCTGCGCGCTGTCGGCGCTCAACGACGTCACCCTCCAGGCCGCGCTCGACGCCGCGCTCCGCAAGGCCGGCGACGTCACCTCGTTCGCGATCATCGCCATGGGCCGGCTCGGCGGCCTGGAGTGCTCCTACGCCAGCGACGCCGACGTCATGTTCGTCCACCGGCCGCGTCCGGGGGTGGACGAGCGCGAGGCCACCGACGCGGCCTTCGCCGTCGCCAATGAGCTGCGCAGGCTGCTGTCGCTGCCCGCGCCCGACCCGCCCCTGCTCATCGACCCCGACCTGCGCCCGGAGGGCCGCCAGGGGCCGCTGGTGCGCACGCTCGCCTCCTACCGGGCCTACTACGGTCGCTGGTCGTCGCCGTGGGAGTCGCAGGCGCTGCTGCGGGCCAGGTTCTCGGCCGGCGACGCGGAGCTGGGGGCGGCGTTCACCGCCATGGCGGACGAGCTGCGCTACCCGCAGGGCGGGCTGCCCGACGACGCCGTACGCGAGATCCGGCGGCTCAAGGCCCGCATGGAGGCCGAGCGGCTGCCGCGCGGCGCCGACCCGGCCCTGCACACCAAGCTCGGGCCGGGCGGGCTCTCCGACGTGGAGTGGGTGGCCCAGCTCCTGCAGCTCCGGCACGCGGGAACGCTCCCGTCGCTGCGCACCACCCGCACGCTCGACGCGCTGCGCGCCGCCGTCGCCGAGGAGCTGCTGGCCCCCGCCGACGAGGCCGTGCTGGCCGAGTCGTGGCGTTTCGTCTCCCGCGTACGCGACGCGCTCATGCTGGTCAAGGGCCGTCCCGGCGACAGCGTGCCGCGCGACGCGGGCGAGCGCCGGCTCATCGCCCAGACCCTCGGCTATCCGCCCGACGGCTCGGAGGACTTCCTCGACGACTACCGCCGGGTCACCCGCCGCGCCCGCAAGGTGGTGGAACGGGTCTTCTACGGGGGTTGATGGCCGCCGTTCCCCGGGTGTATCAAGGCGCGATGTTATCCGTCTACGTGGATCTCGCCCTCGGCCTGGCCGTGACGTTCCTGCTGCTGTCGCTGCTGGTGAGCGGCATCAACGAGGGGGTCGTGCGGCTGCTGTCCATCCGCAGCAAGTTCCTGTGGGCCTACCTCAGGGACACGCTGGACGGCGCCGACCTGAACGGATCCTGGCTGCCCGCCCGCGTACGCGACGTCTTCACCCGGCTGCCGTTCCTGCGTGACCCGCGTCCCCGCCACAGCGACCTGCCCGCCCCGCCCGAGGCCGGCACGGTGCCCGAGCCGCGGGCCAAGGCCGACGACTCCATGATCAAGCTGCTCTACGAGCGGGTACGCGAGATCGACCACGCCAAGCGCGGGCGCACCAGCATCGCCGACATCCCGCCCGGCCGCTTCTCGGTCGCGGTCATGGAGCTGGCGACGAGCGAGGACGGCGACGTGGAGCGCTTCCTCGCCAAGCTCAAGGCCGCCGACAGCCCCCTGTACGGCCACCTGAAGGGCATCTGGGAGACCGCCCAGCGCGACCTCGACCGCTTCCGCCAGGGCGTCGAGACCTGGTTCGACGGCGAGATGCAGCGGCTGTCGCTGCTCTACAAGCGCTACGTCAAGTGGGTGCTCGCCGCGCTGAGCCTGCTGGTGACGCTGGTGTTCACGATGGACGGGCTGGAGTACGCCAAGACGCTGCTGCGCGACAATGCCTTCCGCGCCTCGGTGACCGCCGTGTCCGAGGCCGGGCCCGACGCGTACAGCGAGCTGAAGGCCCGGTGCGCGGGCGCGGACCCCGTGCACTGCGTCACCGAGACGATGAGCCAGCCCGCCCTGGTGCGGATGCTCGGCCAGGCCCTGGTGAGCGTGTCGATCCCGGAGGAGGGCGAGCCGAGCGTCGACTGGAACGGCTCCACCTGGTGGGACCGCCTGATGACGCCCAGCCACTGGCCGGGCTTCCTGCTGACGTACGTGGCGCTGCTGTTCGGGGCGCCGTTCTGGTGGGACGTCCTGCGCCGCCTGACGGGGATCCGGTCCCGGCGCTGACGCCGTAGTGTTGGTCGGATGGAGACAGAACGGCTGATCATGCGCAGATGGCGCGAGGAGGACCGCGAGCCCTTCGCGGCCATGAACGCCGACCCCGAGGTCATGGAGCATTTCCCCGCTCTGCTCACGCGCGAGCAGAGCGACACCATGGTGGACCGCATCGAGCGGCAGTTCGACGAGCGCGGCTACGGCCTGTGGGCGCTGGAGGTCATCGGCACCGGTGAGTTCATCGGTTTCACCGGGCTGATCTGGCAGACGTTCGACGCGCCCTTCCTGCCCGCCGCCGAGATCGGCTGGCGGCTGGCCCGCCCGGCCTGGGGCCACGGGTACGCCACCGAGGCCGCCAGGCGGGTGGTCACGTACGCGTTCGAGGAGGCCGGCCTGACGGACATCATCTCCATGACGGCCACCACCAACCTGCGTTCGCAGGCCGTCATGCAGCGCCTCGGCATGACCAGGGACCCGGCCGAGGACTTCGACTTCCCGTCCGTGCCGGAGGGCAGCCCCCTGCGCCGGACCGTCCTCTACCGGCTCAGGGCCGGCAACCCCTGAAGATGATCTCCAGCGTGCGGTCCTGCAGCTCCGGCGTCCAGCCGGACAGCAGGGCCGCCTGCGAGGCGGCCGCCAGCAGGGCGGTCACCTCCTCCAGCCGTACGTCCTCGCGGACCGCGCCCGCCTCCTGAGCGCGGCGCAGCAGCGTGCCCAGGGGCTCGTCCAGCGCCCGGAGCGCGCCGCCGAGCCGCAGGCCCGCCCCGCCGCCCGTGAGCAGCTCCGCCACCGTCCTGCGGGCCGCCGCCGCCTCCACGACGCGCGTGAAGAACGCGAACAGCGCCGTCTTCGGATCGCCGCCCCCCGCCAGCTCGCCCGCCTCGGACACGAGCCGGGCGAGCAGCGCCTTGAAGATCGCGGCGAGCAGGTCGTCCTTGGTCGGGAAGTGCCGGAACACCGTGCCGATCGCCACCCCGGCGCGGGCCGCCACCTCCTCCGTGGACGCCGACGCGCCGCGCTCGGCGAAGACCTCCTCGGCGGCGGCCAGGATGCGCTCGCGGTTGCGCCGGGCGTCGGCACGCAACTGGGCCACCGGCGTCCTCCCTCTCCTCGTTGACAAGCTGAGTGGGCACTCATTATGTTCGCTGAACGTGAGTGCGTACTCATCTTAATCTCGAGGAGGGCACCATGAGCGCACGCGAGGTGTTCGACCGGCTGCGGGGCTACCTGAGCGGCGAGCACGACGACGAGGAGGTCTGGGCCGAGGACGTCGTCGTGGAGACCCCGTTCGCCGCCCCCGGACGGCCCCGCAGGATCGAGGGGCGGGCCGCGTTCCTCGGCCTGGCCCGGCCGGGACGGGCCGCGCTGCCCTTCCGGCTGGAGATGAGCGAGGTCACCGTCCACGAGACCGCCGATCCCGACATCGTCATCGTCGAGTACGAGCTCGGCGCCGCCCTCCCGGGCACCGGCGAGCGGCACTCGGCCCCCTTCATCGGCGTGCTCAGGGCGCGGGACGGGCAGGTCGCGCACTGGCGGGAGTACCAGGACACGCTCCGGGTCGCCGCCGCCACCGGCCGCCTCCCGGACCTCCTGGCCGCCCTCGCACAGGACGCCCCGGAGGCTCAGGACGCCATGGCGTAGAGCACGTCGCGCAGGGCGGGCTCCCGCCCGCGCCGCCACACCAGCCGCAGCGCCAGCGTGAACGGCGGACCGGCGTCGGCGGCGGGCGGGCCCAGGGGGACCAGCGTGCCGGCGGCCAGGTCGGCGTCCACGGCGAAGTCCGGCAGCAGCGCGCTGCCGAGCCCCTGCCTGGCCCACTCGCGGGCGGTCGCGATGCTGGTCAGCTCCCTGCGCGGCCCGGCGTCCGGCAGCCGGTCGGCGGCCAGCCTGATCGAGCAGCCGCGCGGGCTGACCAGCAGGGGCTCGGTGTCACCGCCCGGCGCCGCGACCAGCGACAGCCGCACCTCGCCCACGTCCAGGAAGTCGAGCCCGTCCGGCGGGTCGAAGCCGAGCCCGCCCACCCGCGGTCCGGTGTCCAGCAGCAGCGCCGCGTCCAGCCGCCCGCCGGCCACCCCGGCCAGCAGGTCGCGCCGGGTCAGGGCGCGTACGTCCACGTCCAGGTCGGGACGGCGCTCGGCCAGCCGGCGGATCACCGCGGGCAGCCGGGCCGCGGCCACCATCTCCAGCGCGCCCACCCGTATCCGGCGCCGTTCGGCGGTCACCGCCAGGCGCACCTCCTCGGCGTGATCCAGCAGCCCCCGCGCCCGTTCCAGCAGCACCGCGCCCGGCTCGGTCAGCCGCATCCCCCGGGGCGTCCGCTCGAAGAGCGTCACGCCGAGGCTCTGCTCCAGCCGGCGCACCTGCTCCGACACCGAGGCCGGGGCCAGGCCGAGCGCGTGGGCGGCCTCGGTGACCGTCCCGGCCCCCGCCACCGCCACGAATCCCCGCAACTGCCGCAAATCCATGCCGGCCAGCATACGGTTTCCCCGAACGCTCCCTCAGGCCGTCCCTGTTGAGCGGGACGGGCGGGTTTCCGCAGGCTGGGCGGCATGCGTCTGTTCGGTTTCTCCCTCGCCTACTTCCTGGTGATACTCGACACCACCGTGCTCACCGTCGCCCTGCCCGACCTCCGGGACTCGCTCGGCGGCGCGCCGGCCGGCCAGCAGTGGGCCGTGAACGCCTACACCGTCGCCTTCGCCGCCGCCCTCCTCGTCGGCGGCGCCGTCGCCGACCGCTACGGCGCGGCCCGCGTGTTCAAGGTGGGTGTGGCGGCGTTCGGCGGGCTCTCGCTGCTGTGCGCCGCCGCGCCGCACCTCGGCGTGCTGATCGGGACGCGGGCGCTGCTCGGCGTGGCCGCCGCGCTCTGCACCGGCGGCTCGCTCGGGCTGCTGGCCGAGCTGTACCCCTCGCCCGCCGCCCGCGCCCGCGCGACCGGCGTGTGGGCCGCGCTCACCGGCACCGCGCTCGCCGCCGGGCCGCTGCTCGGCGGACTGCTCGTGGACCTGTACGGCTGGCGCGCCGTCTTCCTCGTCAACGTGCCGCCCGCCGTCGTCAGCCTGCTGGTCATGCGCCCGGTGACCTCCCCTCGGGGCGTACGCGGGATCGACTGGCGGGTGCAGGTCCTCGCGGCCGCGTTCCTCGGACTGCTGGCCGAGGCCCTGATCGACGCCTCGCCCGTCGCGGCCGGGTCGGCGGTGGCCGCGCTGGCGGCCCTGGTGGTCACGGAACGCCGCAGCCACGCCCCGGCCCTGCCCGGTGGCCTGCTCGCCGCCACCTGGCCCGAGCTGCTGGCGGGCGCGGCCGCGAACTTCGCCTTCTCCGGCGCCCTGTTCGTCCTCACCCTGCTGTTCCAGGACGTCCGCCACCTCACCCCGATGGCCGCCGGCCTGGCCTTCCTGCCGCTCACGCTCCCCATGACCGTGAACCCGCTGCTCACCGGCCGCCTTGTCGCCCGCCACGGGCCGCGCCCGCCCATCCTCGGCGGCCTCGCCCTCGTCGCGGCCGGGCTGGGCGGGCTGGCGCTCACCGAGGCGGTCGCGCCGTGGCTGGTGGTGATGGGGTTCGGGCTGTCGTTCGTGCTGCCCGCGCTCATGGCCGGGATCGTCGGCCGGGCCCCGGCGGGCACGGCCGGCACGGCGGGCGGCGTGCTCAACGCCTTCCGCCAGGCCGGGGCCACGCTCGGCGTCGCCGTCATGGGTGTGATCGGCCGGCCGCTGCTGGCGGCCGCCGTACTCACCGCGCTCACCTGCGCCTGCTACGGCCTGGCTACCGCCCGGACCCGCCGGGTCCGGGTATCGTGATCGGTTGTGCGTTTCCAGCATTCCGCCGCCCTGTGGCGCGACTTCCCCGAGCTGGTGCCCGGTGTCCTCGTCGCGCGCGGCCTCAACGCCGGCGTCTCCGTGGACGACCGGCTGGTCCCGTACGCCGAGGCCGCCGCCAAACGCCTGGCCACCGCCACCGAGAGCGAGCTCCCGGAGATCCAGGCCTGGCGGCGGGCGTTCACCCGGATGGGGCTCAAGCCCACCCAGTACAGATGCGCCTCGGAGTCGCTGCTGCGCCGCTTCCGCAAGGAGGGCGCCCTGCCCCGGCTGCACCCCCTCATCGACCTGTGCAACGCGGTGTCCATCGCCTACGCGATCCCGGTCGCCGTCTTCGACCTCTCCCGCGTCGCGGGCGACCTGGAGGTGCGGTACGCGACCGGCGAGGAGACCTACCTCACCTTCTCCGGCGACGACGAGCACCCGGCGCCCGGCGAGGTCGTCTTCGCCGACGCCGAGGGCCGCGCCCACGCGCGCCGCTGGACGAACCGGCAGAGCGGGCTGTCCGCCGTACGCCCGGACACCGCCGACGTCCTCATCGTCGCCGAGGCCCTGCACGAGACGGCCCGCGCCGACGTCGAGGCCCTGATGGACGCGCTCGCGGCCGAACTGACCGCCCTCTGGTCCGTCGCCGCCCCGCACCCGGCGATCCTCACCCCGTCCGACCCCCGCTTCGACACCGCCGTCTGACGGGATCAGCAGTACTCATCGGTCACCCGCCGCCGGAACTCCTCCTCCGTCAGCACCTCCCCGTCCCAATCGCTCACCCGGCCGCCGCCGACGACCTCGCTGATAAGGAACCCGCGCCCGGTCGGCGAGCCACTCGACAACTTCACGCTGACGCTGATGTGCGGCGGCACCGCCTCCCGCAGCGGCGTCTCCTGACGGCCGAACCCGCTCGCGTCCCCGAGAATGATCGTCCCGTACTGCTCCGCCGTCCGTACGGGCAGGGAGGCCCGCCACACCAGGCGCCCGGTCTGGTGCTCCTGCACCTCGACGGCGGAGACCCCCTCGCCGTCGCACAGAGGCACCACGATCTTGAGATGCCCATCGTCCGTACGCTCCAGGCCGACCGGCCGAGGCATGGGGTCGCCGAGGACGGGCACCACGCACCCCGCCACCGTCACCGCCACCAACCCGAGGCAGAGGACGTACCCCCGCCGGACGCGCTCGCCCATCGATGCTCCGTCCGTCCAGATGATCGTGAATCCTTGGACGACGAACGAGCGCCTTTGGTTGGACGACGGCGCGGGTAAGGAGAACATCTCCGTGGCGGGGTGTCGACAGGCTGGCCGGACGGCTATTGGCTATAGCCATGGCTAGCCCTCATAGCACCTCGCCCCCCAACGCCCGCCGGCTCGCACGACGCCAGGCGACGATCGACGAGGCGCTGGACATCGCGGTCTCGATCATGGAATCGGCCGGCGTCGCAGGGGTGTCGATGTCGGAGATCGCGCGGCGTCTGGGCATGCGCCAGCCCTCCCTCTACAAGTACTTCTCCTCGCTGCACGCCGTGTACGACGCCCTGTTCGCCCGGGGGATCGCGCGCAGCGAGGCGGCCGTCCGGGCCGCCGTCGAGCCGCTGCCCCCCGGAGTGCCCCGGATCAGGGCGTCGGCCCGGGCGCTCGTGCGCTGGGCGGTGGAGAACCCCGCACTGGCCCAGCTGCTGTTCTGGCGGCCCGTGCCCGGATTCACCCCCACCCCGGAGACGTTCGCCGCGAGCGCCCGGCAGATGGAGGCGGCGCTCGCCGAGTTCGCCGCGGCCGTACGCCTGGGCCACCTGACCGCGGAGGCGGTCTCGCCCGAGGCGCTGCGGCTCTACACCGTCGTGCTGAGCGGCCTGATCTCCCAGCAGCTGGCCAACGAGCCCGCGGCCGGCTACGAGACGGGCATGTTCACCGGCCTCACCGAGACCGCGCTCGACCTGTTCTTCGCCCGATACACGACGATCGGAGGCACTGGTGCAGACACTCGACCATGACCAGGTGAGCCTGTATGTCGAGGCTCCGCCCGAGGCGGTGTACGACCTGGTCAGCGATGTGACGAGAACGCCCGAGTTCAGCCCGGAGATCCTGCGCTGCACGTGGCTGGACGGGGCGACGGGTCCGGCCGTGGGCGCCCGGTTCGAAGCGGTCAACAAGGTCCGCAGGGGCCCGGCGTGGAAGAACCGCCCGGTCGTCGTCGAGGCGCGGCCGGGACGGGAGTTCGCCTTCTCCCGCACCGAGAAGTTCGCCGGCACGCTCGTCTGGCGCTACCGGCTCGAACCTGACGGCCCAGGCACCAGGCTGGAGGAGTCCTACGACGTCACCGAACCGCTCACCCGCATCGGGTGGTTCATCATCGGCACGCTGTTCGGCTGCCGCGACCGCCGCGCCGAGCTGCGGGAGGGCATGCGGCAGACCCTGGAGCGGATCCGCGAGACGGCCGAGGCAGGGGTGAGGCGGCGGGACCCTTCGCCCACGCCGCCCGACCTCGACTGACAGAGGACACCGCGCGGTGAACACGCACGTCACCGCGCGGTCGCGGGTCACACGTCGTAGTAGAGCTCGAACTCGTGCGGGTGCGGCCGGAGGCGGATCGGGTCGACCTCGTTCTCCCGCTTGTACGACAGCCACGTCTCGATCAGGTCAGGCGTGAAGACGCCGCCTTCGAGCAGGTAGTCGTGGTCCTCCTCCAGCGCGTTGAGCACGTCGCTGAGCGAGCCGGGCACCTGCGGGATGTTGCGGGCCTCCTCGGGCGGGAGCTCGTAGAGGTCCTTGTCGACGGGCTCCGGCGGCTCGATCTTGTTGCGGATGCCGTCGATGCCCGCCATGAGCATCGCCGCGAAGGCGAAGTACGGGTTGCACGACGGGTCGGGCACCCGGAACTCGATGCGCTTGGCCTTCGGGTTGGAGCCCGTGATCGGGATGCGGACGCAGGCCGACCGGTTGCGCTGCGAGTAGACCAGGTTGACCGGCGCCTCGTAACCCGGCACCAGGCGGTGGTAGGAGTTGACCGTCGGGTTGGTGAAGGCCAGCAGCGACGGGGCGTGCTTGAGCAGGCCGCCGATGTAGTAGCGGGCCGTGTCGGACAGGCCCGCGTAGCCGACCTCGTCGTAGAACAGCGGCGAGCCGTCCTTCCACAGCGACTGGTGGCAGTGCATGCCGGAGCCGTTGTCACCGAAGATCGGCTTGGGCATGAACGTGACCGTGTGGCCGAACTCCATCGCCGTGCTCTTGATGATGTACTTGTACAGCATCAGGTTGTCGGCGGTCTTGAGCAGCGTCCCGAACTTGAAGTCGATCTCCGCCTGGCCGGCCGTGCCCACCTCGTGGTGCTGCATCTCGACGTCGATGCCGCACTCGATGAGGTTGCGGACCATCTCCGAACGCAGGTCGGTGAAGTGGTCCATCGGCGGCACCGGGAAGTAGCCGCCCTTGTAGCGCGGCTTGTAGCCGAGGTTGCCGCCCTCGGTGGCCTTGCCGGTGTTCCAGGCGCCCTCGATGGAGTCGATGTAGTAGTAGCCGGCGTTCTGGCGGGTCTCGAACCGGACGTCGTCGAAGATGTAGAACTCGGCCTCAGGGCCGAAGTAGACCGTGTCGGCGATGCCGGTGCCCTTGAGGTATTCCTCCGCCTTGCGGGCGACGTTGCGCGGGTCGCGGCTGTAGGCCTCGCCGGTCAGCGGGTCGTGCACGAAGAAGTTGATGTTGAGCGTCTTGTGCTGCCTGAACGGGTCCACGACGGCGCTGGACGGGTCGGGCAGCAGAAGCATGTCCGACTCGTGGATCTGCTGGAAACCACGGATCGACGAACCGTCGAACATGAGCCCGTCAGTGAAGACGCTCGCGCCGAAGTTCTCTACCGGGAAGGTGAAGTGGTGCGTCGTCCCCGGCAGGTCGGTGAACCTGACATCGACGAACTGCACCCCTTCGTCACTGATGAACTTCAGGACGTCGTCGGCGGAGTTGAACACTCTCGAACCTCCCTGGGGACTGGCCATCATTGCGACGCTAGGGCTAAGGCGTTTCCACATGGTGTCCCGATTGTTTCGCACATGTTACGCAGCGTCAGGTCTCCTGAGAGGCCTCGCAGCCCCTGTCGGACGGCTCCTCGTCGAGAACGTACGGGTCGGACGGCACGCCGGTCGGCGCGACCGTGCCCGTCGGGGAGTCGTCGTAGACGGGGTGGATGTAGCCGTCGTCGGTGTCGCAGCTCGCGGGCGTGGCACTGGCGGCCCAGCCGGTCACCCAGGCGACCAGCCGGCCGCCTTCGCGGTAGAGCAGCACCTGTCCGGTGGGGTGGGTGACGACCCGGATGACGCTCCGCGGCAGGCCGGGCCGTTGCACGGCGTACACGACCAGGTGGTTGAGCTTCACCTCCACCCCGCGCCGGCCGTCGTCGTCGAACGTGCCGAGCGTGATCTCGCCCCTCACCTTGACGACGTCGGTGGCCAGCTCGGCGGTGCCCGGCGCGAAGCTGTTCACCGCCTCCCTGCCGATCGTGTCCGCGTCGGGGTCCAGGCTGAAGGTCTCGCGCTGGTCGCGGTCGAGTGCGGCGACGAAAGCGTCAGGATCGCCGCCCTCCAGCGTCCTCCTGTCGAGGTACGCCGCCGCCAGCAGTTCGCGTACCCGCTCCAGGCCCTTGGCCACGTCCTTGCGCGACAGCCCGCCCATCGCCCTGGCCTCGGGCAGGACGAAGCCCGCGATCCCGTCGGCGTAGCCCGCCGCGGGCGAGCCGGCGAACGGGTCGGCGGAGACGGCGTCCACCACCGGCGCGACGGCCTCCTCCAGCAGCGCCCCCGACGGGGCCAGCAGGTCGGGGCGGAAGGTCACGACCAGCCCCACGGCCGCGACCACCGCCGACAGGACCACCAGCGCCCGCCCCCACCGCCATGGCCGCGCAGGGGGACCGAAGCTCTCCGAGCGGGATAATCCGGCACGCCGGCCCCGTTCCTGGCGCGGTGGGCGGCGGTTCCTGGCCTCCTTGGCGGCCCTGGTCGCCTCGGCGCGCATGCGGCGCCGCTCGGCGTCGTCGATCTGCCCGACCAGCTCCTCGAACCGCCGGTCAAGGTCATCCCCGTGTGGCATGGCGTACATGGTGGCGGGCGGATGACGCGGTTGGGTCACGACGCCGACCGGCCACCCGGGCGGATACCGTTGGAGGCATGAGCAGCAAGCAGCCCCGGTGGACGCAGACGTGGCTCGGCGGGGTCAGGGCCGCCGGCATCGACCTCGGATATCCGGGGGAGCGCCTGGGGCTGCCCGAGGAGGGCAGCGGATCGGTCACCGGCTGGGGCCGCCGCATCGGCGCGCTGGTCATCGACTGGATGATCTGCACGTGGGTGGTCGTGCAACTGCTGCTGCGGATGAACCCGGCGGAGTCGCCGTGGGCGCCGGTGGCGGTGTTCGCCGTCCAGTATCTGCTGCTCGTCGGGTTCATGGGGCAGACGTTCGGGCACCGGCTCATGGGGATCAGGGTCGCCGCCATGGACGGCGGCGACCCCCGCCTGCTGCCCGTGCTGGTGCGCACCGTGCTGCTGTGCCTGGCCGTGCCCGCGCTGATCTGGGACCGCGACCACCGCGGCCTGCACGACCGCGTGTCCAACACGATGGTCGTGCGCATGTGACGCCTAAGGAGTAGCTCAGGGGCGGGTGCAGCTGAAGATGGCGGTGCCGGGCAGGTGCCGGCCGCGCAGCGGGCTCCAGCCGCCCCACACCCGTTCGTGGCCCTCGGGCCACTCCGGCTCCAGCAGCCCGGTGATCGTCAGCCCCGAGGCCACCAGCAGGCCGACCCAGTCGCCCAGCGTGCGGTGGTGCTCGACGTAGGTGGGCGTGCCGTGCTCGTCCCGTTCGACGTAGGGGGAGCGGTCGAAGTAGGAGCGGTCGGACGTCAGCCCGCGCGGCCCCGGGTCGTCGGGGAACGCCCACCGCACCGGATGGCTCACCGAGAACACGAACCGCCCGCCCGGCCGCAGCACCCTGCGCACCTCACGGAAGACGGCCCCCGCGTCGGCCACGAACGGCAGCGCCCCGAACGCCGAGCACGCCACGTCGAAGGACGCCCCGGCGAACGGCATCGCCTCGGCGTCGGCCTGCACCGCCGGGACCCGCACCCCCGTGTCGAGGTCGATCCGCCGGGAGTGCTGGAGCTGCCGGTGCGAGACGTCGAACGCGGCCACCTCGGCCCCCTGGGCGGCCAGCCAGCGCGCGCACTGGGCGGCCCCGCAGCCGATCTCCAGGACGCGCCGGCCGCGCACCTCGCCCAGCAGCCGCGCGTCGGCCTCGTCGAGCCCCTCGGGGCACCACACGAAACCCGAGTCGCGCAGGAACTCGCCGTGCTCGACCTGGTAGTCGTCGGCGTTGCCGTCCCACCACCAGCGGTTGGCCCGCGAAGAGGTGGACAGCACTAGCGCATCTTGGGGCCGCGCGGCATGCGGGCGCCCTTGGGCATCGGCCCCTTCGGCAGGGGCATGTTGCGCGGCAGCGAGCGCAGGCGGTCCTTCACCTCGTTGACGGCCGGCTTCTTCAGGTTGCGCGGCAGCTTCATCAGGTGGCGCTGCAGCTTGCCGAGCGGCACCTGCCCCTCGCCGTCACCGCACTGCACGTCGTAGATCTCGATGCCCAGCACCACCCGCGCGACCCGCTTCTTCTCGGCCGCGAGCATCTTCGCCACCCGGTTGCCTGGACCCTCCGACACCAGCACCACGCCGGGGTAGCCGACCACGAGGTGCACGAGGTCCTGGTCGCGGTTGACCGCGATGGCGGGGGTGACCTGCCAGTTGCCCCGCATGCCCTGCAGCACGGCCGCGGCGGCGCCGGTCTGGCCGTGCAGGATCGAGTATTGGGCCTTCTGCGCGAGCTGCCCGAACACCACCAGCCCGACCGTGATCGCGGCCAGCACGCCGATGAACAGCGAATACCACAGATAGTCCGTGACCAGGCCGATCACGACGATCACGGCAAGCGTGCCCACCGCGGAGAGGAAGACGATCGGCATCCCCTTGGGGTTGGCCTGCTTGATGATCTGCGCGATCATGCGGAGCTGCTTGATGCGCCCCGGCTTCTCTTGGTCCTCGGACTTTGCCATGCTCTGAAGGATACAAACCAACTGGTGGACAATGGAAAACGCGCCCGCCGATTTCGCGCTGAGCTACATCTCCCGCGCGGTCCGCACCGTGATCGACAGGCGCGGATCGGCGACGCTGCGGCCCGCCGTGACGACGTGCTCGCCCTCGACCGTACGCCAGCCGCCGTCCCACACCTGGAAGGCCCGCTCGTCGAGGAACACGGTGGACAGCACGGTCTGGCCCGGCTCGGCCTCCACCACGTCGAAACCGGCCAGCCGGACGTCCCCGGGCTCCCCGGACAGGTGGGCGTAGACCTGCACGACCTCGCGCCCCGGCCGGTGCCCGGTGTTGGTGACCGCCACGGTGACCGTCGTCGCCTCGGGCGGGCCCTCGGCGGCGATCTGGTCGTACGACCACGTGGTGTACCCGAGGCCGTGCCCGAACCAGAACGCCGGCTCGGTCCCCGCCTCCCGCCACGCCCGATAGCCGATGCGCGGGCCCTCGTCGTAGGCCACGACCCCGTCCACCGGCGTCACGGCGGACACCGGCGCGTCGGCGAGGCGGCGCGGCCAGGTCGTCGGCAGCCGCCCGCCCGGCTCGGCGTCCCCGAACAGCACCTCGGCGAGCGCCGTGCCCGCCTCCTGGCCGGGGAACCAGGTGAGCAGCACCGCCGCCGCCTCCTCCGCCCACGGCATCTCGACCGGCGAGCCCGCGTTGACCACGACCACCGTGCGCGGGTTGGCGGCGATCACCGCGCGGATCAGCTCGTCCTGGCGGCCGGGCAGCGCGAGACCCGTACGGTCGAAGCCCTCGCTCTCCACCTCCGGCGTGGTCCCCGCCACCACCACGGCCACGTCGCAGGCGGCGGCCACCTGCACGGCCTCGGCCAGCAGCTCGTCCGCGCCGGGACCGGGGGCGGCGTGGCCCAGCGTGAACGCCACGAACACGAGGCCGCCGATCGTGCCGGCGGGGGAGGTCAGGGTCACCTCGTACGGGCGGCCCGCCGTCATGGGCACCCCCACCCGCCGCTCGGGCGGCGACAGGAACGCCGTCGCCGGATCGCCGGCGGCCTCGACGGTCTCGTCGAGCACGGTCTCACCGTCCACGGTCATCGTGAACGCGCCCACGCCCGCGACCGAGAGCCGGTGCTCGCCGGAGACGTCCGGCGTGTACGTCGTCACCAGCCGCACCGCGCGCAGCCGTCCGCCGTCCACGTCGGGCGGGAGCTGCCCGATCCAGCGGGCCTCGGCGGTGGGCAGCGGATGCTCGGCCAGCACGCCCCCGTCGCCGTCCAGGAACAGGGCCCGCGCGGGGGAGGGGATGGGCGCCAGGCGGATGCGCGGGTCGGCGCCGACGGCGTGGCGCACCTCGGCGCGGGCGCGCAGGCCCGCCAGCGGGGAGACCACCCGGTCGGGGTAGACCTGGGCGCTGCCGCCGCCCATGACCCTGGCCTCGCCCGCGGCGGCGCCGATGACGGCGAGCGTCGGCGTGCCGCGCAGCGGCAGCAGGCCGTCGTTGGTCAGCAACGTGAACCCCCGCGTGGCAACCTCCCGGGCCAGCGCCACCCCGTCGATCTCAGCGGAGTCCGTGCCGGCCTGGGGCTGGGAAGGGCGGAGGGCGCCGACGCGGTGGGCGAGGCGGAGGATCCGCCGCACCCGGTCGTCGATCGCCGCCTCCGGCACGCGCCCCGCGCGCACCGCCTCCTCCAGCTTCTCGCCCCACGGCCCGTACGGCCCCGGCATGGCCACGTCGGTCCCGCCCAGCGCGGCGGCCTCGGTGGACCGCACCGCCGTCCAGTCGGAGACCACGAACCCGTCGAACCCCCACTCGCCCTTCAGCACCCCGAGCACCAGGTCGGCGTGCTCGGTCATGGTGGTGCCGTTGACCCCGTTGTAGGCGGTCATGAGCCCCCACGCCCCGGCCCGCACCACCCGCTCGAACGGCCGCAGGTACACCTCGCGCAGCGCCTTCTCCCCGACCCGCACGTCGGCCGTGAAGCGGTCGGTCTCGAAGTCGTTGGCCACGAAGTGCTTGGGCGTGGTCGCCACCCCGCCCTCCTGCACGCCCTCGACGTACGCCGCCCCGATCTCGCCCGTCAGGTACGGATCCTCGGAGTAGCACTCGAAGTGCCGGCCGCCGAGCGGCGTACGGTGCAGGTTGAGCGTGGGCGCGAGCAGCACGTGCACGCCCTTGCGCCGGGCCTCCTGGGCGAGCAGCCGCCCGGCCCGCCGCACCAGGCCGAGGTCCCAGGTGGCGGCGAGCGCGGTGGGGCTGGGCAGCGCGATCGACGGGTCGCCCGGGCTCCACCGCTCGCCGCGGACGCCGATGGGGCCGTCGCTCATGACGAGCCGGTCCAGGCCGATCTCGGGGAGCGGAGGGAGCGACCACATGTCGGCTCCGGTGAGCAGGCGTACCTTGGCGGCGAGGTCGAGCCGGGCGATGAGCGCGTCGAAGTCCACGCCGCCAGTGTCCACCAGAAAACCGACCACTTACTAGGTTTGCTACCTCGCTGTTACAAAAACGCTCATCTGCGGACGAAGAACTCCAGCAGCTCCGGCGCCAGCGCCTCCACCGTCACCGCGTGCGTCTGCTCCTCCAGCACCCGGTGCGCGGCCCCCGGCAGCGCCGCGGCCACGGCCGCGCCCGCCCGGCGCATCCAGGCCGGGCTGTCCTCGCCGTTGAGCACGAGCGCCGGCCGGTCGATCCCGGCCAGCCGCGCGGCCGGCAGCGCGTTGCCCGGCCCCATGACGGCCGCCTCGTACGCCAGCGTGTGCGCCGCGGCCTCGGCCGCCGCCCAGAACGGCTCCGCCCGCATCCCGGCCACGGCCTCGGCGGGCACCTCGGCCGCCTCCACCATGAACCGCTCCACCACCGTGTCCCGCCGCCCGGCCGCGACCAGCGCGGCGAGCTGCTCGGCGAAGTCGTCGGGCAGCGGCGGCGCGGAGTCGTCCACGTGGTAGGGCGGCTCCCACAGCGCGAGCTCGGTCACGCCCGGCAGCCGCGTGGCCGCCTCCAGCGCGAGCGCCGCCCCCGACGACCCGCCGAACACCTTGGCGCTCCCACCGGCCACCGAGATCACCGCGGCCAGGTCCTCGACCTCCCGCTCGACCGCGTACGGGGCGGTGTCCCCGCTGCCGCCCCGTCCTCTGCGGTCGTAGCTGAACACCGTGAACCACGGCGCCAGGGCCTCGGCCAGGCCCGCCATGGTCGGGTGCGCGCGCTCCATCATGGCCCCGGCCACCAGCACCACCGCCGGGCCCGAGCCATAGCGGTCGTAGGCGATGCGGGTGCCGTCCGCGGAGACGGCCGTGCCGCTCAGGACGCCGGCTGCACCAAGCACAGCGCCTCCCAGTGGTGGCCGTCGAGGTCGGCGAAACCGCGCTGGTAACGCACGCCGTCCTCCTGCTTGACGCCCGCCGGGGTCGCGCCCGCGGCCAGCGCCCCGTCCACCAGCGCGTCCACCTGCTCGGGGTTCTCCATGCCGAGCACGAGGATCGCCTCGGTGGCCTTGTCCGCGTCGGAGATCTCCTTGGCGACGTACGAGGAGAACACCGGCTCGGCCAGCAGCATCACCTGCGTCTCCTGGTTGATGATCACCGACGCCATGCCCTCGGCCATGCCGAAGAGGGTGAAGCCGAGACCGGTGAAGAACTCCTTCGACCGGTCCAGGTCCTTGACGGGCAGGTTCACGAAGAGCTGCATTTCCGTATCCCTATCTGCGGTGTCTGTCTGACACGTCAGATTCTGCCGGGATCATGAGTGCCGGTCTTGTCGTCGCGTGCCCGTCCGGTTGACGTTCAGCGCACTTCCGAGGCGCGGCGGTACTCCGCGGGAGACATCCCGTACGCGCGCCGGAACAGCCGGCTGAAGTGCGCCGCGTCCGGCAGCCCGTAGCGGGCGGCGATCGCGCTCACCGGCTCCGTGCCGCCCCTGGTCAGCTCCGCGCGGCAGCGCTCCAGCCGCCGCTGCCTGATCCAGGCGGCGACCGTCGTCTGCTCCGGCTCGAACAGCCGGTGCAGGTAGCGGAGCGAGATGTGGCAGGCGGCGGCGATCGTGGCCGGGTCGAGCTCGGCGTCGCCGAGGTGCTCCTCGATGAAGGCGTGCACGCGCAGCAGGAGCGTACGCTGCCGGGAGTCCTCGGGCAGGGCGCGGGTCAGCTCCAGCCGCTCGGCGACCGCGGCGCCGACCAGGTCCATCACCACGGCCGACAGCCGCGCGGCGCTGGCCGGCGTGTAGGTGGCGTGGTCGGCGGCCACCCGCCGCAGCAGCGGCACGGCCAGCGCGCCCGCGCCCGACTCCGTGCCGATCGGGGCCGCGGCCAGCTTGGCGACGGCGTCCACCGGCAGGGCGAGCAGGTCGCGCGGGAGACTGAACACCGCGAGGCGCACCGCGCTGTCGTAGGCCAGCTCGTAGGGCCTGGTGAAGTCGTAGATGGCGAACTCGCCGCGGCTGAGCTGGGTGGCCCGGTCGGCCTGCGCCAGCCGCGGGCTGCCGGACAGCGCCAGCACCACCCGGTAGATCTCCGGGTTGCCCTGGCCGATCTGGCCCGCCGTGCGGTGCACGCTGTGCGGCGTAGAGGTGCGCACCATGCCCACCCCCACCGGGCCGAGCCGGCCGACCTCGATCTCGCCCCGCAGCGGGGCGTCGGGATCGATGCGCAGGTCGAGCGGGCCGAGCGTGTCGCACACGACGCTCCGCCACACCTCGTGGCGGCGCGCGGCCGGTAACTCGCTGGTGCGGACCAGCACCCCCATGATTGATCACCCCGTCTCGGTGGTGCCGTCATGGTAAACGAGGAAGGGCCCGGAGCCGCGCTCCGAGCCCTCGCCCCCTGCCGTCTCAGGCGCTCTGGCGTGCCGCGATGGCCTGCTGGTAGAGCCTGCCCGCCCGGTAGGACGAGCGGACCAGCGGCCCGGACAGCACCCCGGCGAAACCGATCGCCTCGGCCTCGGCCTGCAGCTCGACGAACTCCTCCGGCTTGACCCAGCGCTCCACCGGGTGGTGACGCGGCGTCGGACGGAGGTATTGGGTGATCGTCAGCAGGTCGGTGCCGGCCGCGTGCAGGTCGCGCATGGCCTCGACGACCTCCTCGCGGGTCTCGCCCATGCCCAGGATGAGGTTGGACTTGGTGACCAGGCCGGCCTCGCGGGCCATCGTGATCACCTTGAGCGAGCGCTCGTAGCGGAAGGCGGGACGGATGCGCTTGAAGATCCGCGGCACCGTCTCGACGTTGTGCGCGAACACCTCGGGCTTGCTGGAGAAGACCTCCTCCAGCTGGCCGCGGTCACCGTTGAAGTCGGGGACCAGCAGCTCGACGCCGCAGCCGGGCAGCAGCGCGTGGATCTGGCGGGCGGTCTCGGCGTAGAGCCAGGCGCCGCCGTCGGGCAGGTCGTCGCGGGCGACGCCGGTCACGGTCGCGTACTTCAGGCCCATCTGCTGGACGGACTCGGCGACCCTGCGCGGCTCGTCGCGGTCGTACTCCTTCGGCTTGCCCGTGTCGATCTGGCAGAAGTCGCACCGGCGCGTGCACTGGTCGCCGCCGATGAGGAACGTCGCCTCGCGGTCTTCCCAGCACTCGTAGATATTGGGACAGCCCGCCTCTTCACAGACCGTGTGCAGGCCCTCGCGGCGCACGAGCGATTTCAGCTCGGTGTATTCGGGGCCCGTCTTCAGCTTGGTCTTGATCCACGGGGGCTTGCGCTCGATAGGGGTCTCGGCGTTGCGCACCTCCAGGCGGAGGAGCTTTCGGCCTTCAGGAGCAACGGTCACGTTCCCAGCTTACGTCCGCGTCCCGACTCGCCCGGCCGTGGGTCAGGAGATGAGGCCGAAGCCGCGGATCGCCCGCGCGTAATGGGCGCGCAGCTCCTCGTCGACCCGGCCGGAGGCGGCGCCGTCGAGCAGCTCGCCGTCCGGCGCGGAGGTGAGCACGCCGTCCTCGGTGAGCAGGAAGCGGGCCAGCGCGCCCTCCCTGATCGCGGCCACGCTCTCGCCGCGCAGCGCCGCCGCCTGGATCGGCGCCAGGTAGCCGTGGCCGGCGGCCAGCTCCTCCAGCTCGGCCAGCTCCTCCGGCGAGGCCGCGCGCAGGGCCAGCTCCCGCTGCCGCCGCCGGGCCGCCGCCTCGCTCGCGGGGGCCAGCCGGGCCAGCGCGTACCTGGCGAGCAGCACCGGGCCGCCGAGCACCCGGCCGACCAGGCGGCCGAAGAAGCCCGCCACCTCGTACGCGGTGCCGGGCTGGTCGGCGATCCCCAGCGACGAGGCGGTGATCTTCGTCTGGGCCTCCTCCCGCACCCGCAGCGGCGCCGCCTCCATCAGCGCGTCACGCCAGGAGTCCAGCGTCTCCATCGCCCCGCCGACCACCAGCTCCTCGCGGGTCGGCACGCGCGCGTACGCGAGCGCCAGCAGCGTCACCCGCTGCCGGGCGGGCAGCGCCAGCCACAGCGGCAGGCCCACCACCAGCACCGGGCGGCGGAGCGGGCCCGCGCGGCCGTACCAGGTGTCGGTCGCGAGGTCGCGCACCGCCACCGCGCGCGGCCGGGGCACCCGGATCCGGTCGGCGACCCGGTCGGCCAGCGCGTACAGCTCGGGCGCCGCCGCGCGCTCCAGCACCTCGGCGTCGTCCGCCATGCCCCGCAGGCGGGGCCGCAGCACCCAGGCGACGGCCAGGCTCAGCCCGCCGAGGAGCCAGGCGAGCGGCGAGGTGCCGTGCGCGGCGATCGCCCAGCCGCCGAGCGCGGCGAAGCTCAGCGTCATCAGGTGGACCAGCAGCGCGAGGACCAGAGCGATGAGGCGCTTCACATGGGTGATGGTAAATCTGGAAAAGTCATCGTTCGGCAGGTCATCGGCTGCGATTCGGTCACCGTCGGAGCAGGTCCTCCTCGTGCAGCTCGAAGCCCTCCCTGCCGAGCGCCTCGGCCAGCCGCTTCTCCGCGATCGGCATGACCTCCTCGGCCACGATGCGGCGGCCGGTCTCGGCCGACAGCGAGGAGACGCCCACGTCGGGCAGCCCGCACGGCGCGATGCGGTTGAACCAGCGAGGGTCGTTGGCGCAGTTGAGCGCGAAGCCGTGCATGCTGACGCCGCGGGAGACCCGGATGCCGACCGCGCCGAGCTGCCGGTCGGGCAGCCCGAGCGCCGCATCGCCGATCGCCCACACCCCGGCCCGCCCGCTCACCCGGCGCGCCGAGACGCCGAAGTCGGCGCACACCTGGATCATCGTCTCCTCCAGGCGGCACACGTAGGCCACGACGTCGGTGACGGCGACGATCGGATAGGCCACGAGCTGCCCGGGACCGTGCCAGGTGAGCCGGCCGCCCCGGTCGACGTCGACGACCGGGGTGCCGTCGGAGGGACGCTCGGCGGGCGCGGTGCGCTTGCCCGCCGTGTAGACGGGCGCGTGCTCCAGGAACAGGACGGTGTCGGGCAGCTCGCCCGCCACCCGTTTGCCGTGCGCCCAGCGCTGGAGCGACCAGGCCTGCTCGTAGGGGACGTCGACGCCGAGTCGGACGATGGCCAGTGCGTGGGGATCGTCCCCGGGGATGGGGCGCATGAGCCTATTGTGCCGTTCCCTCACCCTTGAAGGGTAATTCAGGGGGTCAGCATGCGCGGTTCGATCCGCAACTCCTTGACCCCGCCGGCCCCGTCGTGCTCCAGCTTGTAGGCGTAGCCGCCGGGCGCCACGCTCACCGCCTGGATGAACTCGGTGCCCACGTAGTGCAGGGCGACGCCCTCGTCGGCGGCGTAGCCGCCGGGCAGCTCGCCGCTCGCCACCGACTGCTGCAGCAGCGGGCGGCGCTGCGGGTCGGAGTCGTAGTGGACGCCGCAGGAGTAGGGGAGCAGGCCCAGGCCGTCGGCCCACACGCGCAGCTCGGGGCCGAAGGAGTCGGTGTTGCCGCCCACGTGCCAGCACAGCGCGCCCGCGCTCTGCCCCGACAGCACCACCCCGGCCCGCCACGCCTCGGTCAACGCCTCGTCCAGGCCGTGCAGCCGCCACAGCGCCATCAGGTTGGCCACACTGCCGCCGCTCACATAGATCATGTCCTGTTCCAGCAACCAGGCTCTGGGATCGGGCACGTTGGGCATCGGGAACACCGTCAGATGGCTCACCTCGACGTCCCAACCGGCGAACGCGCCGTACATCTTCAAGATCCAGTCGGCGTCGTCGCCCACGGCGGTCGCCAGCAGGCCCAGCTTGGGTCGGTCCTGGCCGGTCAGGTCCAGCCCGTAGCGCAGCAGCCCGCTCGGCTCCACGAAGGAGTAGCGCGGGCTCGGGCGGAACGAGCCGCCCCCGATCGCGAGGATGTGCGACTGGCCTGACCGTGTCATCTGGGACTCCCCACCTGCAGAGAAACGAACGGCCACTAGAGTACGGCGCTCAGCGCCGCGTCGAGTCGGGTATGGGCGAAGCGGTAGCCGCTGCCCGTGAGCCTGCCGGGCATGATCCGGTGGCTCGGCAGCAGCCCCGCGCGGGCGAACTCGCCGAGGCCGAGCGAGAGCGCGAACGCCGGCACCGGGATCGGCATGGCGCTCCTGCCGACCGCCTTCGCCAGCGTGCGGGTGAACTCGGTGTTGGTGACGGGGGAGGGCGAGGTGAGGTTGACCGGCCCGCGCACCTCCCGCTCCCGGATCAGGTGCAGCACCGCCCCCACCCAGTCGGCCACGGTGATCCACGACCAGTATTGCCTGCCGGTGCCCAGCGGCGCCCCGAGGCCCATCCTGAACAGCGGCAGGACCCGGCCGAGCGCCCCGCCCCGCCTGCTCAGCACGAGCCCGCTGCGCAGCAGCACGGTGCGGACGCCGGCCTCCTCGGCCCGCACCGCCTCGCCCTCCCAGCGCTCGCACAGGTCGGCCAGGAAGCCGGTGCCCTTGCCCTGGCTCTCGTCGATCTCCCGGTCGCCGGTGTCGCCGTAGAAGTCGACCCCGGAGGCCGACAGCAGCACCTCGGGCGGGCTGGACAGCTCGCGCAGCGCGCCGACCAGCGTGCGGGTGCCCTCGACCCGGCTGGTGACCAGCTCGCGTTTGTACGCCTCGCTCCAGCGACGGTCACCGATGGACGCGCCCGCGAGGTGCACCGCCGCCTCGGCGCCCTCCAGCGCCGTCAGGTCGGAGAGCCGCTCGCCCGGCCGCCAGGACACCTCTCCAGGGCCCCGGGCCGGCCTGCGCACCAGGCGCACGACCTCACGCCCCTCGGCGCGCAGCGCCTCGGTCAGCGCCGTCCCCAGCAGCCCCGACGCCCCCGTCACGATGATCGCCATGACTTCACACTACGCCCGCCCGTGCCGCTTCCCCGGGCTGGGACACGAACGGCCGGGCGCCCCCGAGGGGAACGCCCGGCCGTCCGGGTGGAGCCTTACGCGAGGCCGAGCTGCGCCTCGAAGCGGCCCTCCTCCAGACGACGCTTGATCGTCGTGAGGAAGCGGGCGGCGTCGGCGCCGTCGACCAGGCGGTGGTCGTAGGTCAGCGCGAGGTAGACCATCGAGCGCACCGCGATGACCTCGCCCTGCGGCGTGTCGAGCACGACGGGACGCTTGACGACCGCGCCCGTGCCGAGCATGCCGACCTGCGGCTGGTTGAGGATCGGGGTGTCGAACAGCGCGCCGCGGCTGCCGGTGTTGGTCAGCGTGAACGTGCCGCCGGTGAGCTCGTCGGGCGTCACCTGGTTGTTGCGGGTGCGCTCGGCGACATCGGTGATCTTCCGGGCCAGACCGGCCAGGTTGAGGTCGCCGGCGTTCTTGACGACCGCGGCGAGCAGGCCGCGCTCGGTGTCGACCGCCATGCCGAGGTTCTCGACGTCGAAGTAGGTGACCTCGTTGGTCTCGTTGTTGATCGTGGCGTTGAGCTTGGGGTGCTGCTTGAGCGCCTCGACCGTCGCCATCGCGAAGAACGGGGTGAAGGTCAGCTTCACGCCCTCGCGGCGGAAGAAGTCGTCCTTCGCCCGCGCCCGCAGCTGCGCGATCTTGGTGACGTCGACCTCGACGACCGAGGTGAGCTGCGCGGCGGTCTGCAGCGACTCGACCATGCGCTTGGCGATGGTCTGACGCAGCCGCGACATCTTCTCGGTGCGTCCGCGCAGCGTGGTGTCGACCTCGACCGCCTCGGGCGCCGCGGCGGCCGGGGCCTGCGCGGCCGGAGCCTGGGCGGCCGGAGCGGCCTGGGCGGCGGCGGGAGCCTGGGCGGCCGGGGCCGCCGCCTTCTCGCGCTGCGCCTTGGCGGCCTCCAGCACGTCCTGCTTGCGGATCCGGCCGCCCACGCCGGTGCCGCTGATCGCCTCGAGGTCGACGCCGTGCTCGTTGGCGAGCTTGCGCACCAGCGGCGTGACGTAGGGACTCTCGCCGGACGACGGGATCGGCGTGGGCTCGGCGGCCTGCTGCGCCGGAGCCTGAGCCTGAGCCGGGGCCTGGGCCTGGGCCTGGGGCGCGGGCTGCTGCGCGGGCTGCTGGGCCGGCTGGGGGGCCGGGGCGGGCGGCGGCGTCGGCTGCGCGGGCGCAGGCTGCGGGATGGAGGAGGCCTGCGGAGCCGGGGCGGGCTCGGGCTCCGGCTCCGGCTCGGGCTGGGCCTGCGGCGCCGGGGCCTCGGCGGCCGGGGCGGCCGCGCCCTCCTGGGCGTTCTCGTCGATGACGGCCAGCTCCGCGCCGACCTCGACCGTCTCGTCCTCGGCAACGACGATCTTCGTGAGGACACCCGCGGACGGCGACGGGATCTCGGTGTCGACCTTGTCGGTGGACACCTCGAGGAGCGGCTCGTCGGCCTCGACGCGCTCGCCCTCCTTCTTCAGCCAACGGGTTACGGTGCCCTCGGTCACGCTCTCGCCGAGCTGGGGCATCTGTACGGAGACCGGCATCGTTATTCTTCTCTCGCGTTCTGATCTCGAGGGCTGGACTAGTTGTGTACGTGCAACGGCTTGCCGGCCAGGGCCAGCATGGCCTCACCCATCGCCTCGGACTGGGTCGGGTGTGCGTGGATGAGCTGGGCGACCTCTGAGGGCAGCGCCTCCCAGTTGTAGATCAGCTGGCCCTCCGTGACGAGCTCGCCGATGCGCCGGCCCACCATGTGGACACCGACGACCGGGCCGTCCTTCTGGGCGATGACCTTCACCGCGCCGGAGGTGCCGAGGATCTGGCTCTTGGGGTTGCCCGCGAGGTCGTAGACCTGCTCGACGATCTCGATGCCGCGCTCGGCCGCCTGGGCGGAGGTGATGCCGACCGAGGCCACCTCGGGGTCGGAGTAGGTGATGCGCGGCACGCCGTCGTAGTTGATGGGCGGCGGGTTGAGTCCCGCGATGTGCTCGGCCACCATGATCCCCTCGGCGAAGCCGGCGTGGGCGAGCTGCGGCGTCGGGATCAGGTCGCCGATGGCGTAGACGCCGGGGACCGAGGTGCGGCAGTGCTCGTCGACCACGACCGCGCCGCGCTCGACGGTGACGCCCTGCTCCTCGAAGCCCATCCCGGCCGAGACCGGGCCGCGCCCGACGGCGACGAGCAGCAGCTCGGCGTCGAGCGTCTTGCCGTTGGCCAGGGTGACCACGACGCCCGTCTCGGTGGTCTTGACGCCGTCGAAGAAGACGCCCAGTTCGTACTTGATGCCGCGGCGGCGGAAGGCCCGCTCCAGCAGCTTGGAGCTCGACTCCTCCTCCAGGGGCAGCAGGTGCGGCAGCGCCTCGACGATCGTCACCTCGGCGCCGAAGGACCGGTAGACGCTGGCCAGCTCGACGCCGATCACGCCGCCGCCGAGCACGATCACCGAGCTGGGCACGCGGTCCATGCGCAGTGTGTGCTCGCTGGTGATGACGCGCTCGCCGTCGATCTCCAGACCGGGCAGCGAGCGCGGGGCCGAGCCGGTGGCGAGGACGAGGTTGCGGCCCTCGTAGACCTCCTCGCCCACCTGGACCCGGTCGGGGCCGACCAGCCGGCCCTCGCCCTCGACGACCGTCACGCCCGCGCCCTTGAGCAGGCCCTGCACGCCCTTCCAGGCCCGCGTGACGATCTTGTCCTTGAAGGCGTGCACGCCCTGGACGTCGATGCCCTCGAAGCGGGCCTTGACGCCGTAGGAGGCGCTCTCGCGGGTCTCGTCGGCGACCTCGGCCGAGTGCAGCAGCGCCTTGGTGGGGATGCACCCCCGGTGGAGGCAGGTGCCGCCGATCTTGTCCTTCTCGATCAGGACGACCGACTTGCCCAGCTCGGCGGCCCTCAGCGCGCAGGCGTAACCGCCGCTGCCGCCACCTAGGACGACGATGTCGTAGGCCACAGGAAGGCTCCTTGGTCGGGGTGTTCGTGATGGCTCATCTTTTCATCTGTTTCAGATGCTCGCGTGCCGCTCGGCGAGTCCGATCAGGGTGCGGGTGATCGCGCCGGTGCCGCCCTTGGGGACGTATCCGTACGGCTCGCCCTTGTTGAACGCGGGTCCTGCCATGTCGATGTGGGCCCAGCGGACGCCGTCCGGCACGAACTCCTTGAGGAAGATGCCGGCGGTCAGCATGCCGCCGAAGCGCTCGGGGTGGAGGTTGGCGATGTCGGCGATCGGGGAGTCGAGGCCCTTGCGCAGCTCCTCGGGCAGCGGCATGCCCCAGGCGTTCTCGCCGGCGGCGCCGGCGGCCTCGACGACCAGCTCCCTGATGGCGTCGTCGTTGGCCATGACGCCGGCCGTGCGCCAGCCGAGCGCGACGATCTGCGCGCCGGTGAGGGTGGCGACGTCCACGATGAGGTCGGGGTTGTCCTCGGCGGCGCGGGCGATGCCGTCCATCAGCACCAGGCGGCCCTCGGCGTCGGTGTCGAGCACCTCGACGGTCTTGCCGCTGTAGCTGTGGAGGACGTCGGAGGGGCGCTGCGCGGTGCCGCTCGGCAGGTTCTCGGCCAGGCAGAGGTAGCCGACGGCGTTGACCGGAAGGCCGAGGCGGGCGATGCCGACCAGCGCGCCGAACACCGCGCCCGCGCCGCCCATGTCGGACTTCATCCAGTCCATGGCCGCGGACGGCTTGAGCGACAGGCCGCCCGAGTCGAAGGTGATGCCCTTGCCGACGTACGCGAGGGTCTTGGTGGCCTCGGGGTGGGTGTAGGACAGGCGGACCAGCCGCGGCGGGTTGACCGAGCCCTGGCCGACGCCGATGAGGCCGCCGTAGCCGCCGTCGCGCAGCTGCTTGTCGTCGAGCACCTCGACGCTCAGCCCCGCCTCGCCGCCCACCTGCTCGGCGATCTCGGCGAACTTGGCCGGCCACAGGTCGGAGGGCGGCGTGTTGACCAGGTCGCGGACGAGCGTGACGGACGCGGCCAGCACCTGCGCGCGCCCAGTGGCGGACTCGGCGGCGGACTCGGGCTGGTCGGAGAGCACGGTCAGCTCCGCCACCGGCTCCTTCTGGTCGCCGGTGGTGCGGTAGCGGCCGAAGGAGTAGGCGCCGAGCAGGCCGCCGAGGGTGACGGCCTCGACCTCCTCGGGCGTGCCCGCGGGCAGCGCGAGCGCGGCGCGAGCGGTGCCGGCCAGCGAGCGTACGGCGGCGCCCGCGGCCCTGCGCAGGGCCTCGGCGTCGTAGGAGTCGCCGAGGCCGACCGCGACCAGCAGCGGGGCGGTGACGGCGCCGAAGGTGGGCAGCTTGGCCAGCTCACCGCTCTTGCCGGAGAAGGCGACCGCGCCGAGCGAGGCGGCCAGCTTGCCGCCGAAGGCCGCGTCGAGGGATTCGGCGCCCGCGGCGGGGGCCGGTCCGTCCTGGCCCGCCGTGAAGCCGACGATCAACGCGTCGGTGTCGAAAGAGACGGGATCTGCTGAGTTCAGCCGCACAGTGGTCACGTAAACCGATGCTATCCACGTCTTCTGGCTACTCACAAACAGGGGTTCATCCTACAAATCAGTGGCGGTCGCCGATCTCTGCGACATGGTGCTAGTCTCATTAGCATCATGCTGCTGACGCTCGACCTCAATGACGCCCGGCCCCTGCACGAGCAGGTCGCCGGCGCCATCCGCCGCGCCATCGGGGACGGCTCCTACGTCCCCGGTGACCGGCTGCCGCCCGCCAGGGACCTCGCCCAGGCGCTCGGCATCAACCCCAACACCGTGCTGCGCGCGCTGCGCGACCTGCGCGACGAGGGCCTGCTGGAGTTCCGGCGCGGCCGGGGCGTCAGCGTCGCGGGACCGGCCAGCGAGCAGGTCGCGGGCCGCGCCCTGCTCGTCCAGCGCGCCAGAGAGCTGCTGGAGGAGGCCCGGAGATACGGCTACGGCCGTGACGACCTCATCACGATCCTGGAGGAGCTCCCATGAACCCCCGAGTGACGGCGCGAGCGACGGCGACGGCCTGGGGCCTGCTCGTGACCGCCGCGCAAATAGGGCTGCCCCTCGCGCTGCGTGACCGGCTGCCCGACCCCATGGCCTCGCACTGGGGCGCCGGCGACCGGCCCGACGGCTCGCAGTCCTTCACCGCGTACGTGCTCACGGTGACCCTGCTCTGGGTGGTGCCCTGGATCGTGGCGCTGGTCACGGCGTTCGGAGGGCGGACGCTGGCCCGCCGGCAGGGCCGCATGGGCTGGTGGGGCGCGCTGTTCGGGCTGAGCGTGCTCGCCCTCGGCGTCAACCTCTCCGGCGTCCTCGCCAACCTCGACGTCACCGACTGGACGCAGGCCGAGCTGGGGGTCGTGCACCCGCTGCTGGTCGTCGCCGCCGCGCTCGCCGCCGCGGCGCTCGCGGGCTACCTGGGCAGGGGAGGGCCGGACGAGTCCTCGGACGAGCGCCGGGAGCCGCCGAGCCTGCGCCTGCGGCCGGGCCAGCGGGCCGTCTGGGTCGGTCACGTGTTCAACCCCTGGCTGGCCCTGATCACCGTGGCCGACACCGCAGTGCTCCTCGTGCTCGGCGCCCTCCAGCTGCTCGGCGTGGTCGACGGGAGCCTGATGGGGTCGGTCCTGCCCGGCCTGCTCATCGTCCTGGTGATCGGGCTGCTGACCACGCAGGCGTCGGTCCGGGTCAGCGGCGGCCAGGTCGTCATCGGCATCGGGCTGCTGCGGGTGCCGGCCCGCCGCATCCCGCTGTCGAAGATCGCCTCGGCCTGGTCGGAGGAGCGCCACCCCAGCCAGGTCGGCGGATGGGGGTTCCGCGGCCTGCCCGGCGGGGCCACCATCATGCTGCGCGGCGGCGAGTGCCTGGTCATCGGCTACCGGTCCGGCGGACAGCTGGCCGTCAGCGTCGACGACGCCGCGCGCGGCGCCTCCCTCATCAACGCCCTCATCGCGGAGCGGGTCGAATCATGAAAAAGCCTCTCATCGTCTTCCTCGTCCTCGCCTTCGGGCTCGCCTGGGCGGCGGCGCTGCCCGTCTGGCTCGGCGGCGGGCTCGGCTCGCCGCTGACCACCGTGGCGGCCACGCTGATGATGTTCACGCCCACCGTGGGCGTGCTCGGGGCGTGGGCGCTCACGCGCGCGCCGTTCCGGCAGTGGGCCAGGGAGACCGGGCTCACGCTCGGCGAGCGCAAGGGCCGCACCGGCCGGTACGTCCTCGGCGCCTGGATCGGGGTGCCCGTGCTGATCTTCGTGGCGCTGGGGCTCAGCGTCGCGGTCGGGCTCATGGCCCTGGACCTGGACGAGCTGGGCCTGCTGCGCGAGGTGTACGAGTCGCGCGGCGTGCCCGTCCCCGGCGACCTCGGGCAGATGTTCGCGCTGCAGTTCGTGCTCGGCGTGGTCGCCGGCCCCCTGCTGAACGCCATCCCCGCGCTCGGCGAGGAGTGGGGATGGCGCGGCTGGCTGCTGCCCCGGCTCGTCGCCGCGAACGGCGTCCTGCCCGGGCTGCTGCTGTCGGGCGTGATCTGGGGGCTCTGGCACGCGCCGCTCACCCTGCTCGGCTACAACTACCCGCGGCTCGGGTCGTGGGCGGCGCTGTTCTTCGTCGGGTTCTGCGTGCTGGCCGGGGTGCTGTTCGGCTGGCTGCGGCTGCGCACCGGGAGCGTGTGGCCCGCCGTGGTGGCCCACGGCTCGCTGAACGCCGTCGCCGCCAACGCCCTCCTGCTCGGCGACCCCGCCTCGCCGCCGAACGAGGTGCTGGCCGGGATCACCGGGCTCGTGGGGTGGGCGCTGCTCGCGGTGGTCGGCGCGGTGCTGCTCCGGTTCGCCCCGCCCCGCCCGTCCGTCCCGCCCGCGCCGCCCGCGCCTCAGGAGCCCGCGCCCACGGCCGAGCCCGCCGTCTGAGCCCGCCGTCTCAGCCCGCTCGTCTCAGCCCGCTCGTCTGAGCCCGCTCGTCTCTGGGCCCGCCGTCTGAGTCCGGCCGTCTCAGCTCGTCGTCTCAGCTCGTCGTCTCAGCCCATGACGGCGTACGCCACCAGCGTCGCCGCCGCAGCGGTCTCCACCAGCGCGCCCAGGACGTCGCCGGTGATCCCGCCGAGGCGGCGGCGGGCCCGCCGGAGCAGCGCCAGGGCGGCCAGCAGGCCGGCGAGCAGGGCGATCGGCAGGGCGAGGAGCGCCGGCAGGCCCAGGCCGTATCCCACGGCCTCGTCGGCGGTGATGATCCCGTTGGACGACATCGCCCTATCGGACAGCAGCCTTTCGAGAACGCTCCCGGGCTCCTTGAAGCTCTCCGCGTAATCGCCGAGCCCCTTGTAGGACAGCCCGGGCTCGGGGGCCCGCTCGTCCGCGCCGGTCAGCCACCCGGCGACGGCCGACGCCCACGTACGAGGCGCGCCGCCCCAGGTCCCGGCGTCGACGCTCAGCCCGAGGCCCGCGAAGGCGAGCAGTGCGGCCAGGGTGACGAGCCAGGGGGCGGCCGGGCGTACCGATCCGGCGACCGCCGCCCCCAGCCCCTCGGGCCGGGCGGCGGGCACCCTCGGCCGGCAGGCCCAGGTCAGCGCCAGCCGCCCCGCCACGCAGGCGGTCACCAGCGCCGCGTACCCCGCGCCCGTGCCCGCCAGCGCCGCCACCTCCGCGAGCAGCACGAGCAGCAGCGTCATCACACCGAATGGCCCGATGTCCGACTTTTTCATGATGCTGAGCGCCTGATCGGCGGGCTTGCCGCTGCCCAGGCCGTCGGCCAGGTCGGCCAGCCCGTCCAGGTGCAGGCCACGGGTCAGCAGCGCGAGCAGGCCGACCGCCAGGGCCGCGCCGAGCAGCGGGTGGACGGGCAGGAGCAGCGGCAGCCCGGCGACCGCGCCGAGCGCCAGCCCGATGACCGGCGCCAGCGTCATCGCCTGCCCCGCGACCTGGCGGTCCACTCGTTCGACACGGACGGGGAAGACGCTGAGCGTGCCGACCGCGAACCGCAGTCCGTCCGTGAGGTGCCGCATGGCGGACGATCCTAGGGCCACTAGGGTGGCGGGATGCACGTGGTTGAACTCGAAGACGTAGCGGTCCGGGTCACCGGCAAGACGCTGCTGGACGGCGTGGACTGGCAGGTGGACTACGGCGACCACTGGGTGATCCTCGGCCCCAACGGCGCGGGCAAGACGACGCTGCTCTCGCTGGCCGCCGCCGTACGCCACCCCAGCGCGGGCACGGTCAAGGTGCTCGGCCACCGGCTCGGCCGGGTCGACCTGCGCGAGCTGCGCCGCCACCTCGGCCTGGTCGCGGCCAGCCAGCGGCTCGTCGACGAGGGGCTGATGGAGGAGGAGGGGGCGACCGCCCTCACCGTGGTGCTCACCGGCCACACGGGGACGAGTGCTCCCTTGTGGGACAAGTACGGCGACTCCGAGCGTGACCGGGCCCACCGGCTGCTCGCCGACCTGGGCTGCAAGGACCTCGCCGACCGGCCGTTCCGGGTGTGCTCCCAGGGGGAGCGGGCGCGGATCCGGGTGGCCAGGGCGCTCATGGCCGATCCGGCGGTGCTGCTGCTCGACGAGCCGTTCGCGGGGCTCGACCTGCCGGCCCGCGAGGACCTCATCACCGCCGTCGAGGACCTCGCCGCCACCCGGCCCGTCCTCACCACCATCACCGTCACCCACCACCTGGAGGAGGTGCCGGCGACGACCACGCACGCCATGCTCATGCGCGACGCCAGGGTGCTGGCCGCCGGGCCGGTGTCCGGCGTGCTCACGCCGGGCAACCTCTCCGAGTGCTTCGGCCGGCCCCTGCACGTGGACCGGCTCGACGGCCGCTGGTACGCCCGCGCCCTCCGCCCCTGACGGGCCCTCTCACAGCTCCATGACGCGGCCGGCGACGACGAGGGCGACGTACTCCGACTCGGCGGCGAGCCGTTGGTTCAGCCGCCCGAGCGCGTCACGGAAGGCGCGCCCGCTGGCCGTGGCCGGCACCACGCCCATCCCCACCTCGTCCGACACGGCCACCACCGTCCGCGGCGCCTGCCGCCAGGCGGCCACCAGCTCGTCGCACCGCCGCAGGACCGGCGCCCGGTCGCCCTCCCACGCCCCGTGCTCGTCGAACACCGCCGCCAGCCACGTGCCGAGACCGTCGACGAGCAGCGGCGTGGTGGCCCCTGAGAGGGCCGCGACCAGGTCGGTGGTCTCGATCGTGTCCCAGTGCGCGGGCCGGCGCTCCCGATGGGCCCGTACGCGGGCCGCCCACTCGCCGTCCCCCGCGCCGCCTGGGCCGGTGGCGACGTAGGTCACGTACGGCTCGGCCGCCAGCCGCAGCTCGGCCTCGGCCGACTTGCCCGAACGCGACCCGCCCAGCAGCAACGCCCGCCGCCCCGCGTGGCGGCCGGCTCCCGTCGCGGGCGTCCGCAGCACGGTCCCGTCCGGCACGGACAGGGCGCCCCACAGGCGCAGCCGCCTGTCCAGCTCCGCCTCCGAGCGGACCCGGTGGTCGAGCCCGACAGCCACCGCCGCGACCCCCGGATGCGTACGCCGCAGCCGCCCGAGGCGCTCCGGCCGGTCGAGCAGGTCGATGAGGACCAGGTCGAGCCGGTCGGGCAGGTCCGCGGGCGGCTCCCGCCCCGGAGGCACGCACAGCAGCGTCCCGCCGTCCGGGCCGGTCAGCCCGAGCCCGCCGCCCCAGGCGCGGTAGCCGGGCGGCACGTCGGCGAAGGGGAAGGGGACACGCCCGTCCACCAGCACCTCGAACGGACGGCGACGACCGGCGGGCAACCCCTCGGGGGAGAGGCAGGAGACGCAGCGGCAGCCGGGCTCGGGCCGGCCCGCCGTGCCGGAGAGAAGCACTTCCACCGCGCCGAGCGTACAGAGAGCCCGCACGGCGCCGCCCGCTGCGGGCGGTCGTTCACGGGTAGGGTTCGATTGCCGTCGGAAGGCGCGCCGGCGAACCCGCGGAGAAGGAGCGTGTGGCATGACATGGCGGTGGCGTTACGAGAACGCGAGTGGTGCTGAGGTGACGGACCGCCCTTTGCCGCGAGAGGTCTTCCCCAGCCAGGCGGACGCGGAGTCCTGGCTCGGCGAGAACTGGCGTGACCTGCTCGAATCGGGCGTCGAACAGGTGGCCCTGCTCGAGGAGGACCGCGTCGAGTACGCGGGGTTGTCGTTGCGCCAGGAGTGACGTTCCGGACTGAAGAAAAACCCCTTGGGCCAGGTCGCGGCCCAAGGGGTTCTTGCTGTGTCTAGCGTCTGACGGGGGTCACGCCCGGGGACGGGGGCTCGTGGTCTTGGCGGGGTCGCGTTCGACGATCGGGCCGAGCGCGTCGTCGATGCGCCGCAGCACGTCCTGGTCCAGCTTGACGCCCGCCGCCTTGACGTTGTCGCGCACCTGCTCGGGACGGCTCGCGCCGACGATCGCGCTGGAGACGTTGGGGTTCTGCAGCACCCAGGCGATCGCCAGCTGCGCCATGCTGAGACCGAGGTCGGCGGCGATCGGCTTGAGCTCCTGCACCCGGGTCAGCACGTCGTCGTTCATGAACCGGGCGATCATCGCGCTGCCGCCCGCGGCGTCGGTGGCCCTGGAGCCCTCCGGCGGCTGCTGGCCGGGCAGGTACTTCCCGGTCAGCACGCCCTGGGCGATCGGCGACCAGACGATCTGGCCCACGCCCTCCTTCTCGCTCAGCGGCACGATCTCGCTCTCGATGACCCGCCAGAGCATCGAGTACTGCGGCTGGTTGGAGACGATGCGGTCGAAGCCCATCTCGTCGGCGATCTTCAGCGCCTGGGCGATCTGGTCGGCGGTCCACTCGCTGACGCCGACGTAGAGCACCTTGCCCTGGCGGACGAGGTCGTCGAACGTCTTGAGCGTCTCCTCGAGCGGCGTCTCGTGGTCGAAGCGGTGCGCCTGGTAGAGGTCGACGTAGTCCGTCTGGAGACGGCGCAGGGAGGCGTTGATGGACTCGGTGATGTGCTTGCGGGACAGGCCGCGGTCGTTCTGGCCGGGGCCGGTCGGCCAGTAGACCTTGGTGAAGATCTCCAGCGACTCCCTGCGCACGCCCTTCAACGCCCGCCCGAGCACTTCCTCCGCCTTGGTGCCGGCGTAGACGTCCGCGGTGTCGAACGTGGTGATGCCCTCGTCGAGAGCCGCCTGCACGCACTGCTTGGCGGCGTCCTCCTCGACCTGGGAGCCGTGCGTGAGCCAGTTGCCGTAGCTGATCTCGCTGACCTTGAGACCGCTGCGACCGAGGTGTCGGAATTCCATAGGTCCGACCTTAATCCCGGCACATGGGGTGATCGGTTTCGGGATAGGGTGCGCGACGTGCTGAAGCTCGTACGGCTGGCGCTGACGGCGGCCGTCCTGACCGCGATCGCGATCCGGCTGCGCCGCCGGGCCCGCCTGCCCGAGCGGCGTACGGAGCCTTCGCGTACGCCCCTGGGCGGGTCCGTGAGCAGCGCGCGGATGGGATGGGTCTGGGCGGGGATCGCGGCGCTCGTGGCGCTGGTCCTGACCCTCGCCCTGATCCCCCGGGAGACCCTGGGCGTCGCCTCGGCCTCGCCGACCCCTCTGGCGGGCGCGACCGTCGCGCGGGGGACGCCCGGCGTCGCCGTGCCCACGGGGACCTCTGGACCGCTCCGTCCCGCCACGACCCCGCAGGCGACGGGCCCCGTGGCGACGCCTCCCGCGGTCACGCCGGCGCCGCAGGAGGGCGGGAGCGCCTGCGCGCCCGTCTCCCGTCCGGTGGCGGTGCGGCCGATCGACCCCGCCGTGCGGCGGGCCGTGAACCGGCAGTGGCGGCGCGTCGAGCGCTGGCTCAGGGCGAACGCCCCCCGGACCTACCGCACGCTGGCCGGCCCCGGCCGGGCCCGTACGATCGCCGTCGCCGAGGCCCAGATGGGCGTGGACTTCCCCGACGACCTGCGCGCCTCACTCCTGCGTCACAACGGGTCGCGGGGCCGGTGGGCGTTCGGGCTCGGGTTCTGGGCGGACGGGTCCGCCAACCTCGGCATCCGGCAGATCAGGGACTCGTGGCGGCTCCTGTGCGGCCGGCACTCGCCGGACGGCTGGGAGGGCACGTGGATCCCGTTCCTCGCCACGACCGGCTCCGCCGCGTCCGCGCCGTCGTACGCCGTCGCCGACGCCGCGGGGAGCGGGCTGCTCTGGGAGGGCGCGGACGGCGGCATGGCCCCGCGCATGCCGTCCTACTACGCGCTGGTGCGAGCCGTCGCCGACGCCCTGGAACAGGGCACGCCGCTGGACGGCCGGCGGCCGGCCGTGGTCCGCGGCGTCCTGCGCTGGCAGGCGGAGAACCCGCCGCGCGATTGAGCCTCGTCGAGGGCCGCGCCCCCCACGAGGAGCCCCTTGGCTCCTCGTGCGCGGTCCCCGTACGGGGATCTCTAGCGCTTCGGGGGGACCGGCTTGCCGCCGGGCGCCACCGTGGGCGGCGGGAAGCGCAGCTTGCGGATCTGCAGCGCCCGCATGGCCGCGTAGAAGCCCACGCCCTTGACGCTCTCGTCCGGCAGCTTGCTCGCCACCTCCCGCTTCACCTTCCACGCGACGTAGACGCCGGTGACCACCACGCCGATCATCATGATCGGCCAGCCGACGGCGATCACGATGTTGAGCACCGCCGCGCGGATCTCGATGGGCCACGGCACCCAGGTGGCCAGCAGGATCAGTAGCGAGAACGGCAGGAAATACTGGCTCGGCAGCCGCCGCGAGTCGACCCAGTCACGGGCGAACTTGCGCGCCGGGCCCTTGTCCCTGGCCGGGAGATAGCGCTCGTCACCAGCGAGCATGCCCTTGCGGGCGCGCTCGCGCTCGGCGGCCTGCTTGGCCCGCATCTGCCGGTAGGCCTCTTTGCGATCCTTCGGCGCGTGCACGGGCTGGCGCCGGCGGCTCTCCTGATCGCGGCGCTTGGGTGTGGGACGACCTTTACCCTGGGGCTTAGGATCGTCAACGGGGACGGGGGTGTCGTCCACTGAGGTCTGGGAACGGCGTCGCAACACGACGTCAACCCTACCTGGACTGCAACTTAGTGACGCCCCCGTGCGTTATGCGTAGGGTAATCCCAAGGCGGCTGCGCTGCATTGGGTGAACACCAGCACGACCTAGAAGGGGACGGCCGACGCGCATGAGCGTGATGAAGAGACTTTCGATGATCTTCAAGTCCAAGGCCAACAAGGCCTTGGACAAGATGGAGGATCCGCGCGAGACCCTTGACTACTCCTACCAGCGGCAACTGGAGCTGCTGCAGAAGGTGCGCAGGGGTGTGGCCGACGTGGCCACGTCGCGTAAACGGGTGGAGCTGCAGCTCAACGGTCTTGAGCAGTCCGCCAGGAAGCTTGAGGAGCAGGGGCGCAAGGCGCTGTCGGTCGGGCGCGAGGACCTCGCGCGCGAGGCGCTGCAGCGGCGTTCCGGCATCCAGAGCCAGATGGCCGACCTCAAGGTCCAGCACGACAACCTGCAGGCCGAGGAGGAGAAGCTGACCACGGCTTCCCAGCGGCTGCAGGCCAAGGTGGACGCCTTCCGCACGAAGAAGGAGACCATCAAGGCCACCTACACCGCCGCCGAGGCGCAGACGCGCATCAACGAGGCGTTCTCCGGCATCTCCGAGGAGATGGGCGACGTCGGCCTGGCGATCCAGCGCGCCGAGGACAAGACGGCGCAGATGCAGGCCCGCGCGGGCGCGATCGACGAGCTGCTGGCCAGTGGCGCGCTCGACGACGTCACCGGCAGCCGCGGCGACGACATCCAGGCCGAGCTCGACCGCATGGGCGGCGGCATGGACGTCGAGCTGGAGCTGGCCAGGATGAAGGCCGAGCTCGGTCAGGGCCCGGCCCCGCAGTCCGCGATCGAGCAGGGCCAGCCGCAGCAGCAGGCCCAGCCGCACCAGCAGGGCCAGACCCAGCACCTGCGTCAGCCCGGGGAGAACGCATGATCGTCAGAATCATGGGCGAGGGTCAGACCGAGATCTCGCCCGACGACATCGCCGTGCTCAACGAGCTCGACAGCGAGCTCGAAGCCGCCATCGAGACCGGCGACGAGAAGGCGTTCCGCGTCAAGCTGCACGCGCTGCTCGACAAGGTGCGCGCTGTGGGCAAGTCCCTGCCGGACGACAGCCTTGAGCCGTCAGAGCTGATCCTTCCCCCCGCGGACGCTTCGATCGAAGAGGTCCGGGAGATGCTGGGCGACCAGGGCCTCATTCCGGGCTGAGCACCGTGCGCACGCGTTTCGCGCCCGACAGCGGCCTCACCCGCCGGATGGTCGTGACGATGTTCCTGCTCGGGTTGCTCTACGTGGTGTTCGTCGGCGTCCTGATCGCCCTCGGCGTCCGGGCGCTGACCGTGCTGGTGGTGGCCGGCCTCCTGCTGCTGGCGCAGTACTTCCTGTCCGACCGCATCGCCCTGTTCGCGATGCACGGGCGGGAGGTCTCGCCGGAGGAGGCCCCCGAACTGCACGGCATGATCGACCGGCTGTGCGCGCTGGCCGACATGCCCAAGCCGCGGGTGGCGATCGCGGATTCCGATGTCCCCAACGCCTTCGCCACCGGCCGCAACCAGAAGAACGCGGTCGTCTGCGTGACGACCGGCATCCTGCGGCGCCTGGAGCCGCGGGAGCTCGAAGGGGTGCTCGCGCACGAGTTGTCGCACGTCGCGCACCGCGACGTGGCGGTGATGACGATCGCGTCGTTCCTCGGCCTGGTGGCCGGCCTCATGACCCGCTTCGCGCTCTACAGCGGGCTCGGCGGCCGGCGCAACAACGGCCAGGGCGGCGTCCCGGTCGGCGCGATCATCCTGCTCGTCTCGGTCCTCGTGTACGCCGTCAGCTTCCTGCTCACCCGCGCCCTGTCGCGCTACCGTGAGCTGGCCGCCGACCGCGCGGGCGCGCTGCTCACGCAGCGCCCGTCCGAGCTGGCCAGCGCGCTGACGAAGATCAGTGGCGAGATGGCCAGGATCCCGACCCGCGACCTGCGCGAGGCGTCGGCGTTCAACGCCTTCTACTTCGCCCCGGCGCTGTCCGGGGGTCAGTCGATCGCGGCCCTGTTCTCCACCCACCCATCGCTGGAGCGCCGGCTGCAGCAGCTCGCCGGCATCTCCGCGCAGCTCGGAAGGGGTTGAGCCACATGGGCTGGCTCGATGCGCTGCTCGGCCGGTCGAAGCCGGCCAAGCCCGACCTCGACGCGCTGTTCGCGCTGCCGTCGGCGGCCGTGACGCTCCAGGCCGCGACGGGCCTCGCGCCCACCGGCCTCGGCTCGGTGGCCTTCCGCGCGGCCGAGGGCGGCGCCTTCGCCACGCTCGAACGTGACGTCAAGGCGCTGCTCGGCGACCGCGTGGTGCAGAGCGACGACGGTTACGGCTACACGTGGCTGCTGGTCAGCCGGCCGCCGGAGGCGGTCGCCGACCTGGTCACCGAGTTGCACGCGGTCAACTCCTCGATGGAGGGCGCCGGGTTCGGCGCGTCGCTGCTGTGCTCGCTGGTGTCCTTCGCCGATCCCGAGGGGCGCCGGGTCGCCGTGGTCTACCTCTACAAGCGCGGAACGTTCTACCCGTTCGCGCCGCTGCCCGGTCAGAAGCGCGACAACGCGCTCGAACTCCAGGTCAGAGGGGTGCTGGACGGCGAGCTGCCGCTTGAGTCCGATCTCGGCAGATGGTTCCCGGTATGGGGTGCTCCAGGGGTGTAATAACCCATAGTGGTCTAATCGTCACGTGGAGCGACGATTGTACGTGCTCGCGGCCACGGCGTTCATCGTGGCGGCCGTGCTGGGCAGCGCCTGGATCACCGGCCAGTTCACGACGCCGGCGGTGGACCGTGCCAACGGCTACGTCAGCGAGCTCGCCGCCCGTGACCAGCCGTGGACGCGCCTGTTCCGGGTGAGCGACGCGCTCGCGGGGCTGTCCTGCCTGCTCGGCGTGGCGCTGGCGCCGCGCGTGGAGGGGGAGGGGCCGGGGTGGGCGGCGCTGGCCGCGTACGGGCTGCTCCTGGCGGTGGGGGCGGCGCTGCCGCTGGACTGCGCGGTGCTCAGCGATCCCGGCTGCGGCGAGACCTGGCCGCCGCCGAGCCGGCTCGCGCACCTGGCGGCCGGCGCGCTGTGCACGGCCTCGGCGCTGTCCGCCATGGCGTTGCTCGCGGCGCGGTGGCGGGCCCGTACGGCCTGGGTGATGACCGCACTGGCGGTCGCCGCCACGGCGCTGATCGGGGTCGCGCTGGCCGCGGGGCGCGGCGCGGGCCTCGCCGACCGCGCCCTGCTCACGCTCGTCGCCGTCTGGCTCGTGTACGTGGCGCTGCGCCTGCTCGTCGCCGAGTGGCCGGTCACCGCGCACGGCCCCCCGCACGTGGTCGAGGAGGGCGGCGGCCCCGCCGTGCTCGTCACCGGAGGCCAGGCCGGCGCCTGGTTCCACTGGGACGCGGTGGCGCGCGGGCTGTCCGGCGCCCGCCGGGTCATCCGCTTCGACCGGCCGGGGCTCGGGCTGAGCCCGCGTTCACCGGCCCCGCCCAGCCTGTACGCCGAGGCCGCCCGCCTGGCCGCGCTCGCCCCCGCGCACCCCGAACGGGTCACCGTCGTCGCCCAGGGGGTGGCGTGCTGGCACGCGGAGGCGTTCGCGCGGCTGCATCCGCTCTGCGTGGCGGCGCTCGTGCTGGTCGAGCCGGCCTGCCCGGACCGGCGGCAGCCGCCCGCGGCCGCGCACGCGCTCGGCCGGTGCCTGCCCGCGCTCGGCGGCACGTGGGGCGCGGCGGCGCTGGCCCGCCTGACCGGCCCGGCCGCGCACCGGCGGCTGACCGGGATGCCGGACCCGCACGACGTCTACCGCATGGGCAAGGTGCCGGTCGCGGTGGCGGGGGAGTGGCTGGCCCGCCGCGGCATGGCCGCCGACCTGCGCCGCCTGCGCGCGGACAAGCCGCTGCCCGAGGTGCCGGTGACCGTGCTCGCCGCGGGCCGCGACGACGGCTGCGCCCGGCGGCTGGCCGCCGAGCTGGGCGGCCGGCTGGTCCGCGCGCCGCACGCCCGCCGCCGCCTCCAGCTCCGTGACCCCCGGATGATCGTGGACGCGGTCCTGGCCACGGAGTGAGGGGCGCGCGACAATGGCGGCGGGCACCGAGCCGGAGTCCTGGGAGGACGCCATCGTGGACATCACCGTCGTCGGGGAGGGCGCGGTCCTGGCCGCGCCGGACGTCCTGCGCCTGTACGCGGGCGTGGAGGCCCGCAGGCAGTCGGCCGCGGAGGCGTTCACCGCGGCCCGCGCCGCCGCCGCCCGCCTGGCCGGGGCGCTGCGCGAGGAGGGCGTCGCGGACGAGGACGTACGCACCGTCGAGCTGTCGCTCGGCCCCGAGTACGAGTCCTACCCCAAGGTGTCGGCCTACCGCGCGGCGCAGGGCGTCGAGGTCGTGGTGCGCGACCTGGCGCGGGCCGACCGGGTGATCGACACGGTCGCCGGGGTGGGAGAGGAGGCCCGGCTGAACGGGATGGCGTTCGAGGTGTCCGACCCGGCCGCCGCCCTCGCCGAGGCGAGGACGCGGGCCTTCCGCGACGCCGCCGCCAAGGCCGCCAGGTACGCCGAGCTGGCCGGCCGCCCGCTCGGCCGGGTGGCGTCGGTCGCCGAGGACGTCAGGGGCGGCGGCCCGCAGCCGCTGACGTTCGCGGCCGCGGGCGTCGCCGAGGACCGGTCCTCGCTCGCCCCCGGCCGCCAGAGCCTCGCGGTGACGGTCAGGGTCGGCTACGAGTTCGCCCGGTGACGGCCTACGGCAGGGCGAGCATCCGGTCGAGGGCGACCCGCGCCCAGTGGGCGGTGTCGGGGTCGACCGTGATCTGGTTGACGACCTCGCCCAGCACCAGCGACTCCAGCGCCCACACCAGGTGGGGCAGGTCGATCCTGTTCATGGTCGAGCAGTAGCAGACCGTGCGGTCCAGAAACGACACGTTCTTGTCGGGGAACATCGCCGCCAGCCGCTTGACCAGGTTGAGCTCGGTGCCGACGGCCCAGCTCGACCCGGCGGGGGCGGCCTCCAGCGTCTTGATGATGTACTCGGTCGAGCCGACCTGGTCGGCCTTGAGCACGACCTCGTGCCGGCACTCGGGGTGCACCAGGACGTTGACGCCGGGGATGCGGGCCCGTACGTCGTCCACCGACTCGGCCGTGAAGCGGCCGTGCACCGAGCAGTGGCCGCGCCACAGGATCATCTTCGCCCGGTCGAGCTGCTCGCGGGTCAGGCCGCCGTCCGCCCGGTGCGGGTTCCACACCACGCAGTCGTCGAGCGTCATTCCCATCTCCAGCACCGCCGTGTTGCGCCCGAGGTGCTGGTCGGGCAGGAACAGCACCTTCTCGCCCCGCTCGAAGGCCCAGTCGAGGGCCCGGCGGGCGTTGGAGGAGGTGCAGACGACGCCGCCGTTGCGGCCGCAGAACGCCTTGATGTCGGCGCTGGAGTTCATGTACGTGACCGGCACCACCCGCTCGGCCAGCCCGGCGTCCTCCAGCGCCTCCCAGCACTCCTCGACCTGGTCGAAGGTGGCCATGTCGGCCATCGAGCAGCCGGCCGCCAGGTCGGGCAGGACGACCTTCTGGGCGTCGCCGGTCAGGATGTCGGCGGACTCGGCCATGAAGTGCACGCCGCAGAAGACGATGTACTCCGCCTCCGGCCGCGCCGCCGCCTGCTGCGCGAGCTTGAAGGAGTCACCCGTCACGTCGGCGAACTGGATGACCTCGTCGCGCTGGTAGTGGTGGCCGAGCACGAACAGCCGGTCGCCCAGCGCCTCCTTGGCCTTGCGGGCGCGCTCCACCAGCCCCGGGTCCGAGGCGGGCGGCAGCTCGCCGGGGCAGTCGACGCCCTGCTCGCTGTGCGGATCGGCGCCCCGGCCCAGCACGAAGAGCGGAAGCCCAGTCTCGGTGGCCATGGCCACACTCCCCTCATGAGGCACTTATCGTCAGAAAGACGATACTCACTATGACACACGGGGGAAGGCGGTTGTTCCCTGAGGTGGGGGACCCGGGAATGTGTGGCATGGCCCGGGTGTTGGTAGCGTCATTAGGTAGGACGTCGAGAACAAGACAGCCCAGTTAGGGAGTCAGCGAGATGACGGTTGAGAGCAGCGAGACCACGACGCAGGGCCTGATCCTGACCGACGCGGCCGCCGCGAAGGTCAAGAGCCTGCTTGAGCAGCAGGGCGAGGAGGGGCTGCAGCTTCGGGTCGCGGTGCAGCCGGGCGGTTGCTCCGGCCTGCGCTACCAGCTCTTCTTCGACGATCGTTCGATGGACGGCGACGTGGTGTCGGAGTTCGGCGGCGTCAACGTGGTCACCGACCGGATGAGCGCTCCTTATCTCATGGGCGCCTCCATCGACTTCGTCGACACGATCGAGAAGCAGGGGTTCACCATCGACAACCCCAACGCCACCGGCTCCTGCGCCTGTGGCGACTCGTTCAACTAGCCGGCGCCGCCAGGGTCCCGCTCGCCTTTGTGCGCGCGGGACCTTCGCGTATTCTCGGGGGGCTTATTGGCCTGCTGACAACGAGGAAGAAGAATCCCGTGCGCATCGCCGTCACCGGCTCCATCGCGACAGACCATCTGATGACGTTCCCCGGCAGTTTCGGCGAGCAGCTCATCGCCGAACAGCTCGACCGGGTGTCACTGTCGTTCCTGGTCGACGATCTGCAGATCCGGCGCGGCGGCTGCGCCGCCAACATCGCCTTCGGCATGGGCTGCCTCGGCCTGCGGCCCGTCCTGGTGGGAGCCGTCGGCAACGACTTCGCCGACTACCGGTCCTGGCTGGAGCGCCACGGGGTCGACTGCGACTCGGTGCACGTCTCGGAGACCCGGCACACGGCGCGCTTCCTGTGCACCACTGACGAGCACCACAACCAGATCGCCTCCTTCTACACCGGGGCGATGGCCGAGGCGCGGCTCATCGAGCTCAAGCCGGTCGCCGACCGCCTCGGCGGGCTCGACCTCGTGCTCATCAGCCCCAACGACCCCGACGCGATGCTGCGGCACACCGACGAGTGCCGCCAGCGCGGCATCCCGTTCGCCGCCGACATCTCCCAGCAGCTCGCCCGCATGGAGGACGGCCAGATCCGCCAGCTCGTCGACGGCGCCGCCTACCTGTTCTCCAACGACTACGAGAAGGGCCTGATCGAGCAGAAGACCGGCTGGTCCGACGAGGAGATCCTGTCCAGGGTCGGTGTGCGGATCACCACGCTCGGCCCGAAGGGCGCCGTCATCGACCGCGCCGGCGAGCCCTCGATCCAGGTCGCGCCCTCGCCCGAGCGCGGCAAGGCCGACCCCACCGGCGTCGGCGACGCCTTCCGCGCCGGCTTCCTGTCCGCGCTGGCCTGGGGCCTGTCGCTGGAACGCTGCGGCCAGGTCGGCAACCTCACCGCCACGCACGTGCTGGAGCGGGTGGGCGGCCAGGAGTACGAGCTCGGCCAGGCGGCCTTCCTGGAGCGCTTCGCCGCCGCCTACGGCGCGGACGCGGCGGCCGAGGTCGGCGCGCACGTCCGCTGCCACCACCCGTAGCAGTCGGGAACGAGGAACGCCCCCGCCAGTGGCGGGGGCGTTCCGTGTGCGGCTCCTCAGTCGCCGTACACGCGGTGCACGAACTCGGCGAGCTGGTCGTCAGGCAGGTGCTGGGCCAGGTCGGCCTCGCTGATCATGCCGACGATTTGGTCGCCGTCCATCACCGGCAGGCGCTTGATGCGGTGCTCCTCCATGCGCGCCAGCGCCTCCTCGACGCTGGTGTCCGCGCTCACCCACACCAGGCCCGTCGCCAGCTCGCCGGCCGTCACCTGCGACGGGTCGTGGCCCGCCGCCACGCACTTCACCACGATGTCGCGGTCGGTGATGATGCCCGTCACCCGCTCGTCAGGACCGCACACCGGCAGCGCGCCCACCCCGTGGGTGCGCATCAGCTGCGCCGCCCGGTCGAGCGTCTCGTGCGCGCCGATGCACTCGGCTCCCGTGCTCATCACGTCGCGGGCGGTCTCGCGTCCGCTGGTCATGGCTCACCCCCGGTCGATCTGCTTTCTGTACGGAGAGCCCCTACCCACCCAAAACGGATAAATCAGTAATTTCGCCTCACGTGTATCGCCCAGCCGCCCCCCGGCAGCTCGTACGAGCCGACATGGCGGTGCGACTTCAGCCGGCACCAGGCCGGCACGTCGTTGTAGGCCGCCGGATCGTCGGCCAGCACCGCCACCACCGCGTTCAGCGGCACGGCGTTGATCTGCTCGGCCAGCATGATGATCGGGATCGGGCACTTCTTGCCGAGCGCGTCGATCGTCAAAGCCGGCTGCGTAACCTCGGTCATGCGACTCCTGCGTCCTGGCGGATGCGGCGCACCAGCTCGGGCAGCACGCCGAGGAACCTGTCGACCTCGGCCGCCGAAGCGCCCCTGGGCAGTGACACCCGGACATTGCCATGCGTGAGCACGCCCATCGCTTCGAGGACGTGCGATGGACGAAGCGTACTAGCGGTGCACGAGCTCCCGGACGACACGGCGAAGCCCGCCCGGTCGAGCTCGGTGAGCAGGGCCTCGCCGTCGACGTAGAGGCAGGAGAAGGTGACGATGTGCGGCGCCCGGTCCACCGGGTCGCCGATCACCTCCACGTCCGGGACGATCCCCGGCACCGTCTCCCTGATCCTGTCCACCAGCGCCGACAGCCGCGCCTGCTCCTCGGCCGCCTCCGCGGCCGTCGCGCGCAGCGCCGCCGCCGCGGCCACGATCGCCGGGACGTTCTCGAAGCCCGGCACCCGCCGCCGCTCCCGCTCGTCCTCGGGCAGGAACGAGCGGAACCTGGTGCCCTTGCGCACCGCCAGCACGCCCACCCCGGCAGGGCCGCCCCACTTGTGCGCGCTGGCGGTCAGCACCGACCAGCCCGCGGGGACCGGCATGCGCCCGGCCGTCTGGGCGGCGTCCACCAGCAGGGGCACGCCGTGCTCGCGGCAGGCCGCGGCGGCCTCGGCGACCGGCTGCGTGGTGCCCACCTCGTGGTTGGCCGTCTGCAGGCAGGCCAGGGCGGTGTCAGGCCGCGCCACGGCCGCCGCGAAGCGGGCCGGATCGACCCGGCCGGTCAGATCGACGCCCACGGTCTCGACCGTGCCGCCCTCGCGTTCGTGCAGCTGGGCCGCGTGCAGCACGCTGGAGTGCTCGACCGCGGAGGTCACCAGGTGGCGTCCGGCCCTGCGCCTTCCGTGTAGGGTGCCGAGGACGCCGAGATGCACGGCCTGCGTGCCGGACGCGGTGAACGACACCTCGTCCGCGCGTGCGCCGAGCACCTCGGCGACCTCCGTGCGGGCCTGCTCAAGCAGCAGGTGCGCGCGGCGGGCCTGGCCGTACAGTCTCGCGGGATCGGCCCAGCCGGCATCGATCGCCGCCAGCAGCGCCTCGCGCGCCTGCGGGTGGAGCGGCTCGCTCGAGGCCGCGTCGAAATACGCCACGAGACCAATCGTCCCACTTGCGGCGCCACTGAGGGGTCGCGCGGTGGGGCGGGCCACCTGCACGCTAATGTGTTCTGCATTCAGTTGTGCATGGGAAATACGAGCACCCGAGGGAAAGACCCTTGGGCTTCATCTGTGGGGTAGGCGATCCGTGAGTCCGACTCGCCGTACGCGGCGTTCGTTGGCCCGGCGCAGGGTGCCACGCGCCGCCGCTCTGGCGTTGCTGCTGGCCACTGCTACGGCGTGTGCTAATGACGTGCCCGAGGCCAACTGGTCTCGTGGCTTGCTTCCCGACCACGTCACCGAGCAGGGCGGCATAGTCCAGTCCCTGTGGAACGGGGCCTGGATCGCCGCGCTCGCCACGGGCGCCGTCGTCATCGTCCTGATTCTGTGGGCTTCCTTCTTCCACCGGAAGCGCCGGGCCAAGGCCGACCTGCCGCCGCAGGTGCGCTACAACCTGCCGATCGAGATGCTCTACACCTTGATCCCGCTGGTCATGGTGTCGGTGTTCTTCTTCTTCACCGCCCGCGACAGCGAGGCCCTGGCGAAGGTGAGCGGCAACGCGCCCGTCAAGGTCAAGGTGGAGGCGTTCCAGTGGAGCTGGCGCTTCACGACGACGTACAACGGCAAGACCTCCAAGCCGGTCGCCGGCACGCCGGTGCACGACTACCACCAGGGCCCGCAGCTCGTCCTCCCGGTCAACCAGGAGATCGAGTTCGACCTGCAGACGGACGACGTCATCCACTCCTTCTGGGTGCCGGAGTTCCTGTTCAAGCGTGACATCATCCCCGGCATCCCCGAGGGCAACCCGGGCCGGAAGTTCCAGATCAAGACCCTGGAAAAGCCGGGCGTCTACGCCGGGCGCTGCGCCGAGCTGTGCGGTGTCGACCACAGCCGCATGCTGTTCTCCGTCAAGCTCGTCTCGCAGCAAGAGTTCGACCAGTACATCGCGACAAACCAGGCTGGGAGCGCCCAGTGACCGCCATCCAAGAACCACCCGTCCGCACCGCGGTGATCCGGCCCGTGACCAAGGGCCAGATCATCGCGAAGTGGATGTCGTCCACTGATCACAAGATCATTGGGCACATGTACCTCATCACGTCGTTCGCGTTCTTCCTGATCGGCGGCGTGATGGCGCTGATCATGCGGGCGGAGCTGGCGCAGCCGGGGCTGCAGTTCACCAGCAACGAGCAGTTCAACCAGCTGTTCACCATGCACGGCACGATCATGCTGCTCATGTTCGCGACGCCGCTGTTCGCCGGCTTCGCCAACGAGCTCATGCCGCTGCAGATCGGCGCCCCCGACGTGGCCTTCCCGCGGCTCAACATGGTGAGCTACTGGCTCTACCTGTTCGGCAGCATCATCGCGGTCTCCGGCTTCTTCACCCCGGGCGGCGCGGCCTCCTTCGGCTGGTTCGCCTACACCCCGCTGTCCAACGCGATCAACTCGCCCGGCATCGGCGGCGACCTGTGGCTCATGGGCCTCGCGCTGTCCGGTCTCGGCACGATCCTCGGCGCGGTCAACTTCATCACCACGATCATCTGCATGCGCGCCCCCGGCATGACGATGTTCCGGATGCCGATCTTCACCTGGAACATCCTGCTGACCAGCATGCTCGTGCTGATGGCCTTCCCGGTGCTGGCCGCCGCGCTGCTCGCGCTGGAGTCCGACCGCAAGCTCGGCACGCACATCTTCGACTCGGACAACGGCGGGGCGCTGCTGTGGCAGCACCTGTTCTGGTTCTTCGGGCATCCCGAGGTCTACATCATCGCGCTGCCGTTCTTCGGCATCGTCACCGAGATCCTGCCGGTCTTCAGCCGTAAGCCGATCTTCGGTTACATCAGCCTCGTGGGCGCGACCATCGCGATCGCGGGTCTGTCCATCACGGTCTGGGCGCACCACATGTTCCCGACCGGTCAGGTCCTGTTGCCGTTCTTCTCGTTCATGACGTTCCTCATCGCGGTGCCGACGGGCGTGAAGTTCTTCAACTGGATCGGCACGATGTGGCGGGGGCACCTGAGCTTCGAGTCGCCGATGCTGTTCTCGGTCGGCTTCCTCATCACGTTCCTCCTGGGCGGCCTGACGGGCGTCATCCTGGCCTCGCCGCCGCTCGACTTCCACATCAGCGACACCTACTTCGTCGTCGCCCACTTCCACTACGTGGTCTTCGGCACCGTCGTGTTCGCCATGTTCGCGGGCTTCTACTTCTGGTGGCCCAAGTTCACCGGCAAGATGCTCAACGACAAGCTGGGCAAGCTGCACTTCTGGCTGCTGTTCATCGGCTTCCACGCCACGTTCCTGGTGCAGCACTGGCTCGGCGTGGCGGGCTTCCCCCGCCGTTACGCCGACTACAGCGCGGCCGACAAGTTCACCGACCTCAACATGATCTCGTCGGTGGGCGCGTTCGTCCTCGGCCTGTCCACGCTGCCGTTCTTCTACAACGTCTGGAAGACCTGGCGCAGCGCGCCCAAGGTCACCGTGGACGACCCGTGGGGCTACGGCGGCTCGCTGGAGTGGGCCACGTCCTGCCCGCCGCCGCGGCACAACTTCACCTCGCTGCCGCCCATCCGGTCCGAGCGTCCCGCGTTCGACCTGCGTTTCCCGCACACGTCCGCACACTCGTCGCACAAGAGCGCCACGGCTGACAAGCCGGCCGGGGAGGTCGAGGCCTGATGAAGGTCCAGGGTTGGCTGTTCCTGCTGTGCGGGCTGTTCTTCGCCGGCGTCGACGTCGCCTACTGGTTCTGGACCAAGGCGTCGACGGGCGTGGGTGAGCCGGTCGGCACCACCGCGATGGCCATCTCGGTCGGCTTCGCGTTCATGGTCGGCTACTACCTGATGTTCACCGCGCGGCGCATCGGCCCGCAGCCGGAGGACAACAAGCAGGCCGACATCAGCGACGGCGCGGGCGAGATCGGCTTCTTCAGCCCGAGCAGCTGGTGGCCGCTGTTCCTGTGCCTGGCGGCGGCCTTCGCCTTCGCCGGGTTCGTGATCGGCTTCTGGATGTTCCTGATCGGGCTCTTCCTGGTCATCATGGCCATGATCGGGTTCGTCTTCCAGTACTACCGGGGCAACTTCTCGCACTGAGCGGTGCCCGGCCACGGAGCGGGCGTCTTCCCACTTGGGGGACGGCGTCCGCTTTTTGGCGTTCTTTACCAGTGTCCGGATGCGCCTATTCGGTCACTCAGGGTAATAAAGGAGGTAGAAGCGGACCGATCTTCGGCGAGGGAGTGACTCTTGGAGCGCGGACCTTATGGAAAGGCCGGCCTGCTGGCCGTTGCCCTGCTGGCGGCCTGCTCGGCGTGTTCGGCGGGCGACGGCGGGAAGGACACGACCGCCATGGCCGGCGGGGTTCGTCCGGCATCGGTGACGTTCTCGCCCCGCGACAAGAGCGCGAACGTGCCCACCGACCAGACCGTGGTCGTAGCGGCCTCCGGCGGGAAGCTGACCGGCGTCCGCGTGGACGGCGGCAAGGCGGGCAAGCTGCCGGGCGTCCTCAGTTCCGACGGCACCCGCTGGCGCAGCACCGCCACCGCCCGCCCCGGCGCCTCCTACACGGTCACCGCGGTCTCGGTGGACGCGTCGGGCAAGCGGAGCGAGACCACCAGCACGTTCACGACCGTGAAGGGCAAGGGCACCTTCGACATCGCGAACATCACCCCGAACAAGGACGACACGGGTCTGACGGTCGGCGTCGGCATGCCCATCATGATCACCTTCGACAAGCCGGTCACCGACCGCGTCGCGATCGAGCGCAACCTCGTCGTGCGCAGCAGCAAGCCGGTCGAGGGCGCCTGGCACTGGTTCGACTCCTCGCACGTGGACTTCCGTCCCCAGGAGTACTGGCCGGCCCACACGAAGGTGCGGCTGGAGGCCAAGCTGGCCGGCGTCCAGGGCGCCCCCGGCCTGTACGGCAAGCGCGACGTGAAGCTCGACTTCAAGATCGGCCGTTCGCAGATCACCAAGGGCAGCACCGACGAGCACGTGCTGTACGTGCGCCGCGACGGCAAGCGCATTCGCACCATGCCGATGAGCGCCGGCCAGGGCGGCCAGTGGAAGTACTACACCACCTCGGGCATCCACCTCGCGATGTCGCGCGAGCCGGTCACCGTCATGACCTCGCCGGGCATCGGCCCCGGCCAGGCGGGCTACTACCAGCTCACCGTCTACAACACCGTGCGCATCTCCAACAGCGGCGAGTACGTCCACAGCGCCCCGTGGTCGGTCGGCTCCCAGGGCAACTCCAACGTCAGCCACGGCTGCGTGAACGTCAGCCCGGAGAACGCCGCCTGGTTCATCAAGAACACCCTGATCGGCGATCCCATCATCATCACCGGCAGCCCGCGCAAGCTGGAGCCGACGAACGGCTGGGGCCACTGGCAGGAGAAGTGGCACGAGTGGCTGAAGTGGAGCACGCTCAAGGCGGGCCCCACCATAACGTTCTGAGCACGAAAAACCGCACGAAAAGCTGCACGAAAAAGGCGCGCTTCCCTTCCGGGAGCGCGCCTTCGCCGTGGAAGGGCTCAGCAGGAGCCGCTGACCTCCACCCAGCGCTCCAGGACGCCCTTGGCGGCCCCTGAGTCGACCGCCTGGGCCGCGCGGTCGTAGCCGGCCCTCATGGACGCGTCCAGGTCGTCCCCGGGCCCCTCGTGGGCCACCAGGGCCGCGGCGGCGTTGAGCAGCACCGCGTCGCGCACCGGGCCGCTCTCGCCGCTCAGCACGTCGTGCACGGCCTTGGCGTTGAAGGCCACGTCGCCGCCGCGCAGCGCGCCCACGTCGGCGCGGGGGATGCCGAGGACCCGCGGGTCGAACGTGGTCTGCGTGGCCGCGCCGTCCCTGACCACCCAGACGGTGGACGTGCCGGCGATGGTCAGCTCGTCGAGGCCGTCGTCGCCGCGGAAGACCAGGGCGCTGACGCCGCGCTCGGCGAAGACGCCGGCCATCACGGGCACCATGCGGGGGTCGTAGACGCCGATGGCCTGGGCGGTGGGCCGGGCCGGGTTGGTGAGCGGGCCGAGGAAGTTGAAGATCGTCGGGATGCCGATCTCCCTGCGGGTGGGACCGGCGAAGCGCAGCGCGGGGTGGTAGACCGGCGCGAAGCAGAACGCGATGCCCGCCTCGCCGGCCACGCGTGCGGTCTGCTCGGGCGTGAGGTCCAGGCGGATGCCCAGGTGCTCCAGGACGTCGGCGGCCCCGCACGAGGAGGAGGCGGCCCGGTTGCCGTGCTTGACCACGCGGGCGCCGGCCGCCGCGGTCACGATGGCGGCCATCGTCGAGACGTTGACGGTGTGGGCGCGGTCGCCGCCGGTGCCGACGATGTCGACCACGGGGCCCTCGACCCGCAGCGGCGTGGCGAACTCCAGCATGGTGCGGGCCAGGCCCACGACCTCCGACACCGACTCGCCCTTGGCGCGCAGCGCGGTCACGAACCCCGCGATCTGGGAGGGCGTCGCGGTGCCGGACATGATCTCCCGCATCGCCCAGGCCGTCTCGTCCGAGGTGAGGTGCTCTCCCGCGAGGAGAGCCGACAGCAGGGCGGGCCAGGTCGTCCGGGAGTCCATGGGCACCTACTTAGCGTTGAGTCGGGTGGAATTGCGACGGCGCATGAGGTCGGCCACCGCGTCGGCCAGCACCATGGGCTCCAGGGGCTGGGGGACGACGGCGTCGGCCTTGGACCACTCGGCCAGCCAGCGGTCGTCGCGGCGGGCGATGAGCAGGCAGATGGGCGGGCAGTCGTAGACCTCGTCCTTCGCCTGGCGGGAGACGCCCATGCCGCCGGCGGGCTGGGTCTCGCCGTCGAGGACGGCCACGTCGATCTCCCCGGACCCCAGCCACTGGTGGACCTTCGGCTCGGTGGCGCACTCCACGATCTCGACCAGGGGCACGTCCGCCGCGGGCCGCCTGCCGATGGCCTGGATCACCTCAGCCCTCGTGGCGGCGTCGTCGCTGTAGACGAGGACCTTCATCGTGTCGTCGGTGCTGCCTGATGACGTCACTGTCGCGCTCACTATCGGTCGTAGCGGTATGGTCACCCTGGATCGTACCGGTGCTCCGGCGTGCAGACCCAGGCCGCCGCCCCGGAGGGGCGTTTTGCGGCAATTATCCCAGGTTGGTGGCCGGTTTGTACCTGCTAACGGGGGGTCGTGCGCCGGACCGACTCACAGAGCCGCAATAATGCTGCCCGTGGCGACAGCATCCGCAATAACTTCGACGACGACAGCACAGCCGTTCCGCAGACCCAACCTGGTCAGCGTCGGGACGATCGTCTGGCTGTCCTCTGAGCTCATGTTCTTCGCGGCGCTGTTCGCGATGTACTTCACCATCCGGTCGGTGAGCATCGGCAAGGGCCTCGACTGGGGTCCCGCGCTCCTGCCTGCAGGCGCGCACGCCGCCGAAGCCGCTCACCTGAACATCCCGTTCGCGACGGTCAACACGATCATCCTGGTGCTGTCGAGTGTGACGTGCCAGCTCGGCGTGTGGGCCGCGGAGAAGGGGCAGGTCGGCAAGCTCCGCTTCTGGTACATCGTCAGCTTCATCATGGGCGCGGTCTTCGTGGCCGGGCAGCTGTACGAGTACATGGAGCTGGCGTCAGAGGGCGCGACCCTGTCCGCTAACGCCTACACCTCGGTGTTCTACCTGACGACGGGCTTCCACGGCCTGCACGTGACCGGTGGCCTGATCGCGTTCCTGTTCATGCTGGGACGCACGTACGCCGCGAAGCGCTTCACGCATGAGCAGGCCACCAGCGCGATCGTCGTGTCCTACTACTGGCACTTCGTCGACGTCGTCTGGATTGGTCTTTTCGCGACCATCTACATCATTCGGTAAGGAACGGGATCTCTGTGACTAGGATCACCGCTTGGCGGCGGCATCCCCTCGCGAGATACGCCGTCCTGATTTTGGCGTTGTCGCTGGTCGGGATGGTATACGCCGCCTTTGTCCAGGCGGGTAAGCCTGCCGACGCGGCGATGGCGGCAGGCAAGGTCGATGACGTGGCCGAGGGCAAGAGCCTGTTCGTCGCGCACTGCGCGTCTTGCCACGGACTCAACGCGGAGGGCACCAACACCGCCCCCACGCTCGTCGGTGTCGGCGCCGCGGCGGTCGACTTCCAGATGAGCACCGGCCGCATGCCCGCGGCCAACCCCGGCCCCCAGGCCCCGCGCAAGCCGCTGGCCCGCTGGGTGGACGAGAACGCCATCCGGCAGATCTCGGCGTACGTGCAGTCCCTCGGCGGCGGCCCCCAGGTGCCCGGCGCCGAGCAGGTCGACGCCAAGCTCGGCGACGCCGGCCGCGGTGGCGAGCTGTTCCGCGCCAACTGCATCCAGTGCCACAACTGGGCGGGCGCGGGCGGCGCTCTGACGCAGGGCAAGTACGCCCCCAACCTCAACTCGGCGTCCCCGACGCAGATCTACGAGGCGATGATCACCGGCCCCCAGGCGATGCCGGTCTTCAACGACACGACGATCACGCCCGAAGAGAAGCGTGACATGATCGCCTACATCGTCCAGGTCCGTGAGCAGAAGGACCCGGGAGGCTTCGGCCTCGGGCGCATCGGCCCCGTGACGGAAGGCATCGCCGCGTGGGTGGTGGGCATCGTCGCCCTCGTACTCGCCGCCATCTGGATCACCGCGAAGAAGCGACAGAAGTCATGACTGACAACGAGCACGAGATCGAGCAGCCGGACGAGCGCGTCCCCAAGCGCGTCATCGGCACTCCCGCACCGGGCACCTCGATGCTCGGCGACGCGGCGGCGGCCGAGGCCGCCGGCAAGGACGTCCCCGGCGTGACGCTGCAGGACGAGGCGAAGGCCCGCAAGGCCGAGAAGATCGTGGCGCTCTGCTTCACGATCACCTTCCTCGCGGCGATCGCGTTCATCATCTCCTACGTGGTGTTCCAGGTGGGCACGCCCGAGTCGACGGGGGTCTCCAACCTCGCGCTGGGCGCCTCGCTCACCGTCGCCATCATGGGCCTGGCCGTCGGCATCGTCGTCTGGGTCCGGATGATCATGCCGAAGTACTCGCTCATCCAGGAGCGCCACGAGATGGCCTCCGACGAGGCCGACCGCGAGGTCGTCGCCGACACCTTCGTGCAGGGCGCCAACGAGAGCGGCTTCGTCAAGCGCAAGCTGCTGCGCCGCACCCTGCTGCTGGCCGCGGCCCCGCTGGGCCTGGTGCCGCTGGTGCTGCTGCGCGACCTGGACAACAGCAGCATGCCGGGCGCGAAGTTCAACAAGCTGCTGCGTCACACGGTCTGGGGCGAGAAGACCAAGGAGGGCAAGCCGCTCAGGCTCGTCGTCGAGGGCACCGGCCAGCCCATCAGGGCCGCCGACTTCAACTCGCCCGGCGGCATCCTGTCGGTCGTCCCCGAGGGCTACGAGCACGACCTCAACGCCCTGGCCAAGGCCACGCTGATCCTGATCAAGTTCCGTCCCGAGGAGATCAAGGACGGGGTCAACAAGAACTGGATCCACGACGGCATCGTCGCCTACTCCAAGATCTGCACGCACGTGGGCTGCCCGGCCGCGCTCTACGAGCAGAACACCCACCACATCCTCTGCCCGTGCCACCAGTCGACGTTCGACGCCGCCGACGGCGCCAAGGTCATCTTCGGCCCGGCCGCGCGGCCGCTGCCGCAGCTGCCGATCACCGTTGACGACCAGGGCTACCTGATCGCCAAGGGCGACTTCAACGTGCCGGTCGGCCCGAGCTACTGGGAACGCGGCGACGCCGAGGCCGAGGCCAGAATGAAGGGAGGCCAGGCGTGAGCGGCGAACTGAACAAGGTGCCCAAGGGCATCGCGGGCCCGTCGACCTGGCTGGACGACCGGTTGGGCGGCGCCAACGCGCTCAAGCGCAACCTGCGCAAGATCTTCCCCGACCACTGGTCGTTCCTGCTGGGCGAGATCGCGCTCTACTCCTTCATCATCCTGCTGCTGACCGGCACGTTCCTGACGCTGTGGTTCAACCCCAGCATGACGGAGGTCGCCTACGACGGCCCCTACGCGCCGCTCAAGGGCGTCATGATGTCGGAGGCCTACGCCTCGGCGCTGGAGATCAGCTTCGAGGTCCGTGGTGGACTGCTCATGCGGCAGATGCACCACTGGGCGGCCCTGCTCTTCGTGGCCGGCATGACGGTCCACATGCTGCGGGTGTTCTTCACGGGCGCCTACCGCAAGCCGCGTGAGATCAACTGGCTGATCGGCGTGCTGCTGCTGAGCCTGGCACTGGTCGAGGGTCTGACCGGCTACTCGCTGCCCGACGACCTGCTGTCCGGCGCCGGTCTGCGCATCACGGAGGGCGTGGCGATCTCGCTGCCGCTGGTCGGCACGTACATCACGTTCTTCCTGTTCGGCGGCGAATATCCGGGCGAGGACATCATTCCGCGCTTCTACTCGCTGCACATCCTGCTCATCCCGGGCATCCTGCTGGCGCTGATCTCGGCCCACATGGTGCTCATGTGGGTGCAGAAGCACACGCAGATGCCGGGCAAGAGCCGCACCAACACCAACGTGGTCGGCGCGCCGTTCTACCCGGCCTTCATGGCCAAGGCGGGCGCGTACTTCCTGTTCACGTTCGGGGTGATCGCGGGTCTGGCGACGTTCGTCCAGATCAACCCGATCTGGCTGTTCGGGCCCTACACCCCGGCCGACATCTCGGCGGGATCGCAGCCCGACTGGTACATGGGCTTCCTGGAGGGCTCCCTGCGGCTCATGCCGCCGTGGGAGTGGAACCTCTTCGGGACGGCCCATGCCGGCACGCTGCCGCTGAGCGTCATCATCCCGGCGCTGGTGCCGCTCGGCCTCGTCATGACGGGCCTGGCGCTCTACCCGTTCCTCGAACAGTGGGTGACCGGCGACCGGCGTGAGCACCACGTCGCCGACCGCCCGCGCAACAACCCGCACCGCACCGCGATCGGCATCTCGGCGATGACGTTCTACGGCGTGCTGTGGCTGCTCGGCGCCAACGACGAGATCGCGGCGAACTTCCACATCAGCCTCAACTGGACGACCTACATCGGCCGGGCGCTGGTCTTCGTCGGTCCGGCGCTGGCCTACCTGATCACCTACCGCATGTGCCTCGGTCTGCAGCGCTCCGACGCCGCGATCATCTCGCACGGCGTGGAGTCGGGTGTCATCAAGCGGCTGCCGCACGGTGAGTTCATCGAGGTCCACACGCCGCCGGCGGACGACATCGAGGCCCACCTGCGCGGCAAGCAGCCGGTGCTGATGCTCCCGGTGAAGGAGGACCGCGCGGGCATCCCGCCGAAGGGCATGCGCGGCCCGCTCGGCAAGCTGCGGGCGCGGATGTCCCGCGCGTACGGCGGGGAGAAGATCCCGCTGGACGACGGGCACGGCCACGGTCACGGCGACGAGCACGCCGCCATCGGCTCCGGCGGAGACGACGACCGCAGCCTCACCCACTGACCGCTGCGCGAACAGCATCGCCACACCGCGCGGGCCCGGACGACCACTGGTCGTCCGGCCCCGCCGGTTTTTCCCCGAGGTGAGCCGCTGCCGCCTGCGGGCATGCGAGAAGCCGCCCGGGGACGGTGGTCCGGGCGGCGGTTCAGGGAAGAGGGGTCAGTCGGCCTCGGGGAAGCCGATGGAGAACGCGGCGTCGAGGTCGTGCTTGGAGTAGGCGCGGAAGGCGATGTGCGTCTCGGTGTGCAGCACGCCCTCGACCTTGTTGATGCGCCCGGGGACGACCTCGGCGATCTGCTCGTAGACCGGGACCCGGACCATGGCGAGCAGGTCGTAGTCGCCGGTGATGGAGTAGACCTCGCTGACCCCGTCGATCTCGGCGATCGTCTCGGCGACCTCCGTGATCCGGTCTACCTCGGCATTGATGTGGACGATAGCCGTGACCATGCACCAACTCTATCGGTTCACCGCAAAGGCCGCCCCTCCCGCCCGCGCCCCTGATCGAGGTGCCGGTAGGCGAGGTCGATGCGGGCCTTGTGCCGGGCGGCCCCCTGGGCGGGCAGGCTCCACTCGCCGTCGACCTCCACCAGCCGCACCCCCGGCGACTCCAGCCAGCGCAGGATGCACTCGGTCTCCTCGGCGCTCGCCGCGTGCACCGGGCCGGGCCCCGGCAGGACGGCTTCCGCCGAGGCCGTGAGCGAGGCCACGAACGGCGTGGGGTGCGCGCCCTTGGCCAGCACCCCTGCCCCGGCCAGCCGCCCGTAGCGGACGACGTGGACGTCCCAGCCGCCGCCGAACGCCGGGCTGGCGGCCACGAGCTGCGGGATGCGGGTGAGCGCGCTGAGCCGCTGCATGCGGGCCGCCGTGCGGACGAACGAGGCCAGCCGGTCGCGGTCGACCGACGCCTCCTCGTAGCGCTGCTCGACCGACAGCCGCTCCATGCGCGCCGCGACGGCGGCGAAGACGGGCGTCGCGTCGAGGGTCATGGCCCGCCGGGCCGCCTCGGTGTGCGCGGCGTAGTCCTCGGGGCTCTCCCTGCCCTCGCACGGCGCGCCGCAGCGGCCCATCTCGTGCAGCACGCAGGCCGCGCGGCGGGTGCGCGGCCCGAGCGCCTGCGTGCACTGGCGCAGCGGCACCGCCTCGTGCAGCGCGATGCGCGCGTCGTCGGCCTGCCGGGCGCTGCTGAACGGCCCGAGGTAGGTGGCCGCGTCGTCCTTGAGCTCGCGCACGATCGACAGCCGGGGGAACGGCTCGGCCGTGAGCTTGAGCCACACCATCTTCTCGGGGAAGCGGGAGCGCCGGTTGTAGCGCGGCTTGGCGCCGCCGATCAGGCGCAGCTCCCTGACCTCGGCCTCCAGCGCGGTCGCGCAGACGATGTGCCGGACCCGGTCGGCGATCCCGATCATCTCCCGGATGCGCGGCCGGGTCTCGCTCGCCGTGAAGTAGGAGCGCACGCGGTTGCGCAGGTTGGTGCTCTTGCCGATGTAGAGCACCTCGCCCCGCTCGTCCTCGAACAGGTAGACGCCGGGCGCGTGCGGCACGGAGTCGGCCAGGTGGCGCTTGCGCTGCTGCTCGGGCGTCGGCGCGCGGACGAACGACTTGAGCTCCTCCAGCGTGTGCACCTGGAACGATCCCGCCCGCTCGATGAGCCCGTGCAGCACGTCGACCGTGGCCCGCGCGTCCTGCAGCGCCCGGTGGCACGGCTCGACCGGGCTGCGGAAAAAACGGGCCAGCGTCGCCAGCTTGGCGTTGGGCGTCTCGTCGCGGGTGAGCACCCGGCGGGCGAGGTCGACGGTGTCGACCACCGGGTTGGCGGGCGGAGGATAGCCGTGGGCGGCGCAGGCGGCCTTGACGAAGCGCGTGTCGAAGCTCGCGTTGTGCGCCACCAGCACCGAGCCCCGGATGAACTCCAGGAAGCTCGGCAGCACCGCCTCGATGCGCGGCGCGGCCACCACCATGGCGTCGGTGATGCCGGTCAGCACCGAGATGAACGGCGGGATCGGCCCCCCGGGATCGACCAGCGTGGAGAACTCGCCCAGCACCTCGCCCGCCCGCACCTTGACCGCGCCGATCTCGGTGATCGCGTCCTCCGCGGGCGAGCCGCCGGTCGTCTCCAGGTCGAACACGACGAACGTGACGTCACTCAGCGGGGTGCCGAGCTCGTCGAGGGTGCCTTGAACCACTTCCACGAACCAAGACCATAGAGAGAGCGACCGACAGGATGGAATAACCATCCCTCTTGGTCGTTCGTTACCCTTCCCTTTATGTCGGCGGGAAGACTCGCCGGCCGCTACTCCCTGCTGCGTCCGCTGGGCGCGGGCGGCATGGGGAAGGTGTGGCTGGCCAGGGACGAGATGCTCGAGCGCGAGGTCGCGGTCAAGGAGCTCACGCTGCCCGAGGGCATGGCGCCCAAGGAGCGGGCCGACTCGGTCAAGCGCGCGGTGCGCGAGGCGCAGGCCACCGCGCGGCTGCGTCACCCCGGCATCGTCGCCCTGCACGACGTGGTGGTCGAGAACGACCGGCCCTGGCTGGTCATGGAGCTGCTGCGGGGCCGCACCCTCGGCGACACCGTCCGCCAGTTCGGGCCCATGCCCGCCGGTCACGCCGCCCGCGTCGGCGCCGAGGTGCTGGAGGCGCTGACGGCCGCGCACGCCCAGGGCATGCAGCACCGCGACGTCAAGCCGGGCAACGTGTTCCTGACCGAGAGCGGCCGGGTCGTGCTCACCGACTTCGGCATCGCCCGCCAGGAGGGCCAGGCCACGCTCACCGAGCAGGGCCTGATGATCGGCTCGCCCGGCTTCATCGCCCCCGAGCGGCTGGAGGGGCTGCCCGGCGGCCCGGCCAGCGACCTGTGGTCCCTCGGCGCCACCCTCTACGTCGCGGTCACCGGCGTGCCCGCCTACGAGGGCTCGGCCGCCCAGCGGGTGCAGGCCACGCTGCTGTCGCCGCCGCCGGTCGCGCCCGGCCCGCTCGGCCCGCTGATCGCCGCCATGATGGCGCACCACCCGGCCGCCCGCCCCGATCCGCGGGTGGTCGTGTCCGCGCTGCGCGAGGTCGCCGCCGGCCGTCCGCTTCCCGAGCTGCCGGCCGCCGCCGACGTCACCGTGCCCGGCCGGGTCGCCAGGCGCGGCCGTACCGTGGTGTGGGTCGCGGCGGGGACGGCGCTCGCGGCCGTGCTGGCCGGCGGCGGCTTCCTCGCCGTACGCGGTCTGGGCGGCGGCGACGACGTGCCCGCGGCGTTCACCGCCCCCATGGACGTGTGCACGCTGCTGGCCTCGGAGGAGGTGGGCCGGCTGCTGCTCACCGCCGCCCCGCCCAAGCCGCAGCCCGGCTCCGACGAGGTCGGCCCCAAGTGCGGCTGGCCGATCTCCGGCACGGGCGTGGGGCTGCAGGTGCAGAAGGACTCCGACACCGTCGACCCGTGGTCGATGACCCAGGCGACGGCCCGCACGCTGTTCCAGAACCAGAAGCGCTACTGGGGCAAGTACACCAGCGTCGACTGGACCTGGCCGGAGATCGGCGTCAGGACCTCCAGGAAGGCCACGCTGACGCCGGTGCGGCAGATCGGCGGGGTCGGCGAGGAGGCGTTCGGCTTCGAGCTGAAGGGGCCCACCGGCCGGGTGCACTCCGCGCACGTCTACTACCGGCTGGCCAACCTCGTGGTCAGCGTCGAGTACTCCACCCTGTCCGACCGGCCCACCGACGAGGACGTCCGGCAGGCGGCGCTGAAGGCAGCGCGGGCGAGCGAGCAGGCGTTGCGCCATGCCGCATGACCTCTACCTGCTGGCCGGCCGCTACCGGCTGATCGAGCGGCTCGGCCAGGGCGGCGCGGGCACCGTGTGGCGGGCCATCGACGAGATGCTCGACCGGCAGGTCGCCGTCAAGCAGGTACGCGTCCCCGACGGCCTCACCCCGCACGCGCGGGCGCAGTTCACCGGCCGGGCCATCCACGAGGCCCGCTCCGCGGGCCGGCTGCGCGACCCGGCGATCGTGCTCGTGCACGACGTCGTGCTGGAGGGCCACCAGCCGTGGATCATCATGGACCTGGTCACCGGCCGCTCGCTCGACCAGCTCGTCAGGGAGCGGGGCCCGCTGCCGCCCGGGACCGTGGCCAGGATCGGGCTGCGGGTGCTGTCGGCGCTGGAGGTCGCGCACGCCCACGGCCTGCTGCACCAGGACGTCAAGCCGGGCAACATCCTGCTCGACGCGGACGGCTCGGCCATGCTCACCGACTTCGGCATCGCGGCCCCCATGGGCGGCCCGGGAGACGTGACGGGCAGCGCGGGCTCGCCCGGCTACATGGCCCCGGAACGCCTCAACGAGCAGCCCTCCGGCCCCGCGTCCGACCTGTGGTCGCTCGGCGCGAGCCTCTACACGGCGGTGGAGGGGCGGGCGCCGTTCGAACGCGACCTGCCCGCCGCGGTGGCGGCGGCGGTGCTGCTGCACGAGCCGCCGTTCCCGGCCAGGGCGGGGCGGCGGCTCGGCGGCCTGCTGATGGCCATGCTCGCCAAGGATCCCGCCGCCCGGCCCACCGCGCCGCAGATCAGGCATGCGCTCACCGCCCTGGCCGACGCCGCCACCGAGCCGCGGGGCCGCCCGCGGTGGCTGCTGCCCGCCGCGCTCGCCGCCGCCGTCGTGCTGCTGGGCGCCGGCGGATGGTACGCCGTCTCTGTTGTGCGCCCGCAGCCCGACACCGGCCGGTACGCCGCCGCGCCCGACCCGTGCACGCTGCTCACCGACGCCCAGGCCGCGGAGCTCATGAAGGTCACACCGGTGCGCAACGCGACCCGGCCGGGGGAGTGCCAGTGGATCGTGCGCGAGGAGCCGGGGCGCACGCTCACCGTACGGGCCTGGGCGGAGAAGCCGGACGGCGACCTCGGCGGGCCGCAGGTGGCGCAGCGGCGCTTCGCCAGCGAGAAGGCCACCAGGGCCGCGGGCAAGGGCCAGGAGGGGCGCGACGTGCGCGGCGGGGTGTCCGAGGTGCCGGGGATCGCGGAGTCGGCCATCCTCCAGAACAGCTTCACGTTCTACATCAACACCAACAAAAGCGGCCGATCCGACAGCGTGCTGCTCTTCCGGACGAGTAACCTGCTCGGCGAAGTGGTGTGGCACCGTGACGACGTCCCGGCGTCGAGAGCGGCGGACAAGGAGACGGCTGTCGCCGCGGCGCGACTGGTGGCCGCGGCCCTGGACAGATGACCCGCGCCGTGACAAACGTCGCAAGCATCGTGCGAGGGGTGTGACTAGCATGTTCTCCCGCAAGTCAGGGCGACCCCAGGAGTCCCAGTGAACCCCGGAAGCGCGTACGAGCCGCCGGCGACCCCGTACCCGTCCGGGGGGCGGGACGACGACCCCGGCGACAACCCGCCACCCGGCTCCCCGAACACCCCGGTCGGGCCTCGGGCCGGGTACGGTCCTCCGCCGGGGTACGGGGCGCAGGGCGGGCCTCAGGTGCCGCAGCGTGGGTCCTACGGTTCACAGGACGGGTCGTATAATCCGCAGGGCTGGCAGCCGATGGGCCCAGGGGCCGGCGTCCCAGGCGGGCCCCCATTCCCGCCCGGCGGGAGCGCCCACCCGGTCCCGCCCCCGCCCGCCATGCCACCGCAAGCCCCTTACGGCTCACCTCAAGGCCCTTACGCCCCTTCCCAGGGGCCGTCCTATGCCTCACCGCCTCAGGACTCATCTCCGCAGGCCCTGTCTTACAGCCCTCAGGGACCGCCCTACGCCTCGCCCACGGACCCGTCTTTTGAGGGCTCGCCTTACAGCCCTCCGCAGGTCCCGTTTCAGGGGCTGGCTCAGGGCGGGCCTCCTCAGGGTCCGTCCTACGGCTCCCCCGAGGGCCCGCCGCCGCAAGGCCCGCCGTCCTACGGACCGCCGCCTCCTGGGATGCCCCCGCAGAACTCTCAGCCGCCGAACTCTCCGTGGCCGGGCCCGCAGTCCCCGAATGCGCAGCCCTGGGACGGGCAACCGAGGAACCAGGAGGCGCCCGGCCCTCAGCCGCCGGCCCCGCACGGGCCGGGCGGGCAGCCGTGGGGTGCTCAGCCGCCTGGACCGTACTCGTCGGGTGAGCAGGCGGTCGGGCCGCAGCCGTCGGGCGGGCAGCCGTGGGGTTCGCCGCAGATGGCGTCCACGGCGCCCATGGTGCCGCAGCCCCCGTCGGTGCCGGGTCCGGGGCGGCGGGCGTGGTTGATGCCAGTGTTGGCCGCCGGCGTGGTGGTGCTGGTGGCGGCCGGGGGTGTGGGCGTGTTCGTGCTCACCTCCGGCGACGCACCCGCGGGCTCGGGGGACGCCGATGGCCGGCCGGCGGCGTCCTCGTCGGCCTCCGCCGCCTCCGGCGCGAAGGGCCCGGACGTGTGCGGCATGCTCCCCAAGGAGGAGGCCGACCGTCTGGTGCCCGGCGCGACCGTCGCCAAGTCCTCCCGCGACGGCGAGTTCACCGTCGACTTCGGCTGCAACTGGGTCAACCGCCGCATCTCGTTCGGCGAGTACTGGCGCAGCAGGGAGATCGACGTCAAGATCGCCCAATACCGCGGCGAGGGCGCCAAGACCGGCCGCAGCCAGGCCCAGAACGCCTACGAGGCGGAGTACCGCGGCGGCAAGTACGCCGCCACCGCCAAGCCGTCCCTGGACCCCGGCGAGAAGGAGTACATCTCCCCGATCAAGGACATCCCCGGCGTCGGCGAAGGCGCGTTCGCCCAGTACACGTGGCGGCGCGACAAGCTCCTGTGGTACTCGTTCGGCACCGCGAACGCCCGCGTCGGCGACTTCACCATCAAGGTGAAGTTCCAGGCCGACCAGCAGAAGAAGGACGCCCAGATCCTGTCGAGCGAGACCCGGCAGTCGATCACCGAGGCGAACGCGCTGCGCGAGGTCAGCGGCCTGGTCGCGTACTTCGCCAAGGGTGTGGCGGCCTGGCAGGCGAAGAACCCGAACGTGCTGGCCAAGGCCGACGAGCCCGCCGTCACCTCCTCGCCCAGCCCGAAGCCGTCTGCCTCGCCGACCGTGCTGGCCGCGTTCCCCGCGTTCTGCACGGCCGTCGGCGCGAAGGCCACCGAGCTGGTGCCGAGCCCCACGACGCGGGCGCGCGGACTGGAGGAGGGCGGCGACAGCCAGACCGAGTGCCGCTGGCTCAACCTGGACCTGCCGGGCGACGACGCGGACACGAAGAAGATCCGCAGCGTGCTGATCACCGTGCACCGTTTCAGCGACCGTACCGGCCAGGCCGACGAGAGCGGCGCCAAGTCCTACTACGCCACCCAGCGCGGCGGCGACAAGAACATGGCGGGCGCGTCCATGGGCGGCATCACCTGGGGCGAACTGGTCGACCGCAAGGACCTGGGCGACCAGGCGTACCAGCAGTTCGTGCAGACCAGGCACAGCGACGTGGCGGCCTCCAGCGGCTCGGTGCTCATGCGCAAGGGCGCGGTGGTCGTACGCGTCGACTACTCCGGCCACCAGCGGCCGAAGGACGCGGCGACGAACTCGCCGAAGGTCCGGCTCATGTCCGAGAAGGAGGCCATGGGCGGGGTGCTGTCGATGGCCAGGGCGTTCATGGCGGAGATGACCAGACAGCCGATCGGGAGCTGAGGCGGCGTTCAGGCGGGGGCGTCGCGCAGGCGTTCGACCCGTACGCCGCGCAGCAGCAGCTCCGCCACCACCGCCGCGGCCACCAGGCTGAGCAGCAGCGCGGCGCCCACGACGAGCGCGACGGGCGCCGCCGCCACGTGGTGCGGCAGCGGCGGCGTCACCGGCGCCACGGCGAACTGCGGGATGCGGCCGAGCGCCGCCCAGGCCGCGAGCAGCCCGGCCGCCAGCCCGGCGAACGTGCCCGCGGCCACCGTGATCACCTGTTCCAGCAGCAGCGCGATCCGCAACGCCGCCACCCTGGCGCCCGCCGCCTCCAGCGCGGCCAGCTCGTAGCCGCGTCTCCTGGCCGCCGTGTGCAGGGCGAGCACGGTCCGCCCGAGCGCGAGCGCGGCGGCGGCGAGCGCGGAGACCAGCAGCAGCAACAGCGCCAGCCCCGGCCCCTGCCCGGCGAAGGACGCGGTCAGCTCCGTCACGCTCCGCCGCGACACCACCGACAGCCCCTGGCGTTCCAGCTCGCGTTCCAGCGCGGCGGTGTCGGACAGCCGGGTCCACACCTGGTGGACGCCCTTCTCGTGCACGCCGTACGCGATCCGGTCGGCCTGCTCCAGATCCATGACGACGCCCGCGTCGGTCAGGCCGGGCCCGGCGGCCGAGGTGACGGCGGCGCGCACCGGCGTGGCGTAGCCGCTGTCCAGGCCCGGCACCGCCTTCCTGCCGACCGGTCCGACGGAGACGGCGGCGGGCTCCGGCGCGTACGTGTCGGGCCGCAGCGTCTGGTTGCCGGTGTCGGTGACGACGAACGAGCCGTCGCGCGCGTCGGGGTCCTCGTCCACCCGCCACGCGGGCAGCTCCAGCGACCGCCATTGGCCCTGGTCGCGTACGGCCATTCCGGCGACGGTCACCCGTACGAACGCGGACTGGGCGTACTCGGGCGGCGGCACCGGCTCCCCGCGGAAGGCGCGCAGCTCGCACGCCGCGCGGGCGCAGGCGGGCGGCAGGTTCCAGGCGCGCGTCCCCGACGTGCCGGACAGCTCGCCGAGCGGGAGCTGCGCGGGCCGCAGCGTGCCCGGCACGCGGAACACCGCCGACAGCCGGATCCGCCAGCCCTCCGGCGGCGGGTCGTGGCGGAGCCGGACACGGAACCGGTCGCCGCGCACCCACACGCGCAGTGTACGCGGCCCCTCCAGCGCCGTGGCGGCCTGCTCCAGCGACGTGCCCCCGGCCAGCTCGGGACGCCAGGCCGCGCCGATCGCGGCCAGCCGCGCCGGGTCGGTGGCGACCAGCTGCGGCGGCCCCGGCACCGTGATCACGGGCGCGGCGGTCCGGCCGCCGGGGTCGGCGGCGGCCACGGCGGCGATCAGCTCGCGCGGCTCGACCGGCCGCACGGTGATCGCGGTGGCCGCCCCGTTGTGGAACCTGGCAGTCTCCGCGTAGTCGCCCGACGTGGCGCTCCACGCCGACACCGCGAACGTGGCCAGCCCGAACGCGGCCCCCAGCACCACCACGCTGCCCGCCGTGACCGGCCCCCGCGCCACCTGCCGCAGCGCCAGGAACGGCCCGAGCCCGCCCCGCCTGCGGGTCACCGCGAACAGCCGCCGGGTGAGCACCGGCAGCGCCCGACCGGCCAGCAGCGCCACGCCGAGCGCGATCAGCCCCGGCACCGCCATCGCGCTCGAACCGCGTCCCGAGACGTCGGTGAGCACGCCGGCGGCCAGCAGCTCGACCAGCCCCAGCGCGGTGATCGCCAGGACCACGGCGTCCAGCACCCAGCCGCGCGCCGAGCGGCGCGGGGTGCGCCGCCACTCCTCGGTGACCGGCCGGGTGGCCACCCGCCAGGCGACCGGCCCGGCGGCCAGCAGCCCGCCCAGCATGGCCGCCACCCCGGCCAGCGCGGCCGTGAGCGGGAAGGCCACGGGGATGCCGGGCGGCAGCAGCGCGCGGATCATCGCGCCCGCGGCGACGTGCCCGGCGAACAGCCCGAGCGGCACCGCGGCGGCCAGCAGCAGCAGCGGCTCGGCCAGCGCGAACAGCCACACCCGCGTCCGGCGCAGGCCGCGCAGCCGGGCCAGCGCGATCTCCGGCCCGCGGGCGCGTACGAGGTCGCCGACGGTCTGGAAGAGCAGCATCCAGCCGAGCGCGACGAGCTGGGCGATCACCAGGAGCGTCGGGACGCCGAGCGCGTCGGCGTTGGCGGTCATGACCTTGAGCGTGTCGGCCAGCCGGGAGTAGACGATGACCCGGCTGTCGCGGCCCGCCGCCTCGGCCGCGGCCTGCATGGCGCTCAGCCGGTCGAGGTCGGCGCCGTCGAGGCGGGCGGGGTCGATGCCGATGACCGCGTAGTCGGTCCAGCCGCCCGGCGCGTCGGCGGAGCCGACGGTGACGCCGGAGCTGACGATGTACGTGTCGAGCCGCGTCTCCGGCACCGTGAACAGGGCGTCGGCCTTGTCCGAGCTCGGCTCGCCGGTGGGGGAGAACAGCGTCCGGCCGAACCAGAACGGGTCGGCCGCCGAGCCGGGCCGGTAGAGCCCGACCACGGTCAGCGGCGCTGACTCGCGCCCCGTGGTGCCGGAGCCGGTCTGCATGACCGTCGTCAGCTCGACGATCTCGCCCACTTCGAACCCGGTCGCCTGGCTCGCCATCACCTCGCCGCCGGCGCGCGGGCAGCGGCCCTCGGCGAGCGTCAGGTGCGCGCACTGCCCGTCCTGCCACACCAGCGAGAACGCCCGTTCGTCGTCGCGCCGGCCGCTGGTGAGCTCCAGGCCGTAGATCGGCTTGGTGGTGAAGTCCGCGCCCGCCGTGAACGCCGCCACCTTGGCCTCGATGTCGCCCTCGGTGGTGGTGTAGCGCCAGCCGCGGCCCTCGACCGGGGCCGCCGCGAGCGCCTCCCGGGCGATGGTGGTGCGGGCGGCGGCGGCGTAGATCGGCCCGACGGCCGCCGAGGCGATCGGGACGATCGCGATGAGCAGCACGACCAGAGAGAGCGTGCGGCGTTCCCAGAGACCGCGCAGGATCACGGTTCGGCCCTCCGCAGCGCGATGCCGTCCTCCAGCTCCTCGATCCTGGCCATGGAGCCGGGCGGCAGCAGATGGTGGTATTCGGGCGGCACCTGCACGGCGCCCTCCCTGCCGACGACCACGAAGTCCTCGCCGCGCCGGCCCTCCGCCCCGACCCGGCCGTCCCTGATCGTCACCGTACGGTCCAGCGCCTCGCCCACGGCCGGGTCGTGGGTGACCACGACGGCGGTCGTGCCGTCACCGGCGGCGTCACGGACGAGCTCGATCACCCGCCGCCCGGACTCCTCGTCGAGCTGGCTGGTGGGCTCGTCGGCGAGCAGCAGCCTGGGGGCGTTGGCCAGCGCCACGGCCAGCGCGAGGCGCTGCTGCTCACCGCCCGACATCCGGCCCGCCGGGCGGTCGGTCGCGTCCGCCAGGCCGACCCGGGCCAGCAGCTCGCGCGCCCGCCGCCGGTCCCGGCGTACGGCGCGCTGGGCGAAGGCGATGTTCTGGGCGGCGGACAGGTGGCCGATGAGGTTGCGCGCCGGGTTCTGCAGCACCATGCCGATGTGCGTGGCCCGCAGCCGGTCCAGCCTGCGCTGGTCGAGCCGGCCGAGGTCCGCGCCGTCCAGCCACAGGCGGCCCGCGCTCGGCCGCAGCAGCCCGGCCAGCAGCCACAGCAGGGTTGACTTGCCCGCGCCTGACGGCCCGAGCAGCGCGACCGTCTCGCCCGCGCCGATGGTCAGGTCGACGTCGCGGAGCGCGACGACCTCGACGTCCTGCGCCCGGTAGATCTGTACGACGCCGTCGCACCTGACGAGGCTCACCGGCCCCTCCTCGCCCGCCTGGAGGCGGCCAGCGACCGCAGCTCGATCACCCGGTCGCAGCGCTCGGCCACCTCCGGGTCGTGGGTGGCCAGCACCACCGTGGTGCCCTGCGCCGCGATGGCGAGCAGCTCGTCCAGGACGAGGGCGCGGTGCGTGGCGTCCTGCTCGGCCGTGGGCTCGTCGGCCAGCAGCACCCGGGGCCGCAGCGCCAGCGCCCGCGCCACCGCCACCCGCTGCTGCTGGCCTCCGGACAGCTCCTCGACCAGGTGGTCGGCGAACCGCGCCACCCGCAGCCGGTCCAGCGCCTCCGCCGCCAGCCGCATCGCCTCGCGCGGGGGCCGGCCCGCCGCCCGCAGCGCGACCTCGACGTTCTCGGCCGCCGTGAGCAGGCTCAGCAGCCCGTACGACTGGAAGACCAGCGCCAGCCCGGCGCGCAGCTCCGGCTGCTCGTCCAAGGGGACGCCGCCGGCCAGCACCCGGCCCGCGGCGGGCGGCAGCAGCCCGGCCAGCGTGGTGAGCAGCGTCGTCTTCCCGGAGCCTGACGGACCCATGAGCGCCACGCGCTCGCCCGGCTCGAACTCCAGGGTGAGATCCTCGATGATCGTACGCCCGCCGGCCCGGCAGCTCAGTGTGCGGCAGGCGAGCGCGGGTCCTGGCGACACCCGCGGATCATCTCTTGACCAGTGATCTCCGTCAACGGTTAATACGGCTGCAACTCGGTTGCAAGTGGGCCAAATACTGTTATGTCTGCAAGCACTTGAGCCGCGGGACCTGATTTGTCCAACACAGGGGCATGGACAAAACAACGAGGTCACGCGGCTCTCCCTTTTCTCCTGCGGTACGGGCTCGCGCGGCGGCAGGCTGTGCCGGCTCACCTGGGCTCGGTGCCGGCCCACTTGGCGCTCGACCCGTCAACCGGTCCGGCGGCCCGCTTGTTCACCCATCCGCCGGCCTGCTCGGTGGCCCGTCTGCCGGCCTTACCAGGAACGGCTCCAGCAGGTCCGGGGCCGCCCGCGCGGCAAGCTCCAGCCCGTCGCCGCGGCCCACGTCCAGGACCTCGTAGTGGCCGTCACCCGCGGCGGTGGTGGCCGAGACCGTCACCAGGCCGGCCCGCCGCTGGAAGAACGATTCGGTGATCGTCCAGCCCGAGATGCCCGCCCGCTCCAGCGCGACCGTACGCCGGACCACCGCCCCGTGGCGGGTCACCAGATGCCGCCCGGCGAGGGCGTGCCCGAGACTCCGCGCCCCCGTCACGGCGCCCCACCAAGCCACTGGCGCCGCCACCGCCGGCACCGCCCACACCCAGGCCCGCATCCAGGGCTGCGGCCACGGCACCCACCAGGACACCACCCCTGCGACGGCGGCGAGCACCACCACGACCACGACCGCGCGCACGACCCGCCGCCGCTGTGCCGCGGGCGGATGCCGTACCAGGCCGGCCCCCGCATCCGTGCCGGCGTTCCCCCTCGCGACGGCGTCGGCCAGGCGCCAGGCCAGAGGGCGAGGAAGTGGTGGGGTGAGCGCGCCGACGTCCTCGCTCTCGCTGTCGGCGGCCTTGCCGAGTCCGGTGGCGATCGCCTTGACGCGTGCCCCGCCGCCCAGCCGGAGCAGCAGCGGTTCGCTGACCTCCACCCCGCGCAGCCGCCGCTCCTCCAGCGTCAGCGAGCGGGTGGTGAGCAGGCCGCGTCGCAGCCGGAGCCGTCCCGGCTCGCGATCCAGCCGGTAGCGCCCCCACGACTCGGCGAACAGCAGCACCGCCCCGAGCGCTCCCACGGCGACGTTGGCGGTGAGCAGCAGAACGACGGCGGGCAGCGGATGATCGGCCACCCAGTCCCACACCGGCCCGGCCGCCTGTTCGGCCAGGTCCTCCAGCCCCAGCCGCTCCGCCGCCTGGTAGGCCACGCCCAGCACCGCCGCCGCCCCGGCGAAGGTCCACACCGTCAGCGGCGCGTACCGGATCCACGACCACCGCAGCTCGGCCAGCGGCGCGTCGCGATCCACCCCGTCGCCGGACTGCTCGTCCGCCGCCGTGCCGCGCAGCAGCGTACGGCGCAGCGTCTCGGCGTCGTGCCTGGTCAGCGGGTCCAGCGTCAGCTCGTCGCCGTCGGCCACGCGCTCGCCGGTGCCGACCTTGACCACGGTCAGCCCCAGCAGCCGCAGCACCGGGTCGGCCCGCAGGTCCACGCTCCGCACCCGGTCGCGCGGGATCGCGCGGGCGCGCCGCACCGCGATGCCGGATCGCAGCTCCAGCCGCTCGCCGGTCAGCCGCCAGCGCGTGGACCTGAGCCGGGCCACGTCGTACGCCGCCACGCCTCCCACGATGAGCACCGCCGCCGCCGCGCACGCCGTGACCAGCCCCCAGGTCGGCCACCCGGCGCCGGTGAACAGGCGCACCAGCCCGATGACGGCGGGCGCCACGAGCGCCAGCGACTTCACCGCCGACGCCACGACCGACCGCCCGGCCGGCGCCCGCCAGCCGCCTTCCTCCGCCGACCGCCCGGCCTCGGCGGCCGTGCCTCCAGTCGCCGTGTGCGCGTGGGCGTCGTCCCCAGCGTGGCCGGTCGCCGTCTGCGCTTTGGTCTCGTACACGGAGTGCTCTGGGGGCAGTTGCCTCCTGGGCTGGTCCGGGGCGGTCATGTCGCGTCTCCGGGAGTGGCCTGGGTGCGGGCGGTCAGGCGTTCGGCCAGGTCGGCGGCGAGCTGGTGGTCGAGAGCCGCGATGGTGATCGCGCCCGCCGACGAGGCCGTGGTCACCGTCACGTCGGCCAGCCCGAACAACCGCTGCACCGGCCCCCGCGCGGTGTCGATCCGCTGGATGCGTGACATGGGCGCCACCTGCCAGGTGTGCGTCAGCCATCCCTTGCGCGTGTAGACGGCGTCGTCGGTGACCTCCCACCGCTCGACCCGGTAGTACGCCCGTGGCGCGGCGACCGCCAGCGCCAGGCAGCCCGCCCCGAACGCCGCCACGACGAGCCCCAGCCACACCGGCCGGTCGGTGAACGTCCAGTAGGCCCAGCCCGCCGCCGCGGCCACCGGCACCATGAGGATCAGCCACTGCACCGTCCACCACGCGACCGCTCGCGGATCGGCCCGGTTGCGCGGCGGGCGTATCGACGTCCCTGTCACCTGCCCTCCTCCTCCTGCGTACGTGACACCGTGTCCGCGACGGCGAGCAGCACGAAGCCGAGCACGCCGATCACGATGGCCGCGAACACCTCGTGCCCCCGCAGGAACCCCAGATGATTGGCCACGAGCAGCCGCTCGGTCCACGGCCACAGGCCGAGCAGCGAGTTGCCCAGGCCGGCCACGCCCTGGAGGAGCAGCAGCCAGCCGAGCACCGTCAGCACCGTTTTCACGGGACCAAGGCTCGCCCGCCGGCCGCCCGGCCCGCATCGTCCGCAGGTCTCGCACGGCATCGACTTTGGTCGCTATCGGTGCGACCTCGGCAGGGCCTAACCTCGATGAACGTGAGCGACGTGCGGGTGGAGGACGGGCCGGTGCCCGAGTACCGATGGGTGCTGCCCTCGGTGCTGCTCGGCGACGGCAACGAGGGCCGACCGGTGCGCCGCTCCACCCGCGACTGGATCGTGGACATCGCGATCTTCCTGGTCGCCTGTGGCATCACGCTGCTCAGCCTGCCCGAGGTGCAGGACGAGCCGGAGCCGCTCCTGCTCACCGAGCAGATCGTGGGCGCGCTGTCGTGCGTGTCGGTGTGGCTGCGCCGCCGCTGGCCGGTGGGTCTCGCGCTGGTCATGCTGGTGCTCTCGACCTTCCTGGAGCTGGCCGGCGGTGCGGGGCTGGTGGCGCTGTTCACCGTGGCGGTGCACCGGCCGTTCAAGGTCTCCGGGCCGATCATGCTGCTCCACCTCCTGACGATCCCGCCGTACATGTGGATCAGGCCGCAGGACGACATGGAGCCGCTGGAGTGGGGCGTCCTGCTGTCGGCCCTGCTGCTGACCGTCTGCGCCTGGGGCATCGTGGTGCGGGCCAGGCGCCAGCTCATCTGGTCGCTGCGCCAGCGCGCCGCGAGCGCCGCCGAGGAGGCCAAACGGCTCGAACGCGAGCGCATCGCCAGGGAGATGCACGACGTGCTCGCCCACCGCATCTCCATGCTCAGCCTGCACGCCGGCGCGCTGGAGTTCCGGCCGGACGCGCCCGCCGCGGACATCGCCCGTGCGGCCGGGGCGATCCGAACCAACGCCCACCTCGCCCTGCAGGACCTGCGCCAGGTGATCGGCGTGCTGCGCCATCCCGGCTCGGAGGGCGGCGACGACCAGGTGCCCGACCGGCCGCAGCCCACGCTCGCCGACCTGCCGTCGCTGGTCGAGGAGTGCCGCCAGGCCGGCATGGACGTACGGCTGGAGCAGCGGGCGGGCGACGCGCCGGACGGGCTGGGCCGCAACGTCTACCGCATCGTGCAGGAGGCGCTCACCAACGCGCGCAAGCACGCCGCCGGGCAGCCGGTCACCGTGACCGTTGCCGGTGCCCCGGGCTCGGAGCTGTCGGCGGAGGTCCGCAACCCGCTCGGCGCCCGCCAACTGCCTCGCATCCCGGGGGCGCGCGCAGGGCTCATCGGGCTAGCCGAACGGGCGGAGCTGGCCGGCGGCCGGTTGGAGCACGGCCCGACGCCGGAGGGGGAGTTCGTGGTGCGCGCCCGGCTGCCATGGCCAGAAGAGGCGGCGGGGGAGACGGCAGGTCGGGCGACGGAAAAGGCGGCGGTGGGGGAGACGGCAGGTCGAGCGGTGGAAGAGACGGCGGCGGGGGCGGCCGGGCACGTGGAGCGGGTGGGGGCGGGGGAGGGGCATTGATCAAGGTGCTCGTGGTCGACGACGACGCGATGGTGCGTGCCGGTCTGTCGATGATCCTGGGCGGTGCCGGTGACATCGCCATCGTGGGCGAGGCCGCGGACGGGGCGGAGGTGCCGCCGCTGGTCGCCGAGCACCGGCCGGACGTGGTGCTCATGGACATCCGCATGCCGGCCGTGGACGGCCTCACCGCCACCGAGGCGCTGCGGGCGACGGCGGCGCCGCCCGAGGTGGTGGTGCTGACCACGTTCCACGCCGACGCGCAGGTGCTGCGGGCGTTGCGGGCGGGGGCGGCCGGGTTCCTGCTCAAGGACATCGCCCCCGCCGACCTGGTGCAGGCGATCAGGAAGGTCGCGGCGGGCGAGCCGATCCTGTCGCCCGCCGTGACGCGGCAGCTCATCACGCACGTCTCCGACGGCGGCGCGGGGGAGCGCACCGCACGGGCCCGGCGGCTGCTCGCCCGGCTCAGCGAGCGCGAACGGGAGGTGGCGATGGCCGTGGGGCAGGGCCGTTCCAACGCCGAGATCGCGAGCGAGCTGTACATGAGCGTGCCCACGGTCAAGGCGCACGTCTCGCGCATCCTCACCAAGCTGGCACTCAACAACCGGGTCCAGGTGGCGCTGCTGGTCTACGACGCGGCGGCCTGACCCGGCCGGTGGGCCGGGTCAGGTGGTGAGGAGTTGTTCGATCGTCGCCCGGTGCAGGACGAGGTCGTCGGGGTCGTCCGGGTCGGGCTGCTCGCCGAAGTGGACCCTGCGCTGCCAGATCCTGGCCATGATGATGCCGTGGCGCAGGGCCGCGTACATCTCGTAGAAACCCATGTCGCGCGGCTCGTGGCCGGTCAGTTCGCGGTAGGTGCGGCAGACGTCCTCGGTGCGCATGAAGGCCGGCATGCCGGGCAGGCCCATGGCGACGGTGAGGTCCTGGAAGAAACGGTGCAGGAAGATCATCCAGGAGAGGTCCAGCTCGCGCGGCCCCACCGCGGCCATCTCCCAGTCGAGCACCGCGACCGGCACGAAGTCCCTGAACATCAGGTTGCCGATGCGGGCGTCGCCCCAGAGCAGCACGTCCGGGCCGGGCTGTTCCGGCCAGTGCGCCTCCAGCCAGGCGAAGGCCCGTTCCAGCAGCGGGATGGGACGTTTGCCGTGCGCCCACCGGTAGTAGGCGTACTGGGCGTCCACGTGCGCGCGCAGGCCCGGCGGCCCGAAAAGGGCCAGCTCGTCCGGGGTGAACGGGGTCCGGTGCAGCGCGGCCACGACGCCCACGCTGGCCTCCTGCAGCCGGCGCTGGTCCTCGGGGGCGGCCTCGCACAGCCAGCCGCCGAACGTGTACGGCAGCACGTCCGGCGGCACCAGCCCCTCGGCCCGCTCCATGACGAAGAACGGGGAGCCGAGCGGCGCGGGGTCCGGCTCGAACCAGAGCGTCCTGGGCGCTGGAATCCCAGCTTTTTCCCTGGCCAAACGCATGATCTCGAACTGCGACCGCAGATCGTAGTCGGGAAAGACCGGAACCGCTTCTCCCGCAGGTGCCAGCCGTGCCACGCAGCGCGTACGCCGCCCCTCCCAGGTCGCGGTGAAGAACAGGGTCTCGCTCGACATGCCGTTGTCGGTGGGGCGCTCCAGCTCCGACACGGAGGCGTCCCCGCCGACCCTGCCGCGCAGCCACGCGGTCACCTGTTCGCGGAGTTCGTGGAGGTCACGGGTGGAAGTACGCATCTGCTCCGTCACGGTCGGCCTCCCGGGTGCACACCTGCCGTTCACCTGTCGTACACCCCCGACCAAGCGCTCGTCCATACACAGGCGGCCGTTACGGTCAGGTACGCGGCAGCCGTACCCTTGTCTGAAAGGGCATGTCACGAAGGGACAAGTGGGATGAGTTCAGCGGGTGAAGGCTTGTCTCGCCCGCTCCCCGAGCAGGTACGGCTCAACGTCGTGGACCTGGCGGCCACCGTTCTCGGGACACTTCCCGCTGTCTCCATCCCGCCGCCGCTGCGCGGGATCGCCAAGTTCGAGGCGCGCAAGAGGGCCAAACTGGGCAGCGCGCCCATCGCCGCGCAGCTGGAGAACGACAAGAAGTTCCGCGAGCTGGTCGCCGAGTCGGTGGCCGCCGGCTGGCCCGAGCTGGTCGCCTCGCTGGCCGACGGCCAGATCCCGCCCGCGGCCGACCCCGTGCTGGTGGCCGCGGCCGCCTACCTCACCCGGCCCCCCGGCTGGGAGGAGATGATCGAGCTCGCCCGGAGCGATCTCCAGCAGTCCGCCGCGGCGGCCGAGGGCTCCGAGCGCGAGGAGGTGGTCTCCCGGCTGCGCGAGCAGCTCGCGGCGCAGAAGAGCGCCGCCAAGGAGGAGGCCGACCGGCTGCGCGAGCAGCTCAAGGCCGCCCGCGCCGAGAACTCCGACCTGCGGCGCAAGCTCCACGACGCCCGCGAGCGGGCCAAGGCCGCGCTCGCCAGGACCGAGGAGATGGAGCGCGTGGCCGAGGAGGCCCGCACCGCCGCCGTGGCCGCGGGCAGCGCGGGCGAGTCCGAGCTGCGGCGGCTGCGCGAGCGGCTGGCCGACGTCGAGAAGCAGCTGGAAGCCTCGCGCCGGGCCGCCCGCGAGGGCCGCAGCCTGGAGGACGCCCGCATCCGGGTGCTGCTCGACGCCCTGCAGGACGCCTCGGCCGGGCTGCGCAGGGAGCTCGGCCTGCCGGCCACCATCAGCCGGCCCGCCGACTCGGTCGCGGCCCACCCCGGTGAGCGGCCGGGCGTGCGCGGCGTGCCCGCGCGGGCGCTGGCCGACGACGACCCGCAGCTGCTCGACCAGCTCCTCGCGATCCCGCAGATCCACCTCATCATCGACGGCTACAACGTCACCAAGACCGGCTACGGCACGCTCACCCTGGCCGACCAGCGCAACCGCCTCATGACCAACCTCGGCGGGCTGGCCGCGCAGACCAGGGTCGAGGTGACCGTCGTCTTCGACGGGGCCGAGCTCAACGCCCCCGTGCAGGTCGTCGCGCCGCGCGGGGTGCGGGTGCTCTTCAGCGACCCCGGGGAGATCGCCGACGACCTCATCCGGCAGCTCGTCCGGGTCGAGCCGCCGGGGCGGGCCATCGCCGTCGTGTCCTCCGACCGCGAGGTGGCCGAATCGGTGCGGCGGATGGGAGCCAGACCGGTTCCGTCTGCTCTGCTGTTGCGCCGGCTTGGTCGCGCCTAGATTACGAATTTGAGGTTTTACCCGTTGAGGTGAGACCTCACCCGCCACTTCTGTACTATTCGCCCCAGATGTTTACCCTGGGAGGCGACGCAGTGAGGTTTGGCCGGGTACCGGTGGCCGCGGGGATCGCGTTCGGACTGGTGCTTACCCCCACCGGGGCCGCGATCGCCGATCCCAAACCCACGCTCGCTCAGGCCAAGGCCAAGCTGGAGAAGCTCAACGACAAGGCGGACAAGGTCGTCGACCGCTACAACACGGCCACGGAGCGGTACAAGAAGGCGAAGTCCAGCTACACGGACCTCGACAACAGCTACAAGCGCAAGCTGGCCACCGTCGCCGACCTGCGCGCCCAGGTGATCGGCATGGCCGTCGACAGCTACCAGCTCGGCGGCGACGTCACGTCCCTGCCGGGCTTCCTCGGCGCCGACAACCCCGACGACTTCCTCGCCCGCCTCGCGCTGACCGGCCAGATCTCCAAGGAACGGGCCGAGAAGCTGAGCGCCTTCGACCGGGAGAACCGCGGGCTCAAGACCGAGCGGGACAAGGCGGAGAAGGCCCTGGAGACGGCCGACAAGGAGCGCGGCGGGGTCCAGAAGGAACGCGCGGAGATCCTCAAGCTGATCGCCCAGCAGAAGAAGCTGCTGGAGAAGCTGAACGCCTACAACCCGGGCAACCCCAACAGCACCGGCATGAAGTACACCGGCTCCGCGTCGGGCAACGCGGCCTCGGTGCTGCGCTTCGCCTACGCGCAGATCGGCAAGCCGTACGTGTTCGGCGGGACGGGCCCGGGCGGCTACGACTGCTCCGGCCTGACGCAGGCGGCCTGGCGGGCCGCGGGGGTCTCGCTGCCGCGTACGACGTGGCAGCAGTGGGCCTGGGGGGCGAACCGCCGGGTGAGCCTGGACGCGCTGCAGCCCGGGGACCTCATCTTCAGCGAAGGACTGGGGCACGTCAGTATCTACGCGGGCAACGGGCAGATCGTTCACGCGCCGCAGACGGGCGACGTCGTGAAGGTCGTCAAGCTGTCGGCCTACGGGCGGCGGCTCGTGGGCGCCATCCGTCCCTGAGGCCCGTCCGTACGTCCTCCCGCGCCGGCGGCGCGGTGCCCTGTTATCGCAGTGAAAACTGTGACGAAAGTGACAAATCGCCCCTTACTGGGCCCTGTCCCGAGAAGTGTGAGTATGGTCACATTCCGGTAACGGAGCCCGGTCGCCGAGCAGGAGTTTCGATCCTGACTCGGCCCCTTGTCTGATCTTGACAAGCCGCCGTCCGCTTTGCCGATTCGTGAGGTGTCGGCGTAGCTTCTGGCGTCGCGGTGACACGCCATGTCGCCCGCAGAATCCGCCGGTCGCCTCCCGTACATCCCCATGAGAAAAACCTCGACGGGGCGGCGACCTGCCGAATCCGTGCAGCCAGGAGGCACGGAGCCGGGGAACCACCGATCCCCCTCCCTAGGGGATCAGGGGTGAATCGGCGCTGTTCGCACGCGCCGTAGGGCTACTTCCAGGCCCGAATCCGTCAGCTAACCCGGTAGGCGTTCGTGGAAGTCTCAAGGAGAAATCCTGTCTACCTCCCCGCTTAACCCCCGTCTGTCCCGTCTTGCCCTGAGTGGCGCGGCGCTCACCATGACCGTGACGGCCGGAGGTGTGGTCCTCCACGCCCCGGCGGCTCAGGCGGCGACCGCGAGCGACGCGGCCACGACCTCCACGACCTCGGTGCAGACCAGCACGAAGTCGTCGAAGTCCGCCAAGGCCGTCAAGACCGCCAGGTCGGCCAAGGCACGCAAGGTCGCTCGGCAGCAGGCGAAGGCTCACCGGGCCGTCGCCGTGGCCAAGAACCAGATCGGGGACCCGTACCGCTACGGCGGCACCGGCCCCGGCTCGTTCGACTGCTCCGGACTCGTCCAGTACGCCTGGAAGAAGGCCGGAATCAGGCTCCCGCGCGTGGCGAGCAGCCAGTTCGCCCGCACCCGGACGAAGGTCTCCTGGAAGAAGCTCAAGCCAGGCGACCTGATGTTCTTCAACGGGCTCGGCCACGTAGGCATGTACGTCGGCAAGGGCAAGATGATCCACTCGCCCAGGACCGGCGAACGGGTACGTATCGACAAGCTGAGCGGATGGCGCAAATCGTCGTTCGTCGGCGCGGTCCGTCCCGGTATGTGACCACAGCCCCGCCCCGATCCCCGTACGGGATCGGGCGGGGCTGTCGCCTTTTCCCACCCCGGGCACCCGTCCGGCCCGGCTACCATCGGGCATCGTGTCCGACCAGGTGAGCCGACGCCGACGAGCCGCCCCGGCGGCTCTCCTCCTCCTGGTGCCGCTCCTCGCGTTCATCCCGGCCGCGAGCGCGCCGATCGCGGCCGCTCCCGCGCCGCCCGCGGGCGCGCGCGGACTGTGGCCGGGGGAGTCCGTCACCGTCCGTGGGACACGGTCCATGATCATCGCCCCGGCCACGCCCACCTCGTCCGTGTCGCTGGCCGAGCTGGCGCACCTGGCCGACACGGCCGCGCTCCGCGTCGGAACGGTCCTCGGCGAGCCCGTACGCCCCCTCGTGGTCGTCCCCGCCTCCGCCGCCGAGGCGGCCCGCCTGGCCGGGACCGGCCCGATCGAGGGCCTCGCCGCGCTCGCCGACGGCGACCGGGTGCTCGTCGTCCCCGAGGTCTTCGCCCGCCTCAACCCCACCGGCAGGGACGTCGTCCTGGCGCACGAGCTCACCCACGTCGCCGCCGGCACCGACCGCCTCCCCATCTGGCTGTACGAGGGTTTCGCCGACTACGTCGGCTACCGCGACTCGGGACTGCCCGTACGGACGGCCGCCGCCGAACTGGCGGACGAGGTGCGCGCGGGACGCCTGCCCGCCGCACTCCCCGGCCCCGCCGCCTTCGCCGCCGACGGGAGCGACCCGGCGCGGCTCGCACGGGCTTACCAGGAGGCCTGGCTGGCGTGTCGCTTCCTCGCCGACCGCTTCGGCGAGGGGACTCTGGTACGCCTCTACCGTGAGGCCCGGGTGGACGGCGCCGACCGGGCACTCGCCGGGCTCGGGCTCTCCACGGCCACGCTGACGGCCCGCTGGCGCGCGTACGTGCGCGAACAGCTCGCGTGAGAGCGTGAGGGCGTGAGGGCGTGAGAGGGGGAGGCAGATGAGCGAACGCCGGCAGCCGGACGGCGCCAAGCCCGCCGGCGACGGCGGCGATCGGGCCGTGAGCGGCGCGCCCGCCTATGAAGGCGGCGATCGGGCCGTGAGCGGCGCGCCCGCCTATGAAGGCGGCGATCGGGCCGTGAGCGGCGCGCCCGCCTATGAAGGCGGCGATCGGGCCGTGAGCGGCGCGCCGGCCTATGAAGGCGGCGATCGGGCCGTGAGCGGCGCGCCTGCCTACGACGGCCAGGAGGAGGGCGGCGAGGTCCGCCTGCGCCGCCAGGCCGCGCTCGCGCTGGCCGTCCTCGCCGCTCTCGTCCTGGCCGTGGCCGCCCTCACCACCCCCTGGCAGGCGCTGCTGACCGCAGGGGAGCCGCCCGGCCCGGCCCGCGACTTCACCGCCGTCCAGCTCGCCCGCTCCCAGGCGTTCGACGCCGCGACGAGCCTGCCGAGCTACCTCTCCCTGGCCCTGACGGTCCTCGTCGCGGGCCTCCTGGTCGCCACCCCGCTCGGCGCGCGGGCGACCGGGTGGCTGCGCGGCCCGTGGTGGCTGCGGACGATCCTGGGCGTGGCGGTGATCGCCGCGGCCACGCTGGCGCTCCGCTGGCCCCTCGGCATGTGGTTCGAGACCGTCCTGCGCGAGTACGGCCTGTCCACCCAGTCCTGGCCGTCCTGGAGCGGCGACCGGCTGAAGAACGCGGCCGTCGAGGCGTTCCTGCTCGCCCTGACCATCACGGCGCTGGTGGCGCTGGCGCGCCGGTTCCGCCGCTGGTGGATCCCTGCGGCTGCGGGCGCGTTCGCCCTCACGGTGGCGGCCTCGTTCGTCTATCCCGTGGTGTTCGAGCCGATGTTCAACGACTTCACCCCCATGCGCGAGGGCCCGCTGCGTACGAGCCTGCTGGCGATGGCCGAGCGGGACGGCGTGCCGGTGGAGGACGTGCTGGTCGCCGACGCCTCACGCCGTACGACGGCGCTCAACGCCTACGTCTCCGGCTTCGGCGCCACCCGCCGCGTCGTCGTCTACGACACGTTGCTGCGCGCCCCGGAGGCGGAGGTGGAGCTGGTGGTCGCGCACGAGCTGGGCCACGCGAAGCACGACGACGTCCTCCACGGCACGCTCCTCGCCGGCCTGGGCGCGGCGCTGGGCGCCGTCCTGCTGTTCCTGATCTTCGACCTGGTACGCCGCCGCGCCGCCGTCCCCTCGATCGCCGACCCGCGCGCGGCCGGGGCGCTGATGGGCCTGATGAGCCTCGGCACCCTCCTCCTCGGCCCCGTCCAGAACGTGGTCAGCCGGCAGGTGGAGGCGCGGGCCGACCTGCACGCGCTGGAGTTGACGAGAGACCCGGAGACGTTCGTGGCCATGCAGAAACGCCTCGCCCTTTCCAACATTTCCGACTTGTCGCCCGATGCGGTGGAATATGTCCTCTATGCCTCCCATCCCTCCGGCCCCGAACGCATCGCCATGGCCCGCGCCTGGGCGCGACTGAACGGCGTCAACGCGCCGTGACCCACTCCGCACCAGATCCGGACACCAGGGTGGTCGTCGTCACGAACGACTTCCCGCCGCGGCCGGGCGGGATCCAGTCGTTCGTGCACGGGCTCGCGCTGCGCACGCCGGGCGTCGCGGTCTACGCCCCCGCCTGGCCGGGCTGCGAGGAGTTCGACCGGCGGCAGCCGTACCCGGTCGTACGGCACCCGACGCGGCTCATGCTGCCGACCCCCGACGTGGCGCGCCGGGCCGCCCGGCTGGTGGCCGAGCACGGCGCGCGTACCGTCGTCTTCGGCGCGGCGGCGCCCCTCGGCCTGCTCGCGCCGCACCTGCGCCGGGCCGGCGCGCGGCGCGTGGTGATGCTCACCCACGGCCACGAGGCGTCGTGGGCGAGCGCGCCGGGCTTCCGCGCCGTGCTGCGCAGGATCGGCGCGCACGCGGACGTGGTGACCTACCTCGGCGACTACACCCGCCGCCGGCTGGAGGCCGCGATCGCGCCCGGCAAGCTCGTCCGGCTGGCCCCCGGTGTGGACGCCGGGCAGTTCCGCCCCGGCCTGCCCGGGGCCGCCGTGCCGGGGCTCGCGGGCCGTCCCGTGGTGGTCTGCGTGTCGCGGCTGGTGCCGCGCAAGGGCCAGGACCGGCTCATCGCGGCCTGGCCCCGGGTGCTGCGGGCGGTGCCGGACGCCGTCCTGCTGCTGGTGGGCGGCGGGCCGTACCGGAGAAGGCTGGAGCGGCTGGCGGGCGGGCACCCCTCCATCCGCTTCACCGGCACCGTCCCGGCCGCGGACCTGCCGGGCTACTACGCGGCGGCCGACGTGTTCGCGATGCCGTGCCGTACCCGCTGGAACGGCGTGGACGTGGAAGGGCTCGGCATCGTGTTCCTGGAGGCGTCCGCGACGGGGCTGCCCGTGGTGGCCGGGGCGTCCGGGGGCGCGCCCGACGCCGTACGCCCCGGCGAGACCGGCCTGGTCGTGGACGGCGAGAACCCCGCCGAGATCGCCCAGGCCGTCGTCGAACTGCTCACCGATCCCGACAAGGCGCGCAAGATGGGAGTCAACGGCCGCGAGTGGATCACGCGGGAGTGGACGTGGGAGCAGGTGGCGGCCCGCTTCCACGCCCTCCTCTGACGGATCACCCCTTGGTCGCGCCCAGCGTCAGCCCGGCCACGAACTGCTTGTGCAGGAGCTGGAAGACGATCAGCGTCGGCAGCGCCACCAGCACCGAGCCGGCCGCCAGCAGGTTGTAGTCGGTGAAGAACTGGCCGCGCAGGTTGTTCAGCGCCGAGGTGACGGGCAGCTTGTCGCCCGACGACATCAGCACCAGCGCCCACAGGAAGTCGTTGTACATCCAGGTGAACTGCAGCGTGGCCAGCGCCGCCAGCACCGGCCGGCACAGCGGCATGGTCAGCCGCCAGTACCGTTTCCACACGCTCGCACCGTCCACCAGCGCCGCCTCGGTGATCTCCTCCGGGATCGTGCGCATGAAGTTCGCCATGACGAACACGCAGAAGCCGAACTGGAACGCCACGTGGACGAGGATCAGCCCGAGGTAGGAGTCGTACAGCGACTGCGAGTCCGACAGCCACGCGGGCAGCGGGACCATCGTGTAGAGCGTGTAGAGCGGCGTGATGAGCGCCTGCGGCGGCAGCAGGTTGCCCGCCGTGAACACGATCAGCAGCGTCCGGCGGCCGGGGATGCGCACCCGCGCGATCGCGAACGCCGTGAACGACGCCAGCAGCAGCGTGAGCACCAGGGCCGGGATCACGATGATCAACGTGTTGAGGTAGTAGCGGGGCAGCTCGGCCTGGCTCCACGCCTCACCGTAGTAGTCGAGCGTCAGCCGCTCCGGCAGTGAGAAGTAGCCCAGGCGGGCCGTCTCGTCGTACGGGCGCAGCGACGCGTACACCGCCAGCGCCAGCGGCAGCAGCCAGCCCAGCGCCACCAGCCCGAGGAAGACGTGCAGGAGGACGCGCAGCGGCCGCACCCGCGCGGCCGTCACCGCTCCTCCCCCCGGAACAGCTGCGACAGGTACGTCACGATGAACCCCAGCGAGATGACCAGCAGGATCACCGCGATCGCCGAGCCGAACCCGATCCGGCTGGCCTCGCCCACGATGTTCTCGGTGACCAGCACCGACAGCAGCTCCAATCCGTTCCTGCCCTTGTTGATGGCGTAGACGATGTCGAAGGCCCGCAGCGCCTCGATCACCGTGATCACCAGCACGATCACGTTGACCGGCCGGAGCGTCGGGAACACCACGCGGAAGAACGCCTGGCGCTCGTTCGCCCCGTCGATGGCCGCCGCCTCCTTCAGCGCCGGATCGACCGCCTTCAGCCCCGCCAGATAGATGATCATGACGTAGCCGACGTGCCGCCAGCCCGCCGCGACCATGACGACCCAGATGTTGACCGCCCGGTCGCCGAGCCAGTCCACGTGCAGGCCGCTGACCGCGTTCAGCACGCCGTAGTCGGAGGAGAAGACGAGCTGGGCGATGAAGCCAACGACGGCCAGCGACAGCACGACCGGCATGTAGAGCGCGCTCTGGTAGACGCGCGACATCCGCAGCCGCCGGTCCAGCAGCACCGCGCAGAACAGCCCGAACGGCGTGGCGACCAGCCCGAGGAAGGCCAGCCACAACACGTTGTTGCGGACGGCCGACCAGAACGGCGGGTACGTCCCGGCCAGATCCTCGTAGTTCCGGCCGCCGATCCACTCGATCGGGCCGATGCCGTTCCAGTCGGTGGCCGACAGGCCGACGCTGGCCAGCGTGGGCCCCCAGACGAGGCCCACGTTGACGACGATGGCCACCCCCAGCCCGGCGACCAGGACGGTCACGTCGCGGGCGGAGTAGCGACGGGTCTTCGCGCTCATCAGCGGAAGATGGTGGCCTTCTGCTTCTCGATGCTCGCCAGCAGCGGATCGATCTCGTCCGGTTTGCCGACGAACGACTGCAACGAGGGGATCATGACCGTGGAGGCGAAGTCCGGCCGCGTGTCGCGGTCGAGGAACTGGGCGATGTGCTTGGCCTGCGACACGAGCTCCGCGCCGCGCTTCTGCAGCGCGCTGTAGCCGGAGGTGTCGGCCTTGGAGTTGGAGGCGAGGGTGCCCGGATCGAGGCCCGTGGCGATGTTCTGGGACGAGGCCTGGGCGAGCTGCTTGATCAGCGCCTTGGCGCCGTCCACGTTCTTGGCCTTGGCCGAGACCATGTAGCCGTCGATGGGGGCGTCGATGGAGTCGGTGCCGTAGGCCGGGTTGATCTCGGGGAAGGTGAAGAAGTCGAGGTCGTCGCGGTCGGCCTCGGGGAACTGCTGGGCGACGAACATCCCGAGCAGGTACATCCCGGTCTTCTTCTGCGCCAGCGACTGCGCGGCCTCCTGCCAGGTGCGGCCCAGCGCCGCCGGCTGGTGGTACTCCATCAGCCCCCGCCAGGTGTCGAACACCTGCCGGACCTTCGGGTCGGTCCACGACTGCTTGCCCTGCATGAGCTGGATGTGGAAGTCGTAGCCGTTCGTCCTCATGTTGAGGATGTCGAACGTACCCATGGCCGGCCATCCGTCCTTGTCGGCGAACGCGATCGGGATCAGCCCGTCGGCCTTCATCTTCCCGGCCAGCGCGGTGAGCTCGTCCAGCGTCTTGGGCGGCTGGTAGCCCTTCTCCTCCCAGACGCTCTTGCGGTAGAAGACGGCCCACGGGTAGTAGGTGGACGGCACGAAGTACTGCTTGCCGTCCACGCCGGTCGACTGGTCCTTGAACGCCTGCGTGAAGTCGCCGCCGATGTCGCGCCACACGTCGGAGATGTCCAGGGCGAGGCCCTGCTCGGCGAAGAACTGCATGCGGTAACCGGCGAACCAGGTGAACACGTCGTCCGGCGTGCCGCGCAGGTAGCGGTTGATGTTCTCCTGGAACGTGTTGTGGTCGACGGTGTTGACCTTGACCGCGCCCTGCGTGAACGCCTTGATCTGGGCCTCCAGCGACTTCTTCGGCACCTCGTCGGAGGCGTTGGAGCCCAGGGTGACGGTGCCGAGGCCGCCGGAGGACGAGCCGCCGGGAGCGGGGGAGGGGCTGCCGGATCCGCAACCGGCGAGAATGGCCGGGACGCCGAACGCGGCGGCGCCGAGGAACAGAGAACGACGGGTTAACGGCGGCCGATGGTCCATGTGAGGTCCTCCTACCCGAACCTTCAGATTCCCCCGACTTCGCGCACTTTCATACATCGAAAAGCCAACATTTCCCACTTGTCAAAGCACGATTTCATGACAAAGCCCCCACATCGCAGCTCGGGTCCGGCCGTACGCACACGAAAGGGCGGGCCCGCTCACCGCGAACCCGCCCTTCGAGACGCCCTTGTGGATCAGGCGGCTTCCAGCCTCCGCTGAATGCCGACCAGCACGCCTAGCATCTCCTGCTGCGTCTCCTGCACCACCCCGAGCCGGCTCTCGACCGCGCCGAGCCGGCTGTCCACCGTGTCGAGCCGGCTGTTCACCGCGTCGAACTTGCCCTCGAACTTGGCGTCCATGACCTTGATGCGCGAATCGAGGATCTGGAGCTGGGCGTCGACCGACGAGAACCTGAGCTCGACCTTGGCGTCGAGGCTCTTGAGCCGCCTGCCGACCCCGTTGATGCGCTCGGTGAGGTCCTGCGCCAGCTCGCGCTGATCCGCCCGGATCTGAATGAGCTCGTTCTCCAGAGCCGTGGTGAACGCGGGGCCTGCTTCCTTGATGTCCATGCTGTTCTCCCTTACCGTGAGGTAAGGGACCGGGGATGGTACAGATTCCCGGTCCCGTTTTCTTTGCCGCGAGAATACCCCGGAAGGGACGGCGAGAAAGCCGGAATCGAAAGAAGATTCCCCTGGTCAGACGGCATATAGCCGATTAAATCGGAATTTGAGTGCCGCCGTCAGGTGCCCGCTCCCCGGCTCACCTCGATCCAGGAACGACTCCACACAGGTAGGTGGATTCCTCCAGCAAGCGCGGCGTCATCGTGATCCCGGTGAGGCGCTCGGCCAGGAGGAACGCCGGTCCTTCGTGGGGGCCGGCGACCGCGTGGCCGGCGGAGTCGATCCGCTCCAGGATCTCTACGAGTTCGTCCGGCTTCTCCTCCGAGTAGCTTTCATGGGGCCTGAACAGGAACTCGATCTTCCCGTCCTTGACCCAGTGGGAATAACCTTCCTCGTGCGCGAACTCGAACCGGATCTTCCCGTCGTCGATCCAGTAGAAGTAGTCCATGTCATCGACGTCGAGGTAGAAGTGGGAGACGAGACGGGTGCCCGCCGACAACGGCATGATGATCTCTTCGGTGACGCCGAGCCCGCTGCAGGCCTCGACGAGGAGCACCCAATCTCCGACGGCGACGGCTCCGAAGGTCTGCCGCCGGATCAGCCCATCAAGCGTCACGCGGGAGCAGTCCTCAACCCGGACGCCGAGTCGGGTCACCACTTCCTCAGGCGTCAGGCCGCGGACGTAGGTGAAGCAGTAGGCGTCCGCCAGGCCGGGAAAGCGCTCGGGGGAGAACCAGGAGTAGTCGTCAGGAGTCGCGATCATCTCGTCATGCTCGCAGCACCCACCGACACGACAAGCGCCATTTCAGCAGAGCGGACTGCCAGGCCAGTGCTGCGGCGAGTCCGGTCGCATCCGCCTGGACGACCCTCGGCAGCCCTCCGGCCCCGGCCATCTCCAGGGTGACCGACCGCCGGCCTCATCATGCCCGCCGGCCCGGCGAGCTCGACCAGCGTCAGATCACGCAATGCCGGGGCCGGATCAGTGCCCGCCGTACAGCTCCTCGATCTGCCCGGCGAAATCACGCATGACGAGGTTGCGCTTGACCTTGAGCGTCGGCGTCAGGTGCCCGCTCTCCTCGGTGATGTCCTGCTCCAGGATCGCGAACTTCTTGATCTGCTCGGCCTTCGACACCGACTGGTTCGCCCGGTCCACCGCGGCCTGGACTTCGGCCAGCACCTCGGGGTCGGTACGCAGCTCGGCGACCGTCCGCCCGGCGGGCACCGCCTCCGGGTCCAGGGTCACGAGGGCGGCCACGAAGGGACGGCCGTCGCCGACGACCATCGCCTGGGAGATCAGCGGATGGGCCCGCAGCAGGTCCTCCAGCGGCCCCGGCGCGACGTTCTTGCCGGCCGCCGTCACCAGGATCTCCTTCTTGCGCCCGGTGATCCGCAGGTAGCCGTCGTCGTCCAACTCGCCCACGTCGCCCGTGCGGTAAAAGCCGTCGGCGTCCAGGGCCTCGGCGGTCGCCGCCTCGTTCTTCCAGTAGCCGGCGAAGACGTTGCGCCCCTTGGCCAGCACCTCGCCGTCGTCGCCGATGCGCAGCGTGACGCCGGGCAGCGGCTTGCCCACGGTGCCGATCTTGTTGGCGCCCGGGATGTTGACCGAGCACGGCGCGGAGGTCTCGGTGAGGCCGTAGCCCTCGAAGACCTCGATGCCGACGCCCTTGAAGAAGTGGCCGAGCCGCTCGCCCAGCGCCGACCCGCCCGACACGGCGGCGGTCAGCCGCCCGCCGGTCGCGGCGCGCAGCTTGGAGTAGACGAGCCGGTCGAAGACGGCCTTGCGCAGCCGCAGCCCGAGCGGCGCGCCCCCGGCGCTCTCGGCCCGGCTCCAGGCCACCGCCACCTCGACGGCGCTGGCGAAGATCTTGCCCTTGCCGCCCGCGATGGCCTTCTGCTCGGCCCCGTTGTAGACCTTCTCGAACACGCGCGGCACGCCCAGCAGGAACGTCGGCCGGAAATCCTGCAGGTCGGGGGCGACGTTCTTCATGTTGGGGGTGTGCGCCATGATCGCGCCCGCCTCGACGAGCACCACCTGGATCATCCGCGCGAAGATGTGCGCCAGCGGCAGGAACAGCAGCGCGGCCGGCTCCTTGCGGGAGAACAGCGGCTCCAGCGGCCCCCGCAGCACGTTGAGCGCGGTGAACAGCAGGTTGTCGTGCGTGATCCGGCAGCCCTTGGGCCGGCCCGTGGTGCCGGAGGTGTAGACGATCGTGGCGAGGTCGGCGGCGCAGACGCGGCCGCGCCGCTCGTCCACCTCGGAGGCGGGCACGTCGGCGCCGAGCGGCGGCGCGTCGACGCGCCAGACGGACTTCAGCTCGGGCGCGGCCTCGCGCACCGTCTCCTCGTGCGCGTCCAGCTCCACGAACGCGGCCTTGGCCTCGCTGTCGGAGAGGATCCAGCGCACCTGGTCGGCCGAGGAGGTCTCGTAGATCGGCACCGTGACCGCGCCGATCGACCAGATCGCGTAGTCGACGAGCGTCCACTCGTAGCGGGTGCGGGACATCAGCGCCACCCGGTCGCCGTGCTCCACGCCGGCCGCGATCAGCCCGCGGGCCACCGCCACGACCTGGTCGCGGAACTCCGACGCGGTGACCGCGGGCCACCCCGCGTCGGTCTTGCGGCGCATGACGACGACGCCGGGCTCCTGCTCGGCCCGCCGGAAGACCGTGTCGGCCAGGCCGGCCGAGGCAGGCACGTCGACCAGGATCGGGACGCTGTACTCGCGCACGGATCAACTCCTCTTCGAAGGACGCCTGGACGTTATCGCGTTAAGTTACGCGCCGGTAGCCTCGCAGGTCACGTCGTCATGGAGGCGTTATGAAGGGCATTCATCACGCTAGCAGCCACCGCTCGTAAGATTCCCCTCATGCGGGTCCATGTGGTGAGCGACGTCCACGGCAGGGCCGATGCCCTCGCCGTCGCCGGGCAGGGCGCCGACGCGCTGATCTGCCTCGGCGACCTGATCCTGTTCATCGACTACGACGACCACGCGCAGGGCATCTTCGCCGACCTGTTCGGCCGCGAGAAGGCCGCCGAGTTCATCGGGCTGCGCACGGCCAAGCGGTTCGACGAGGCCAGGGCCATGTCGGCGGCCCTGTGGGCGACGCTCGACGGCGACCCGCGCGAGCACATCGAGCGCAACGTCCGCGCCCAGTACGCCAGTCTGTTCGCCGCCATGCCCACCCCCGCCTACCTCACCTACGGCAACGTGGACCTGCCCCGCCTGTGGGCCGACTACCTGCGCCCCGGCCACCAGGTGCTCGACGGCCAGAGCGTGGAGATCGGCGGGCTGCGCTTCGGGTTCGTGGGCGGCGGGCTGAAGACGCCCTACCGCACCCCCAACGAGATCAGCGACGAGGAGTACGCCGCCAAGGTCGAGGCGGTCGGCGAGGTGGACGTGCTGTGCTGTCACATCCCGCCCGCCCTGCCCGAGCTGCTCTACGACGTCGTGGCCCGGCGCTTCGAACGCGGCAGCGAGGCCACGCTGGAGGCCATCAGGCGCACCCAGCCCCGCTACGCGCTCTTCGGCCACGTCCACAACCCGCTGCACGCCCGCGCCCGGGTGGGCCGCACCGAATGCGTCAACGTGGGCCATTTCCGGGGGAAGGGCGTTCCCTTCATCCTCGAATGGTGACCTGACCGGTACGGTGTCCTCATGGCTGATCGCACCACTTCGAGCATCACCATCGACGCCGCTCTCGCCGACGTCATGGCGGTCATCGCCGACTTTCCCCGTTACCCGGAGTGGGCCGGGTCGATCAAGAACGCCGAGGTCCTCGGCACGGGTGACGACGGCAGGGCGAGCAAGGTCCGTTTCGTCCTGGACGCCGGCATGATCAGCGACACCTACACCCTCGGCTACACCTGGGACGGCGACGACGGCGTCTCCTGGGAGATCGTCGATCCCGGCAGGATGGTCTCGCAGCTGCGCGGAAGTTACCGCCTCGCCGCCTCGGGCAGTGGCACCGGCGTGACGTACGAGCTGGCCGTCGATCTCAGCGTGCCGATGATCGGCATGATCAAGCGCAAGGCGGAGAAGGTGATCGTGGACACCGCGCTCAAGGGCCTCAAGAAGCGCGTCGAAGGCCGCTGAGGTGAACCCCAGGGTCCTGCTGTTCACGGGAAAGGGCGGCGTGGGCAAGACCACCGCCGCCGCGGCCACCGCTACCCTCGCCGCGAGCAGGGGCTTGAAGACGCTCGTCGTCTCCACCGACACCGCGCACTCGCTGGCCGACGCGCTCGCCGTCGAGCCCGGCGAGGTGGCGCCCGGCCTGCACCTGCACCAGGTCGACACGCAGCGGACGCTGGAGCGGCACTGGGGCGAGCTGCAGGACTACGCGAGGGGCGTGCTGTCGGAGCTGGGCCTGGACGAGGTCACCTCCGAGGAGATCACGGTGCTGCCCGGCGCCGAGGAGGTCATCGCCCTGCTGGAGCTGCGCGAGCACGCCCGCTCCGGCCGCTGGGACGTCATCGTCGTCGACTGCGCGCCCACCGCCGAGACGCTGCGCCTGCTGGCCCTGCCCGAGGCGCTCGACTGGCATGTCAACCGGCTCCTGCCGATCGGCCGCCGGCTGGTGCGGCTGGTCGCGCCGTTCGTGCGAGGCGTGGCCAGGGTCAGCGCGCCCGGCGAGGAGGTCATGAGCGCCGGCGAGCGCTTCCACCGCGGCCTCATGGAGGTGCGCGAGCTGCTCACCGGCGATCAGGCGTCCGTCCGGCTCGTGCTCACGCCCGAGTCGGTGGTGCTGGCCGAGGCCCGGCGCACCCTCACCTCGCTCAACCTGTACGGCTACCGCGTCGACGGCGTCATCGCCAACCGCGTCTTCCCGCCGGGCGGCGCCGACGAGTGGCGCACCCAGTGGGTGGCGGCGCAGACGCGGCTGCTGACCGAGGCGGAGCAGTCGTTCGCCCCGCTGCCCGTCCACGTCGTCCCCTACCTGCCCGCCGAGCCCGTCGGCAGGGAGGCGCTGACCGAGGTCGGCGCGCGGCTCTACGGCGAGAGCGACCCGTTCGCGCCGCCCGCCAGCCCTCCGCCGCTGCGCATGAGCGCCGACGAGCTGACCCTCGACCTGCCCGGCGCCGACCGCGCCGACGTCGACCTGGCCCGCAAGGGCGACGAGCTCATCGTCACGGCGGGCCCCTACCGCAGAATCCTCGCCCTGCCCGTCGCGCTCGCCCGCAGGAAGATCAGCGGGGCGGCGCTCCGCGACGGTGTGCTGCGGGTAGCGTTCAGCCCGGGGAGCGAATCCGGCTCCTGAGGAGTTGAGGAGGATGAGCGACCCCGCAGGCAGGGCCGCCGGTTCAGGGAGGGCCAGATGACCGAGAGCAACGACAGGGATCCGATCGGCACCGTCGCCGACGAGGCGCGCAAGCTGTTCGACTCGATCCAGGGGCGCGCCACGCGCCAGGTCGGCAAGCAGGTGTTCAACTCGTTCACCGGCGGCGGCCGGAGGGAGCGCGACGTGTGGGAGGAGGCCGTGTCCGACCCCCACGACGAGTACGTCTGCCGCGCCTGCCCGCTCTGCCGGGCGATCGCCGACCAGCGGGAGTCCGGCTCCGCCGCCTCCGCCGCCGACGTGACCGGTCACCTGATGGCCGCGGGCGGTGAGCTGTTCGCCGCCGTCCGGGGCGCGCTCGACGCGCTGAGCCGCCCCGCCCCGCAGAGCGGCACCAGGACGGACCCCCGGAGGGAGCCGCGGCAGGACGACCGGGCCGGCCGTGACGACGTGGAACACATAGATCTGGGATAGGGAGAACGACGGGCATGCTCACGATCGGTGTCGACATCGGCGGGACCAAGGTCGCCGCGGGTGTGGTCGACGACCAAGGGAAGATCGTCGAACACACGCTGCGGCCCACCGCCGCCGACCGCCCCGACCTGGTGGCCGACACGGTGGCCGACGTCGTTCGCGAGCTGTCCGCGGGCCGGCGGATCGAGGCGGTGGGCGTGGGCGCGGCCGGATTCGTGGACGAGACCCGCTCGGTCGTGCGCTTCGCCCCCAACCTCGCCTGGCGCGAGGAGCCGCTGCAGAAGAAGATCAGCGACATGGTCGGCCTGCCGGTCGTCATCGAGAACGACGCCAACGCCATGGCCTGGGGCGAGACCAGGTTCGGCGCCGGACGCGGCCAGTCCCACGTGGTCTGCGTGACGCTCGGCACCGGCATCGGCGGCGGCCTGGTGTTCGACGGCGCGCTCTTTCGCGGCCGGTGGGGCATGGGCGCCGAGCTGGGCCACATGCAGGTCCAGCCGGGCGGCCGGCCGTGCGGCTGCGGCAACATCGGCTGCTGGGAGCAGTACGCCAGCGGCCAGGCCCTGGTCAAGGAGGCCAGGGAGCTGGCCGGCGCCGAGCCGGAGCGGGCCTCCGTCCTGCTCGGGCTGGCCGGCGGCAGGATCGACGGCGAGGAGATCACCGAGGCCGCCCGCCGGGGCGACGAGGTGGCGCTGCGGGCGTTCGCGTCCTTCGCCGACTGGCTCGGCCAGGGCATGGCCGACCTCGCCGCGGTGCTCGACCCCGGCTGCTTCATCGTCGGCGGCGGCGTGTCCAGGGCCGCCGACCTGTTCATCGACCGGGCCCGCGAGTCCTTCGCCGCCCGGCTCACCGGGCGCGGGCACCGGCCGCTCGCCGACATCAGGCTGGCCGAGCTGGGCGCCGCGGCCGGCGTCGTCGGCGCCGCCGACCTGGCCAGGCAGCGCTAGCGGCCCGTCCGTGACGGTCCGGATCGGCACGTACAACCTGCACGGGCTGCGCGACAGCCTGCCCGCGCTCACGCGCGTGATCGCCGGCCTGCGGGCCGACGTGCTGTGCGTGCAGGAGGCGCCCAGGTTCGGCCGGTGGCGGGCCAGGCGGCGCGCGCTCGCCGCCGCGGCGGGCATGCGCCTGGCCACCCCCGGCCGGCTCGGCGGCGTCGCCGTGCTGACCGGGCCACGGGTACGCGTGCTGGAGGCACGCAGCCACGCGCTGCGCGTCTTCCTCGGGCTGGAGCTGCGCGGGCTCGCGATCGCCGTGGTGGAGGCCGGCGGGGCGCGGCTCGCGGTCGGCTCGCTCCACCTCGACCTGCACGACCCGGCGCGGGTGCATCACGCGGCCGAGGCGGTGGCGCTGATGGAGCGGGCGGCGGCGCCGTACGGGGCGGCGATCGTGCTCGGCGGCGACGTCAACGAGCGGCCGCACCAGCCGGCCTGGCGTTACCTGGCCGGGCGGCTGTCCGACTGCCACGAGGCGGCGGCGTCCCCTCTCGCGTCAGGAGGGTTGACGTTCCCGGCCGCGCGGCCCTCGGCGCGCATCGACGGGGTGTTCGCCGCGCCCGAGGCGCGGGTCGTGTCCTGCGGGGGAGCGGACGCCGCCGCGGCCGACCTCGCGGCCGCCAGCGATCACCTGCCGGTGGTGGCCGAGCTGTGCCTCCCCGGCGGCTGAGGACAGCACCAGGGGGCGCCCCGAAGGGTACATACGGGGACAAACAGGGGCATCCGGGCGCCCGAGTCGGGCACCGGGCGGGCGGGGACCGACGGCCAGCCCGTAGCATTTGTTCATGACCCGTCGCTCTCGGCGGCGTGCGCTCTTTCTGATCTTGGCGACGTCCGTGGCCTTGCCGCAGGTCACGCCCGCCGCGCATGCCGATCCTCGCAGCCCCGCCGCGATCGAGGCGTGGCAGCAGTCGACCAGCGTGCGCCTGCAGGCCGACGGCTCGCTGTCCGACGTGCTCGCCGTCTCCTCCGGCGACGTGTGGGCGGTCGGCCAGCAGCAGATCTGGGACGTGTGGAAGAACCGCGGCACCATCCGCCACTGGGACGGCTCCCAGTGGAGCGAGGTGGCCATCCGCGACGCCACGGCGGCCGGCAACCTGCGCAGCCTCGCCGCGGCCGGCCCGTCCGACGTGTGGGCGGTGGGCGACAGCCACGACGGGCTGCCCTACCTCGCGCACGGCGACGTGACCGGTTTCGACCGGGTCCGCCCGCAGGGGCTGCGCTCGGGCGACTGGCTCGGCGGCGTCGACGCCAAGGGCGCCAAGGTCGTGGCGGTCGGCAGCCGCGAGAAGCGCGCACTCGTGCTCACCGGCCAGAACGGCGCCTGGACGGTGCAGCAGCTCAAGGACAAGGGCGCGCTCTACGCGGTGGCGGGCGGCTTCGCCGTCGGCGACACCGGCACCGAGCCGCTCATCGCGCACAACTCGGGCGGCACGTGGAAGCCGATGCCGCTGCCCTCGATCCCCGGCGGCTACCTCCGCGACATCCAGACCGACAACGCCAAGCGGGCGGTCGCGGTCGGCGGCGTCTACAGCGGCCCCGGCGACATCGCGCCGCTCGTGCTCGTCTGGAACGGCAAGCGCTGGAAGCGGCAGAGCCTGCCCGTCACCGGCGCCCGGCTCTACGGCGTGACCGGCGACGGCAAGGGCCGCTACTGGATGACCGGCTACGACCCCGACCGGGCGGCCGAGCCGTTCGTGGCGCGCTGCGAGAAGGGCTCGTGCTCGATCATCCGGGGCGGCGCCGACAAGGGCCGCAGCAGCGTGCGTCTCCAGGCCGTCACCTACCTCGCGGGCAAAGGCGCGGTGTGGGCGGTCGGGCACGCGGTCGACACCTCCGACCGCTACACCGACGTCGTGGAGTCGTTCGCCCCCAAGACCACGGCCGCCTCCACCGCCGCCCGGACGAGATCCTGAGCCGGCGGCGCGACCGCCTGCGCTGTCAGAGCACCGCGCCGTCGTCCCAGCCGGAGTCGTTGGACGGCGGACCGTCACCCATGCGCACCACCAGCGCCACGAACCCGCCGATGAACGCCGCCACCGCCGTGAACAGCGCCCACCCCTCCATGTGCCAGTTCGCCATGGCGGCGATCAGGAGGTAGGCGGGGCCGCCGAACAGCGCCACCCACGCCACCTTCGTCGCCAGGTCGACCTTGGGCAGCGGCGGGGGCGGCGGCGGCACGTAGTGCCCCTCCTCCTCGCCGTCCTCGCCCTCGTCGTTCTTGTCCTCGGGCTCGTCGAGGTCCTCTTCGAGCTCCTCCGAGGGTTTCACCACCCGCCGGGTGGGCTCCGCGGGGACGTTCTCGCTGTCCGGCCATGGCTGGTCGGCCGAGTCGCGCTCGGCGGTGTCGTTGAAGGACGCGACGATCTGCCGCCAGACCTCGTCCTCGTCACTCTGGGGCGTCACCTAGATGGGCCTCTCCACAGTGATCGCGACTTCCCCCTGGGTGCGATCAGTCCCTCTGCAAGGGTACCGAGGCATGTGTCCGGATGAAGTCGAGGCTGCCGGCAAAGATCGTGTCGGCGTCGTTGTCGAGCGTCGCAACATGATAGCTATCGGTAAGCTCCTCGATCGTGGCGTGCGGGACCCTCCTGCGGATGATCGCCACACTCGTAGGCTTCACCACGTGGTCGTCCACGCTGCGGTAGACCAGCAGCGGCTGCGTCACCTTCGCCAGGTCGGCCTGCACCAGTGCCCACAGGCCGGGCAGCGAGGCCGCCGCCTTGACCGGGGTGCGGGCGTAGGCCAGCTCGCGCGCGCCGGCCTTCTTGACGTCGTTCGCGACGCCGGGCACCGACGGCACGAACCACTTCAGCAGCGGCGCCAGCCGCAGCAGCGGGACGTCGCTGGCGATGGACGGGTTGACCACGACCGCACCCCTGACGGCCGGGCCGTGCACCTCGGCGAGCCGCAGCGCCAGGCAGCCGCCGAGCGACAGCCCCGCCACGAACACCTCGGCGCAGCGCCCCTGGAGGTCCTCGAACGCCTTCTCCACCTCGGCGTACCAGTCTTCCCAATGGGTGCGGTTCATCTCCTGCCAGCGCGTGCCGTGGCCGGGCAGGCGGGGCAGCGAGACGCTGAGCCCGTGCGCCGCGAGGAACTCCGCCCATGGCCGCAGCGACTGCGGCGTGCCGGTGAACCCGTGGCAGAGCAGCACGCCGACTTGGCCTCCGTCGTGGTGGTAGGGCTCCGCGCCTGGCATGAGCGGCATAACAGCTCCTCCATGCAGTTTCATTCCAGCTGTTCATCCTGGAACGGCCCGATCGTCGCACGTTCAAGGGTGTTTGTGCGAGAGCTGGTGTAGTTGCAAGGCGCTCGGGATGGGAAGATGACTCTGCCCACGGACAAATTTGCTGGAAAAGAGGTGCCGGAGTGTTCTACTGGGTGGTCAAGGCCATCTTGGGGCCGTTCCTCCACCTCGTGTTCAGGCCGTGGGCCGAGGGCGTCGAAAACGTGCCCAGAGAGGGCGGGGTGATCCTGGCCGGCAACCACCTGTCGTTCGCCGACCACTTCTTCGGACCGCTCCAACTCAAGCGCAAGGTCATCTCGCTCGGCAAGTCCGACTACTTCACCGGGCGCGGCATCAAGGGCTTCTTCACCAGGCTGTTCTTCAGCGGCGTCGGCACCGTGCCGATCGACCGCTCCGGCGGCAAGGCCAGCGAGGCGGCGCTCCGCACCGGCCTGCGCATCCTGCGTGAGGGGCACATCCTCGGCATCTACCCCGAGGGCACCCGTTCGCCCGACGGCCGGCTCTACAAGGGCAAGACCGGCGTCGCCCGGCTGGCGCTGGAGTCGCGGGCCCCGGTCATCCCCTGGGCGATGGTCAACACCTACGAGATGATGCCGCCGGGACGGCCGCTGCCCAAGCTCGGCATCCGGCCCGGCGTCAGGTTCGGCAAGCCGCTCGACTTCTCCCGCTACTACGGCATGGAGGACGACCGGCTCGTGCTGCGCGCGGTCACCGACGAGATCATGTACGCCCTGATGGAGCTGTCCGGCCAGGAATACGTCGACAAGTACGCCGTCAGCGCCCGTATCGAGATGGAGCGGGCCGCCCGAGCGACCGGCGCGGCCCAGCAGTGAACTGACGGTAGCGGATCGGTGGCGTAGAGTGATGTGCGCTGTCCTGAGCCGAGGAGACCGCATGCTCGACCAAGCCCGTCCCGTCGTCCTGCTGCTGGCCAGGATCGCCCTCGGGGTGATCTTCCTGGTGCACGGCTACCAGAAGTTCGCGACCATGGGGATCGCGGGCACGGCCGAGTTCTTCGCCGCCGCCGGCATCCCGCTGCCCGGGCTGGCCGCGCCCGCCGTGGCCGCGCTGGAGGTGGCGGGCGGCCTCGCGCTCGTGCTCGGCGCGGCGCTGCCGATCGCGGGCGCGCTGCTCGCGCTCGACATGATCGGCGCGATCGTCTTCGTCCACGGCCCGCACGGGCTGACCGGCGACGGCGGCTACGAGTTCGTCCTGGCGCTGGCCGCCGGGAGCCTCGCGGTCGGCTTCACCGGCGGCGGCGCCTTCGCCCTCGACAACGCGCTGACCCGCCGCCGTCGCACCCAGCCCGTCATCACCTGAGCCGTTCTGAGCCGTTCTGAGCCGTTCCACGGCCGCGCCCGCCGGTCAGGTGAGGTGGGCGCGGATCTGCTCGATGTGCTGCGGCGTCGTACGGCAGCAGCCGCCGATGAGTGACGCGCCCGCCCGCTGCCACTCGGCGGCCGCCTGCCCGAACTCCACCGGATCGGCGAGCCCCAGCCAGCGCCGGTGACCGGCGTCCCAGCTCTCGCCCGAGTTGGGATAGACCACGACCGGCAGGCCGCCCTGGAGAGCCGCGATCAGCGCGGGCATGTGGCGGGGGGCCGTGCAGTTGACGCCGACGGCGACCACCCGCGCGTTGCCCGCGAACAGCGCTGCGGCCTCACGGATCGGGGTGCCGTCGTTCAGCCGCTCGCCGTCGCGGCACGAGAAGCTGACCCAGGCCCGGACGCCGGGCGTGTCCTCCAGCAGCCGGGCCAGGGCCCGCGCCTCCGGGTAGGAGGGGATGGTCTCGCAGGCCAGCAGGTCGGCGCCGGCGGAGGCGAGGACGTCCCACCGGCGGCGGTGCCAGGAGTAAAGAGCGTCCTCGTCGAGGTCGTAGTCGCCGGTGTACTCGGCGCCGTTGGCCAGGAAGGCGCCGTACGGGCCGACGGACGCCGCCACCAGGCCGCGCCCGGCCGCGTCGCGGGCCTGCCTGGCCAGCTCCACCGACAGCCTGATCAGCGCCTCCGCGCGGGCGGCGTCGATGCCGTGGCGGGCGAAGCCCTCGAACGTCGCCTGATAGCTGGCCGTCGTGGCCACGTCGGCGCCCGCCGCGAAGTAGTCGGCGTGCGCCTGGCGGATCAGCTCGGGGCGTTCGAGCAGCAGGCGGGCCGACCAGAGCTCGTCGCTGAGGTCGGCGCCGAGGCGTTCGAGGTGGGTGGACAGGCCGCCGTCCAGGACAAGTGTGGTCACCCGTACAGGGTATTTGCGCCGGAGGCACCTCCGGCGCAAACCCAGCATCGCGTGCTCACGGCGGCGTTCCGCTCAGGAGCGTTTCCAGAAGGGGCCCCGGCGCGGGGCCTCCGGCGGGACGGGCGGGGAGCCGAGCAGGGCGGTCAGCGACGCGACGGCGTGGTCGTGGAGCGCGCGGGCGTCGGCGCCCGGCCGCTCGGCCGCCTCCAGGTCGCGGGCCAGCGCCTCCAGCCGCTCCTCGCCGCCCAGGTACGCCGCCAGCGCCGCCAGCCGCGTCCCGAGGTCGGCCAGGTAGGCCAGGTCGGGCGCCGGCAGGGCCCTGAGCCGGTCCAGCTCGGCGGCGAGCTGCGGACGCACCGCCTCCAGCCCCTGCGTACGGCGCGGCGCGGGCCGCGACTTGCCCCGCCCGCGCAGACCGCCCGCGGGCGGACCGGCCGGGAAGGGCGCCCTCGGCGGCGGCATCGGCGGCCGCCCGGGGAAGCCGGGCCCGCCGGGACCTCCGCCAGGAGCGCCGGGCCCGCCGCCGCCCGGGGCGGCCGGGCCGGGGGTGAGGAAGTCAGGGACGTCCAGGTCGTCGAAGCCCCCGGCCACCCCCAGCGTCGGCTCCGGCGCCCGCATCCGGGGAGCGGAGGGCGGCATGGCCATCAGGGCCGCCGCCGCGAAGGTGCCGCCCGCCGGCGGGACCGGCGAGTCCCATCCGCTCGGCGGCTCGACCGGCTGGATGACGTGGTGCTCGGGCTCGCCGCCGGCGACCTGGCGGGTGTCCACGGCCACGTATGCCGTGAAGCGGCACAACACGCCGTTGTCCAGCGAGACCCGTACGATCCGGGACTCGAGGTCGTGCTCGCCCATGGCGTACCGGTCCTCGAGCTCGCGCAGGTGCGCGCGGGCCCAGACGGCGCGCAGGGCGGGGGCGTCCACCGGCACGCCCTCGACCCGCTCCTCCCACGGCCCGCCCGCGGCCACGCCGCGCACGGTCACCGCCGAGCCCTCGCGGCACCGCCCGTACACGCGCAGCGGCACGCCGGGGAAGATCGAGCCGAGGTGGGTGACGGTGTCAGGCTCGGCGTCCAGGCCGTCGAGCGACAGGTCCGTGACCAGGGGGGCGCCGATGCGGCGGTGGATGTGCTCCATGGCGGCGTCGAGGCGGTCCTCCGACTCGACCAGCTCGCACCGGCCCGCGCCGAGCCCGGCCAGGCGGCCGAGGAAGCCGGCGTTCACGGCCCGGTCGATGCCGACCGCGTGCACCCGCATGGCCGAGAGCGCGCCGCCCGCCTGCTCCAGGATCTGGTCCTCGTTGCCCACCTGGCCGTCGGTGACCAGCACCACGACCCGCTCCCGCCCGGCCTCGCCGCCGCCCAGCAGCGCGACGGCCTGGCGCAGCGGCTCCAGCAGCTCGGTGCCGCCGCGGGCGTCCACGCGGGCCAGGTGCTCGACGGCGCGGTAGCGGTTGCGGTCGGACGCCTCCGCCAGCCCCTCGAAGGCCCGCTCCACCACCGAGTCGAACGTCAGCACCGCGAAGCGGTCCTGCGGCGTCAGCGTGTCCACGATGCGTGCGGCGGCGCGGCGCGCGGCCACCATCTTCCAGCCGCCCATGCTGCCCGACCGGTCGAGCAGCAGCACCAGGTCGCGCGGCGTGCGGGTGGCCTGCAGCGGCGGCGGCACGACGGTGAGCGCGAACGTGCCGGCCTCTCCGTCGCTACCCCTGTGGAGCTGGAGCGACGTGGACGCCTCGAACGACAGGCGCAGGACGAAGTCGCGGTCCAGCCGCTCGCCGGGCTTCAGTCGTACGGTGTTGCCCTCCTCCTCCACGACGTGGAGGCTGGAGGCCAGCTCGCGCAGCTCCAGCCCGGCGGCGTCCACGGTCGCGGCGAGCGACAGGCGCACCGGGTGGGGGAAGCCGGGCAGCAGCACCGGCGGCGTGATCCGGGAGGCGTCCGGCACGGCGCCGGTGTCGGGCGCGACGCCGCCGCCCGCGGGCGGCCCGTCGATCGGGTCGCCGGGGATGTAGCGCGGCGCGACGACGAGCGGGAAGCGGAAGGTGGCCGCGCCGTCCTCGTACGGCAGCGGCTGGCTCAGCGTCAGCCGCACCGAGACGCGCTCGCCGGGCAGGATGTTGCCCACCCGGATGGTGAAGACGTCGGGACGGTCCTCCTCGGCGATGGCCGCCCGCCTGCCCTCGCGCAGCGCCCGGTCGTAGTCGGCCCTGGCCTGCGCCCGTTCCTTGAGCACGCCCTCGATGACGCGGTCGTCGGCCTCCATGCGGAAGCCGGTCACGGCGGCCCGGTCGGGCAGCGGGAAGACGTAGGTGGCCTCCAGCGTGACGTCGTACGGGTTGCGGAAGCCCTGCGTGACCTCGACCCCGGCGATCAGGCCCGAGATGTCCGCCGCGACGTCCACGCTCTCCAGCGGCAGGTTGCCGCGCTCCGTCAGCAAGGCGCCGAACCCGGCCTCCGGCACCGGCAGGCACCGGGCGGGCTCCAGCGAAGTGATCTTCATGTCAGCTTCCTCTCCATAAGCACCGCGAGCAGCGGGCCCGCCGCCGCCAGCACCGCCTGGACGTCCTCTTCCGACGGGACCCGGCCGCCGTCCCACACGAGCCGGACCCCGCCTCCCAAGCTGATCCCCGTCACGACCACCGGATCCCCGGCCGCCGCGGGCGTGCTCCCGGAGCCGGCCGCCGGCCGCTCCGCCCAGAACCGCCCGCGCCCGCCCGGCGCCCCGTCGGCGGACGCGACAGGCGGAGGGACAGAGGGGGCGACCGGGGGAGAGGCCGAGGGAAGAACCGGAGGCTGGGCCGGGGAAGGGACCGCGGGATAGGCCGGGGGATGGGTCGCGGGATGGGCCGGGAGGGACGCCGTCTCCTCCAGGGTGTGGTCCGTCGCCCCCGCGAGCGCCGCCTGGATGTCGGCGATCGAGCGTCCCGCCGCCTGCAGGCGCTTGACGGCGACGAGCTGCAGCAGGTGCCGCCGCCCGTAACGGGCGACGCGGCCGCGCCGGGTGAGCGGCGGGTCGAGCAGCCCGATGGTGGTGTACCACCGGATCAGCCGTTCCCCGGGCACGTCGCGGACCCGCCCGCTGAGCGGCGCGGCGCCGTCGCGCAGTGCGCGCGCCGCGTGCTCGGCCAGCTCGCCGATGGTCCAGGTCTCGCTCATACCTCAACAATGACACTGTCACTATTGCAGTGTCAATGTTAGGCCGCCGCCGAGCTGGGCAGGGGGACAGACGTTGCCGATTGATGGCAAGTAGCAACAAAACCGACGGATGGGGAGGAATCTCGATAATGGCCACGATCAAAGGTCCGCTCTCGGACGACGCCAGGAACACCGTCGCCGAGTGCCTGCAAGGCGCGCTGATCGACCTGATCGACCTGTCGCTGGTCGGCAAGCAGGCGCACTGGAACCTCGTGGGCAGCCACTTCCGCTCGGTCCACCTCCAGCTCGACCAGGTCGTCGCGCTCGCGAGGACGCACATGGACACGCTCGCCGAGCGTGCCGTCGCCCTCGGGATCAACCCCGACGGCCGGGCCGCCACCGTCGCGAAGGCGACCAAGCTGGCCCAGCTGGAGAGCGGCTGGCTGGAGGACGGCAAGGTCGTCGCGACCATCACGGACTGCCTGGGCGGGATCAGCAAGCGCATGTACGAGCGCATCCGGCAGACCGAAGAGGCCGACCCGGTGACCCAGGACCTGCTCATCGCCGCGGTCCAGGAGATCGACAAGCAGCACTGGATGTTCCAGGCGATGACCTGAGCGGAGCACGGCATGCCCGGAGCCCGGGGACCGAGGAAGCGGCCCCGGGCTCCGCGCGTGACCGCCCCCTGGCGAGGTTTGCGCAGAGTTTGAACTCGCGAATCCCTGCCATTCATGTCCGTGCGGTCCACTAGCGTGGCACCTAGAGGGAGGCCCCACGATGTCCCACAAGACTCTCCTCCGCACGGGCCCGCTCATGCAGGGCGGCACCAGCCCGTACGGACCGCTCGGCCTGCCGGACGCCGAAGGTCTCGCGCTGCCCTCGGGGTTCACCGGCCGGGTGGTGGCCCGCAGCGGCGACAAGGTCGCCGGGCTGACCTGGCACGCCGCGCCCGACGGCGGCGCCTGTTTCCCCGACGGCGACGGCTGGATCTACGTGTCCAACTCCGAGCTGCCGCTGCTCGGCGGCGCGTCGGCGCTGCGCTTCCGCGCCGACGGCACGGTGGGCGACGCCTACCGCATCCTGTCCGGCACCGACCTCAACTGCGCGGGCGGCGCCACGCCGTGGCACACCTGGCTGTCGTGCGAGCTCGGCCACCGCGGCCGGGTCTTCGAGTGCGACCCCTACGGCGCGCGGGCCGCGCGGCCCCGCCTCGCCATGGGCCGCTTCCGGCACGAGGCCGCCGCCTGCGACCCCGAGCGGCGCGTGGTCTACCTCACCGAGGACGAGCCGGACGGCTGCTTCTACCGCTTCAGCCCCTCCGACTGGGGCGACCTCACCGAGGGCACGCTGGAGGTGCTGTGCGGCTCCGGGCAGTGGCGGGTGGTGCCGTCGCCCGCCGGGCTGCTGCGGGAAACCCGCCACCAGGTGGCCGACGCGCGCCGCTTCGACGGCGGCGACGCCTGCCACTACGCGGGCGGGGTCTGCTACTTCACCACCAAGGGCGACGCCGGCCTGTGGGCCTACGACGGGCAGACCGCCGCCCTCGACCGGCTGTGCGAGGGGGTGCGCACCATCACGGCCGCGCCCTCCGGCGACCTCTACGCGGCCCGGCGCACCACCCAGATCGACGTGATCGCCCCCGACCGGGAGGTCACGCCGTTCCTGCGGCTGGAGGGGCAGGCCGGGGTGGAGCTGACCGGCCTCGCGTTCTCGCCGCGCGGCGACCGGCTCTACTTCTCGGCCAGGCGCGGCCGGGCGGAGGGCCGCACGTTCGAGGTCGCTGGCCCCTTCCGAGCCTGAGAGCCCCGCGGGAGGCTCACAGGTCGAGCGTCCACCACTGCTCGTTGACCTCGACGCCGTTCTCCGTGCCCTTCTCCTCCGCCGTCAGCCGGAAGCCGGCCGCCTCGTAGATGCGCCGCGCGCTCACCAGGCAGTCGCGCGTCCACAGCGTGATCCGCCGGCGGCCGTCGGCCCTGGCGTGCCGCAGGCACTCCTCGACCAGCCGCCGCCCGATGCCCATGCCGCGCGCGGACGGCTCGACCAGCAGGATCCGCAGCTTCGCCTGGCCGTCGTCCTCGCGCACGTAGAAGACGCAGCCCACGCGCTCGCCGCCGGCCTCGGCGATCCAGCCGGCGTCCTTGGTGAAGTCGAGGCCCGCGACGATGCCGGCGACGGTCTGCTCGAAGGCGGTGCCCCAGCCGTACTCGCGGCTGTAGAGGTCGGCGTGCCGCTGGACGACCCAGCCGAGGTCGCCGGTGCGCGGCGGCCTGATCACGTACGGCTCCGGCCGGGGCTCCCCGTCCGACAGCAGCGACCTGATCGTGGCCATGCCGCCGACCAACCGCCCCTGGTCGGCCTCCGGCAGCCCGGACAGCAGCCGCTCGATCTGCTCGGCCGAGCGCCGGTCGAGGTCGGCGTACGTGGCCGAGCCCTTGTCGGTGAGACGGACGACCTGCTTGCGCGCGTCGGAGGCCGAGCGCTCGCGCCGGATCAGCCCCTCGGCGTCGAAGCGGGTGAGGATCCTGCTGAGGTAGCCGGCGTCGAGGTCGAGCAGCGAGCGCAGCTCCCCGGTCTCCATCGGCTCGGCGTGGGCCAGCTCGAACAGCACCCTGCCCTCGGTCAGCGAGTACGGCGAGTCCAGCATGCCCGCCCGCAGCACGCCGATCAGCTGGGTGTAGAAGCGGTTGAAGGCCCGGACCTCAGAAACCCTTGCTTGCGTCAACGAATCCATTGCCACAGTCAACCATGATTGGATGGGAGCTGTGAAGCTCCTGCGCATCGGCGGCTACGGCCCCGGCATCCTCACCTTCGGCGGCGACAGCGACGGGCGCTTCGGCCGCGAGGGTGACCTCACCCGGGTCGCCGCGCCGTCGTTCCTCGCCGTCCATCCCACGCTGCCGGTGCTCTACGCCGTCGGCGAGCTCGAACGCGGCTGGCTCACCGCCTTCGCCGTCCGCGACGACGGGCTCGCGCCCCTCGACGAACGGCCCAGCGAGGGCTCCAGCCCGTGCCACGTGGCCGTGGACCCGTCCGGCACGCTGCTCGCCGCCACCAACTACGGCGACGGCACGGCCGTGCTCTACCGGCTCGACGCGCGGGGCGCGTTCGAGGGCGAGCCGATCGCGCTGCGCCACGAGGGCTCCGGCCCCGACCCGGAGCGCCAGGAGGGCCCGCACGCCCACGAGGCCGTCTTCCACGACGGCGTGCTGCACGTCTCCGACCTCGGCACCGACGAGATCCGGCGCTACCTGCCCGACGGCACGCCGCTGGAGCCTCTCACCCTGCAGCCCGGCACCGGCCCGCGCCACTTCGCCTTCGCCGGGGGCCGCCTCTACGTCGCGGGCGAGCTCGACGGCACCGTCACCATGATCGAGGAGGACGGCCGGCGCACCGTCGCGCCCGCCTCCCGCGTCGCCGGCGTCGCCAACGCCCCCTCCCACCTCCAGCTCGACGGCGACCACGTCTACGTCGCCAACCGCGGCCCCGACACCGTCACCGTGCTGAGCGCCGCGGACCTCGCGCCGGTGGCCGAGGTGCCCTGCGGCGGCGCGTGGCCGCGCCACTTCGCCATCGACGGCGACCGGCTCTACGTCGCCAACCAGCACTCGGGCACGGTGACCGTCCTCGCGCTGACCGGCGGCGTGCCCGAGCTCACGGGGGAGTCGTACGCGGCGGAGAGCCCCGCCTGCGTGCTGGTGGGCTGATTCTCCGCCGAGAGGGTTCGGCGTTTGGTCTAGACCACTGGCGGGGGATGTGGGCAGAATGCGAGCTGAATACTGAGGTCAGGTTCGTGAACCCCAACGGGAGGAACCCGCCATGCGTATCGGAGTGCTCACAGGAGGGGGCGACTGCCCCGGGCTCAACGCCGTGATCAGGGCTGTCGTACGTAAGGGGGTGAGCGTCTACGGCCACGAGTTCGTGGGCTTCCGCGACGGCTGGCGCGGCCCCCTGGAGGGCGACACCATGCCGCTCGACATCCAGGCCGTCCGCGGCATCCTCCCGCGTGGCGGCACCATCCTGGGCTCCTCCCGGACCAACCCCATCAAGATCGAGGGCGGCGTCGACCGCATCAAGGAGAACCTGGCCGCCGGCGGCGTGGACGCGCTGATCGCCATCGGCGGCGAGGACACCCTGGGCGTCGCCAGGCAGCTCTACGAACGCCAGGTCAACGTCGTGGGCGTGCCCAAGACCATCGACAACGACCTGTCCGGCACCGACTACACCTTCGGCTTCGACACGGCCGTCAACATCGCCACCGAGGCCATCGACCGCCTCCACACCACGGCCGAGTCCCACCACCGGGCGCTCATCTGCGAGGTCATGGGCCGCCACGCGGGCTGGATCGCGCTGCACGCGGGCATGGCGGGCGGGGCCAACGTCATCCTCATCCCCGAGAAGCCGTTCGACATCGACCGCGTCTGCGAATACGTCGAATCCCGCTTCCGCACCCGCTACTCGCCGATCATCGTCGTCGCCGAGGGCGCCCATCCGCTGGAGGGGCAGATGGCGCTGCAGGCGAGCGAGCTGGACGCGTTCGGGCACGTACGCCTCGGCGGCATCGGCGAGACGCTGGCCAAGGAGATCGAGAAGCGCACCGGCAAGGAGGCCCGCACCACGGTCCTCGGCCACATCCAGCGCGGCGGCACGCCGACGGCCTACGACCGGGTGCTCGCCACCAGGTTCGGGCTGCAGGCGATCGACGCGGCCCACGAGGGCGACTACGGCAAGATGGTCGCGCTGCGCGGCACCGACATCGTGAGGGTGGGCCTCGACGAGGCGACGTCCGAGCTGAAGACGGTGCCGGTGGAACGTTACGCCGAGGCCGAGGTCTTCTTCGGCTAGCTGCAAGCCGCCTGCAAGCGCCGGCCGTACCTTTGGGTCCAGCGGGGTTTCCGCTACAACCCGCTCAAGGGTACGGCTTGCGCCGCGGAGAGTCGGCGGCCCACCACGTGTCGCAGGCCGTACCCCCACCTATAGATCACCTGCGGGGCGTGCCGAACAGGTCGACCTCCGGCGCGCCCCCCTCCCCGAGCCCGCGCAGCCGCTCGCGGAGCTCCGCCTCGCCGCGCAGCTCCTTCTCCGACGGCGACAGGATGAGCGCGAGCAGCAGCCCCACGGTCACCAGGCTGAGGCAGACGATCAGCGGCAGCAGGAAGTCGATGCCGCGCGCGCCCGGCGGCGTCGCCATCTCCGTGTGTTCGTGCACCGACAGGGCGAACATGCCCGTGTAGTGCATGCCGGAGACCGCCACGCCCATCACCAGCGCCGCCGCGCCGACCTTCAGCGCGCCGCTGACCCGCAGCGTGAACCACAGGGCCGCCGTGGCCGCCCCGATCGCGACGAGCACCGACAGCGCCACGACGACGGGGTCGTAGGAGAGGTGGGCGGACAGGTTCATAGCGGACATGCCGAGGTAGTGCATGCCGGCGACGCCGAGCCCGGTCAGCAGGCCGCCGCCGAGCAGGTAGGGCAGCCGCTCACCGCGGTGGGAGGCGAGGAACAGCCCGAGCCCCACGACGACGACGGCGAGCACCGCGGAGGCGGCCGTGCGCGGCACGTCGTAGCGGATGACCGTGCCGCTCACGGAGAAGCCCATCATGGCGATGAAGTGCATGGTCCAGATGCCTGTGCCGCCGATGGCGAGCGCGGCGCCGAGCAGCCAGTAGTTCGCCTCGCGCCCGCCCATGAGCCGCGCCCGCGAGGTGAGCATGAGGCCGAGCATGCTGCCGGCGGTGGAGATGAGGTACGCCATGACAGGCGTCAGCGGCCCGAAGGAGAAATGGTCAATCGGCGACATGACTCACCAGTCCCTTACGCAGAGATAAGGGAGTATCCACAGCGAGTCGTCAGGGCGCAACCACCTGTTGCCAAACTGTGCCTATGAGACGTGAGGGACTCTCGGCTCCTGCGGCATCGGCGGGCGCGGGCGGGCCAGGCGCTCCTGCCGGGCCGTACGCCGGCGCAGCTCCAGCTTGGCCACGAGCTCGGCGTCCTCGTGCAGCTCCTCCTGGGACGGCGACAGCAGCACCATGAGCAGCATGGTGAGCGTGATCAGGCTGATCACGGTCATGAGCGGGACGAGGAAGTCGAGGGCGTCGGCCCCCGTCGCCGGGGCGGGCCGCCCGTCGGCGGGCGCGTGCACGGTGACGCGCATGGCGGCCATGCCGGTGTAGTGCATCCCGGACACCGCGAGGCCCATGACGAGGGCGGCGGCGGTGATCCAGACCGGCTTCTTGACCCGCAGCGTGAACCAGAGCGCCGCCGTCGCCGCGACCACGGCGATCGCCACCGAGAGCACCACGGTGGGGCGGTCGTAGGAGACGTGGGCGGACATGTTCATGGCGTACATGCCGAGGTAGTGCATGGAGGCCACGCCGAGGCCCGTGAGCAGGCCGCCGCCGAGCAGCGCGGGGAGCCGGCCCCGGCCGTAGGAGACGAGGAACAGGCCGGTGCCGACGACCACGATCGCCACGAGCGCCGACGCCACGGTGAGCGGGACGTCGTAGGTGATCCTGGTGCCGTCCACGGCGAAGCCCATCATCGCGACGAAGTGCATCACCCAGATGCCGGTGCCGCCGATGGAGACGGCCGCGCCGAGCAGCCAGCGGGTCCGCGCGCCGCCGCGCGAGGCGTGCGCCTGGGCGGTGAGCCGCAGTCCCAGCATCGACCCGAGGCAGGACATCACGTACGCGAGCGCCGGCGTGAGCGGACCGTGGGTGAAGTGGTTCACGGCAGAGGTCATGGGGCGGAGGTCCTCGGGGGTTAGGGGTCACCGAATTCTTCCATCCCGGATATCCCTTACGCATGGATACTTGAACTATCTGTCAAATGTCCTGTCGGAAACGGCGCAGGCCGCACGCGGACTAAACTCGATGGGTCACGGCGTTGCGATGAAGGCCGTCCCATCCCTGTTCCCCGGAGGTTCCACCATGACGATGTCCGCCCTGGGCGAGCCGTGCGTACTGCTCAAGCTGGGCGAGATCGTCCTGAAGGGCAAGAACCGCGAGCTGTTCGAGCGCCGCCTGATCGCCAACATCCGGCACGCGCTGGAGGGCAGCACCGACCTCAAGACCGACGTGCGCAAGCGGCACGGCGTGATCGCGATCTTCCTGCCCGAGGGCACGACCGTCGAGCAGGCCGAGGTCGTCGCGCAGCGCGTCGCCGAGGTGCCCGGACTGGTCTGGATCCACCGGGCCTGGCGGGTCGCCAAGGACCCCGAGGCCGTCCTCAAGGCCGGCCTGGAGCTGGTCGGCGAGAGCGAGGAGGCCAAGCGCGGCGCCCGCTTCGCGGTCCGCTCGCGCCGCCGCGACAAGCGCTTCCCCCTGCGCTCCAACGAGCTCGACCGCCTGGTCGGCGGCGCCATCAACGACGAGTACGGCCTCCCCGTCGACCTGCGCAACCCCGAGCTGACCCTGCACATCGAGGTCGACAGGGACGAGGTGTTCGTCTTCACCGGCGGCATCCCCGGCCAGGGCGGCCTGCCCGTCGGCAGCAGCGGCCGGGCGCTGGCCCTCATGTCGGGCGGCATCGACTCCCCGGTGGCCGCCTACCGCATGATGCGGCGCGGCCTCCACGTCGACTTCCTGCACTTCTCCGGCATCCCGTTCACCACCTCCGAGTCGATCTACAAGGCGTACGCGCTGGTGCGCAAGCTCGACCGCTTCCAGGGCCGCTCGCGGCTCTGGGTGGTGCCCTTCGGCAAGGCGCAGCAGTCGATCCGCACCTCCGGCCAGGACCGGCTGGCGGTCATCGCGCAGCGGCGGCTCATGCTCAAGACCGCCGAGGAGGTCGCCCACCGCATCAAGGCGGCCGCGCTGGTCACCGGCGACGCGCTCGGGCAGGTCTCCTCGCAGACCCTGACCAACATCACCGCCCAGGACAACGCGGTCGAGCTGCCGATCCTGCGCCCGCTCGTCGGCTGGGACAAGACCGAGATCATGGCCGAGGCCCGGCGCATCGGCACGCTGGAGATCTCCGAGCTGCCCGACGAGGACTGCTGCTCCCTGCTGGCCCCCAAGCGGGCCGAGACCCGCGCCAAGATCGAGGACCTCAAGCAGATCGAGCGGCGGCTGGACGCCGAGGAGCTCTGCGTCCAGCTCGCCGACTCGATCCAGGAATACACCCTCTGAGACGAGGGGGCCGAGACCGGGGGCGGCGCTCGGAGCGCCGGCGCCGCCCCGGTCCTCAGAGCGCCAGCGCGGCCGCCGCCGACTTGCCGAGCAGCGGCGGCAGGTCCGTCATGACCTGGGCCAGCTCGCCCAGGTCGTCCTCCACCAGCGCCTGCGGGCCGTCGCAGAGCGCCTGCTCGGGGTGCGGATGCACGTCGATGATCACGCCGTCGGCGCCCGCCGCCAGGGCCGCCCGGGTCAGCGGCAGCACCAGGTCGCGCCGGCCGCCCGAGTGCGACGGGTCCACGATCACCGGCAGGTGCGACAGCCGCTGCGCCACCGGCACCGCCGCGATGTCGAGCGTGTTGCGGGTCGCCTGCTCGAAGGTGCGGATGCCGCGCTCGCACAGCACGATGTCGAGGTTGCCGCGCTGGGCGACGTACTCGGCGGCCATCAGCCACTCCTCGATGGTGGCGCTCATGCCGCGCTTCAGCATCACCGGCCGGCCGGCCGCGCCGACCGCCTGCAGCAGCGCGAAGTTCTGCATGTTGCGGGTGCCGACCTGCAGCATGTCCGCGTACGCGGCCACCAGCTCCACGTCCCGGGCGTCCACCACCTCGGTCACGATCGGCAGCCCGGTCTCCTCGCGCACGTCCGCCAGGATGCGCAGGCCCGCCTCGCCCAGCCCCTGGAAGGCGTACGGCGAGGTGCGCGGCTTGAACGCCCCGCCGCGCAGCAGCCGCGCCCCGGCCGCCTGCGCCATCCGGGCCGCGTCCAGCGTCTGCTGGTGGGTCTCCACGGCGCACGGTCCCGCGATGAGCGTCACGGTGCCGGGGCCGATCGGCACGCCGCCCACATGGACCGTCGAGCGTTCGGGATGGTTCTCCCGGCTCACCAGTTTGTACGGCGCGGAGATCCGCATCACGTCGCGCACCCCGGGCATGCCGCGCAGGCTCGCCCCGTCGAGCTGGGCCACGTCGCCGACCAGGCCGACGATCGTGCGCCGTACGCCCTTGCTGACGAACGCCTCCACGCCGGCCGCCTGCACGAGGCCCACGATCGCCTCGACGTCGCCGGACGTGGCCTCGGGCCCCATGACGATCACCATCTGAACACTCTCCTTGTCGTCCCCGGAAAACACGAAAGGCCCCGGGTCCTGTCGGACCCGGGGCCTTTCGTTCGCCTGTCTGCTAGCGCAGCGTCAGATGGCGAACGGACTCGGGTCCGTCGCCATACCAAAACAGGAACGCGTTGCGCATAGGCCCGCATCCTATCGCACGAGACCCGGCCGCGAGCCGCGCGCGGACCGGTGGCAGGATGTGCGTCAGACGCGAGTCAGGTGAGGGGAGAGATCGTGGAGGAGTCGCGCCTGCCACCAGGCCAGTACGTCCCGCGAGGCCGACCCGTCATCCACTACGGCAGGGTGCCGCAGTTCAAGCCGGAGACCTGGGACTTCAAGGTGTTCGGCGCCACCGCCTCGGGCGAGGAGCACCGTTTCACCTGGGGCGAGTTCGAGTCCCTGCCCCGCGTGACGCGCGTGGCCGACTTCCACTGCGTGACCAAGTTCTCGCTCATGGCCAACGAGTGGCGCGGCGTCACCCCGGCGACCCTCATGGCGGCCGCCCCGCCCGACCCTGGCGTCAGCCACGTCATGATCTGGGCCGAGTACGGCTACAGCGCCAACCTGCGGATGTCCGACTTCGCGGCCCCCGACACGCTGTTCGCGATGGAGCTGGACGAGAAGCCGCTCAGCGCCGAGCGCGGCCACCCGGTCCGCATCGTGGTGCCGCACCTGTACGCCTGGAAGAGCGTCAAGTGGGTGCGCGCCGTCGAATACCTCCTGGAGGACCGGCGCGGCTTCTGGGAGGAGCGCGGCTACCACAACGTCGCCGACCCCTGGCGCGAGCAGCGCTACTCCTACCAGGAAGAACCCGGCGAAGGGCCTCCCTGACACCCGTGCTCAAGCGGACACGGCGGGTGCGCCCGGCGTCACCTGGGTGTAGCTGAATCAGCACGCTCCGTTGGCGTGTCGCTTGTGACCTTCGCGTTCATGCGGCAGCGTGGCCGCCATGCTGAGAGTGCTGGCCGTGGACGACGAGGTCCCCGCCCTGGAGGAGCTGGCCTACCTGCTGCGCCAGGACGACCGGATCGAGCACGTCTCGACCGCGGCCGACGGCGTCACGGCGCTGCAGGACATGGTGCAGATGATCGGCGGCGGCGAGCGGCTCGACGCCGTGTTCCTCGACATCGGCATGCCGGGGCTCAACGGGCTCGACCTGGCCCGGCTGGTCGGCGGCTTCCCGAGCCCGCCACGGCTGGTCTTCGTCACCGCCCACGAGGAGTGCGCGGTGCAGGCGTTCGAGCTGGAGGCGGTCGACTACCTGCTCAAGCCGGTCCGGGCCGAGCGGCTGTCGGAGGCCGTGCGCCGGCTGGAGGCCGCCGCGGCGCCCGCGCCCGTGCCGGTCCAGGACGACGTCATCCCGGTCGAGCTGGGCGGGCGCACCCGGTTCGTGCCGCAGCAGGCCGTGCGCTACGCCGAGGCCAAGGGCGACTACGTGCGGCTGCACACCGTGGACGGCAGCTACCTCGTCCGCATGTCGCTGGCCGCGCTGGAGCGGCGCTGGTCGCAGGCCGGGTTCCTGCGCATCCACCGCAGCACGCTGGTGTCGGCGCGGCACGTCAGCGAGCTGCGCTTCGAGGGCGGGCGGGTGGTCCTCACCGTCGGCGGCGAGCAGCTCCCGGTGAGCCGCCGGCACAGCCGCCAGGTGCGCGAGCAGCTCGTCCGCCAGCACCGGGGCGTGATCTCGTAAGGGCGTGAAACGGGGTGCGGGCACTCCCGCCCCGGCGCCGCTCACGGGGCGGGGCCGTCCGCGCCGGTGGTAATGATTTCCCTGGTCACATGCCCTCGGGCGGCAGGGCGGACGGGCCGGATGAGAAGGCGGACGCGGGCGCCGGGCCACCGGGCACGCCCCTGATCGGCCGCTCGTCGTTCCGAGGTGACCGCTCGTCGTCAACCCACTCTCCGTACAGCGCTGACTACGGACCGTTCGACGCGCTGGTCGGCAACGGGGTTTCGCTCCCAAGATCGCATCCGTAGTGTCATGGCATCGGAAGCCACTCCGGCGCATCGGGGGGACGAGCCGGGGGGGCTCACCGCAGGTCTGATGCGCCGGACTCACCGGCGGCCCTCGCCGGCCGCCGCGGCGGCCGGGCCCTTGACCGGGGGGTGGGGCCCGCCACGCCGGACCGTGAAGGGGCGCCCGCCGAGGCCGGTTCGCCGGCCCCGCGATCCGGCCACGGGGGCGGTCGGATCGCGCGCGCGGGCGCCCCAGCGTCACAAGATCCCGCCCTGGGCGGGGCTCAGTGGGCGTCGCGCAGTTTCTTCAGCAGAGCGATGTCCTCGGCGTGCTTGGGCGCCTTGCCGGGCGTCTCGATGCAGATGGGCACGCCCGCCACCGCCGGATGCCGCATGATCTCCGCGAACGGCTCCGCGCCGATGTGCCCCGCCCCGATGTTCTCGTGCCGGTCCTTCTTCGCCCCGCACACGTCCTTGGAGTCGTTGGCGTGGATCAGCTTGAGCCGGCCCGGCGCGATGCGGTGCAGCGCGTCGAACGTCTCGGCCACCCCGCCCGGCGCGGCCAGGTCGTGGCCGGCGGCGAAGGCGTGGCAGGTGTCGAGGCAGACGCAGGCGCGCGGATGCCACTCCAGCGCCGCGAGGTAGGGCTCCAGGTCCTGGACGGTCGCGCACAGCATGGCGCCCTGCCCGGCCATCGGTTCGAGCAGCAGGTCGGGCCCGCCGTCGGGGATCTCGTCGAGCAGCGGCAGCAGGTGCTCGCGGAGCTGGCGCATGGCGTCGTCGCGCGGCTGCGTCACCGCCGAGCCCGTGTGCACCACGACACCCTTCGCGCCGGTCTCGACGCCGCGCCGCAGCGCGTGCCGGACCACGCCGACCGAGCTGGCGAGCGTGTCGGCGTTGGGCGAGCCGAAGTTGACGAGGTAGGGCACGTGGATGAAGGCCGTGACCCCCGACTCGGCCAGCTTGGCGTCCTGGTCGGGCTTGCCGTCGTTGAGCGCCCAGCCGCGCGGGTTGGTGACGAACACCTGGATCATCTCGGCGCCGATCTCGGCCATGTACTTCAGGCCGCCGGTCGCCAGGCCGCCGGTCACGGACACGTGTCCGCCGATCAGGGATGTTGGGCTCATGATGCCCTCAGTTTAGGCGCACCCCGCGCCGCCCGGAGCCGCCGCCACCTGCGCGAACCCCCGTGCCGGCAGTGAGCGTGTTGGAGCATGACACGAAAAGCGGGCCGCCCCAGGGGCGGGAGTTGGGAGTTCTCGCGGATGGACCGGGCACGAAGGGCCTGTGTGTACTTCTCACATGCCCGCAACGCTCAGCGCGCTCGCCGCGTTCAACGCCGCCCCGGCGGGACAGGCCGAGGAGGAGCTGCGCGCCTGCTGCGCCTCCACCGCCTTCGCCGCGCGGGTGGCGGCGGGCCGGCCGTACGGTGACCTCGCCGCCCTGCTGGCCGCGGCCGAGGCGGCGGCCGGCGCGCTGGCCTGGCCGGACGTGCTGGAGGCGCTGGCCGCCCACCCGAGGATCGGGGAGCGGCCGGTCGGCGCGGGCCGGGAGGCGGCCTGGTCGCGGCAGGAGCAGTCCGGCGTCGGCGACGACCTGCGCGCCGCGCTCGCCGAGGGCAACCGGGCCTACGAGGCCCGCTTCGGGCACGTCTACCTGGTGTGCGCCACCGGCCTCGGCGGGGCCGAGCTGCTGGCGCGGCTGCGCGAGCGGCTGGGCAACGACGAGGAGCGCGAGCGCGCGGCCGTACGCGGCGAGCTGGCGAAGATCACCCGGTTGCGGCTGGTCAAGCTGATGGGAGGAGGGGAGTGAGCTTCTCGACGCACGTGCTCGACGCGGTCGCCGGGCGGCCGGCCGCCGGGGTGCGGGTGCGCCTGGAGGACGCCGGCGGGCGCGTCCTGGCCGAGGGCCGCACCGACGGCGACGGCCGGATCAAGGGGTGGGACACCGCGGGCGCGGGCGTGCACCGCGTCGTCTTCGACACCGGCGGCTACCTCGCCGAGACCTTCTATCCCGAGGTGGTCATCGCCTTCACCGTCACCGACCCCGCGCAGCACCACCACGTGCCGCTGCTGCTCAGCCCCTACGCCTACTCCACCTACCGAGGAAGCTGATGACCGTCAAGCTCGGCCCCAACCGCTACGGCAAGGCGGGCGTCAGGCTCGTCCGGGTGGTCCGCGAGGGCCCCGTCCACCACCTCAAGGACCTCAACGTCTCCACCGCGCTCTCCGGCGACATGGAGGCCGTGCACCTGACCGGCGACAACGCCGCCGTGCTGCCCACCGACAGCCAGAAGAACACCGTGCACGCCTTCGCCAGGAAGCACGGCGTCGGCGAGATCGAGGAGTTCGCGCTGCTGCTGGCCCGGCACTTCGTCGGCGCGGGGCGGGCCGTCCACCACGCGCGGGTGGAGATCGAGGAGTACGCCTGGCGCCGCGGCGGCCCGCACTCGTTCGTCCGCGACGGCGGCGAGGTGCGCACCTGCGTCGTCCACCACGACCGCGACGGCCGCACCACGGTGGTGTCGGGACTCAAGGACCTGGTGCTGCTCAACACCACCGGCTCGGAGTTCCACGGGTTCGCCGTGGACGAGTACACCACCCTGCAGCCCACCACCGACCGCATCCTGGCCACGGCCGTCACGGCCCGCTGGCGGCACAGCGGGGAGAGCGCCGACCACGCGGCCTCGTACGAGCGGGCCCGCGGCTGCCTGCTGGAGGCGTTCGCCGGCACCCACAGCCTGTCGCTCCAGCAGACCCTGTACGCCATGGGCGAGCGCGTCCTGACCTCCTGTCCCGAGCTGTGCGAGGTGCGGCTCGCCCTGCCCAACAGGCACCACTTCCTGGTGGACCTGTCGCCGTTCGGCCTGGACAACGACAACGAGGTCTACCACGCGGCCGACCGGCCGTACGGGCTCATCGAGGGCGGCGTGCTCCGCGAGGACGCGCCCGACGCCGGATTCGCCTGGGAGTAGCCACGATGGACTTCTTGCGGCCCACGACGTGGGCGGAGGCGCTGGCCGCCAAGGCGGACCAGCCGGAGGCGGTGCCCCTCCAGGGCGGCACCGACGTCATGGTGGAGATCAACTTCGCGGTGCGCAGGCCGCCCGCGCTGCTCGACCTCACGCGGGTGGCCGAGCTGCGGGAGTGGTCCGTGGCCGGCGGCGAGTGCCGGATCGGGGCCGGGGTGCCGTACCGGGTGATCGTCGAGGAGCTTTGCGGCGTCGTGCCGGGGCTGGCGCAGGCGGCGCGTACGGTCGGCTCGCCGCAGATCCGCAACCGCGGCACGGTGGGCGGCAACCTCGGCGCGGCCTCGCCCGCGGGCGACAGCCATCCGCCCCTGCTGGCCGCCGGGGCGGTGATCGAGGTGGAGTCGCGGGACGGGGGCGTGCGGACGATCCCCGCCGCGCGGTTCTACCTCGGCGTCAAGCGCAGCGCCCTGCGGCCGGACGAGCTGATCAGGGCCGTACGCGTGCCGAGCGCGCCCGGCCCTCAGTACTTCTCCAAGGTCGGCACGCGCAACGCCATGGTGATCGCGGTGTGCTCGTTCGCGATCGCGCTCGACCCCGCGCGGCGGCGGGTGGGCACCGGCATCGGCTCGGCCGCCCCCACGCCGCGCCGGGCCGAGGAGGCCGAGGAGCTGATGGCCCGCGAGCTCGACTGGGACGCGCCCGTGCTCGACCCGGCGCTGGTCGAGCGGTTCGGGCGGCTGTGCGCGGGGGCGGCCGCGCCGATCGACGACGTACGCGGCACCGCCGCCTACCGTCTGCGCGCCCTCGACGTCATGGCCCGCCGCACGCTGACCTGGGCCTGGAACGACCACCGAGGAAGGAGGGCGGCCTGATGCGCGTCACGTTCACCGTCAACGGCCGCGAGGAGAGCGCCGACGGCGTGTGGGAGGGCGAGAGCCTGCTGTACGTGCTGCGCGAGCGGCTCGGCCTCCCCGGCTCCAAGAACGCCTGCGAGCAGGGCGAGTGCGGCTCGTGCACCGTCTACCTGGACGGCGAGCCGGTCTGCTCCTGCCTGGTCGCCGCCGGGCAGGCCGAGGGCCGGCGGGTGCGCACCGTGGAGGGCCTGGCCGAGGGGGACAGGCTCGACCCGGTGCAGGAGGCGTTCGTCGAGTGCGGGGCCGTGCAGTGCGGCTTCTGCACGCCCGGGCTGCTCGTGCAGGCGCACGACCTGCTGGAACGCCTGCCTGACCCGTCCGACGCGGAGATCCGCGAGGCGCTGGCGGGCAACCTGTGCCGGTGCACCGGCTACGAGAAGATCCTCGACGCGGTGCGCCTGGCCGCCACCAGGAAAAGGGCCGCCGGATGAGCCTGATCATCGAGAACGTGCACCTCGCGCCGGTCGCCGGCCCCGAGATCGCCGCGGGCTGGCTGAGGATCGAGGGCGACAGGATCGCCGGGCTGGGCCCAGGCCCCGCCCCCGACGCGCCCGGCGCGGAACGCCTCGACGGCACCGGCTGCCTGGCCACCCCCGGGCTGGTCAACACCCACCACCACCTCTACCAGTGGGCCTCCCAGGGGCTCGCGCAGGACGCCACCCTGTTCGAGTGGCTGGTGGCGCTCTACCGCGTGTGGGCCGCCATGGACGCCGAGATCGTCAGGGGCGCCTCGGCGGCCGGGCTCGGCTGGCTGGCGCTGTCCGGCTGCACCACCTCCAGCGACCACCACTACCTGTTCCCGAAGGGGCGGGGCGACCTGTTCGCGGCCGGGATCGAGGCGGCGCGCGAGGTCGGGCTCCGCTTCCATCCGGCCCGCGGCTCCATGGACAGGGGAGAGTCGCGCGGCGGGCTGCCGCCGGACGAGGTGGTCGAGGACCTGGACGAGATCCTCGCCGCCACCGCCGAGGCCGTCGACGCCTACCACGACCCGTCGCCCTCCTCGATGCTGCGGGTGGCGGTGGCGCCGTGCTCGCCGTTCTCGGCGAGCGGCGAGCTGATGACGCAGTCGGCCGCCCTGGCGCGGGACATGGGCGTACGCCTGCACACCCATCTCGCCGAGACCGTGGACGAGGACGAGCACTGCCTGGAGCAGTTCGGCCTGCGGCCCGTGGACTACATGGACAAGCTGGGCTGGCTCGGTCCCGACGTGTGGCTCGCCCACACGGTGCACCTCAGCGACGCCGACATCGCCAAGCTCGCCATCACCGGCACCGGCGCCGCCCACTGCCCGTCCTCCAACGGCCGGCTCGGGGCCGGCATCGCCCGCGTCTCGGAGATGCTGCGGCGCGGCGTGAACGTGGGCCTCGGCGTGGACGGCGCCGCCTCCTCCGAGCTGACGCCGCTGGCCGGCGAGATGCGCCAGGCCCTGCTGTTCCAGCGGGCCCGCTACGGCCCCCGGGCGCTGACCGCCCGCCAGGCACTGGAGCTGGCCACCCTGGGCGGGGCGCGCAACCTCGGCCGCGAGGGCGAGCTGGGCACGCTGGAGCCCGGCAAGCTCGCCGACGTCGCCCTGTGGCGGGTGGACGGGCCGTACGCGGCGGCCGTCGCCGACCCGGTCTGCGCGCTGGTGTTCGGGCCCGCGCTGCCGCTCGTCCGGCTGCTGGTCGGGGGACGTACGGTGGTCGCGGACGGCGAGCTCAGGACCGCCCCCCAGGACGCGCTCGGGCGGGCCGGGGCCGAGGCGGGGCGCAGGCTGCTCGAACGGGCCGGAGGCGCGGCATGACCGTTAAGGTGTGGATGTCCTGATCGAACATCCCCCCGGAAGGCGGCCCCGTGACGGCGGAACTCCCCGAACAGCGGCTGGCGCGGCTCAAGAGCACCTTCGCCGCGATCGACACCGACGGCGACGGCTACATCAGCGAGAGCGAGCTGAAGCAGCACTTTCCCGACCTGCCGGCCGAGGCGCTGGGCGCGCTGAGCCAGAGCGCCGACTCCGACCAGGACGGCCGCTACTCCCTGGAGGAGTTCATCCGTACCGTCTCCTGACGCAGGCCCGCCACGCCCGTGATGCCAGGATGATGAGGCACGCCCTCCTGCCCGCTCGCACCGGGCAGGAAGGCGTGTGCGGCCATTGTTCATCATCATGTGGGAGTTGGTAGTGGTTCAGCATGTTCTGGTGGCTCCGGACAAGTTCAAGGGGTCGCTGACGGCGGCGGAAGTGGCGGCGCGGGTGACGGCGGGGCTCGGCGTGCCCACGGTGGAGCTGCCGGTGGCCGACGGCGGCGACGGCACCGTGGACGCCGCCGTGGCCTGCGGGTTCGAACGCGTCACGATCGAGGTCACCGGGCCGACGGGTGAGCGCGTCACGGCCTCCTACGCCTGGCACCCCGGCGACGCCACGGCCGTGGTCGAGCTGGCCGAGGCGTCCGGGCTGCGCCGGCTCCCGGCCGGGCCAGAGCCTTTGACCGCCACCAGCCACGGCACCGGCGAGCTGGTCGCGCACGCGGTACGGCACGGCGCCCGGCGCGTGGTCCTCGGGCTCGGCGGCAGCGCGTGCACCGACGGCGGCGCGGGATTGGCGCAGGCGCTCGGCGCCCGCCTGCTGGACGCCGAGGGCCGCGAGCTGCCCAGGGGCGGGGCGGCGCTGCGCACGCTGGACCGCATCGACCTTTCCGGCTTCCCCGACCTGTCGGGGGTCTCGTTCGTGGTCGCGAGCGATGTGGACAACCCGCTGCTCGGCCCGCACGGCGCCGCCGCCGTGTACGGCCCCCAGAAGGGCGCCACGCCCGACGACGTCAAGGTCCTGGAGTCGGGGCTGACCCGGCTGGCCGCCGTGGCGACCCGTACGCATGGTCTGATGGGCGCGGTCGAGCACGACGACATCGTCCGGGCCATGGGCGTGGCCGGCGCGCCGGGGGCGGGCGCGGCCGGCGGCGTCGGCTTCGCGGCGCTGGCGTTCCTGCACGCCGAGATCCGCCCCGGCATCGACTACCTGCTCGGGCTGCTCGGCTTCGGCGAACACGCCGCCGGCGCCCGGCTGGTGATCACCGGTGAGGGCTCGCTCGACGAGCAGTCGCTGCGCGGCAAGGCCCCCATCGGGGTCGCGCAGGCCGCGGCCAGGGCCGGCGTGCCCGTCGTCGCCGTCTGCGGGCGGCGTACGCTCTCCGACGCCGAGCTCAAGGCGGCCGGCATCGAGGCCGCCTACGCCCTCACCGACCTGGAGCCCGACCCGGAGCGCTGCATGGCGGAGGCCGGCCCCCTGCTGGAGCGCCTGGCCGCCGGGATCGCCGCCGACCGCCGCCTCGCGGAGGGGACGCCATGACGCCGTTCGACCTCGTGGTGCGCTCCCGCAGGACCGTCACGCCGGAGGGGGAGCGGCCCGCCGCGGTGGCCGTGCGGGGGGAGCGGATCGAGGCCCTGCACCCCTACGACGCCCCGCTCGACGCCGCAGAGGACGTCGACCTGCGCGACCTCGCGCTGCTGCCCGGCCTGGTGGACACGCACGTGCACGTGAACGAGCCGGGCCGCACCCACTGGGAGGGGTTCGACTCGGCGACCAGGGCGGCGGCCGCGGGCGGCGTCACGACGATCGTCGACATGCCGCTCAACGCGCTGCCGCCCACGGTCGACGTGGCCGCGCTGGAGGCCAAGCTGGCCGCCGCGCGCGGGCGGTGCCACGTGGACGTCGGGTTCTGGGGCGGGGCGGTGCCGGGCAACGTCAAGGAGCTGGGCCCGCTGCACGAGCGCGGCGTGCTCGGCTTCAAGTGCTTCATGTCGCCGTCGGGGGTGCCGGAGTTCCCGCCGCTCGCGGGCGGCGACCTGCGGCGGGCGCTGGAGGAGGTGGCCGGGTTCGGCGGGCTCATGGTGGTGCACGCCGAGGACCCGGCGCTGCTGGCGGAGCCGGGCGGGCCGACGTACCCCGAGTTCCTGGCCTCGCGGCCGGAGGCGGCCGAGCGCGCCGCCGTCCGCCGGCTCGTGGAGCTGGCCAGGGAGACCGGCGCGCGGGTGCACGTCCTGCACGTCTCCGCCGCCGCCTGCCTGGACGTGCTGGCGGCGGCCCGCGCCGACGGCCTGCCGGTCACCGCGGAGACCTGCCCGCACTACCTGACGCTGGAGGCCGAACGGGTGCCCGAGGGCGCGACGGCGTTCAAGTGCTGCCCGCCGATCCGCTCGGCGGCCAACCGCGACCTGCTGTGGCGAGGGCTGGCCGAGGGCACGCTGAGCTGCGTGGTGTCGGACCACTCGCCGTCCACGGCCGACCTCAAGGTGCCCGACTTCGCCGCGGCCTGGGGCGGGATCGCCTCGCTGCAGCTCGGCCTGTCCGCCGTGTGGACCGAGGCGGCCCGCCGGGGGCACCGGCTCGCCGACGTGGCGCGCTGGATGGCCGCCGCCCCGGCCGCGCTGGCCGGGATCCCCGGCAAGGGCGCGATCGCGCCGGGCAACGACGCCGACCTCGTCGCCTTCGACCCGGCCGCCGCACTCGCCGTGGACGCCGCCCGCCTGCACCACAAGAACCCCGTCACCCCCTACCACGGGCAGGTGCTCAAGGGCGCGGTGCTGACCACCTGGCTCCGCGGCCGGCCCGTGGACGGCGAGCCGCACGGGAAACTCCTCCTGAGAGGAAGCACGGGATGACCCGCTTCACCGCCCTGCCCGACCTCGCCCTGCGCACCCTCGGCGGGGCGGTCGTGGCCGCCAGCGACGAGTCCTTCGCCGAGAAGGAGAGCCTGATCCGGCCGGGACGGCCCGGCTTCCGCCCCGAGACCTTCGGGCCCAAGGGCCAGGTGTACGACGGCTGGGAGACCCGGCGCCGGCGCGAGCCCGGCCACGACTGGGCGCTGGTCCGGCTCGGCGTGCCGGGGGCGATCCGCGGCGTGGTGATCGACACCGCCTGGTTCAAGGGCAACTACCCGCCGTACGCGACCGTCGAGGCCGCCCGCGTCGAGGGCCACCCGTCGCCCGCCGAGCTGCTGGCCGCCCCGTGGACGGAGATCGTGCCGCGGGCCGCGCTGAAGGGCGACGCCGAGCACCACTTCGAGGTCGCGGGCGGCTTCCACGCCACCCACGTACGGCTCGGCATCTTCCCTGACGGCGGCGTCGCCCGGCTGCGCGTGCACGGCGAACCCCGACCCGACCTGTCGGTGTACGACGGCCTCGGCCTCGACCTGGCCGCCCTCGCCAACGGCGGCGTCGTCACCGCCTGCTCCGACGACTTCTACTCGGCCCCCCACAACGTCATCGCCCCCGGCCTGGCCCGCCACCAGGCGGAGGGCTGGGAGACCGCACGGCGGCGGGACGGTGGCAACGACTGGCTGACCATCCGGCTGGCCGGGCGCGGCGTGCTCAGGCTGGCCGAGATCGACACCACGAACCTGCTCTTCAACGCCCCCGCCGCGGTCACGCTCACCGGTTTCGACGGGGAGCCCGGCGCGGCCGCGCCCGTGGAGCTGCTGCCGCGCACCCGCCTGCAGCCGGACACCCCGCACCGCTTCCGCCTGGCCGCGGCCGCGCCGGTCACCCACGTGCGGGTGGACATCCACCCGGACGGCGGCCTGGCGCGGGTCCGCCTCCACGGACACCTGACGCCCTGACCCGGCGTCCGGGGGTCGGTCCGGGGGTCAGTCCGGGGGTCACTGCCAGAGGTGGACGGTGGCTCCGGCCGGGCGCTCGCTGTTGGGGAGCGGGCGCTGGAACTGCACCACGCCGCGGTTGCCGAGCCGGTGGACCTGCACCTTGAAGCCCTGCGCCTCCAGGTCGCGGCGGGCGTCGTTGACGTTCTTGCCGATCACCTGAGGGACGATGGCGAGCTGCTGGTCGTCGCGGGCCTGGGTGTCGCCCTGGCCGAACCACTGCCAGAAGTCGGTCTGGCAGCGCGCCACCGTGACCATGACCTGCGCGCCCCCGTCGACCTCGGACTTGGCCTTCGGCACCTGGGCGATGACGGTGCACGGCTCGGCGTCGTCGTCCACCTCCTGGACCTGCACCTGGAAGCCCTGCTGGCCGAGGTAGGCGGCGGCCTCGTCCTTCGGCATGCCGCCGACGTCGGGCATCAGCAGGCCGGCGCTGACGAAGATGTCGACCCGCGCGCCCTCCTTGACCTTCTCGCCCACCTGCGGCGAGGAGCGGATCACCTTGTCGCGCTCGACCTCCGTGTTGGGCAGGCGCTTCACCGAGCCCGGGGTGAGCCCTTCCTTGGCGAGCGCGGCGCGGGCGTCGTTGCCGGTCATGCCGGTGACGTTGGGCACGACCACGCGCTTGGGGCCGAGCGAGGGCGTCAGCGTGATCGTGCTGCCCTGCTCGACCTCGGTGCCGGCGACCGGCTCGGTGGCCAGCACCAGGCCCTCGGCGGTCTTCTCCGAGTACTGGCCGGGAGCCTTCTGGACCTTGAAGCCGCCGTTGACCGCGCTCTGCTCGGCCAGCAGCATGTTCCTGCCGACCAGGCTGGGCACCTTGACGTAGTCGGGCTGGGCGAAGAACCACCCGGTCAGCGCGATGGCGGCGACCATGACGACGGCCAGCGCCACCAGGAACCAGTTGGGCCGGAACCCGCGCCGCCGCGCCGGCTCGGGCACCTCGACGCGCGGCTGGATGAGCGTGTGCGCGGGGGCGTCCTGCGGCATCGACGGGGCCGCGTGCACGGCGGTGCGGTCGTTGGGCTGGGACGGCGGCTGCGGGCGGAACTGCGCCCCGGACCCGGCCATCGGGCCGGACAGCGCTCCAGGAACCGCACCCGACACCGCACCCGACATCGCCCCCGACACCGCGCCGGACGCCGCGCCCGACACCGCCCCCGAGCCCGTCATCGCCCCCGAGCCGGGGAACGGCACCGGCCCGGAGCCCGGCCCCGGCCCGTACGGCTGCCCCTGCGGCGTCGGCGGGAGCGTGGTGCGCGGCAGCATGCGGTGCGCGTCGACCGCCGCCACCAGCAGGGCCGTGGCGTCCTTCGGCCGGTCGTGCGGCTCGCGCGCGGTCGCCTGCGCCACCAGCGTGTCGATCAGCGGCGGCACGTCGGGCACCAGCGCGGAAGGCGGCGGCACCGTGTCGTGGACGTGCCGGTAGGCGATCGACATCGGCGTCTCGCCGTCGTAGGGCTGCTGCCCGGTCACCAGCTCGTACAGCATGATGCCGGCCGCGTAGACGTCGCTGCGCACGTCGGCCGCGCCGGTGAGCACCTGCTCGGGCGCCATGTAGCCGATGGTGCCGATCATCACGCCGGTGCGCGTCTGATTGGTCGCCTCGATGGCCTTGGCCAGGCCGAAGTCCACGACCTTGACCCGCCCGTCGTCGGTCATCAGGACGTTCTCGGGCTTCACGTCGCGGTGCACCATGCCGGCCTGGTGGGCCGCGCCCAGGGCGGCCAGCACCGGGATCAGGATCTCCAGCGCCTCGCGGGCGGGCAGCCGGCCGCGCTCGCGCAGGACGTCGCGGAGCGTGCGGCCCGGCACGTACTCCATCGACAGGTAGACGACGTCGTTGTCGGTGCCCTGGTCGAAGACGTGCACGACGTTGGGATGGGAGAGACTGGCCACCGACTTCGCCTCGCCGATGAACCTCCTGACGAACGCCGGGTCCTCGGCGAGCGAGCGGTGCATGACCTTCAGCGCGACGGTCCGGTCCAGCCGGACGTCGAGCGCCAGGTAGACGGTCGCCATACCGCCCCGGGCGATCCGGCTCTCGATGCGATAGCGTCCATCGAGGAGCCGCCCGACCAGAGGGTCCGCAGTCGTCGTATCCACCCCGCTGAGTTTACGGGCGTTTTGGCACCGGCAGGGCCCGGCCGCCCGAAACCGATGCCGAGCCGTGCCCCCTGCGACGCGCCGGAGCCCCGCGAGCCCCGGCGCGTCCCTCCTGTCTCCCGCGTCAGGGCGTCATGGGGGAGGACGCCTCGGCGTAGCGGCGGCGCGGGATGCGCCCCGCCTGCCGCGCCAGCCGCCCGGCCGTCACCGCCGCCTTCATGGCCGCCGCCATCAGGTCGGGGCGCTGGGCCCGGGTGACCGCCGTCGCCAGCAGCACCGCGTCGCAGCCGAGCTCCATCGCCAGCGCGGCGTCGCTGGCCGTGCCGATCCCCGCGTCGAGGATCACCGGCACCGACGCGGCCTCCACGATCAGCTCGATGTTGTGCGGGTTGCGGATGCCGAGGCCCGACCCGATCGGCGCGCCCAGGGGCATCACCGCCGCGCAGCCCGCCTGCTCCAGCCGCCGGGCCAGCGCCGGGTCGTCGCCGATGTACGGGAGCACCACGAACCCGTCGGCCACCAGTCGCTCGGCGGCGTCGAAGGTCTCGATGGGGTCGGGCAGCAGCGTCCGCTCGTCGGCGATGACCTCCAGCTTGACCCAGTTCGTGCCGAGCGCCTCCCTGGCCAGCCGGGCCGTCAGCACGGCGTCGCCCGCCGTGAAGCAGCCGGCCGTGTTGGGCAGCACCTTGATGTCGCGCTCGCGCAGCACGTCGAGCACCGAGCCGCGGGCGCGCGGGTCGAGCCGCCGCATGGCGACCGTGGTCAGCTCGGTGCCGGAGGCCGCCAGCGCCTGGTCCAGCACCTCCAGCGAGGGGGCGCCGCCGGTGCCCATGATGAGCCGGGAGGAGAACTTCTCCCCGGCGATGATCAGATCATCCACCCTGCACCGCCGTCAGCACCTCCACGCGGTCGCGCTCGCGCAGCGCCGTGGTCTCCCAGGCGCCGCGCGTGACCACCTCGTCGTTGACCGCCACGGCGACCCCGGTGGTCGCCGCGGTCAGGGCCCGTACGGCCTGCGCCACGGTCGTCCCGTCGGCGACCTCGTGCGTGGCCCCGTTGATCTGCACCATCATGCGATCTCTCCAAATCTCGCCGGCGAGCACAACGCCGCCAGCCCGCCCTCCTCGCCGCCCGCCTCCCCGGCCACCAGGGCCGCCGTCAGAGGCGCGAGCAGCACGCCGCCCCGGTGGTGTCCGGTGGCGAGCACCAGCCCGTCGCCGGCCGGCCCGACGATCGGCACGTTGTCCGGCGTGCCGGGGCGCAGGCCCGCCACCACGTCGGCCAGCTCCAGCTCGGTCACGCCGGGCACCAGCTCCCTGGCGTCGCGCAGCAGCTCGTACAGGCCGCCGGCGGTCACCCGGGTGTCGAAGCCCAGCTCCTCCTGGGTCGCGCCGACCACCAGCTCGCCGTCGCCCCGGGGGACGAGGTAGACGGGGGAGCCGTGCACGGAGCCGCGTACGCACCGGGTCAGCAGCGGCTGCGGCGAGCGCAGGCGCAGGATCTGCCCCTTGACCGGCCGCACCGGCACCCCGGCCAGCGCCGCGCTCCAGGCCCCGGCCGCCAGCACCACCGTCGTGGCGGGCAACTCGGCACCCCCCTCCAGCCGCACACCCGTCACCCGCCCCTCCGGCGCGTCCCCGTGCCGCGGCCCGGCCCCCCGCCCCTCCGGCGCGTCCCCGTGCCGCGGCCCGGCCCCCCGGCCCTCCGTCGCGTCCTCGCGCCGCCCGGCGACCCGGGCCGCCGGCCCGTCCTCGCGCAGCAGCGCGGTGACGCGGGCGCGGACGAGCGGCACCTCCCGCCGTTCCAGCGCGGCCAGCAGCGCCGCCGTCACCCGGCGCGGGTCCACCCAGGCGTCGCCGGCGGCCAGCAGGCCGCCGCGCACCGACGGCGCCAGCATCGGCTCCAGGCGGCGGCACTCGCGCCCGGTCAGCCGCTCCACCGGGAGCCCCAGCTTTTCCGTGAACGCGGCCAGCTCGTCCAGCGCCGCGAGGTCGTCGGCCCCGAACGCCACGTCGAGCGTGCCCTCCGCGCGCAGGTCCACCCCGCGCGCCCCCTCGGGCAGCCCCGCGTCGGCGGCCAGCTCAGCGGCGAAGGCCGGCCAGCGACGCAGCGACGCCAGGCCCAGCCGCAACAGCGGCTCCTCGGTGTAGGTCACCTCGCTGACCGGCGCCAGCATGCCCGCCGCCGCGTGCGAGGCCCCGCCCGCGGGATCGGGATCGACCACGGTGACCGGCCGCCCCGCCCGCGCCAGCCGCCACGCGACCGACAGCCCGACGACTCCGCCGCCGACGATGACCTCCACCATGCGCTCCCTTCGCCGGCATGATCCGGATCAGGTGTCTTGCGGTCGAAGGCCCTGTGCAGCCTTCCTCTCAGCCCGGTCACGGCCGGACTCCCGCGCGTCTTACGCCCCCAGCCTACGACCTCGCCGGCGGCGCCAGGCACGCCCCCCTTCGCCGCCGGGCCCCGTACCCGTCTATGGTCTTGGTCGTGGACCATGTCGTGGTGGTGGGAGCGGGCCTGGCCGGCGTACGCACGGTCGAGGCGCTGCGCGGGCGCGGATTCGGCGGCAGGATCACCCTCGTCGGGCGGGAACGCCATCGCCCCTACGACCGGCCGCCCCTGACCAAGAGCGTGCTGCTCGGCGAGTCCGACACCACGTTCGTCGACACCGACCTCGCCGCGCTGCGCGTCGCCTTCCGTCCCGGCGTGTCCGCCACCGCGCTGCGGCCGGGCGCCGTCGAGACCACCGAAGGCGAGCTGCGCTACGACGGCCTGGTCATCGCCACCGGCGCCGACCCGGTCCGGCTGCCCGGCGACGGCCCGCAGCACGTCCTGCGCACCCTCGACGACGCGCACGAGCTGCGCGCCGCGCTCGTGCCCGGCGCCCGCGTCGTGGTCGCCGGGGCGGGCTGGGTGGGGGCCGAGGTGGCCACCGCCGCCCGCCGGGCCGGCTGCGCGGTCACCGTGGTCGAGGCCGGTCCCGCGCCGCTCGCCACCGCCGTCGGCCCGGAGATCGGCGCCCGCACCGAACGCTGGTACGACGGCATCGACCTGCGGCTCGGCGCCATGGTCCACTCCGTCGAGGAGGGCGGCGTCGAGCTGGTCGGCGGCGAGTTCCTCGACGCGCACGTGGTCGTCGCCGGCATCGGCGTGCGCCCGGCCGTCCAGTGGCTGGCCGACGCCGACCTCGACCTGCACAACGGCGTCGTCGTGGACGAGCACCTGCGGGCCTCGCTGCCCGGCACGGTAGCGGTGGGCGACTGCGCCGCCTGGTGGTCGCGCCGCTTCCAGGACAGGCTGCGGGTCGAGCACTGGGACACCGCGCTCAACGCCCCCGAGGTCGCCGCCGCGAGCCTGCTCGGCGAGGACGCCGTCTACGACCCGGTGCCGTACTTCTGGTCGGAGCAGTTCGGGCACATGGTCCAGTACGCCGGCCATCACCCCGCGGGCGAGCGCCTGCTCTACCGCGGCGGCCCCGAGGGCAAGTGGTCGGCCGTCTGGCTGAGGGGCGACGACACCCTCGCCGCGGTGTTCGCCGTCGACCGGCCGCGCGACCTCGTCCAGGGCCGCCGCATCATCGGCGCGGGCTCCCGGCTGGACGCGGAACGCCTGGTAGATCCAGACGTCCCCCTACGGGATTGTGTTGTTTGAGCAAGCACGGCATGTGGTAGTTGTGGTTCCGTGACGCTTTCTGTTGCACAGATCGACCGGGAGACCGACCAGCTCGTCAGCGAGTGGCTCACGCTCCCCGAAGTGGCCCAGCGCCTGGAACTCCCGATCGGGCGGGCCAAGCAACTCCTCAAGGATCACAAGCTCCTCGGCGTACGCCGGGAGGGCAGCGGGTCCCCGCAGGTGCCCGCGGTGTTCCTCGACGGGAAGGACGTGATGAAGGGCCTGCCCGGCACCCTGACCGTGCTGCAGGACGCCGGCTACGACGACGCCGAGTCCCTGCGCTGGCTCTTCACCCCCGACGACTCGCTGCCAGGCTCGCCCATCGAGGCGATCAAGGCCGGCCGTCACACAGAGGTCAAGCGGCGTGCCCAGGCCCTCGCTTTCTAACGCCCGCCTCTATCTCTGCACCGACGGCCGCCGCGACCGCGGCGACCTCGCGCAGTTCCTCGACACGGTGCTGGCAGGCGGCGTGGACATCGTCCAGCTGCGGGAGAAGGGCCTGGAGGCCCGCGAAGAGCTCGCCCTCCTCGAGGTCTTCCGCGACGCCTGCGACCGGCACGGCAAGCTGCTGGCGGTCAACGACCGGGCCGACATCGCCCACGCCGCCCGTCCCGACGTGCTCCACCTGGGGCAGGACGACCTTCCCACGACGGTCGCGCGAGAGATACTCGGCGACGACATCGTCATCGGACGGTCCACCCACTCCGCCGCCGAGGCCTCCGCCGCGGCCGTGGAGGAGGGCGTCGACTACTTCTGCTGCGGGCCGATCTGGCCCACGCCGACCAAGCCCGGCCGCCCGGCCCCCGGCCCGTCGCTGCTGCGGCACGCGGCGTCGCTGGGCGAGGCGCGGCCGTGGTTCGGCATCGGCGGCATCGACCTCGGCAACCTCGACGAGGTCCTGTCGTACGGCGTGCGCCGGGTCGTCGTCGTGCGCGCCATCACCGAGGCCGACGATCCCGGCGCGGCGGCGGCGGAGTTCGCCAAGCGCCTGGCCGCGGCGGCCTGACCCACCCACCCGACCCTCGCGCCGCCCCGCCCTCCGGCGGGGCGGCGCTCGCATGTCCGGCCCGGCTGCTCAGGTGGCGGCGGTCGCCGGCTCCTTCGGCTGTCCGGCGCGGCCGGTCAGGTGGTGCGGGACGTGGCGGCGATCGCCAGCTCCTTCAGCGCCGTGCGCGCCTCCTCGGTCACCGGGGCCCGGTCGAGCGCGGCCAGCGCCTCGCCGAGGTAGTCGCCGATGAGGCCCTCGCACGCGCTCAGCGCGCCGGTGCCCTCGATGACGCCGCGCAGCGTGGCGACGCCGTCCTCGTCGAGGCCGGGGTCGCCGAGCAGGCGGCGCACGGTCGCGGCCTCGACGGGAGAGGCGGCGGAGAGCGTGCGCGCCACGAGCATGGTGCGCTTGCCCTCGCGCAGGTCGTCGCCCGCGGGCTTGCCGGTCTGCGCCGGGTCGCCGAAGACGCCGAGGATGTCGTCGCGGAGCTGGAAGGCGATGCCGACCCGCCGCCCGTAGCCGGTGCACAGCTCGTCCATCCAGGGCGCGAGCTCGCGGGCGGCCAGCGCGAGGCCGAGGCGCAGCGGCTGCTCGACGGAGTACTTGCCGCTCTTGTAGAGCGCCACCCGCAGCGCCGAGTCGAAGGTGTTCTCGCCGTGGGCCTGCTCCAGCAGGTCGAGGTACTGGCCGCACATCAGCTCGGTGCGCATGTGGTCGTGCACGGGCTGGGCCGCCTCCAGCGACTCGCGGGGCAGCCCGCTGGTGCGCCACATCTCGCCCGACCAGATCAGCAGCAGGTTGCCCAGCAGGATCGCGGCGCCCTCGCCGAACTGCGCGGCCGAGCCGTGCCAGCTCTCCTTCTCGTGCAGCGCCTCGAAACGGCGGTGCGCCGCCGGCATGCCCCTGCGCAGGTCGCTCTTGTCCATCACGTCGTCGTGCACGAGCGCGCTGGCCTGCAGCAGTTCAAGGGAGGCGGCGGCGTTGAAGATGCCGGGGCCGTCCGCGCCGCCCGCGCCGCGCCACCCCCAGTAGCAGAACGCGGGCCGCAGCCGCTTGCCGCCGGCCAGCAGGTCCTCGGCGGCCGTGCGGAGCGGCTGGAAGTCGGGGTCGCCGGAGGCGGGCAGCTGGCGTTCGACGAAGGCGCCCAGGGCACGCTCAACCCGCGTGCGCAGGACGTCCATGCTCGCGGCGTCACTGGTCATGACTCCGAGACTAGTGGCCGGTTCGAGCGGTTCCGATCGGGGCGCGCGCGAGCGGCGCCGATCCGCGGCCACGGCGGGCCGCGCCGCTGCCTGTAACCTGTGGGGCATGGCGCTTGGTCGACCCTCCGTCCTGCCGGGACGTGTCCCCACCGTCCGCGACATGCTCGCCTCCGGCAAACGCACGTTCTCGTTCGAGTTCTTCCCGCCGAAGACCGACGAGGGCGAGCGGCAGCTGTGGAAGGCGATCAGGGAGCTGGAGTCCCTGCGGCCGACGTTCGTGTCGGTGACCTACGGCGCCGGCGGCTCCACCCGTGACCGCACCGTCGACATCGTCGAGCGCATCGCGCACGACACCACGCTGACCCCCGTGGCCCACTTCACCGCGGTCAACCACTCCGTACGCGAGCTGCGCCACCTGGTGGGGCGCTTCGCCGACGCCGGGGTGCGCAACATCCTGGCCGTGCGCGGCGACCCGCCCGGCGACCCCACGGGCGAGTGGGTGCGGCATCCCGAGGGCGTGCTCTACGCCGAGGAGCTCGTACGCCTGGTCCGCCAGGCGGGCGACTTCTGCGTGGGCGTGGCGGCGTTCCCGTACAAACATCCGCGCTCGGAGTCCATCGAGTCCGACACCGACTACTTCGTACGCAAGTGCCGGGCCGGGGCCGACTACGCCATCACCCAGATGTTCTTCCAGGCCGACGACTACCTGCGGCTGCGCGACAGGGTGGCGGCCCAGGGCTGCGACACGCCGATCATCCCGTGCATCATGCCGGTCACCCAGATGAGCACGATCGCGCGTTCCGAGCAGTTGTCGGGTGCGCCGTTCCCGGCGGACGTGGCGGCGCGCTTCGAGGCGGTCAAGGACGATCCCGCGGCGGTGCGGCGGCTCGGCATCGACCACGGCGCCGAGCTGTGCCAGCGGCTGCTGGACGAGGGCGCGCCTGGCATCCACTTCATCACCTTCAACCGCTCCAGCGCCTCCCGCGAGGTGTTCCAGCGCCTGGAGCCGGCCTCGCTGCCCGCCTGAGAGGCCCGCCTGAGAGGCCCGCGTAAAGGCCCGCCCATGAGCGGGTGCGGGCCGTCATCCGCCCGCAGGGGGACCGGGCGGATGACGGCAGGGTAACCGGATCGGTCGGTAAAGGGTCGGTCACTTTCCGTGATGACTCATGCCCGAGGTCATCACGCGGTAAACCACGATTCAGGGGAGAGGGAGCGGGCGGCCCGCGATGGCGTACTCCTCGTAGCCGCCGGGGAAGACGAACCCGGACAGCAGGTCGACGAAGCCGAGGCTCGCGTAGAGGTGGCGGGCGGCGGTCGGCTGGTCGTGGGTGGACAGCACGGCCGAGCGTTCGGGGCGGCCCGCGCAGATCGTCCTGATCATCGCGCGGCCGATGCCCTTGCCCTGGTAGTCGGGGTGCACGTGGATCTCGGCCAGCTCGAAGGCGTGGCCCAGCCAGGCGTGGGCGGCCTCCGGCCCGGTCCGCTCGGTGAGCGCCCGCAGCACGACGTCGTGCCACCACTGCCCGGGCGCGCCGCGGAAACCGTAGGCGAAGCCGACGACGTACGGCTTCTCCCGGTGACCCGGCGAAAGGGATGAATCGCGCAATTCTGCGAAATAAGCCTGGAAATAGGGATATGACGCGTGGTTGCGCATGATGGTCTTGCGGCCGGCGATCTGGTCCGCGGGCGGGCGCATCGCGGCCGTGTAAATGCCGATCACCGTGTCCAGCCGCTCGGTGAACTCGGCCGGTCCCGCCCCGCGAAACTCGATCACCGTCGCACCCTACTCGACGTCCACCGCGACGCCTCCGGTGATCCGCACCAGCTCCTCGAACGTGGTCGGGAACACCGTCAGCGGATGCCCGCCCGCTGCCCACACCACCTCGTGCTTGCCCAGCCAGTTGTCCACCAGCGTGCGCACCGGCGCGGGATGCCCGACCGGGGCCACGCCGCCGATGGGCTGACCGGTCGCCGCCCGGACGAACTCGGGGGTGGCCCGCCGTACCTGCGCCGCGCCCGCCGTACGGGCGATGAGGGCGGTGTCGACGCGGTGCGCCCCGCTCGTCAGCACCAGCAGCGGCTCGCCGTCGGCGTCGAAGATCAGGCTGTTGGCGATGGCGCCGACCTCGCAGCCGAGCTGCGCCGCCGCGGTGGCCGCCGTGGGCGCCTTCTCCGGCAGCACGATGACCTCGCCGTCCGCGCCCAGCTCGCGCAGGGCGGCCTGCACGACGACGGCGTTTGGTGGCAACTTCTCAGACATGGGGACACTCTAAACAGGTTGACGGCTTCATTACCCGTTCATGGTGACTGGTGTAGGGTCCTGTGATCCGTTGTCCACGGCATGAGAGGTGGTACGGGTGGGAGTTTCGCGACTGCCCGGAATGGCGGCTCTGCTGACGGCCGGAGCCTTGGCGCTCTCGGGATGCGGCACGGCGGCGCTCAACCCGCCCGCGCGGAGCCTCTCCACCCCCGCGACGGCCGTCGCGCCCGCGGGGGCGCAGGCCGGTCCCACGACCACCGCTCCCGCGGCCGCCCCGCGCAAGACGCTGAAGCTGGGCGCCAAGGGCAAGGCCGTCACCTGGGTGCAGCGGCGGCTCACGGAGCTGGGCTACCGTCCCGGCAAGGCCGACGGCAGCTACGGCGGCACCACGCTGGCCGCCGTGTGGGCGTTCCAGAAGGTCAACGGGATCAAGCCGACCAGCACGATCGCCAAGCGCACCTGGGACGCGCTGGAGAGCCCCAGGGCCCCCAAGGTCCTGGTGCCGCGCGGCCGGGCGACCCGCGCCGAGGTCAACCTGAGCAAACAGATCATGGTGCTGTACGTCGGCGGCAGGCCCGAGCTGATCACGCACATCTCCTCCGGCAGCGGCGTGCCGTACTGCGAGACCGCCGTGTGGCAGGGCAAGGAGCAGCGCTTCTGCGGCTCGGCCACCACCCCCACCGGCGACTACCGCACCACCTGGCGCGCGAGCGGCTGGCACCGGTCCTACCTCGGCGAGCTGTACAACCCGATCTTCTTCAACGGCGGCATCGCCTTCCACGGCGCGCTCTCGGTGCCGCTCGCCCCGGCCTCGCACGGCTGCGTCCGCCTGCCGATGAACGTGGCCGAGGCGCTGCCCGGCCTGCTGGGCAAGGGCGTGCCGGTGCACGTACGAGGCCGCTTCAGAGGGCTGTGAGCGGGCCTCACGACGCGGGACGGGGCTCCTCCTCCCGCAGCGGCGTCCGCGGGGCCTTGGCGGGCCTGCGGCGGGCCGTCAGCGCCAGCCCTGCGGCCTGCGCGAGCCCCGCAGCGGGCAGCAGGAAGGCCGTGGCCGGCTGCCAGGCGGGCAGGCCGGCCACGAAGTCCGCCGCCTGGTAGAGGCCGCCCAGGAGCCGCGGCGGGTTGACGAACGCCACCACGCAGCCCAGCGCGTACGGCACGATCAAGAAGCCCGACAGCACGAGCAGGAACGTCCGCCCCCGCCCGCCGCGCCCCAGCAGCGGCCCGATGACCAGGTAGGCCAGCGCGGCCACCCCTACGACCAGGGCGGTCAGCGCCACCACGCGCCAGGCGTCCACGCCGAGCGAGGTCAGGCCGTCGGCGCCGATCCGGCCGCCCTCCCACCGTGGGCCGCGCACCTGCGCTTCAGCGGCCTGATGGACAGCCGTCCGCCCGGCCAGCGCGTACGCCGCCACCAGCACCGGCCCCGACACCAGCAGCGCCACGCCGATCCGCCGCCCCCGGCCGCCCATGCGCCTCCCTTGCTCGCCCGGTCTCAGCTTGCCATCCCCGGCGGCTCGACCGGGATCCGGCCGGCGGCCCGGGCCTCGATGGAGCGCAGCCCTTCCAGCGCCAGCTCGGCCGCGCGCATGCCGGTCGTCTGGAGGTCCTTCAGCGACCGTTCGTGCCCGACGTGGGCCATCACGGCCAGCTTGACCGCCCCGAACAGCGCGCCCACGGCGGCGGCCGCCTCGACCTCGTCCAGCTCGTCCGGGCACGCCTGGCGCAGGGCCGCGGCCAGCTTGAGCTGGCTGTCGTACATGAGCAGCAGCGCCCGCGCCCGCAGGGCGGGCTCGTCCATGATGAGCCGCATCCGCAGCTCGGCCTCCTCGAACGTCGGCGCCTCGTCCTCCAGCGTCCACCCGAACCCGGCCTCGACGAGCCGCAGCAGCAGCGCCGCGGCCGTCTCGCCGGGGCGGCGGCCGGCCAGCAGCTCCAGCGCGCGCTCCATGCGCTCCTCGCCGTCGTGGAAGACCAGGTCGTCCTTGCCGCTGAAGTAGCTGAAGAACGTGCGGGTGGAGACCTCCGCCGCGGCGGCGATCTCCGCGAGCGTCGTGTCGGCGTAGCCCTTGCGCGCGAACAACCGGAGCGCCGCGTCGATCAGCGCCCGGCGCGTGCGCTGCTTCTTGCGCTCCCGAAGTCCCGCCATGTCCGAACTTTACTGCATGCGAAGTTCTCTTTCATTCATTGCAATTTTGCAATGGCTGAGGTTTTCTGGGAGTACGTTTCGGAGAGGAGCCGAGGCATGTCCGATCTGACCCTTCCCATGGCCCGGCGGCGCCCGCTGGACCCACCCGACGAGCTCGGCGAGCTACGGCGGCAGGCACCCCTGCACCGCCTGACCTTCGCCGACGGCCATCTGGGCTGGCTCGTCACGGGCTACGCCGCCGCCCGCGCGGTGCTGGCCGACCCGCGCTTCTCCAACCGGCCGGAGGGGATGCACCCGCCGCTCCCCGGCAGGATGGAGCTGGCCAAGCGGCAGGACTTCCAGGTGCCGCCGGGCATGTTCCTGCGTACCGACCCGCCCGAGCACACGCGCTTCCGCCGGCTGCTGACCGGGCAGTTCACCGTACGCAGGATGAAGGCGCTGGAGCCGCGCATCGCCGAGATCACCGAGGAGCACCTGGACGCCATGGAGGCCGCGGGGCCGCCCGCCGACCTGGTGGAGTCGTTCGCGCTGCCCATCCCCTCGCTGGTGATCTGCGAGCTGCTCGGCGTCCCGTACGAGGACCGCGCCCGCTTCCAGGAGGACGCCAGGGTGCTGTTCAACCTGGAGACCAAGGTCGAGGACGCGCTGGCCGCCGTGGGCAGCACCATGGGCTACCTGCACGACCTCATCGGCCGCAAGCGCGACAAGCCGGACGACGACCTGCTGAGCGGGCTCATCGAGGGCGGCGAGCTGACCGACGAGGAGCTCACCGGGGTCGGGTTCCTGCTGCTCGTCGCGGGACACGAGACCACCGCCAACATGCTCGGGCTCGGGACGTACGCGCTGCTCACCAACCCCGCGCAGCTCGCCGCGCTCCGCGACGACCCCTCCATCGCCGAGACCGCCGTCGAGGAGCTGCTGCGCTACCTCACGATCGTCCACCTGGGACCGCTCAGGAGGGCCCTCGAGGACGTCGAGATCGAGGGCGTCCTCATCAGGGCGGGGGAGACGGTCGCGCTCAGCCTGGCCGCCGCCAACCGCGACCCGGAGCGCTTCCCCGGCGGCGACACCCTCGACGTCACCCGGCCCGCGACGGGCCATCTCAGCTTCGGCCACGGCATCCACCAGTGCCTCGGACAGCAGCTCGCGCGTACGGAGATGCGCATCGCCTACCCTGCGCTGCTGCGCCGCCTGCCTGGCCTACGCTTGGCCGTAACGCCGGAGGAGGTGCCGATGCGCTCGGACATGAGCATCTATGGAGTGCACCGCCTCCCTGTCACCTGGTAGAGGTCATCACCATGGAAATCAAGGCAGACACGACCGTGTGCATCGGTGCCGGCATGTGCGCGCTGACGGCTCCGGAGTTGTTCGACCAGAGCGAGGACGAGGGCACGGTGCTGGTCCTGCGGCGCGAGGTGCCGGCTGACAAGGAGGACGCCGTACGGCGGGCCGTCAACCTGTGCCCCTCGGGCGCCATCTCCGCCACCTGACCGCCGCCCTTCTCCCGCCGGGAGGGGCCGCGAGCAGTGGCCGCCGCCGTCGCGACACGCCGTCGCGTCGGCGGCTTTCCTGCTTTCCAGCTGCTTTCCTTCAAGGTCATCGAACCTGTGTTCGTGGAACCGGTTGACATCGGAGGGTGATCGAAATTATGTTCGACCTAGTGACGGTGAGGCTCGCGGCTCAACGTCACGAGGACCTGGTCGCGGGCTGATCGCTTCCCCAAGCGCGACCCGCGGCCAGGCTCCACGGGCGAAGGTCACGTCCTCGTCGTCGGCGGAGACGAACGGGCGTGTCCTGGCCGGACGGGGAGAGGGGAAGCTCCTCGTCCGGCCGGCCCGGCGGAAATGTCGGTGGCGTCTGAGAGTGTTGACATCACCGGTGGAGATGCCGGCAGCCGCCCACGATTTCGAGGAGGCGCGCAAGATGGCACCAAGGCCGAGAGACACGCCCGGGCCCCGGCTGTCGCCCGCGGTCCGGGCACACCTGGCCGACGCACGTTCCAGCCTGGCGGAGGCGAGCGCCGCTCGCACCCCGGCGACCCGATACGTGGCCGCGCACCTGGCGGCCCTGAGAGCGGCCGCGGCGATGCTCGCCGCCCGCCCCCGTCCCGGCGAGACTCGCAGGCGCAAGCTGCGCAGCGCGTGGGACCTGCTGCCCGAGGCGGAGCCGCACCTGACCGAGTGGGCCGCCTACTTCTCGGTGACCGCCGCAAAGCGGGCCGCCGCGGAGGCGGGCATGACCAGCCGGATCAGCGCGGCCGACGCCGACGAGATCCTGGCCGAGGCCGACACGTTCGTGTCCACCGTCGAAGATCTGCTGGGGGTTCCCGTCCAGCCCCAACTACCACTGAACGTCCCCCTCGCCGGCTGACTACCTGACTCCGCCGCCGACGGCGACGAGGGGACATCTGGGACGACCTGACCGCCGACCCGTCGGGGCGATCTGACCATCGGCCCGTCAGTGCGCTTGGCCGCCGACCCGACCGTTGGCCTGTCCGCTGGCCCAACCGCCGGCCTGTCTGCCGGCCCGTAAGAACGATTTGACCGTCGGCCTAGCAGCGTGGCCCGACCACCGGCTCGACCGTCGGCCGTCAGGGGGCCTGCCGTCGGCCTGTCGGCGCGGCCTGGCCACCGGTCCGGCTGTTGGCCCGTCCGTGCGACCCGACCACCGGCGCGATGTCGGCCCCGATCGCCGGTCATCAGTGCGACCTGTGTGCGCGACCTGTCCGCGCAGCTCGACCGCCGGCCTGTCGGTGGCTCAGCGGCTGCTTTCTGTGTGCCCAGGACGTCCGCCCCGCCTTCGCTGCTTTCGCGTACGGCGCTCGCGAGCCGACCGGTGTCCGAGGTCGGGATGGGGGCCGAAATGGTGAGCGCTTCCGGCCGAGGCCGGTCGGAATCGGGCCCTGGCGGGAAGCGCTCGGCTACGTCACTCCTGTCAGTCGGCGCAGATCGCGAAGACGCTGATGCCGACGTCGTTGTAGCCGATCTGGCGGCCGATGCCGATCCAACCGCGGCCGTCGTCGGTGGGGAACGAGCCGACCAGGATCGCTCCGTTGCCGCGGGCCTCGGCGCCGCCGCCGAGAACCCTCTTGCTGCCGGGGCAGTACAGCGTGCGGCGCTGGAAGTTGGGGACGTTGGCGTTGGGCAGCGTGACGAGCTGGTAGCCCGCGGGCAGCGCCGACGCGCGGGTCGCGGTGGCGGAGGCGGTCGAGGTGCTGGCCACGGCCACGGTGGTCACGCACGCGCCCGCCGCCAGGAGGGCGAGGGGGAGGGTCAGGAGCTTCTTGGACTGCATTCGTTCTCCTTCTTGCGAACCCCGGTGGACGCGATCCGGGCAGCACGAGACACGCCGGCGTATCCGGTGCTTTGCGGAGTGCGGTCACGAGGGCTAGAGGGCCTGACACGAAGAGTATCCATGTGATTACGCTGCGCGTCCAGAAGTCTTTACCCAGGGGCCGGAGAAGGGCGGAAAAGCGAAGGAGCCCGCCGGGCGTGGCGGGCTCCTTGAAAAGGGTCAAACGGCCGGGCGGTCGGCCCGTACGGGTCCGGGGGCCGGCCCCGATGGGGCGGGACGACCGCGCGGGGTCAGAAGGACTCGACGGCCCTGCGGGCCTCCGCGTCGAGGACGCCCCAGCTGATGAGCTCCTCGGTCAGCTCGCTCGGCGACTTGTCATAGATCACGGCGAGGGAGCGCAGGTCCTCCTGGCGGATGGACAGCACTTTGCCGTTGTAGTCGCCACGCTGGCTCTGGATGGTGGCGGCGTAGCGCGCCAGCGCCCCGGCCTTCTCCTTCGGCAGCGTCGCCAGCCGCTCCAGGTCGATCACAAGCTTGGGTGTCGGCCCCAGCGGGCTGGGCGCGGCCCCACCCGGCAGCAGCTCCGAGACGGGCACCCCGTAGAAGTCGGCAAGCTCGGCAAGCTTCTGCACCGTGACCGCGCGGTCGCCACGCTCGTACGAGCCCACGACCACGGCTTTCCACCTGCCACGCGACTTCTCCTCGACTCCATGCAGGGACAGGCCCTGCTGGGTGCGGATGGCGCGAAGTCGTGCACCCAGCGACTTTGCGTACTCAGACGGCATCGTGTGGCCCCCCGGCTCTCGTATGTATCGCTCTCAGTAGATTGTGCTCCCTTGCGGCATATGCCCCAGCCACCGGGGGGTCTGGTGCCAGGCTCGGCACCATCGGTAGCCATGGCTCTGGGTTTACCCCAGAAGGCCGCGAGGTGTGGTTACGCACAGTGACGGTAAAGGGGTGGACGCCGAAGGTCAAGCTGATTGGAAAAAAGATGCCGAATCCGGTCCGGTATGGATCGCCGCAAACGCCCCTCATGTCCCAGAGGTAACACTACTTTGTCACAGAATGCCCATGCGTGCGCCCATGTCAGGGCTGCCGCGTGAGAATCATGACAGGGCGGGTCGAGGCCCGTACGATCTTCAGCGAGGTGTCCCCGAGGAACACCCGCCGAAGTGGCCCGGTGTCACTCGAAGCGCATATGATCATCTCGCCGGGCAGCCACGAGGCCGCGCCGAGCGCCTGCGCGACCGTCCGCCCCTCCAGCACCTCGACCTCCACGCGCAGCCGCCGGGCCTGGCCGCGGGCCGCCACGCGCAGGTCGGCCGCGGCCTGCTCGCGCAGCCGCGCCAGCATGTCCTCCTCGGCCCTGACCCGGCGGGCGGGACCGACGACCAGCGTCACCAGCCGCAGCGGCAGGCCGAGCGCCACCGCCGTGCGGGCGGCGTCCTTGACCGCCGCGTCGCAGCCGGGGCCGCGCCGGTAGGCGAGGGTGAGCCGGTCGAAGGCGGGGGGCGGCTCGTCGCTGTACCCGCGCGGGGCGAGCAGGACGGGCACGGACGAGGCGTGCAGGAGCTGGTCGGCGGTGCTGCCGACGGAGATGCGCCCTCTGGCGCCGCCGGGGGCCGAGCCGATCACCACGACGTCGGCCGAGCGCCTGCGCGCCAGCTCGACCAGCCCGCGCCCGCTGTGCCGGCCGGCGTGGACGACGTACCCGGCCTCGTCGCCCGCCAGCTCGCGGGCCTCGGCGAGCGCGGCGTCGGCCTGCTCGGCCAGGTACGCCCGCCAGGCGCTGTCCTCCGCCCGCGCCGGGCCCGGGGGCGACCAGACGGGCGGGCGGACGTACGCCACCGTCAGGCGGGCGCCGGCCCGCCGCCGCAGCAGCAGCGCCAGCGCCAGCCCGTCCCGGCCGCGCGGCCCCGGCACGTAACCCGCGAGCAGTTCGCCCAGTCTCATGGCTCCACCTCGGTGTTCAGCCGCGACCGGCGGAAGCCGTACAGGAAGTAGCAGGCCAGCCCGGCCGCCATCCACAGCCCGAATGCCGCCCAGGTCACCCCGGCCAGCCCCGCCATCACCAGCACGCACATGACGGCCCCCAGCACCGGCGTGAGCGGGAAGAACGGGACGCGAAAGCCGCGCGGCAGGTCGGGCCGGCGTCGCCGCAGCACCACCACGCCCACGTTGACCAGCGCGAAGGCGAACAGCGTGCCGATGCTGGTGGCCTCGGCGAGCTGCCCCAGAGGCACCAGTCCGGCCAGCACCGACACGAACCCGGCCACGATGAGGGTGTTGGCGACCGGCACCTGCCGCCGCGGATCCACCCGCTGGAACACGCGCGGGACGAGCCCGTCGCGCGACATCGCGAACAGGATGCGGGTCTGCCCGTAGAGAACGGTCAGCACGACGCTGGCGATGGCCACGACCGCGCCGAACGAGATGATCAGCCCCGGCCAGGTCGCCCCCACGGCGAGGTCCGCGATGGCCGACAGGCTCGCCTCCGAGCTGTTGCGGCCGAACTCCGTCCACGGCCTGGCGCCCACGGAGGCCACCGCCACCAGCACGTACACGGCGGTCACGACGGCCAGCGACAGGATGATGGCCAGCGGCAGGTCGCGCCGCGGGTCGCGCGCCTCCTCACCGGCCGTGGAGGCCGCGTCGAAGCCGATGTAGGAGAAGAACACCTGCGAGGCCGCCGCGGTCACCCCCGCCACCCCCAGCGGCGCGAACGGCGTCATGTTGCCCGCCTGGAAGGCCGTGAACGCCACCGCGCAGAAGAACAGCAGCACCGCCACCTTGATCAGCACGAAGACGACGTTGGCCCGCGCGCTCTCCGACGCCCCGTGCAGCAGCAGCCAGGTCGCCAGCGCCACGATGAGGATCGCGGGCAGGTTGACCACGCCGCCGTCCTGGCCGGGGGAGCGGGTGATCGCCGCCGGCAGCTCGAAACCGGCCAGCGAGCGCAGGAACGCGTTGAGGTAGTCGCCCCACCCGACGGCCACGGCCGCCACCGACACGGCGTACTCCAGCATCAGGCACCAGCCGCACACCCAGGCCACCAGCTCGCCCATCGTCGCGTACGCGTACGAGTACGACGACCCGGACACCGGGATCGTCCCGGCCAGCTCCGCGTACGACAGGGCCGACAGCAGCGCCGTGAACGCCGCCAGCACGAACGACAGCACCACGGCCGGGCCCGCCTTGGGCACCGCCTGCCCGAGGATGACGAAGATGCCGGTGCCGAGCGTCGCGCCCACGCTGAACAGCGTGAGCTGCCACAGCGACATCGTCCGCCGCAGCTCGCCGCCCTCGCCGTGGCCGCCCTCGGCCACGATCCGCTCGGTGGGCTTGGTGCGGAAGAGCCGCCCGACCGGCGTCATCCGCCCCACCCCCTGCCCCCGCGAAAGCACTGCCGGCCTGCGGCGTCGTCCGCGCCGGCGTGACCGGATCGTGCCCGAGGACCGGCCGAGTATGCGCAGCTTCCGGCCGGTCCCTAGATGCCGTCGCGTTCGAGCGGGCAGCTCATGCAGCGGGGCCCGCCGCGGCCCCGCCCCAGCTCGCTGCCCCTGATGGTGATCACCTCGATGCCGTGGTCGCGCAGGTAGGCGTTCGTCGTGGTGTTGCGCTCGTATGCGACGACCACGCCGGGCTCCAGCGCCAGGCCGTTGCAGCCGTCGTCCCACTGCTCGCGGGCCGCCGCCCGCACGTCCTGCGCCGCGCTCAGCACCGTGATCTCCGGCAGGTCCAGCGCGTGGGCGATGGCCTTGTGCATGTCCTCGGGCGGGTGGTCGGTGAACCTGAGCTCCTTGGCGGTGCGGCCGGGCTCGATCGTGTACGCCGGCAGCATCCCGAGGCCCGCGTACTGGGTGAACACCCCCTCGTCGAGCATCGTCATCACGGTGTCGAGATGCATGAACGCCCGCGCCTTCGGCAGGTCCACGGCCACGATCCGGTTCGCCGCTCCGGCGCGGAACAGTCGCCGCGCCAGCATCTCCACCGCCTGCGGCCGGGTGCGCTCGCTCATCCCCACCAGGACCGCGCCGCGGCCGAGCACCAGCACGTCGCCGCCCTCCATGGTGGCGGGCGCGGCCGCGTGCCCCGGCGTCCAGCAGTGGAAGCCGCCCTGCTCGGGACGGTCGAAGCCGGCGGCGAACATCGGGTGGAACATGTAGACGGCCTCCATGTTGACCGTCTCGCGCATGCGGGCCTTCCTGCGCATCGCGTTGATGGCCACGCCGTCGTACACCCAGCAGGAGGGGTCGCGGGTGAACAGGTGGTTAGGCAGCGGCGGCAGGATGAAGTCGTGCTCGCCCATGGCGTGGAAGGTCACCGACTGCGGCGCGCACCCCAGCTCGGCCAGCTCGCCCTTGGTGATGCCGCCGGTCAGGTAGAGCTGGAGCGTCGCGGAGTCCATGCCGTCCAGGGTGTTGCGGATGTCGTCGATGGCCACCGGCCCGAGCCAGCGCTCGTCCACGACGGCGTCGAGGATGTGCTTGCGGGCCTCCGGGATCTCGACCGTCTCCCGCAGCAGGTCGCCGAGCATGTGGATGACCACGCCCCGCGAGCGCAGCACCTGCTGGAACTCCTCGTGCTCCTCGATGGCGCGCTGCACCCACAGCACGTCGTCGAACAGGAACGCGTCCTTGTTGGCGGGGGTGAGCCGTTTGAGCGCGAGGTCGGGCCGGTGCAGGAGGACCTGCCGGAGCCGCCCGACCTCAGAATCGACGTGAAAGGTCATCCTTGCGGTATCCCCGTGCGGTGGCGGATCTCACGCCGCGCCACGCCCGGCGCACCACGGGGCGCTCACGTCGTACCTGGTCGCCCCTGGTACTGTGTGTCACGGCCAACACCCTTTAATGACCCGTCCCGTGAGGCGGGAAAGGCGGTGAGTTTCGTCATGTCCGACCCCCGGCCCGAGCCGCGGGCCGATGCGCGGGCGGTCCTTGAGGCCCCCGATGTCCACCGGGCGCTGACCCGCATCGCGCACGAGATCCTCGAACGCACCAAGGGCGGCGACGGCGTCGTCCTTCTCGGCATCCCCACCCGCGGCGCCACCCTGGCCCGCCGCCTCGGCGACCGCATCGAGCAGTTCGAGGGCGTCAAGATCCCCGTCGGCTCCGTCGACGTCACCATGTACCGCGACGACCTGCGGCTCCGGCCCGCCCGTCCGCTCGGCCGCACCGAGCTGCCGCCCGACGGCGTCGACGGCAAGATCGTCGTCCTGGTCGACGACGTCCTCTACTCCGGCCGCACCGTCCGGGCCGCGCTCGACGCGCTCAACGACCTCGGCCGCCCCACCGCCGTCCAGCTCGCCACGCTGGTCGATCGCGGCCACCGCGAGCTGCCCATCCGCGCCGACTACGTCGGCAAGAACCTTCCCACGGCCAAGAGCGAGAAGGTCAGGGTCTACCTGCAGGAGACCGACGGGCGCGACGCGGTGCTGCTGATGAAGGGCCTGCCGGCGAAGGAGGGATCCAGGTGAACCGCCACCTCATCTCCGCGGGCGACCTGTCCAAGGACGACGCCCTGCTCATCCTCGACACCGCCGAGGAGCTGGCGAGGGTCTCGGAACGTTCCATCAAGAAGCTGCCGACGCTGCGCGGCCGCACCGTGGTCAACCTGTTCTTCGAGGACTCCACCCGCACCCGCATCTCGTTCGAGGCGGCGGCCAAGCGGCTGTCCGCCGACGTCATCAACTTCTCGGCCAAGGGGTCGAGCGTGTCCAAGGGCGAGTCGCTCAAGGACACCGCGCTCACCCTGGAGGCCATGGGCGCCGACGCGGTCGTCATCCGCCACGGCTCCTCCGGCGCGCCGCACCGCCTGGCCACCTGGGTGCACGGCAGCGTCGTCAACGCCGGCGACGGCACCCACGAGCACCCCACGCAGGCGCTGCTCGACGCCTTCTCGATGCGCCGCCGCCTCGGCGGCCTCGAGGGCCGCAGGATCACGGTCGTGGGCGACATCCTGCACAGCCGGGTCGCCCGCTCCAACGTGCTGCTGCTGCACACGCTCGGCGCCGAGGTCACCCTGGTCGCGCCGCCCACGCTGCTGCCGGTCTCGGTCGGCGACTGGCCGTGCGAGGTCTCCTACGACCTCGACGCCGTGCTGCCCAAGTCCGACGTGGTCATGATGCTGCGGGTGCAGAAGGAGCGGATGAACGCCGCGTACTTCCCGAGCGAGCGCGAATACTCCCGCCGCTACGGGCTCGACCGCGACCGCTTCGCCAAGATGCCGGACGAGGCCATCGTCATGCACCCCGGCCCGATGAACCGGGGCATGGAGATCGCCGCCGAGGTGGCCGACTCGGCCCGGTCCACCATCGTGGAGCAGGTCGCCAACGGCGTCACCATCCGGATGGCCGTCCTTTACCTGCTCCTCGGGGGAGAGACCGCATGATCGTCGTCAAGAACGTCAGGATCCTCGGCGGCGAGCCCGCCGACATCAGGATCGACCAGGGCGTCATCGCCGAGATCGGCCAGGGGCTGAGCGGCGGCGAGGAGATCGACGGCGGGGGCGCCGTCGCGCTGCCCGGCCTGGTCGACCTGCACACCCACCTGCGCGAGCCCGGCCGCGAGGACGCCGAGACCGTGCAGACCGGCACCCGCTCGGCCGCCCGCGGCGGCTACACCGCCGTGCACGCCATGGCCAACACCTCGCCCGTCGCCGACACCGCCGGCGTGGTCGAGCAGGTGTGGCGGCTCGGCCGCGAGTTCGGCCACTGCGACGTGCACCCGGTCGGGGCCGTCACCGTCGGCCTGGAGGGCCGCCAGCTCGCCGAGCTCGGCGCGATGGCCGACTCGGCGGCCCGGGTGCGGGTCTTCTCCGACGACGGCCGCTGCGTGGACGACGCGGTCCTCATGCGCCGCGCCCTGGAGTACGTCAAGGCGTTCGACGGCGTCGTCGCCCAGCACGCCCAGGAGCCGCGCCTGACCCAGGGCGCCCAGATGAACGAGGGCGTCGTCTCCGGCCGGCTCGGCCTGACCGGCTGGCCCGCGGTCGCCGAGGAGGCGATCATCGCCCGCGACTGCCTGCTGGCCGCGCACGTCGGCTCCCGCCTGCACGTCTGCCACGTCTCCACGGCCGGCTCGGTCGAGATCATCCGCTGGGCCAAGTCCAAGGGCTGGGACGTCACCGCCGAGGTGACCCCCCACCACCTGCTGCTCACCGACGACCTCGTCGAGGACTCCCCGGTGGGCGCCTACAACCCCATCTACAAGGTCAACCCGCCGCTGCGCACCCGCGCCGACGTCGAGGCGCTGCGCGCCGCGCTGGCCGACGGCACGATCGACATCGTCGCCACCGACCACGCGCCCCACCCGGTCGAGGACAAGGAGACCGAGTGGTCGGCGGCGGCCATGGGCATGGTCGGCCTGGAGACGGCGCTCAGCGTCGTCCAGGAGGCCATGGTGGAGACCGGGCTGCTCGACTGGGCGGGCGTCGCCCAGCGCATGAGCGCCGTGCCGGCGCGCATCGGGCGGCTGTCCGGGCAGGGGCAGCCGCTGGAGGAAGGCGCTCCGGCCAACATCACGCTGTACGACCCGTCCGCGCGGACCGTGGTGGATCCGTCCGCCTTCGCGTCCAAGAGCAGGAACACCCCCTACGAGGGCATGACGCTGCCCGGCAGGGTGGTGGCCACGTTCCTGCGGGGCAGGCCGACCGTACTCGAAGGGAAGCTGGTTTGAACACGCCCGCCGTGCTCGTACTGGAAGACGGCCGCGTCTTCCACGGAACCGCCTACGGAGCCGAAGGCGAGACGTTCGGCGAGATGGTCTTCAACACCGGCATGACCGGCTACCAGGAGACCCTCACCGACCCCTCCTACCACCGCCAGATCGTCGCCATGACGGCGCCGCACATCGGCAACACCGGCGTCAACGACGAGGACCCCGAGTCCCGCCGCGTCTGGGTCGCCGGCTACGTCGTGCGCGAGCCGTCGCGGGTCGTCTCCAGCTGGCGGGCCAACCGCTCACTGGACGACTACCTCAAGGAGCAGGGCGTCGTCGGCATCGCGATCCCCGGCACCCGCGCCCTGACCCGCCACCTGCGCGAGCGCGGCGCCATGCGGGCGGGCATCTTCACCGCCCCCGCCGCGCCGGTCGAGGAGCTGGCCGAGCGGGTCAGGCAGGCGCCGCGCATGGAGGGCGCCGCCCTCGCCGGCGAGGTCGCCACGACCGAGCCGTACGTCGTGCCCGCGATCGGCGCCAAGCGGTTCACCGTCGCCGCCGTCGACCTCGGCATCAAGGGCATGACCCCGCAGCGCATGGCCGAGCGCGGCTGCGAGGTGCACGTGCTGCCCGCCGACGCCACCTTCGAGCAGGTCATGGCCGTCGAGCCGGACGGGGTGTTCCTGTCCAACGGCCCCGGCGACCCCGCCACCGTGGACGTCACGACGCTGCGCCGGGTGCTGGAGGCGAAGGTGCCGTTCTTCGGCATCTGCTTCGGCAACCAGATCTTCGGCCGGGCGCTCGGGCTGTCCACCTACAAGCTGCGCTACGGCCACCGGGGCGTCAACCAGCCGGTCCAGGACGTACGCACCGGCAAGGTGGAGATCTCCGCGCACAACCACGGGTTCGCGGTGGACGCGCCGCTCGACGGGCCCTTCGACACCCCCTACGGTCGGGCCGAGGTCAGCCACGTCAACCTCAACGACCGCTGCGTGGAGGGGCTGCGCCTGCTCGACGGCAGCGCCTTCAGCGTCCAATACCATCCGGAGGCCGCGGCGGGGCCGCACGACGCCGCCTACCTTTTCGACGAGTTCTGCGAGGTCATGAGCCGTGCCCAAGCGTGAGGACATCAGGTCGGTCCTGGTGATCGGCTCGGGGCCGATCGTGATCGGCCAGGCGTGCGAGTTCGACTACTCGGGCACCCAGGCGTGCCGGGTGCTGCGGGCCGAGGGCTTCCGCGTCATCCTGGTCAACAGCAACCCGGCCACGATCATGACCGACCCCGAGTTCGCCGACGCCACCTACGTCGAGCCGATCACCCCGGAGTTCGTCGAGAAGATCATCGCCAAGGAGCGGCCGGACGCGCTGCTGCCCACCCTCGGCGGCCAGACCGCGCTCAACACGGCGGTCGCGCTGCACGAGTCGGGCGTGCTGGAGACGTACGGCGTCGAGCTGATCGGCGCCGACTTCGACGCCATCCAGGCGGGCGAGAACCGCGAGCGGTTCAAGGAGATCGTCGCCAAGGTCGCCCGCGAGCACGGCCTCAACGCCGAGTCCGCCCGCTCGGTCATCTGCCACACCATGGACGAGGTGCTGGCCGGCGCGGCCGAGCTCGGCTACCCGCTGGTGGTGCGGCCCTCGTTCACGATGGGCGGCGCCGGCTCCGGCTTCGCCTACACCGAGGACGACCTGCGCCGCATCGCCGGCGCCGGCCTCGACGCCTCGCCGACCACCGAGGTGCTCCTGGAGGAGTCCATCCTCGGCTGGAAGGAGTACGAGCTGGAGGTCATGCGCGACAAGGCCGACAACGTCGTCATCGTGTGCTCCATCGAGAACATCGACCCGATGGGCGTCCACACCGGCGACAGCGTCACCGTCGCGCCCGCGCTGACCCTGACCGACCGCGAATACCAGAACATGCGCGACGTCGCCATCGCGGTCATCCGCGAGGTCGGCGTCGACACCGGCGGCTGCAACATCCAGTTCGCGGTGGACCCGCGCACCGGCCGCATGATCGTCATCGAGATGAACCCGCGCGTGTCGCGCTCGTCCGCGCTCGCCTCCAAGGCCACCGGCTTCCCGATCGCCAAGATCGCGGCCAAGCTGGCCATCGGCTACACCCTCGACGAGATCCCCAACGACATCACCAAGGAGACCCCGGCCTCCTTCGAGCCGACCCTCGACTACATCGTGGTCAAGGTGCCGCGCTTCGCCTTCGAGAAGTTCCGCGGCGCCGACCCCACGCTCACCACGCACATGAAGTCCGTGGGCGAGGCGATGGCCATCGGCCGCTCCTTCCCCGAGGCGCTGCAGAAGGCGCTGCGCTCCCTGGAGAAGAAGGACTCCGCCTTCACCTGGGCGGGCGAGCCCGGCGACAAGGACGAGCTGCTGGCCGCCTGCCGCACCCCGCACGACGGCCGTCTGCGCACCATGCAGCAGGCCATCAGGGCCGGCGCCACGCCCGAGGAGCTGTACGAAGCCACGAGCGTCGACCCGTGGTTCATCGACCAGCTCTTCCTGCTCGACGAGGAGGCCGCGGCCGTCGCCGCGGCGCCCGAGCTGACCGCCGAGGTGCTGGGCCGCGCCAAGCGCCACGGCTTCAGCGACGCCCAGCTCGGCGAGATCCGCGGCATCGACGAGGCGCGGGTGCGCGACCTGCGGCACGCCCTCGCGCTGCGGCCCGTCTACAACACCGTCGACACCTGCGCCGCCGAGTTCGCCGCCAAGACGCCCTACCTCTACTCGACGTACGACGAGGAGAGCGAGGTCCCCTACGGTGAGCGGCGCAAGGTCATCATCCTCGGCTCCGGGCCCAACCGCATCGGCCAGGGCATCGAGTTCGACTACGCCTGCGTGCACGCCTCGTTCGAGCTGTCGCGGGCCGGGTTCGAGACCGTCATGGTCAACTGCAACCCCGAGACCGTCTCCACCGACTACGACACCTCCGACCGGCTCTACTTCGAGCCGCTCACCCTGGAGGACGTCCTGGAGGTGGTCCACGCCGAGCAGCAGACCGGGCCCGTCGTGGGCGTGATCGTGCAGCTCGGCGGGCAGACGCCGCTCGGGCTCGCGCAGGCGCTCAAGGACGCCGGCGTGCCCGTCGTCGGCACCTCGCCGGAGTCCATCCACCTCGCCGAGGAGCGCGGCGCGTTCGGGCGGGTGCTGGCCGAGGCCGGGCTGCCTGCGCCCAAGCACGGCACCGCGCTCACGGTGGCCGAGGCCAAGGAGATCGCCGACGAGATCGGCTACCCGGTGCTGGTGCGGCCCTCGTACGTGCTGGGCGGGGCCGGCATGGCCATCGTCTACGACGAGCAGACGCTGAGCACCTACATGGCGGCCCAGGAGGGCGGCCACCCGGTGCTCGTCGACAAGTTCCTCGACGAGGCCATCGAGATCGACGTGGACGCGCTCTACGACGGCGAGGAGCTCTACCTCGGCGGCGTCATGGAGCACATCGAGGAGGCCGGCATCCACTCCGGCGACTCGGCGTGCGCCCTGCCGCCCATCACGCTCGGCGGCCACGACATCAAGCGCATCCGCGCGGCCACCGAGGCCATCGCGCGGGGCGTGGGCGTGCGCGGGCTGCTCAACGTCCAGTACGCGATGTCGGCCGGCGTCCTCTACGTCCTGGAGGCCAACCCGCGGGCCTCGCGCACCGTGCCGTTCGTGTCCAAGGCCACGGCCGTGCCGCTGGCCAAGGCGGCGGCCAGGGTGATGCTGGGCGCGTCGATCGCCTCGCTGCGCGCCGAGGGCATGCTGCCGGCCGAGGGCGACGGCGGCACGCTGCCGCTCGACGCCGCGATCGCGGTCAAGGAGGCGGTGCTGCCGTTCAACCGCTTCCGCGGCGTCGACATCGTGCTCGGGCCTGAGATGCGCTCCACCGGCGAGGTCATGGGCATCGACGCGTTCTTCGGCATCGCCTTCGCCAAGTCGCAGGCCGCCGCGTACGGCGAGCTCCCGACCAAGGGACGCGCGTTCGTGTCCGTGGCCAACCGCGACAAGCGTGCGATGATCTTCCCTGTGAAGGCTCTGGCGGATCTCGGCTTCGAGATCCTCGCCACCGAGGGCACCGCCGAGGTGCTGCGCCGCAACGGCGTCCATGCCAAGATCGTGCGCAAGCACAGTGAGGGGCAGGGCCCGGGAGGTGAGCCGACGAGCGTGCGCGCCATCCTCGACGGCGAGGTCGACCTCATCGTCAACACGCCCTTCGGCAGCCCGGGCCAGTCGGGGCCGCGTCTCGACGGCTACGAGATCCGCACCGCCGCGGTGCTGCGGGGCATCCCGTGCATCACGACCGTCGCGGGGCTCGCGGCCGCGGCGGCGGGCATCCAGGCGATCGTCCGCGGCGACGTGGGCGTACGGTCGCTCCAGGAGCACGGGCAGGCGCTGCGGGGCTGAGCCCCGCAGGGGAGGTGAGGACGACTGGCCGGCACACCGGTGCAGGTGACGGGCACGGTGCTGACGACGCGCCGGGTCGACGCCTACCATGCGCTGACGGTGGTCGCGCCCGGCATCGCCGAGCGCTTCCGCCCCGGTCACTTCGTCTCCGTGGCCGTGGGCGGGACGCACACCTCGATGGTGACGCGCCGCGCGTTCTCCGTCCACGACGTCAAGTCCGACTACGGCGGCACGGTCGAACTGGTCTTCACCGTACGCGGCCGGGGCACGGCCTGGCTGGCCGAGCGGCGCGCCCGCGACACGCTCGACCTGGTCGGGCCGCTCGGCCGGCCCTTCCCGCTGCCCCGTGACCCGGCGCACTGCGTGCTGGTGGGCGCCGAGTACGGCTCGGCCGTGCTGTTCCCGCTGGCGGACGCGCTGCTGGCGCGCGGCTGCCGGGTCGACTTCGTGCTGGGCGGCGCGGGCGCCGAGCGGGTCTTCGGCGCCATGCGGGCCCGCCGCATCGCCGAGACGACGACGCTGACCACCGAGGACGGCTCGCTCGGGCTGCGCGGAAAGGTCACCGACGCGCTGCCCTCGGTGATCGCCGACACCCGGGCCGACGCGGTCTACGCCTGCGGGCCGATGGAGACGCTGCGGGCGGTGACCGCGGTGGGCATGGAGTTCGACATCCCGGTGCAGGTGGCCGTCGAGGAGCGGATGGCCTGCGGCATCGGGGTGTGCATGACGTGCGTTATCCCGGTCATCGGGGAGGACGGGGCGACCAGGATGGTCCGGGCGTGCGCGGAGGGGCCGGTGTTCCGGGGGGAGCGGGTGCGGTTCGAGGACGTGGGAACGATCCCGTTCGACGCGCTCGGCGCCCCCGGAGGCGGTGCACGACATGTCAGTTGATATGCGTACGTTCCTGGCGCACGTGGAGCTCGCCAACCCGATCACCACGGCCGCCGGGTGCGCCTCCTCCGGGCGGGAGCTCGCCCAGTTCTTCGACCTGCACCGGCTCGGCGCCCTCACCACCCGCTCCATCACCATGGCGCCGCGTGCCGGCCGCCCGACGCCCCGCATGGCCGAGACGCCCTCGGGCATGCTCAACGCGGTCGGGCTGCAGGGGCCGGGCATCGAGGCGTTCCTGGAGCGCGAGCTGCCCTGGCTGGCCCAGCGCGGCATCAAGACCATCGTCTCCATCGGCGGCGGCACCGTCGCCGAATACTCCGAGCTGGCCCGCAGGCTCGCCGACGCGCCCGGCGTCACCGCGCTCGAGGTCAACCTCTCCTGCCCCAACATCGAGGACCGCGGCCGGATCTTCGCCCGCGAGGGCAGCGCCGCCGCCGAGGTCATCGCCTCCGTACGCTCGATCATGCGCTACGACGTGCCGGTCGTGGCCAAGCTCGCCCCCGACGTGGCCGACATCGTGTCCGTGGCGCGGGCCTGCGTGGACGCCGGCGCCGACGCGCTGTCCATGATCAACAATCCGCTCGGCATGGCCATCGACACCGAGGCCCTGCGCCCGTCATTGGCCGCCGTCACCGGCGGGCTGTCGGGGCCGGCCATCCTGCCGCTCGCCGTACGCTGCGTGTGGCAGGTGCACGCCGCGCTGCCCGGGGTGCCGCTCATCGGCATCGGGGGCGTCATGAGCGGCAGGGACGCCTTCCAGCTCGTCCTGGCGGGCGCCTGCGTGGTCGGCGTGGGCACCGCGCTGTTCCACGACCCCTACGCCTGCCTGCGCATCGAGCGCGAGCTTGAGGACCTCCTGCGGGCCCGCGGGTTCCAGCGGCTCGCCGACGCCGTCGGGCTGGCCCACCGCCCGCCGGGGAGCGCACCCAGGCACCTGCTCGTCGACACCGGGGAGAGCGCGCCGTGACACGCCCCCGGCCCACGACGCACCTCAATAACGACGCACCTGAACCACGACGCACCCGAACCACGACCGAACGACCGAGGAGAGCACGACTTGACCCCCGCACCGATCGCTGTCGCACTCGACGCCCCTGACCTGGAGACCGCCGCGCGCTGGGCATCGCTGGTGACTCCGCACGTCAGCACGGTCAAGGTGGGCCTGGAGCTCTACCTGCGCTACGGCCCCGACGTGATCGCCTCCGTGCGCGGCGCCAGCGGCGTGCGGGTCTTCCTCGACCTGAAGCTGCACGACATCCCCAACACCGTCTCCGGCGCCGCCCGCGCGGTCGCCCGCCTGCGGCCGGCAATCCTGACCGTGCACGCGGGCGGCGGCCCGGCGATGATCCGCGCCGCGGTCGAGGCCGCGCCGCACACGGCGATCGCCGCGGTCACCGTGCTGACCTCGCTGGACGAGGCCGACCTGGAGCGCATCGGGCTCCGCGGCCCGGCCGACGACGCGGTGCGCCGCCTCGCCGCGCTGTCGGTGGAGGCGGGGGCCACCGCGCTGGTGTGCTCGCCGCACGAGGTGTCGGCCGTGCGGCGCGAGGTGGGAGACGGCATCACCCTCATCACGCCCGGCGTACGGCCGGCCGGCGCGGACGTGCAGGACCAGGCGCGGGTGGCGACGCCGGAGCAGGCTCTCGCCGACGGCGCGGACCTGCTCGTCATCGGCCGGCCCATCACCGGCTCCCCGGACCCGGGCGCGGCCGCCGCCGCGATCGCCGCCTCGCTGCGGCGCGCGTCCTGACGGGACACACCGGGGCACGGGCCGGTGCGGCCTGTCCGGCAAGATCATAGCGGGGTGCCATCCCAAGATCAAAGCAGGTTTCGGGCCTGGTGGGGACGGGGTTTCGGACATCGGCCCGGCGCGGGGACACGATCACCGATGCGTTTCGCGACAGCGGCGGGATCGGACGTCCGTACGCGGATGTGAGGGCGATTTGATCAGCACTGTGTGATTTTACTGTCACCCACAGTGATGAAGTGGATTTTGTGAGGAGAGAAACTGCTCTTGGCGTTGCTTAGGGGGCGATGACCAGCTAGTTTCCCTTCCCGTCCGAGTACATCGACAGAAATTCGAGGTGACCCGGCGTGGCTCTTCCTCCCCTGACCCCTGAGCAGCGCGCCGCAGCCCTGGAGAAGGCTGCCAAGGCCCGTAAAGAGCGTGCCGAGGTCAAGAACCGGCTCAAGCATGGCGCGGTTTCTCTGGCTGAGGTGCTCAAGGATGGGCAGACCGACGACGTCATCGGCAAGATGAAGGTGTCGGCTCTGTTGGAATCACTCCCCGGCGTGGGCAAGGTCCGCGCCAAGCAGCTCATGGAGCGGCTTGCCATCGCCGAGTCCCGTCGCGTACGGGGCCTCGGCGCGAACCAGAGGGCCTCCCTCGAGCGCGAGTTCGGTGGCAACGAGAGCTAATCTCGGTTCCACACGGAAACGCGGGTTCAACAGGGGGTAGGAAAGTGACCGACAGGTCCTGGTCCGGCGGTGCACGTGCCCACGAGGCGGTCGGGCCGGGGGCGGAGGTCGGATTCCTGCCCATGAACGAACGACGCCTGACGGTCCTGTCGGGGCCGTCGGGCGTCGGCAAGTCCACGGTCGTCGCCGAGCTCCGGCGGGCACACCCCGAGGTGTGGCTGTCGGTCTCGGTGACCACCAGGAGCCCGAGGCCCGGCGAGGTCAACGGGGTCCACTACTTCTTCGCCGACGGCGAGGAGTTCGACCGGCTGGTGGAGTCGGGCGAGCTGCTGGAGTGGGCGGAGTTCGCGGGCAACCGCTACGGCACGCCGCGCGAGCCGGTGCTGAAGAAGCTCGCCGACGGCGTCCCCACCCTGCTGGAGATCGACCTGGAGGGAGCCAGGCAGGTGCGCCGCACCATGCCGGAGGCCCTGCTGGTGTTCCTGGCCCCGCCCACCTGGGAGGAGCTGGAGAAGCGGCTGCGCGGGCGCGGCACCGAGCCGGAGGACGTCATCGCGCGCCGGCTGGCGGCCGGGCGCGTCGAGATGGCCGCCGAGCCGGAGTTCGACCTGACCTTGGTCAACACGAGTGTCCAGGACGTGTGCGACCGGCTGATAGCCTTGATGACTGACCCTCAGGGGGTCACGACTACCACCAAACGAGAGGTCTGACATCGTGGCAGGCACCGTTGCGGCCGCGGAGGGCATCACCAACCCGCCGATCGACGCGCTGCTCGACATCGTCGACAGCAAATACTCCCTGGTGATCATGGGCGCCAAGCGCGCTCGCCAGATCAACGCCTACTACTCGCAGCTCGGCGAGGGCCTGCTGGAATACGTCGGGCCGCTGGTCGAGACGCACGCCCAGGAGAAGCCGCTGTCCATCGCGCTGCGCGAGGTCTCCGAGGGGCTGCTGACCGCCGAGCCCATCGAGGGCGCGGCCTGACCCTTTCGATGAAGGTCGTCCTGGGCGTCAGCGGCGGCATCGCCGCTTACAAGGCGTGCGAGCTGCTGCGGCTGTTCACCGAGTCCGGTCACGAGGTGCGGGTCGTCCCGACCCGTGAGGCCCTGAATTTCGTGGGCGCGCCCACCTGGGCCGCCCTGTCGGGCAACCCCGTGTCGGCCGAGGTGTGGGACGACGTCCATCAGGTGCCCCACGTGCGGATCGGCAAGAGCGCCGATCTCGTCGTGGTGGCGCCGGCGACCGCCGACCTGCTCGCCAAGGCGGCGCACGGGCTGGCCGGCGACCTGCTCACCAACACGTTGCTCACCGCGACGTGCCCGGTCGTCTTCGCGCCCGCGATGCACACCGAGATGTGGCAGCACCCCGCCACCCGCGCCAACGTCGCCACGCTGCGCGAGCGCGGCGCGATCGTCCTCGATCCGGCCGTCGGGCGGCTCACCGGAGCCGACACCGGCCCCGGGCGGCTGCCCGACCCCGCCGAGATCTTCCAGGTCTGCCTGCGCGTGCTGCGCGGCAGGCCGCGCGACCTGGCCGGGCGCCGGGTCGTGGTGTCCGCGGGCGGCACCCGCGAGGCCATCGACCCCGTCAGGTTCCTCGGCAACCGCTCGACAGGGCTGCAGGGCTACGCCCTGGCCCGCACGGCGGCGGCGCGCGGCGCGGAGGTCGCGCTGGTGGCCGCCAACGTCGCGCTGCCCGACCCGGCCGGGGCCACGGTCGTCCGGGTGGAGTCGGCGGCCCAGCTGCGCGAGGCGGTGCTGGCCGCGTCGGAGGGGGCCGACGTCGTCGTCATGGCCGCCGCGGTGGCCGACTTCCGGCCCGCGGACCGGCACGACATCAAGATCAAGAAGACGGACGGCGAGCCGGAGCCCATCCGCCTCACCAAGAACCCCGACATCCTCGCCGAGCTGGGCGAGCTGCGCCGCGCGGCCCGCGAGGCCGCGGGCGGCCCCGTGGCGGCTGGGCCCGCGGTCATCGTCGGGTTCGCCGCCGAGACGCACGACGTGCTCGCCAACGGGCAGGCCAAGCTCGCCCGCAAGGGCTGCGACCTGCTGGTGGTCAACCAGGTGGGGGAGGGCCGGGCCTTCGGCACCCCCGACAACGCGGCCACCGTGCTGGTCGCCGGCGGAGAGCCGGTGGAGGTGCCGCTCGGGCCCAAGGAGGACGTGGCCGACGCCGTCTGGGACCTGGTGGCAGAGCGACTCCCGTGACCTGTGTCACAAAAGCGGCGAAAACGTACAAAGCGTGTTAGACCGATTACCCGATCACCTGTTGCGACATTCCACCCTGCCTGCGGATACTTGGGGCGGAGGGGGACGGAATGCCGCTGGGTTCTGCTGTCAGGGATCGGTGCCGGACGTTGCTCGGGGGGCAGGGGGACATCCATTACGTGTTCCCCGCGTCCGCGGTGGGGCCGGCGGGCACGGGACACTTCCTCGTCGTCGTCACGGAGGCGTCCATCGCGGTGCTCGCCACCCGTACGCTGAGGACCGACCGCCCGATCGGCGTGTACGCCGAGTTCCCGCGCATGACCCGCCTCGGCCCCGTCCTGCCGGGACCGGTTCTGGAGCTGGGCTCGATGATGTTCGCCTTCGACGAGGAGTACGCCGCGGTCGTGGCGGCGGCCGACGCGGAGGTGTTCGCCCCCGAGACACTGCCTCACGATCCGCTGCCGGACCTGTGACCCGCGCGACGCGAGCGTACGGATGGGGCATGGTTTCGCGACCCGGCACCCGGTAGGGCTAGACTTCGGCGAGGCCCCGGCGCGCGTCCCGATGTCCCGGGCCGTCGATACGTCAGCAGCCGCTGCATTGAGGAGCCACTGAGTTGTCACGTCGCCTGTTCACCTCCGAGTCGGTCACCGAGGGCCACCCGGACAAGATCGCCGACCAGATCAGTGACGCGATTCTCGACGCCATGCTCAAGGACGACCCCAAGAGCCGGGTCGCCGTCGAGACACTGATCACCACTGGCCAGGTCCACGTCGCAGGCGAGGTCACGACCGAGACCTACGTCGACATCCCCGGCGTCATCCGCGAGAAGATCCTCGAGATCGGCTACGACGCCTCCCACAAGGGTTTCGACGGCGCCTCGTGCGGCGTGTCGGTGTCCATCGGCGCCCAGTCGCCGGACATCGCGCAGGGCGTCGACGACGCCTACGAGCACCGCGTCGACGGTGACGGCGACGAGCTCGACCGCCAGGGCGCGGGCGACCAGGGTCTCATGTTCGGCTACGCCTGCCGCGAGACCCCCGAGCTGATGCCGCTGCCGATCACGCTGGCCCACCGGCTCTCCCAGCGGCTGTCGCAGGTCCGCAAGAACGGCACCGTCCCCTACCTGCGCCCCGACGGCAAGACCCAGGTCACCATCGAGTACGACGGCGACACGCCGGTCCGCCTCGACACCGTGGTCGTCTCCACGCAGCACGCTGCCGAGATCGACCTCAAGGAGATGCTGACGCCCGACATCAAGGAGCACGTGGTCGACCCGGTGCTCGCCGACCTCGAGATCGAGGTCGAGGGCTACCGGCTGCTGGTCAACCCGACCGGGCGCTTCGAGATCGGCGGCCCCATGGGCGACGCCGGCCTCACCGGCCGCAAGATCATCATCGACACCTACGGCGGCATGGCCCGCCACGGCGGCGGCGCGTTCTCCGGCAAGGACCCGTCCAAGGTCGACCGCTCGGCCGCCTACGCCATGCGCTGGGTCGCCAAGAACGTCGTCGCGGCCGGCCTCGCCGACCGCTGCGAGGTGCAGGTGGCCTACGCGATCGGCAAGGCGCAGCCCGTCGGTCTGTTCGTCGAGTGCTTCGGCACCGAGAAGCTGCCGGTGGAGCAGATCCAGGGCGCCGTGCTCCAGGTGTTCGACCTGCGCCCGGCGGCGATCATCCGCGACCTCGACCTGCTGCGGCCCATCTACTCCGAGACCGCCGCCTACGGGCACTTCGGGCGCGAGGGCTTCTCCTGGGAGTCCACCGACCGCGCCGAGGCGCTCCGCACGGCCGCCGGTCTCTGACCGATCTCCGGTGACGCCCGGAGGGCCGCCCTGAGGGGCGGCGCCTCCTGCAGACGTCGCCTGCGCGAGCCCGGATGGCACCACTCGGTGCGATCCGGGCATTCGCCTGCCCCTCGCCGGACGCCCCTCGTCGGAGGAGGTACGGGCGGGCGTGGCGGGTCTGGTAGACGTTATGCGTGACCGACTCCGACGACGCCCTCCTGCCGCTCGACGCCGTGCGGCCCGCGGCCTCGTCGAAGGACACCAAGGGCGCCGTCGTGCCCGCGCCCGAGCGGCCCGTGGCCCGGGTCGCCGTGGACAGCCCGCTGCCCCACCTCGACCGCCCCTTCGACTACCTGGTGCCCGCCGCCCTGCACGAGACGGCCGAGCCCGGGGTGCGGGTGCGGGTGCGGTTCGCCGGCAAGCTGGTCGACGGGTTCCTGCTGGAGCGGGTGGACGAGAGCGACCATGAGGGGCGGCTCATGCCGCTCGAACGCGTGGTGTCCCCCGAGCGGGTGCTGACCCCCGAGATCGCCGGGCTGGCCAGGGCGGTCGCCGACCGCTACGCGGGCACCTTCACCGACGTGCTCCGCCTCGCCATCCCGCCCCGCCACGCCAAGGCCGAGTCCGAGACCCCGAAGCCGGACCGTTCCACGCGGCCGGACGCTCCCGAGGGGACGGACGTCCAGGGCGAGGGCGCGGGAAGTGCCCAGGACGGCGAAGGCGGCGGGGCGGTGGGAGGTGTCCGGGGCGGGGAGAGTGCCTGGGACGCCTATCCGATGGGGCCGTCCTTCCTGGATGCGCTTCGCCACGGCAGAGCCCCCAGGGCCGTCTGGTCCGCGCTGCCCGGCGCTCTCGGCTGGGCCCGCCCGATGGCCGAGGCCGTACGGGCGACGCTGGACGGCGGCAGGGGAGCGGTCGTCGTGGTCCCCGACGGCAAGGACGTGGCGCTGGCCGACGCCGAGCTCGCCCGCGTGCTGGGGCCGGGCAGGCACGTGGCGCTCACCGCCGACCTCGGCCCCGCCGAACGGTACCGCCGCTGGCTGAAGGTGCTGCGCGGCCAGGTGCGGGCCGTGGTCGGCACCCGGGCAGCCATGTTCGCCCCGGTCGCGGAGCTGGGGCTGGTGGCGATCTGGGACGACGGCGACGACCTGCACGCCGAGCGGCTGGCCCCCTACCCGCACGCGCGGGAGGTGCTGGGCCTGCGCGCGCACCGCACCGGGGCGGCCATGCTGATCGGCGGCTACGCCCGTACCGCCGAGGCCACCCAGCTCATCGCCGGGCGCTGGGCCCGTCCCATCGTGGCGGCGAGGACCACGATCAGGAGCCTCGCGCCGCGCGTACGGCCCGCGGGCGAGGACGCCGAGCTGGCCAAGGACCAGGCCGCGCGGCAGGCCCGCCTGCCCAGCCTCGCCTGGCGGGCCCTGCGGCACGGGCTGGACGGCGGCGGCCCGGTGCTGGTCCAGGTGCCGCGGCGCGGCTACCTGCCCGCCCTGGCCTGCCGGCACTGCCGTACGCCCGCCCGGTGCGTGCTCCCGCCCACCCGCACCCTCCTCGTCCCGCCCGGGACGGACGCGTCCCCGGCCGTCGCCCCCTCCGGCCCGTCGTCGGGCTTCCCAGGGGGCGGGGGAGAGGCGCGTGGGCGCGCGGGTGGTGGACAGGACCTGGGCCGTCTCCCCGGCGGTCCGGCCCGCGTGCCGTCGGGCATCGCCGGTGGTGGGCAGGAGGCGCGTCACCTCCCGGGTGGTTCGTCCCGCCCGGCGTCGGGCCTGGCCGGTGGCCAGGAGGCTCGTCACTTCCCGGGTGCTTCGTCCCTCGCGCCGTCGGACCCGGCCGGCGGTGGACAGGAAGTGCTTCACCTCCCGGGCGGCCCACCGGCGGACCCGGTGCGAAGTGGGGAGAGCGAGCGCGGCTTCTCCGGCGATCCGGACCGTCAGGGCCCTCCGGGGTCCGATGATCGGGCCCGTCATGTTCGTCCGGGGTCCGGTGATTCGGGACGGGAGGTCGTCGGCGAGGGGGCCAGCGCCGCGCTGCCGCTGGAACTGGCGGGGACGCCGGCCGCGTCGTGTCACGGGCCCCTGGCCCTGCGGGGCGGGTACGCCGCGCCCTACTGCCGCTGGTGCGGCCGGGTGGACGCCGCGTGGCGCTGTCCGTCGTGCGGCAGCCCGCACCTGCGGGCCGTGGTCATCGGCGCCCGCCGTACGGCCGAGGAGCTGGGCCGGGCCTTCCCGTCGATCCCCGTGCGCACGTCCGGGCGGGACGGGGTGCTGGCGACCGTGCCCGCCTCCCGCGCGCTGGTCGTCGCCACGCCGGGGGCCGAGCCGGTGGCCGAGGGAGGGTACGCCGCCGCCGTCCTGCTCGACGGCTGGGCGCTGCTCGGCCGGGCCGACCTGCGGGCCGGCGAGGAGGCCGTACGCCGCTGGATGAACGCCGCCGCCCTGCTGCGCCCCGGCGCGGAGCTGGTGGTGCTGGCCGACGCCGCGCTGCCCGCCGTGCAGGCTCTGGTGCGCTGGGACCCGATCACGCACGCCGAGCGCGAGCTGGCCGACCGGGCCGAGCTGGGTTTCCCGCCGGCCGTCCGGATGGCCACGCTCACCGGCCCGGCGGCCGCCGTCCGGCAGATGATCGACGAGGCCCACCTGCCCGCCGAGGCGCAGGTGCTCGGCCCCGTGCCGGTCGACGACGAGGGCCAGGAGCGGGCCATGATCCGGGTACGCAGAACCGGTGGTGCGGCGCTGGCGGCAGCGCTCAAGGGGGCCAGCGGGGTGCGCGCGGCGCGTAAGACGCCGGATGTCGTGAGGGTGAGTGTCGACCCACTCGACCTGATTTAGACCGTTTCCCCGATTCGCTCATCCGGAGACCAGCCGTTAGCGTGCCCCTGTGTCGATCGAATGGGTGAACCAAGCCATCGACGACCTGCGCGCCTGGGGGCGCGCGCGGGAAGTCGAGGTGGACGCGGACGAGGTCCGCCTGCTCTGCGACTACGCCAGCGACTACCTCAACGTCAACGAACCAGGTGATTTCACTCCCGAGACCTTCGACGAGCTGCTCCTGTCCATCTATCCGCGCAAGGTCATCGCGCCTCCGGAGAGCGCCCCGGAGACCATCGCCGCAGCCCGCACCCTGGTCGCCTACCTCACCGAGACGGGCGCCGTTCCCGAGGAACGGGCGGCCCGCATGCGCGAGCGCATCGCCGACATCGAGCCCCGCCTGTCCGACGCGCTCGCCGACACCGCCAACTTCGGCATGGCCAAGAGCCTGTTCAGCTCCATCGGCCCCGAGTCGCTGGAGCAGTCGATCGCCATCCCCTCCGGCGAGGTGCCCGACCTCGGCGAGGCGCCCTGCGACTGCCCCGGCTGCACCCCGCTGCCCGCGGCCCGCCTCGCCCCGCCCGAGGAGCTGACCGCCGCCCTGGGCGAGGTCCCGATGCTGCGCGAGCGGCCACTGCCGGGGGCCGGCGAGCCGCTGCGCGAGTGGGCCGACGTCGTCACCGGCGTTCTCGAACGCGACCCGCGCGGCTCGGTCACCGGCTCCGCCGAGCTGGACGAGGGACTCTACGACCTGTTCGACATGCTCTACCGCCTCCAGGTGCGGGTGCCGGTCGGCGTGATCGGCGACTACCTCGACGACCTGTCCTGCGAAGGCGAGGTCGACCTGGACGCCGTGCTCGACCGGCTGTCCTGGTGCGGCCTGCTCCGGGTGGAGGACGGCGAGGCCGAGCTCACCCCGCTGGCCGTCTGGGGCCTGCGCGAGCACTACCTCGCGCTCGGCCTCGACGCCCCGCTCGCCCCCGACCTGGCCGAGGCCGACGCGTTCGGACTCATCCAGGGGCTGCTCGAAGGCGTGCCCGCCGAGCTCGCCGAGGGCGACATCGACCGCTGGCTGAGCGGCCGCACCCCCGGCGAGGCGGCCGGCGAGCTGCTGGCCGCCGCCTCCGGCGCGCCCGCCGTGGCCCGCGGCATCGCCGTCACCATCGTCGACCGGCTCGGCGCCGAGGCCGAGCCCCAGGTGCGCGACCACCTCGACGACGCCGAGCTGCGCCCCCACGTCATCCACTGGCTGGCCGCCCGCCGCCTGCCCGCGCCGCAGCTCACCCAGGACGAGCTGCTGTGGGTCAGCGTGGACATGCTCGCCCTCGCCATGCCGGCCGCCGAGGAGGACCCGGAGATCTTCGCCGAGAACATGGCGGCGTCCGGTCCGCCGGCGCATATGATCGAGGAGATGTGGCGGGTCGACCACCCTGACGTCGTCGAGGTCCTGGAGCTGCTGGGACGCTCGATCCCCGACGGCACGGTCGCCAAGGCCGCCCGCAAGGCGGCCTTCAAGGCCCGCTCCCGGACGATCCGTTGAGTACGCTCATGTGACTGCCGTGCAGTAAGTTTCGTGAGTGGCCAACAACGTCTTCGACCTCGCCGAGCTGCGCAAGCTGATCGATGAGCAGGCTGCCGTGCCCCCACGGCAGGCCGAGGCGGCTCCCGCCGAGGAGCACGAAGCGCTGACCTTCCCGCCGGTCCTGCTGGCGTCCGACGCCGAGCTGGCCCGGGCCGTCCCCGCGGTGCCGCTCGTGGCCGACGCCATCAGGCTCACCGCGTGGACGGGCGAGCGCGCCGTCGGCCCCGACGGGCACCTCGGCGAGTCCGACGCGGCGGCCGCCGCCGCCCGGTTCGGCCTGAGCGCCGCCCGGCTGCGCCTGGTCTGGATCGTCGCCGTCAACACCGGCCTGCTGCGCATCACGGCCGGACGCGCCGCGCGGGGGCCGCTGTCGATGCAGCTCACGGTCGAGGCCACGCTGGAGTTCTGGGACGGCGTGGTCATGGACGTCCTCGACCGCGCCGACGAGGGCCTGACCGGCTCGGCCGTGGTGGACGGCCACCTGGCCGAGATGCTCGCCACCATCTACTCCGTACGCTCCGGCGTCGCCACCGCCAACCTCGCCCGCGGCATCCTCCAGTCCCACGAGGTCGCCTGCGCCCCCGGGGCGGCCGAGATGCGCAGGCTGGCCGCCGCGCTGCCGGCCGAGCTGCTGGAGGCGCTGTCGCTGCTCACGTACTGCGGACTGGTCGAGCAGACCCCCGCGGGGCGCACCGCGCTCACCCCGCTCGGGGTGTGGGCCGTCCGCCGTGACCTGCTGCGTGAGGGGCACGACGCGCCGACCGCGGAGGAGGTGGAGGTCTTCGCCGACCTGTCGGCGGCCGAGCTGGTCGAGGCGCTGGTCAAGGGCACGGCCACGCAGAGCGCCGTCGCCGGGTGGCTGGAGCGCCGCTCGCCCGAGTCGGCCGCGCGCGACCTCGTCGCGATCGCCGCCTCCGGCACCGCCGGGCAGCGCGGCGCGGTGGGCGCGATCCTGGAGGAGCTGGGTCCCGAGGCCGAGGCCCCCGTGCGCGAGGCGCTCGACGAGCCCCTCCTGCGCCGCTACGCCGCCTCCTGGCTGCACATCCGCGACCTGCCGGCCCCGGCGCTCGGCCCCGAGGACCACACCTGGCTCGCGGTCGACTCCCTGGCGGCCCTGCTGCACCTGTCCGGGCCCGCCGCGGCGCGGCTCGACCCGCCGGAAGACCTCGTCAAGCTCGTCGCCGAGATGCCCGCCGTCGGCCACCCCGACACCATCGCCGTGCTCGACCTGCTGGCCGGCCGCCACGACGACGAGTCGGTGGCCAAGGCCGCCCGCAAAGCCGCGATGAAGGCCCGCTCGCTCCAGCACACTAAACTGGGCTGATCCCTCGCGACGAAACGGAGTGACCCCTTTGGCGATCCAGTCGATCCGGCTGTTCGGAGACCCGGTGCTGCGCACCCCGGCGGCCCCGGTCGTCGATTTCGACAAGGAGCTCCGCAAGCTGGTCAAAGACCTCACCGACACGATGATGGACGCGCCGGGCGCGGGCCTCGCGGCACCGCAGATCGGCGTCGGTCTGCGGGTGTTCACCTACTACGTCGACGACCAGCTCGGCCACCTGATCAACCCCGACCTCGACCTGTCGTCCGAGCTGGACGAGGAGGGCGAGGAGGGCTGCCTGTCCTTCCCCGGGCTGTCGTTCCCGACGCCGCGGGCCGTGCGCGCCGTGGCCAAGGGCTTCAACATGCACGGCGAGCCGGTCACGCTGGAGGGCACCGACCTCATGGCACGATGCTTCCAGCACGAGACCGACCACCTCGACGGCATCCTGTTCATCGACCGCATGGATCCCAAGCAGCGCAAGCTCGCCATGAAGGCGGTCCGCGAGGCCGAGTGGAGCGGGCTCGCCGCGCCCGTCGTCAAGTTCTCGCCGCACGCGACCGGCGGAAAGGCACTCTGACAAGCATGCGTCTGGTCTTCGCGGGCACGCCCGAGACGGCTCTGCCGTCGCTGCGCACCCTGATCGACTCGCCCCGGCATGAGGTGGTGGCCGTCGTCACCCGGCCCGACGCCCAGTCCGGGCGCGGGCGCAAGGTCCACCCCTCGCCGGTGGCCGAGCTCGCCGAGGAGGCGGGCATCGAGGTGCTGCGCCCGCAGAAGGCCGGCGATCCCGCGTTCCTCGACCGGCTGCGGGAGATCGGGCCCGACTGCTGCCCCGTGGTGGCCTACGGCGCGCTGCTGCCCCAGTCCGCGCTCGACGTCCCCCGGCACGGCTGGATCAACCTGCACTTCTCGATCCTGCCCGCGTGGCGCGGCGCCGCGCCCGTCCAGCACGCGGTCCTGCACGGTGACGAGATCACCGGCGCGACCACGTTCCAGATCGTCAAGGAGCTCGACGCCGGGCCCGTCTACGGGGTCGTCACCGAGGAGGTCCGCCGCGACGACACCAGCGGGGCGCTGCTGGAGCGGCTTGCGGTGTCCGGGGCGGGGCTGCTGGCCGCCACGCTCGACGGGGTCGAGGACGGCACGCTGGAGGCCCGGCCGCAGCCGGCCGACGGCGTCACCATCGCCCCCAAGCTCAACGTCGCCGACGCGCGGGTCGCCTGGGACAAGCCGGCCATGCACGTCGATCGCCTCATCCGGGCCTGCACGCCCGGCCCCGGCGCGTGGACCGAGTTCCGCGGCACGCGGATCAAGCTCGGGCCGGTGCGGCCGGTCCCCGGGGAGCGGCTGGCTCCCGGCGAGGTCGCCGCGGGCAAGTCCCGCGTGCTCGTCGGCACCGCCACGGACGCGGTCGAGCTGGGCGAGGTGCAGCCCCAGGGCAAGCGGGTCATGGGGGCCGTGGAGTGGGCTCGGGGAGTCCGCCCGGAGGGCAAAGAGATCTTCGCGTGAGCGGTCAGCACAACGACGGGGGCCGCGACCGGCCCCGCGGCGGCGCGAAGAACCGCGCCGGCGGCCAGTCCCGCGACGCCCAGGCCCGGGGTGGGCAGGCGCGTGGCGGGCAGGCCCAGGGCGGGCAGACTCGCGACGGCCAGGCCCGTGGTGGGCAGGGGCGGGCGCAGGGCGGGCGTGGGGGGCGGCGGGTGCCTCGGGATGAGGCCAGGATCGCCGCGTTCGACGTCATCAGGGCCGTGGACGAGCGTGACTCCTACGCCAATCTGCTCCTGCCGCGCATCCTGCGCGAGCGCGGCATCAGGGGCCGTGACGCCGCCCTCGCCACCGAGCTGGCCTACGGGACGCTGCGCGGGCTCGGCACGTACGACGCGATCATCGAGATGTGCAGCGACCGCGCGCCCGATCCCGACGTGCGCGACGCCCTGCGGCTCGGCGCCCACCAGCTCCTGCGCATGCGGGTCCCGCCGCACGCCGCCGTCGGCACCACGGTCGACCTCGTACGCCTGCGCGTCGGCCCCGGCCCCGCCAAGTTCGCCAACGCCGTGCTGCGCAAGATCGCGTCCAGGACGATCGAGGAGTGGGTGCCCATCGTCGCGCCCGACGCCGGCACCGACCCGGTCGGCCACCTCGCCGTCGCCCACGCGCACCCGCGCTGGATCGTCTCGGCCTTCCGCGACGCGCTCGGCGGCGACGCCGAGCTGACCGACCTGCTCGCCGCCGACAACGTCCGTCCCCTGGTGACCCTGGTCGCCCGGCCGGGGCGCAGCTCGGTCAAGGAGCTGGAGGAGGCCGGGGCCACGCCGGGCCGCTACTCGCCGTACGCGGCCTATCTGGGTGAGGGCGACCCCGGGCAGATCGAGGCCGTGGCGGGCACCCGTGCGGCCGTCCAGGACGAGGCCAGCCAGCTCGTGGCGCTCGCCCTCACCCGCGTCCCGCTCGACGACGGCGACGCGCCGGCGGGCGGTCCGGGCGGCGGCGGGGAGCGGTGGCTCGACATGTGCGCCGGGCCCGGAGGCAAGGCCGGGCTGCTCGACGCCATCGCCACCCACGGCGACACGGCCGCCGACGGCCCGGCCGGGTTCCCCGGCGGGGCGCGGCTGCTGGCGGCCGACGTCCAGTTCCATCGCGCGCGGCTGGTATGGCAGACCACCCGGCACGCGGACGTGATCACCGCCGACGGCACCGAGCCCGCCTGGCGTCCCGGGGTGTTCGACCGGGTCATGCTGGACGCGCCCTGCACCGGGCTCGGCGCGCTGCGGCGGCGGCCGGAGGCCCGGTGGCGCCGCGACCCGTCGGCCATCGCCGAGCTGGGCCGGCTGCAGCGCCGGCTGCTCGGCACCGCCCTCGACGCGGTCCGGCCCGGCGGGGTCGTCGCGTACGTCACCTGCTCGCCGCACCTGGCCGAGACCAGGGTCGTGGTGGGCGACGTGCTCGCCCGCCGCGACGACGCCGAGCAGCTCGACGCGCGCGCCTACCTGCCCGAGGTCGACGGCCTCGGCGACGGCCCGCACGCGCAGTTCTGGCCGCACCGCCACGGCACCGACGCGATGTTCCTGGCGCTCGTCCGCAAGCGCCGCACGTGACGCGGCGGGGGCACGTCTCCCGCCGTTCACTAGACTGGGCGAAATCATGGCCGTACAGATCTCGCCCAGCATCCTCGCCGCCGACTTCGCCAGGCTCGCCGACGAGGCCGCCGCCGTGCCCAACGCCGACTGGCTGCACGTCGACGTCATGGACTACCACTTCGTGCCCAACCTGACCCTCGGGCTGCCCGTCGTCGAGGCGCTGCGCAAGGCGACCGCCACGCCGCTCGACTGCCACCTGATGATCGCCGACCCCGACCGCTGGGCGCCGCAGTACGCCGAGGCGGGCGCGGGCAGCGTCACCATCCACGCCGAGGCCGCCAAGGCGCCCGTCCGCACGCTGCGCGAGATCCGCGCGCAGGGGGCGCGGGCGGGGCTCGCGCTCAACCCGGCCACGGCGGTCGAGCCGTACGAAGACCTGCTGCCCGAGCTCGACATGCTGCTGCTGATGACCGTGGAGCCGGGTTTCGGCGGGCAGAAGTTCCTCGACATGGTGCTGCCGAAGGTCCGCCGGGCGCGTGAGCTGGTGCGGCGGCACGGCGGCCGGATCTGGGTGCAGGTCGACGGCGGCGTGGACGCCGAGACGATCGGGCGGTGCGCCGAGGCGGGGGCGGACGTGTTCGTGGCGGGCAGCGCCGTCTACGGCGCCTCCGACCCGGGCGCGGCCATCGACGAGCTGCGCGCGGCCGCCACCCGCGCCCAGGGCTGACCATCCCGCGCCCAGGGCTGACCATCCCGCGCCCAGGGCTGACCATCCCGCGTCCACGGCTGAGCACCCGCGCCCGGGGTTGAGCCGCCGGCGTGGAGGTTTCCATGCCGGGCCGGGATTGACACCCGACGGGGCCACAATCGACACATAGATGTCACCCAACCTGGGTAATTATCCACTTATGAGTGACCATGGCATCTTCGGCCCCGGCTCGGTCACCTGGCGGGTGATGGGCGAACCCATCCTGCTCGTCGGCGGCTTCCGCGCCCTGCTCATGCAGGGCCTGCACCCGCGGGCGATGCGCGGCGTGCTGCAGAACTCCGCGCTCATGGACCCGGCCGAGTCCTGGGCGCGCTTCCAGCGCACCACGGAGTTCGTCCGGGTCCGCACGTACGGCACCACGGAGGAGGTCGAGCGGGCGGGCCGCCGGGTACGCAAGATCCACGCCAGCCTCACCGCCCACGACCCCGACACCGGAGAGACCTACCGTCTCGACGACCCCGACGCCCTGCGCTGGGTGCACGTCGGCGAGGTCGACTCCTACCTGTCGGTTGCCCGGCGGGCCGGCGTACGGCTGAGCGACGCCGAGGCCGACACGTTCGTGGCCGAGTGGCGGCGGGCCGCCGAGGTGGTCGGGCTCAAGGCCGAGGACGTGCCGGGCTCGGTCGCCGAGCTGGAGGACTACATCCGGGCCGAACGGCCGGGGCTGCGTTTCGTCCCGGAGGCGGCCCATCCGCTGCGCCTGTCGCTCAACGCGCCGCTGCCGCTCCTGCTGACCCCGCTCAAGCCCGCCCTGCCGGCGCTCACGCTGCTGGCCTTCGCCACGCTGCCGCGCTGGGCCCGGCGGCTGTACGGCCTGCCCGCCACCCCCGTCGGCGACCTGTGGGCGACGGCGACCCTGCGTACCCTGCACACCGGGCTCGGGCTGGTGCCCCCGCAGGTCAGGTACGCGCCGGTGGCCCGCCGGGCGCGCCGGATGACGGCCGCCTGAATCCCCGCGCAGGGGGCGGTCGCGCTCGGCGTTTCGGACATGGCACACTGATGGGAGAACAGAGCTAGCGTGCTCCGGGGTCGGTGAAACTCCGAACCGGCGGTTACAGTCCGCGACCCGGCCGATGCCATCGGCCGGTTGACCCGGTGAAATTCCGGGACCGACGGTTAAAGTCCGGATGGGAGGCAGCGCGCGAGGTGTCCGGCATACCGCCGGATGCCTGCTGTGGTGCATGTCGTGCACCATCGAGTCCCCCGGGGCCCGCCGTGGCTTGAAGCTACTGGCGAGTAGGAGACCCCGGGTGGAGCTACCCGAGCAGGACGCCGCCCCCATGGCGCGCGCCGTCGCGCTGGCCGCGCGCGGTCACGGCACCACCAGCCCCAACCCGGTCGTCGGCTGCGTCGTGCTGGACGCGGACGGCGCGGTCGCCGGGGAGGGCTTCCACGCGTACGCGGGCGGGCCGCACGCCGAGATCGGCGCGCTCGCCCAGGCGGGGGAGCGGGCCCGGGGCGGCACGGCGTACGTGACGCTGGAGCCCTGCGACCACACCGGGCGGACGGGGCCGTGCAGCCGGGCGCTGCTCGACGCCGGGATCGCGCGGGTCGTGGTCGCGGTGGCCGACCCCAACCCCAAGGCGGCGGGCGGCGCGGCGCGGTTGCGGGCCGCCGGGGTCGAGGTGACCACGGGCGTGCTGGCGGCCGAGGCCGAACGGGTCAACGAGGAGTGGCTCACCTACGCGCGGCTCGGCCGCTCCCACGTGACCTGGAAGTTCGCCGCCACGCTCGACGGCCGCTCGGCCGCCGAGGACGGCACCAGCCAGTGGATCACCTCGCCGGAGTCACGGGCCGACGTGCACCGGATGCGGGCCGCCGCCGACGCGATCGTCGCGGGCGTCGGCACCGTGCTCGCCGACGACCCCCGCCTCACCGCCCGACCGGACGGCCCGTCCGCGCGGCGCAGTGACCCCCGGCTCACCCCCCGACCGGAGGGCCCGTCCGCCCGGCGCAGGCCGCCGCTGCGGGTCGTGGTCGACACCGAGGCCCGTACGCCCCCCGAAGCTCGCGTGCTCGACGACCAGGCCCCCACCCTCCTCGCCGTGGCCGACGACGCCGACACTGGCCGGCTCAAGGCCGACATCCTGCGCCTGCCCCGCCACGGGAGCGGCCTCGACCTGCGCGCCCTGCTGACCGAGCTGGCCGCCCGCGAGGTCGTCGGCGTCTTCCTCGAAGGCGGGCCCGCGCTCGCGGGATCGTTCCTGCGCGAGGGGCTGACCGACCGGGTGGTCGCGTACGTGGCCCCGGCGCTGCTCGGCTCCGGCCGCGCCGCGCTCGGCCCGGCCGGGGTGGGCACGATCGACGCCATCCATCGCCTGACCTTTGACGAGATTTCCCCAATAGGGCCAGATGTTCGGCTGATCGCCCGGCCCGTCGCGCAACCCAGCAGGGAGCAGTGATCGATGTTCACCGGAATCATTGAGGAAAAGGGCGAGGTCGTCGCCATCGAACACGCCGGCGGCGGCGCCCGGCTGTCCGTACGCGGCCCGCTGGTCACCTCCGACGCCCGCCACGGCGACTCCATCGCCGTCAACGGCGTGTGCCTGACGGTGGTCGAGGCCGCGGACGGCGTCTTCACCGTGGACGTGATGCGGGAGTCCCTCGACCGCACCTCCCTCGGCGCGCTGTCCGCCGGGTCCGCGGTCAACCTGGAGCGGGCCGTACGCGCCGACCAGCGCCTCGGCGGCCACATCGTACAGGGCCACGTGGACGGCACCGCCGTGCTGCTGTCCCGCGCCCCCGGCGAGAACTGGGACGACCTGCGTTTCTCCCTCCCGGAGCCGCTGAGCCGGTACGTCGCCGAGAAGGGCTCCATCGCGATCGACGGAATCAGCCTGACGGTCACCACGGTTGACGACGACGGCTTCGGCGTGAGCCTCATCCCGACCACGCTGCGGCTCACCACCATGGGCGAACGCCAGGTGGGCGACCTGGTGAACATCGAGGTCGACGTGATCGCGAAGTATGTGGAAAGGCTGGTGGTCAGGCAGTGAACTGGGCGGACGCCGGATTCACGGTATTCGGCACACACGTGCTCTGGACGGACCTGATCGGCAACATCGCCGCGCTGTCCACGGTGCTGCTGGCCATGCGCAAGTCGATGTGGACCTGGCCGGTGCAGTTCGCCGGCTCGGTGCTGTTGTTCATCGCCTCGATCAACGCGCACATCACCGGCAACGCGCTGAAGCAGGCGATGTTCGGGATCCTGGCGCTGTACGGCTGGTGGGCGTGGCGGCGCGGCACCCAGGGCGGCAAGCAGCTCCCGATCAGGCCGGCCGCCCTGTGGGAGCGGCTGGTGCTGGTCGGCGCGCTGCTGGCGGGGACCGCGCTGGTCGGGCTGCTGTTCTGGGTGACGAAGCTGTCGTGGGGCGCGCAGGTGCCGCTGCCGAAGGGCGCGTTCCTGGTGGCCGCCGACGCCTACATCTTCGTCGGCAGCGCGATCGCCACCTGGGCGCAGGGGCGGGCGCTGGTCGACTTCTGGATCGTGTGGGTGGCCGTCGACCTCGTCGGGGTGCCGCTCGCCTTCAGCTCGGGGCTGGTCGTCTCCGGATGGGTGTACGGGGTGTTCTTCGTGCTGGTCGTCGTCGGGTTCGTCAAGTGGCTGCGCGAGTACCGCGCGGGCACGGGCGCCGCGCCGCAGGTGGCGGTGGCCCAGTGAGGGAGGAGAAGAAGATCGAGCTCGACCCGATCGAACGCGCCATCGAGGACATCCGCAACGGCAAGCCGGTCGTGGTCGTGGACGACGAGAACCGCGAGAACGAGGGCGACCTCATCTTCGCCGCGGCCAAGGCGACGCCCGAGCTGTGCACGTTCACGATCCGGCACACCAGCGGCATGATCTGCGTGGCCATGGAGGGCAGGGAGCTCGACCGGCTCGGGCTGCCGCTCATGGTGTTCCACAACAAGGAGCGCATGCGCACGGCGTACACGATCACCGTGGACGCCCGCGACGGCGTCACCACCGGCATCTCCGCGGCCGACCGGGCGCGGACCATCCGCACGCTCGCCGACTCCGCGACCGAGCCCAACGAGCTGGTCCGCCCCGGGCACGTCTTCCCGCTGCGCTACCACGAGGGCGGCGTGCTGGCCAGGCGCGGCCACACCGAGGCCGCCGTGGACCTGGCCAGGCTCGCCGGCCTGTCCGGGGCCGGGGCGCTGGCCGAGGTCGTCAACGACGACGGCAGCATGGCCCGCCTGCCCGAGCTGCGGCGCTTCGCCGATCAGCACGGCCTCGCGCTGGTCTCCATCGAGCAGCTCGTGGACCACCGGCGGCGGGTCGAGAGCATGGTCACCCGGGTCGCCGAGACGCGCCTGCCGAACGTGTACGGCATGTGGCGCGGCTACGGCTACGCCAGCGCCCTCGACGGCGGCGAGCACATGGCGCTGGTCTACGGCGAGCTGGGCGACGGCGAGAACGTCCTGGTCCGCGCCCACTCCGAGTGCCTGACCGGCGACGTGTTCGGCTCGCTGCGCTGCGACTGCGGCGTGCAGCTCGACAGCGCGATGTCGGCCATCGCCCAGGAGGGCCGCGGCGTCGTCGTCTACCTGCGCGGGCACGAGGGCAGGGGGATCGGGCTGCTGGCCAAGCTCAAGGCGTACAGCCTGCAGGACAACGGCTCCGACACCGTGGACGCCAACCTGGAGCTCGGGCTGCCGGTGGACGCGCGGGAGTTCTCCAACGCGGGGCAGATCCTCGCCGACCTCGGCGTGAAGTCGGTGCGGCTGCTCACCAACAACCCGTCCAAGCTCAAGGGCATGGACGGCTACGGCATCAAGGTCCTCGGCCGCGAGCCCATGCCCGTGGCCATGAACCCCTACAACGAGCGGTACCTGAAGGCCAAGCGCGATCGCCTCGGCCACGACATCTCGGAGGCATCATGAGCGGGGAAGGACGCCCCCAGGCCGCGGCGCCGGACGCGGCGGGGCTGACGGTGGGGGTGGTGGCCGCCACCTGGCACGCCAAGATCACCGACCAGCTCGTGGCGCGGGCCGTGGCGGCGTGCGACGACAGCGGCGCGCGGGCCACCGTGGTGCGGGTGCCGGGATCACTGGAGATCCCGGTGGTCGCCCAGGCGCTGGCCCGCCGCTGCGACGCCGTGGTGGCGCTCGGCGCGGTCATCCGCGGCGAGACCGCCCACTTCGACTACGTCTGCGACTCGGTGACCGCCGGTCTGACCCGGGTCTCGCTGGACGAGCGCACGCCGGTCGGCAACGGCGTGCTCACCTGCGAGACCCTGGACCAGGCGCTCGACCGGTCGGGGCTGCCGGGCAGCAAGGAGGACAAGGGGTACGAGTCGGCGGTCGCCGCCCTGGAGACCGCGCTCCTCCTGCGCGATCTTTCCTGAGCCGCGCGCCCGCAGGGGGAGCGGCCCGTCCCGACATGGGGCCGAACCGGCGACTCCTCCTGCGGGACCTGCCCTGAGCTGCGGTAGGTTCTCCTCGTGTCCGAGCCCGCCGTCCCGCCGCCGTCCCTGCCCGTCACCTGGCGCCCGCGCGTCCCGCGCATGGTCGCCTACGGCTTCGCCGCGCTGGTCGTGGCGGGCGCGGTGATCATGGCGATCTTCATCTCCGAGCCGTTCAAGCTGCCCGACCGCATCGCGATCGTCGCGTTCGGCGTGGCGGTGGCGTACGTGCTGCACCTGCTGGGCCGGGTGCGGGTGGACGCCGACGAGCAGGGCGTGACCCTCGTCAACGCCGTACGCACCCACCGCTACTCCTGGCCGGAGGTCCTGGAGGTGTCGATGACGCCGGGCGAGCCGTGGCCGCGCGTCGACTTCTCCGACGGCAGCACGATCGGCGCGATGGGCATCCAGGGCTCGGAGAAGGAGCGCGCCGCGCAGGCCGTCGCCGAGCTGACGGCGCTCATCCACGAGCGCGGAGAGGCGCCGGAGCGGCCCTGACCTCAAGTCGGGCCGGCGTCTTATCGCCGGGCGGGGTGGCGACGTAGCCTGAAGGCGTGCTGCGCCGGACAATCAGGACGATGGACATCCAGTCGCCGGAAAAGCTCATCGAGCTGCTCGATCGGCACGCCTACCTGGCCGACGAGGGGCTCGCGACGGCCGCCTTCCTCGCGCTGCGCATGGGACGGCCGCTGTTCCTGGAGGGGGAGGCGGGCGTCGGCAAGACCGAGCTGGCCAAGACCCTCGCCACGCTGCTGCGGGCGCCGCTCATCCGGCTCCAGTGCTACGAGGGCCTGGACGCCGCCCAGGCGCTCTACGACTGGGACTTCGCCCGCCAGCTCCTGCATCTCAAGGCCGCCGAGGCGGCCGGGGTCACCGACGTCGCCCGGCTGGAGGGCGAGATCTACGACCGGCGCTTCCTCATCGCCCGCCCGCTGCTGAAGGCCGTCGAGACGCAGCCCAGCGTGCTGCTGGTGGACGAGATCGACCGGGCCGACGACGAGTTCGAGGCGTTCCTGCTGGAGGTGCTGTCGGACTTCACGATCTCGATCCCCGAGCTGGGCACGATCAGGGCGGAGACGCCGCCGGTGGTCGTGGTGACCTCCAACCGCACCCGTGAGGTCCACGACGCGCTCAAGCGGCGCTGTCTCTACCACTGGCTGGAGCACCCGTCCTACGACCGCGAGGTGGCCATCCTGCTGCGCCGCCTGCCGCAGTGCACCGAGACCCTGGCGCTGCAGGTGGCGCGGGCGGCCGAGCGGCTGCGCCGGGCCGACCTGGTCAAGCCGCCCGGCGTGGCCGAGACGCTGGACTGGACGGAGGCGCTGCTGACGCTGGGCGCGAAGGAGCTGGACCCGGGGCTGGCCGCCGCCACTTTGGGGGCGGCGCTGAAGTACCGGGAGGACGTGGTGAGCGTCCTCGGCAACGGGCTGCTGTCCCATGACTGACCTCTCCGGGGACGCAGGCGGGCTGGTCGCCGTCATGACGGGTTTCGCCAGGACGCTGCGGGCGGCCGGGGTGGCCGCCGACCACGACCGCACCCAGAGCCTGCTGGCCGCGCTCGCCCACCTCGACGTGACCGACCGCGCCGCCGTCTACTGGGCCGGGCGGCTCACGCTGTGCGCGACGCCGGACGACCTGCCCCGCTACGACCGCTGCTTCGCCGCCTACTTCGCCGGGCGGCGCGCGACGCTCGCCCGTACGGCCGTCACGAGCGTCACCCGGCACCTGGCGGCGCGCGAGGACCCGGGCGGCGAGGAGGAGGGCGGCGGCGAGGCGACGGCGGCCCCCGCGACCGCGAGCCGCGCCGAGATCCTGCGCCACCGGGACGTGGCCAGGCTCACCGAGGCCGAGCGGGCCGAGGTGCACCGCCTGCTGGCCCTGCTGCGCGACCGGCGGGCCCGGCGGCGCTCGCGCCGCTTCGAGCGCGCCCGCCGCGGCGCGCTCGACCGGCGCAGGACGATCCGCGAGGCGCTGCGCAAGGGCGAGGTGGCCGGTCTCCGCCACCGCGTGCACGCCACCCGGCCCCGTGCGGTGGTGCTGTTCGTGGACGTCAGCGGCTCCATGGCCCCCTACGCCGAGACCCTGCTGCGCTTCGCCCACGCCCTGGTCAGGAGCGAGCCGCGGGCCACCAGGGTCTACTCCGTCGGCACCCGCCTCACCCCGCTCACCGCCGAGCTGCGCCACCGCGACCCCGGCACCGCGCTGAACGAGGCCTCGAAGGCCATCCCCGACTGGAGCGGCGGCACCCGGCTGGGGGAGGAGCTGCGCGAGTACCTGACCCGGTTCAGCGCGCGGGGCGCGATCGTGGTGATCGCCTCCGACGGCTGGGAACGCGGCGACCCCGGCCTGCTGGCCGCCCAGATGGCCAGGGTCTCGCGGCAGGCGTACCGCGTCATCTGGGTCAACCCGCACAAGGGGTATGAGGACTACCAGCCGCTCACGGGCGGGATGCGGGCCGCACTGCCGTACATCGACGACCTGGTGGCCGGGCACAGCCTGGCCGCCTTCGAGCAACTCAGCGAAAGGCTCGCCCATGCGTGACGTGCTGCCGGAGATCATGCGCTGGTACCGGTCGGGGCTCAAGTTCGGGCTGGCGACCGTGGTCAGCACGTTCAGCAGCGCGCCGCGACCGCCGGGCGCGGCGATGGCGGTGCGCGGCGACGAGGTCGTGGGCAGCGTGTCCGGCGGCTGCGTCGAGGGCGCGGTGTTCGAGCTGGCCGGCGAGATCGACACGCCGGTGCTCCAGCGCTACGGGGTCACCGACGACGACGCCTTCGCCGTCGGGCTCACCTGCGGCGGCATCATCGACATCCTCGTCGAGCCCATCTCGATCGAGACCTTCCCCCAGCTCGGCGAGGTGGCCGCGTCGATCGAGGCGCACGAGCCGGTCGCCGTCGCCACCGTCGTCTCCGGCCCCGGACGGATCGGGGCGCGCCGGATCATCTGGCCGGACCGCGCCTCGGGCACCCTCGGGGTGCGCCGGCTCGACGAGGCCGTGGACGACGACGCCCGCGGCATGCTCGCCCAGGGCGCGACCGGCATCCGCCGCTACGGCGGCGAGGGGGAGCGGCGGCTGGACGACCTCGCGGTGTTCGTGCACGCGTTCGCGCCGCCGCCGCGCATGCTGGTGTTCGGGGCGATCGACTTCGCGGCGGCGGTGGCGCGGGTCGGCAAGTTCCTCGGCTACCACGTCACGGTCTGCGACGCTCGGCCGGTCTTCGCCACGCAGAAGCGCTTCCCCGACGCCGACGAGGTCGTGGTCAAGTGGCCGCACGACTACCTCGCCACGGTGGAGGTGGACGAGCGCACGGTGATCTGCGTGCTCACCCACGACCCGAAGTTCGACGTGCCGCTGCTGGAGGTGGCGCTGCGCACCGGCGCCGGGTACGTCGGGGCGATGGGCTCGCGCCGTACGCACGAGGACCGCCTGGCCCGGCTGCGCGAGGCCGGGCTCACCGAGGAGGAGCTGGCCCGGCTGCGCTCGCCCATCGGCCTGGACCTCGGCGCGCGCACCCCCGAGGAGACCGCCGTGTCGATCGCCGCCGAGCTGATCCAGCTCCGCTGGGGCGGCACCGGCCGCCCGCTGTCCACCACGCGCGGCCGCATCCACCACGAGTCGCCGTGATCGCGGGGCTGCTGCTCGCGGCCGGGCGCGGCGCACGGCTCGGCACGCCGAAGGCGCTCGTCGAGTACGACGGCGAACGCCTGCTCGACCGGGGCGTACGGCTGCTCGCGGAGGGCGGCTGCCACCCGGTCGTGGTGGTGCTGGGCGCGGCAGACGCGCAGGTGCGCGGGGCGGTCGCGGTGCGCAACCCCGGCTGGGCCTCCGGCATGGGCTCGTCGCTGCGGGCCGGCCTGGCCGCGCTGCCCGAGGAGGCGGAGGCCGTGGTGATCGCGCTGGTCGACCAGCCGCTGATCCGGCCGGGCGCGGTGCGCGCGCTGATCGAGGCGCGCGCCGGGCTGGCCGTCGCGACGTACGGGGGCCGGCGCAGGAACCCGGTGCTCGTCGCCCGCGAGCACTTCGCCGAGGTGGCCGAGCGCGCGGTGGGGGACGTCGGGGCCCGCGCGTTCATCAAGGCCCATCCCGAGCTGGTCACCGAGGTGCCGTGCGACGACCACGGCGACCCCGCCGACATCGACACGCCGGGAGACCTCGCCGCCCTGCGCAGCCAGGGCTAGAAGCGGAACGAGGCGATCGCCGCGCGGTGGTCGCTGCCGGTCGCCGGGGCCACGCCCGCCTCGGTGGCCTCCATCCCCTTGAACAGGATGTGGTCGGGCCGGGTGACCGGGAACTCGGCCGGCCAGGTGAAGCCGAACCCGTCGCCCGCGACGCTCTGCGCGTCGGTGAGCGGCGGGGTGAGGCCGCGCAGGTTGCGGTCGGTGGTGGCGGTGTTGAGGTCGCCGAGCAGCAGGATGCGCTTGCTCGGATCGGCGTCGACCAGCGCGCGGGCGCGGGCCAGCGAGGCGTCGCGCGAGGCGGTGTGGCCGGGCCGGGCCGAGGCGAGGTGCATGACGTAGACGGTGACCTTGCCCTTGGGGGTCTCGGCGACGGCTCGCAGGGCGCGCGGCCAGCCCAGGCCGACGTCCAGCGGCTCGGTGCGGCTGAGCGGGTAGCGGCTCCACAGGCCGACCGTGCTGACCGGGTAGTGGTACTTGAACATCTTGTTGAGCTGCTTGGCGGCCGGGCCGCCGGGCGTCAGCTCCTGGGCGGCCAGCAGGTCGAGGTCCTTGGCGATGGCGCGTACGGCCTCGCCGGAGGCGTCGTTGCGCACGCCGACGTTGACCGTGCCCACGGACAGGTCGCTGGCCCCGCCGGGCGGCGTGCGCAGGAGCGTCGAGCCGAACATCGCCGCCCACACCACCCCCGGCACCAGCGCGGCCGCGGCGGCCACGGTGGAACGCGCCAGCGCGGCGGCGAGCAGCAGCACCGGCACGGCCAGCCCGATCCAGGGCAGCAGGCTCTCCAGGACGGGGGTGAACCCGCCGAGCGAGGGGATCAGCCGATGACCCGCCAGAGCCGCGGCCACCACCGCAGACAGCACCACGACAACGCGACTCAGCACCCGTCCCAGGCTAGCCGCTCCCCGCCGGAGAGCCGACGCGATAGCCTGTTCGCGTCGAAACGGAACATCATTCGGTTCTAGGGGAGCCCGGCATGCGCATCGGTATGGCAATCAACTACTCGGGCGGCTTCAAGGAGACCGTCGCCGAGCTGGCGGACTACGAGAAGGCCGGACTGGACATCGTGTTCGTGGCCGAGGCCTACAGCTTCGACGCGGTCAGCCAGATGGGCTACATCGCGGCGAAGACCGAGCGGCTGCAGATCGCCTCCGGCATCCTGCCGATCTACTCGCGCACGCCGACGCTCCTGGCCATGACCGCCGCCGGGCTCGACTTCGTCTCCGACGGGCGTTTCACGCTCGGCATCGGCGCGTCGGGGCCGCAGGTGATCGAGGGGTTCCACGGGGTGCCGTACACCGCGCCGCTGGCGCGTACGCGGGAGGTCATCGAGATCTGCCGCCAGGTGTGGCGGCGCGAGCGCGTGGAGCACCAGGGCCGCCACTACCAGGTGCCGCTCCCGCCCGGCCAGGGCACCGGCCTGGGCAAGGCCCTGAAGATCATCAACCACCCGGTGCGTCCCCGCATCCCCATCGTGGTCGCCGCCATCGGGCCGAAGAACGTCGAGCTGGCCGCCGAGCTGGCCGAGGGCTGGGAGCCGATCTTCTACGTGCCGGAGAAGGCCGGCGAGGTCTGGGGCGAGGCCCTGGCCGCGGGCAAGGCCAAGCGCGACCCCGAGCTGGGCGAGCTGGACGTGATCGCGCAGGCGTCCCTCGCGATCGGCGACGACGTGTCCGGGCTGCTGGAGTTCGGGCGGCCGATGGCGGCCCTCTACATCGGCGGCATGGGCGCCAAGGGCAAGAACTTCTACAACGACCTGGCCAGGCGCTACGGCTACGAGAAGGAGGCCGAGGAGATCCAGGACCTCTACCTCGCGGGCAAGAAGGACGAGGCCGCCGCCAAGGTGCCCACCGAGCTGCTGGAGAAGCAGTCGCTGATCGGCAGCGAGGGCTTCGTGCGCGACCGGGTGCAGGCGCTGAAGGAGTCGGGGGTCACCACGCTGAACGTGGCGCCGCTCGGGCGTACGCACGAGGAGCGGGTCCGGCTCATCGAGCAGATCAAGGACATCGCCGGATGACCGGTTAAGTGGGGTGAATCACCCTTTCCGTGAGGAATGCTCCGGACCTCACCGGCGTTGACAGGCCCCGTGAGGTTCTCCCTGGTGCTCGTGCTGCTCGTCGAGCGGCTGCACGTCGACCTGTGCCGGTTGCACACGTCGCTGTGTCGCTGACCGTACGACGTCGCGACCACCCATAACCTCACAAGTCCGGAGCTTTCCTCCCGTGAAGAGATTCTCTTTCTCGCTCCAGCTCCTCACCGGCCTCGCCGCCGGCGTCGCGCTGGGCTTCGCCGCCAGGATCTGGGACGTGACCTGGCTGGCCGAGACCCTGAACAGGGTCGGCCAGATCTTCGTCCAGCTGCTCAAGCTCGCCGTGCCGCCGCTGGTCTTCACCGCCGTGCTGGTCAGCGTCGCCAACCTGCGCAACGTCAACGGCGCGGCCAGGCTCGCCGCCAAGACCCTGATGTGGTTCCTGATCACCGCCGCGGTGGCGGTGGCCCTCGCCATCGGGCTCGGCCTGCTCATCGACCCCGGCCGCGGCGTCAGCCTCGACACCGGCGCCGCCAAGGCCCCCGAGCACGCCGGCACCTGGCTCGACTTCGTCACCGGCATCCTCCCGACCAACGTCGTCACCGCCTTCACCGAGGTCAACGTCCTGCAGATCGTCTTCCTGGGCGCCGTGCTCGGCGCGGCCGCCCTGGCGGCGGGGGAGAAGGCCGAACCGGCCCTCGCGCTCGCCCGCTCGGTGCTGGAGCTGGTCCAGAAGGCGCTGTGGTGGGTCATCAGGCTCGCGCCCATCGGCACGGCGGGCCTCATCGGCAAGGCCGTGTCCACGTACGGGTGGGACCTGCTCGCGCCGCTCGCCAAGTTCAGCGCCGGGGTCTACGCCGGCTGCCTCCTGGTGCTGCTGGCCGTCTACCCGACGCTGCTGGCGGTCTGGGGCAAGGTCAGCCCCGTGCGCTTCTTCCGCAACGCCTGGCCCGCGATCGAGCTGGCGTTCGTCTCGCGCTCGTCGGTCGGCACGCTGCCGCTGACGCAGCGGGTCACGATCGAGCGCAACGGCGTGGACCCCGACTACGCCTCCTTCGCGGTGCCGTTCGGCGCGACCACCAAGATGGACGGCTGCGCCTCGGTCTACCCGGCGCTGGCCGCGATCTTCGTGGCGCAGGTCTTCGGCGTGCCGCTCGGCCTCGGCGACTACCTGCTGATCGCGTTCGTCTCGATCGTCGGCTCGGCGGCCACCGCGGGGCTCACCGGCGCGACCGTCATGCTGACGCTCACGCTCAGCACCCTGGGACTGCCGCTGGAGGGCGTCGGCCTGCTGCTGGCCATCGACCCGATCCTCGACATGATGCGCACCGCCACGAACGTCGCCGGCCAGATGGTGGTGCCGGTGCTGGTGGCCCGCTCGGAGGGCCGCCTCGACACGGCGGTCTTCAACGCCCCTCCGCAGCCGCTCGACGACGCCCCGTCCGGGACGCGGCGGACGCCGGAGCCGGTCGCCGCCTGAACCGCTCCCTCTCGCTCTCGCGGAGGCGCGCGGCGCCGTGGGGGCCTATGGTGGGTCGGAAATCATGATTTTCGAGTGTTTGGCGGAGATATGTCCGACGCGACGACGCCGGCGTTGATAGCCGACCGGTACCGGCTGGAGGAGCGCATCGGCGCCGGACCGGTGGGCGAGGTGTGGCGCGGGTACGACACCCGCGCCGACTGGGTCGTGGCCGTGAAGCTGCTGCGGGGCGCGGGAACCCCGGAAACGCTCAGGCAGCACGCCCAGGCCGTGGCCAAGGTCATCCATCCGAACGTGGCCATGGTCCTGGACGTCGGCGAGCACGACGGGGCGCCGTTCCTGGTGATGGAGCACCTCACGGGGATGAGCCTCGGCGAGGAGCGGGAGGCCGCGGGCGGCACCCTCGGCGTGGTGGAGACGTGCGACCTGGTGGCGCAGGCGGCCGCCGGGCTGGACGCCGCGCACCGCGCCGGGGTGGTGCACGGGGAGATCGACCCCGACAGCTTCCGGCGGGCCGGCAGCGGCGTGCTCAAGGTCGTCGGGTTCGGGCTCGGCGGCGCGGCCACGCCCGGCGGCGACCCCCGCTACCTGGCCCCCGAGCGGGCCGCGGGGGACGAGGCGCGGCCCGCCGGCGACGTGTACGCCCTCGGCTGCGTCTGCTACGAGCTGCTGTCCGGCCGCCACCCCTTCGAGGCCGCCGCCACGGAGAACGCCCCTGCCACGGGCGTCTCCGGCACGGAGGGCGCCCCCGCCACGGGCGTCTCCGCCACGGGCGCCCCCGGCGCGGGGCCGGTGCCGCCCAGTGCGTTCAGGGCCGGGGTGCCCGCCGAGCTCGACCGCCTGGTGCTGGCCATGATCGCGGAGGATCCCGCGCGCCGCCCGGCCGGCGGCGAGACCATCCGCCGCGCGCTGGTGACCATCGCCCACCCCCGCGCCAACCCCGACGCCCCGGCGGCCCCCGCCGGCGTGCCCGTGACCGGCGCCATGCTGCGCGGCGACGTTCCCGGCGCCGCACCGGCGGCCCGCGCCGGGGACACCGCCGTCTACCAGGCCGGCGACCTCGCGGTGGAGGGCCCGCGGCAGCCGGCGCGCGGCGGGCGCAGGCTCGTCGTCCAGCTCGGCGCGGCCGTGGCCGCCATCGTCGCGGTGACCGTCGGCATGGTCCTCTGGGCGAACGCGGGCGGCGACGAGCCCGAGGGCCGCGACCCGGTCGCGGTGGCCACCCCCAGCGACGCGCCCACCACGGACGTCGTGCCGGGACAGACGCCCACCACGACGTCCGACTGGCCCACCGGCGAGCCCTCCAGCCCGCCGGCCCAGCCGTCGCCGGGCAACGTGATCACCTTCGGGCCGGACAGCGAGCTGCCCAGTGCGCTGCGCGAGACGCCCCCCGTACGCGGCACCCTCCGCCCCGGCCAGGAGCCGCCCGGCGGCTTCGACCGGTGGCTGAGCGCGTTCGACCAGGCCGTGACGCACCAGGTCGGCACCAACGGCATCAACCCGCGCGTCGCCTCCAAGGCCCAGGACAAGCTGCGCAAGGCGGCGGGCAAGTACGCCGCCGGCCACCGCGAGGCCGCGCTCAAGCAGGTCGCCGACGTCTACCGCGACCTGGAGCGCGCCCAGCAGAAGGGCGACATGGAGCCGACCGGCCCGCTCGCCGAGTTCATCCGCGAATGGGCCGTACCGGGCCGCTGACCCGTCGCGCGCCGCGAGGGCCGGGGAGCGGCCGTAGATTGGCGGGATGACCTTCGACCACGCGGCGCGCCTGGCGCGGCTCGCCGCGCTGCTCCCCGCCCGCGAGGTGCCGGCGCTCCTCGTCACCTCCGCGGTCAACGTCCGCTATCTGACGGGCCTGGCCAGCTCGAACGCGGCCGTCCTGGTCCGGGCCGACGGCTCGGCGCTGCTCGCCACCGACAACCGTTACATCGGCAAGGCCCGCACCCTCGGCGTTCCGGTCGTCGAGGCGTCCGACGTGGCGGCCAGGCTGGCCGAGCCGGGCGCGGGCATCGAGGCGGCGAGCATGACCGTGGCCACCTACCGCCGCCTGGGCGAGGGGCTGGTGCCGCTCGGCCCGGTGGTCGAGGAGCTGCGCGCCGTCAAGGACGACGCCGAGCTGGAGCTGCTGCGCACCGCCTGCGCGATCACCGATCAGGCGTTCGCCGACGTCTCGGCCCGCATCGTCCCCGGCATGACCGAGCGCGAGCTCGCCCGGCTGCTGGAGAACCGCATGACCGAGCTGGGCGCCGACAAGCCCGCGTTCGACTCGATCGTGGCCGCGGGCGAGAACGGCGCGATCCCGCACCACGCCCCCACCGGCAGGGAGCTGCGCGCCGGCGACCTGGTGACGATGGACTTCGGCGCCCGCTACCGGGGCTATCACGCCGACATGACCCGTACGGTCAGCCTCGGGCCGCCCGCCGGCTGGCAGCGCGAGCTCTACGACCTGGTGGCCGAAGCCCAGCGGGCGGGCCGGCACGCGCTCGCGCCCGGCGCGGCGGCCGGTGACGTGGACCGCGCGGCCCGCTCGATCGTGGCGGAGGCGGGCCACGGCGAGCACTTCAGGCACGGCCTCGGGCACGGCGTCGGCCTGGAGATCCACGAGGAGCCGTTCCTGGGCCCCTCGCGTACCGGTAGACTAGAGGATCGAGTTCCGATCACCGTCGAGCCTGGGGTCTACCTCCCGGGCCGAGGCGGCGTCCGGATCGAGGACACCCTCGTGACCCGTGCGGGCGGGCCGGAGCTTTTCACCAAGACGACCAAGGAGCTGCTCGTCCTTTAGAGCGGCCGCACGCGGGAGAAGAACGAGTGGCGACGACCAACGACCTCAAGAACGGCATCGTGCTGAAGCTCGAGGGCGGTGAGCTCTGGAGCGTTGTCGAGTTCCAGCACGTCAAGCCGGGCAAGGGCGGCGCGTTCGTGCGCACCAAGCTGAAGAACGTCCTCTCCGGCAAGGTCGTCGACAAGACCTTCAACGCCGGCGTGAAGGTCGACGTGGCCAACGTCGACAAGCGCGAGATGCAGTACTCCTACCGCGACGGCGACGACTTCGTCTTCATGGACACCGAGACCTACGACATGGTCAACGTGTCCGCCGCCACGGTCGGCACCGCCGCCAACTACATGCTGGAGAACACCACGGCCACGGTCGCCTTCAACGAGGGCGCCGCCCTCTACGTCGACCTGCCCGCCGCGGCCGAGCTCACCATCGCCGAGACCGAGCCGGGCCTGCAGGGCGACCGCTCCACCGGCGGCACCAAGCCCGCCAAGCTGGAGACCGGCGCGGAGATCAAGGTCCCGCTGTTCATCACGACGGGCGAGAAGGTGAAGGTCGACACCCGCACCGGCGAGTACCTCGGCCGGGCCTGAGGTGTCGGCACGTGGCAAGGCGCGCAGGCGTGCGCTCGACATCCTCTTCGAGTCCGAACTCCGTGGCGAGGATCCGCTGAAGATCCTCGCCGAGCGCGTGGAGCGGCAGGAGCCCCCGGTCAACGAATACACCTCGGCCATCGTCGAGGGCGTGGCCAGGCACCGCCCGCGCATCGACGAGCTCATCACCACCTACGCCGAGGGCTGGACCCTCGACCGCATGCCCGCGGTCGACCGCAACCTGCTGCGCGGCGGCACCTACGAGCTGCTGTGGATGCCCGATGTCCCCGAGGGCGTGGTGATCAGCGAGTGGGTGCACCTGGCGGGCGAGCTGTCCACCGACGAGTCCCCTCAGTTCGTCAACGGGCTGCTGGCCAGATTCAAGCAACTCAAGCCAAGCCTCACCCTTTAGAGACCCGTCGAAACCGGTCGTTTCGGGGTAGCCTCCAAGCACAGCGACCGCTCGGCCGTGGGGGCGCGGGCGGCGTGATCGCGTACGGAGAAGTGGCGCGTCACCAGCCGCGACGCGCCCCTTCTGCGTTTCCCGCCCCTCTCGGGCCCGTTCCCCCCACCGGGCAGCGGGCGATGCCCCGCACGGCGTAGGCTGGGGCGCGTCCGCGAAGGAGCCCGCCGCGAAGCAGCAGCTCGCGGGGCGAGAGGGAGGCGAGCCCAACGGTGCGTGCTGAAAGCGTCACGAGGACCCCGGCGGTGCGCACCGCCGTCGTCTGGGACGCGCTGCGGTCGGTCCTGGCCGAGCGGGCCGCGGCCACCGGCCGCGAGGCGCTCGACATCGTCGACGCGGGCGGGGGCACCGGCGGCTTCGCCGTGCCGCTCGCCGCGCTGGGCCACTCCGTCACCGTCGTCGACCCGAGCCCCGACTCGCTGGCCGCGCTGGAGCGCCGGGCCAAGGAGAAGGGCGTGGGCGTGCGTTCGCTGCAGGGCGACGCCGACGCCCTGGGCGAGCTGCTCCAGCGCGACAGCGCCGATCTGGTGCTCTGCCACAGCGTCCTGGAGTACGTCGAGGACCCCGTCAGCGCGCTGGCCGCCGTCGCGGGCGTGCTGCGCCCGGGCGGCGCGGTCAGCGTGCTGGCCGCCAACCCGGTCGCCACCGCGATCCACCGCGCGCTCGCCGGCCAGTTCGACGAGGCGCGGGCGGTGCTCGACGACCCGCGGGGCACCTGGGGCGATCGCGACCCCACGCCCCGCCGCTTCACCGCGGAGGCGCTGAACGGGCTGCTGGAGGCCGCCGGGTTCGCGGCCGGGCCGGTCCACGGCGTGCGCGTCTTCGCCGACCTGGTGCCGAGCCGGCTGGTGGACGGCGAGCCCGGCGCGGCCGAGTCGCTGGCGGCGCTGGAGCAGGCCGCCGCCGCGCATCCGGTGCTGCGCGACATCGCGGCCCAGCTGCACGTGCTGGGCCGCCGCGCCTGAACGCCCCTCGGGGCGTCCCCTGTATCGAATTCGTGTTCGGATAGAATCGACGGCGTGTCCCGTAAGCAGATCACCGGCATCGGCCCCGCTCCGCGCACCGGGGCCGATGACAGCGGCTGCCCGATCCTCCACGTCGACATGGACGCCTTCTTCGCCAGCGTCGAGCTGCTCGAACGCCCCGAGCTGCGCGGCCGCCCGGTCATCGTGGGCTCGCCCGCCGGGCGCGGCGTCGTGCTGAGCGCCACCTACGAGGCCCGCGCCCACGGCGTGCACTCCGCGATGCCGATGAGCCGGGCCCGCAGGCTCTGCCCGCAGGCCGTGATCATCCCGCCCAGCCACGGGAAATACTCCGAGGTCTCCAAGGGCGTCATGGAGATCTTCCACGCGATCACCCCGCTGGTCGAGCCGATCGCCTCCGACGAGGCGTTCCTCGACGTCGGCGGCGCCAGGCGGAGGCTCGGCCCGCCCGCCGCCATCGCCGCGACGATCAAGGAGCAGGTCCTGGAGCGCTACGGCATCACGTGCTCGGTGGGCGTGGCCGCCAGCAAATTCGTCGCCAAGCTGGCCTCCAAGCAGTGCAAGCCGGACGGCCTGCTGGTGGTCCCGGCCGACGAGGTGGTCGCCTTCCTCCACCCGCTGCCCGTGTCGGCCCTCTGGGGCGTCGGTGAGCGCACCGAGCAGTCCCTGGTCCGCCTCGGCATCCGCACCGTCGGAGACCTCGCCAGGGTGCCGCCCGGCACGCTCCAGCGCGAGCTGGGGCAGGCGGTGGGCGGCCATCTGGCGGCGCTGGCCTGGGGGCGCGACGAGCGCCCGGTGACCGCGCACGTGCCCGACAAGAGCATCGGCAACGAGGAGACCTTCGCCGCCGACGTCGACGACCCCGACGTCATCAGGCGTGAGCTGCTGCGGCTGTCGGAGCGGGTCGCCGCGAGGATGCGTAAGGGCGGCCACGTGGGAAGAACTGTAAGTGTGAAGCTTCGCCGAGCCGATTTCACGACGATCACGCGCTCGCGCACGTTGCGCGAGCCGACCGACGTGGCCCAGGTGATTTACGCCACTGCCTGCGAGCTCTACCAGGCCGCGGGCCTGGAGCGGGTGCGGCTGCGGCTCGTGGGGGTGCGGATGGAGAACCTGCGCCCGGCGGAGGAGGCCACCAGGCAGCTCAGCCTCGGCGAGCGGGAGACCGGGTGGCGGGAGGCCGAGCAGGCGATGGACAAGGCGATTCGAAGATTCGGTCCCGATGCGGTGGTCCCAGCATCGCTCGTACGTGGCAAGCTTGATGAAATAGAGACATGACGCCGATGTCCCTACTTCGTGGTGCGCCGGAGTCACAATTTTGGGGAGAGGGGGGCGAGATGGGCCACAATGGAGCCATGACGTCACCTCCGGTTTGGTCTGCGTTGGACGTTTGCTTTCGCCTACGTCTACAGCCTCGTATTCTGGGGATAACCGACCGCGAGGTTCGGACACCCCGTGTCGTCCGTTGCCGTCTTCCCCGTCCTGGGGCTGTCCTTGGGAGGCGCCGTGCCGCTCTCTGAGCACGAGCAGCGCTTGCTCGACCAGATCGAGCAGGCCCTCTACGCCGAGGACCCGAAGTGGGCCAACACCGTAAGGATCAGTGACCCGCGCCGTCACTACAAGCGTCGCCTCATCAAGGCCACCATCGGCTTTGCCCTCGGCGTCGTCGTCATGATGGTCGGCGTCGTCGTGAGCGGCAATGCTCTGATCCCCCTCGGCGTCGGCGGTTTCGTGGTCATGCTCGCCGCGTGTCTGTGGGGCCTGTCGAGCTGGAAACGCATGAACGGGTTCGGCGACGTCCCGCCGGCCGCCCCCGGGCAGGCCGCGCCGGGCAGGCCCGCCCGCCGGACCAACCGGGGCACCTTCATGGAGCGCATGGAGGAGCGCTGGCGCCGCCGGCACGACGAACGCTGACGTAGGACCAGAGGACGTAGGACAGAAGAGCGTGCGGCCCCTCCCCGATCGGGGAGTGGCCGCACGCTCTGTCATGTTCCGCCCGCGCGGCCGGTCAGGAGCCCTTCTCCGCCGCCGTGCGCCGCAGCCTGATGGTCTCCAGCAGGTCGAACCCGTCCAGCAGCCGCTCGCCGAAGCCGCGCAGCCGCCGCAGCGTGGACGGCGGCAGCAGCACCGCCCGGATCCGCCGCCGCCGCGACACCGTGGCCGCGACGGCCTGGCGCACCGTGCGCAGCTCCTTGCGCAGCGGCCCGGTCCGGCCCGGGTCACGGGCGAACAGCACCCGCTCGACGGCCGAGGCGATGGCCGACAGGGCCGCCGCCGCGTCCGCGCCGAACTCGTACTGCTGCACCAGCCGCCGCGCCAGCGCCCGCGGGGTCTCGCTGGCGTGGCGGGCCAGGCCGTAGTCGTACAGGACGTCGTCCAGCTCGGCCCAGGCCGCCGTGACCGAGGGGGCGCGCCCGGCGGTGGCCCTGGCCGTCACCCCGTCCGACGGCTGTGCCGGTTGCCGGTCCAGCGCCCTTATCCGGCGGTTCCTGGTGACCACCCGCGCGGCGGCGGGGATCAGCAGGACGAGCAGCAGCCCGGCGAGCCCGAGGGCGACCTTGCCGATCACCGGCGAGGACTCCTCCGGCGCCGGCGCGCCGCCCGGCAGGAGCTGGCTCTCCCGGTCCACCGCGCGCGGGTTCTGCTGCGAGCCGGGGGCGATCTCGTCGCTGCCCGCAGAGCTCGTCGCGCCCGGCGTCGGCGTCGAGGAGTCACCGGTGGACTCAGGCGCCGGCACCGAGTACGCCGGCGGCCGCGCGCTGCCCTGCCCCAGCGAGCCCGAGGGCGTCGGCTCGAACGGCAGCCAGCCCACGCCCTCGAAGTACAGCTCGGGCCACGAGTGGGAGTCGTTGGTCCCCACCTGCCACCGGCCGCCGACGACGCTCCCGCCGGTGTAGCCGATCGCCACCCGCGCCGGGATGCCCATCAGCCGGGCCAGCACCGCCATCGACGCGGCGAACTGCTCGCAGTAGCCCGTCCGGCTGTGCAGCAGGAAGTCGGCCAGCGCCGAGGTGCTGTGCCCCTGCGTCCGCAGGTTGTAGGTGAAACCGCCGTCCTCGGTGAACCACTTCTGCAGCTTCACCGCCGCCTCGTACGGCGAGGACACCTCACCGACGATGCGCCGCGGCAGCGCCCGGATCTCGGCCGGCAGGTCCTCGGGCAGCGCGAGGAAACGCGGGTCCACCGCGTCCCGGTCGAACGGCAGCGACTCCAGCAGCTCACGCGTCGGCGCCGGCTCCGACGTCAGCACCCGGTACCCCAGCCCCGCCGCCTCGTCCCGGGTGGAGAAGACCATCAGCGTGTCCACGTCGGCCCGCCAGTCGCCGTCCACCTGGATCTCCCTCGGCGGGTACGGCAGCGGCAGGAACATCAGCTCCGCGACCTGGTCGCTGATCTCGATGTCGGTGGTCACGTTCGTGACGTCGGTCCTGCCGGTCAGTCCTGGCGGCTCGGGCAGCGGGCCGTTGTCGGTGCGGTTGGCGACGGCGCCCTTCGGCTTGGTCATGCCGAACTGTTGGCCGTCGAACGTGTCGAGCGCGTAGATCCGCAGGTAGCGAGGCTGGTTGTCGTTGCTGGCGTAGGTGAGGACGATGCGCCGCTCGGGCAGTTCGAGCTGGCCACGCAGACCGGCGATCGGGTTGGGGATGCTGATGGAGTTGCCGCGCCCGCCCGTCCCGCTGCCGCCCACGCCGAACTGGAAGAACGACACCGGCTCCATCGCCGGCAGCAGCGCGGGCACCAGCACGGCCAGCGCGATCGCGGCGAACCCGATCCGCTTGCCCGACAGCCGCAGCCCGCTCGTGTCGGCCGCCGCCGTCTGCCGCGCCGTCTGCCGGGCCGTAGCCCCGGTCCGTCCCGGGGCTCCCTGCGACGGCGTCGCCGCCATGCGGGTCCTGCGCACCAGCACCGCCCGGCCCCAGTGGCCGATCCGCTCCCGCCCGTCCGCGACGAGCAGCCCGACGAAGCCGAACGCGGCGATGATGAACGCCGGCCAGCTGATCGGGTCGGGCAGGATCGTCGCCGGGACCGTCGCGAGCGCCAGCAGCGGCAGCCCCGCCAGGGCGGCCCGGCGCAGCCGCGCCGCGAACAGGTCCACGAGGATCGCGATGAGCGCGACCCCGCCGGTGGTCAGCAGCACGATGCCCTCGGTGTCGGGCACCGGGGCGGCGAAGCGCTGGATGTCGGCCCAGCCGACCCCGAGCAGCCGGCCGAGCTCCAGCACCGACGCCTTCGTCGGCACCACCAGCCCCCACGCCTCCTCGGCGGCGAACGACACCGTCAGGTAGATCCCCGTGACGGCCAGGGCCAGGACCGGCGCCGCCCACGCGGGCAGCGACAGGCGGCTGCTCACCAGGCCGGCCGCCATCACGGCCAGCACCGCGCCGAGCGACGACCAGAACCACGTACCGCCCTCGAACAGGGGGTAGAGCAGGATGGCCGCGGTGAACGTGGCCGCTCCCGAGGCGACGGTCAGTCTCATTTCCTCCCCCTCACGCCGGGCCTCCCGCGGGATTGAGCACGTACCGGCCGCGGTTGGCGGCGTGCTGCCACACCGACGCGATCGAGGCGCCGGCGGGCAGGTTGACGATGCGCCAGCCGTACCCGGCGAGCACGGCCTGCACGGCCTGGTGGTCGTCGGCCGAGCCCGGCGCGCCGCCGTCCCAGGTGCCGACGTCGAGCAGCACCGCCACGCCGGTGATGCTGCTGTGCCGCAGCCGGGCCAGCTCCCTCGCCTCCTCCGGCTCCAGCGCGCCGAGCACGGCCACGATCAGCCCGTCGCCGCCGCCCTGGCGCAGCGCCGAGACGCCCATCTCCAGCGAGCGGGCGGGGCTGTGCCTGATCACGGCGAGGGTGTCGAGCAGCGAGTAGCTGAGCCCGCTGTCGGTCAGGTGCTCGGGCCCCTGGTCGGTGACCAGCCGCAGGCCCAGGCCCTCGTGGGCGAGGTGCACGCCGATGGAGGCCGCGGCCGAGACCGCCACCTCGAACGACGAGCGAGGCCCCTCGCCGCGGTGGGCGTGCCTGCGGGTGTCGAGCAGGAGCGCGCCGCGGCTCTGCCACTGCTGCTCCTCCCGCCGTACCATCAGCTCGCCGCGCCTGGCGGTCGAGCGCCAGTGCACCCGGCGCAGGTCGTCGCCCTGGCGGTACTCGCGCGGCGCCACGTCGTCGTCGCCGGCCGCCGCCACGCTACGCGTGCGGCTCTCGCCGCCGCCCGACCACTCGCCCGACAGCCGTACGTGCGGCAGCGCCGCCACGTGCGGGGTCACCACGAGCGTGTCGCTGATCGTGAACGAGCGGGTCAGCTCCACCAGCCCGAACGGGTCGGCGATCCGGATGGACAGGGGCCCGATCGTGTAGCGGCCCCGCAGGTCGGAGCGCACCCGGTAGTCGATCTCCCGTACGCCGCGCGGCTCCACCCGGTCCAGCACGAACCGGGGCCGCACGCCCAGCGCGTACGGGACGGTGTCCTCGATGAGCAGCAGCCCGGTGGGCAGCCGGGTGACGTTCTCCAGCCGCAGGGTCACCGTGGCCTCGCCGCCCACCTCGGCCCTCGGCGGGTCCAGCCGCCGGGCGCAGCTCAGCCGGTAGCGGGTCCGCGCCACCACCATGGCGGCCAGCAGCGGCAGCGCCGTGATCAGCACCCCGATCCTGAACAGGTCGCTCTCGCCGAGGAAGAACGCCATCAGCAGGGCCGCGATCCCCGACGCGAGGAACGAGCGGCCCCTGCTGGTCAGCGCCCGCAGCCCGGCCCTCATGACGTGCCGCCCGTGCGGTGCCGCCCGGGGTGCCGCCCGGAGGCGTGCGCGCGCCGCCGGCCCATCAACGGCCTCGCGTCTCCGGCACCGGCACGCGCCTGATCAGGTCGGCCACCACCTGCTCGGGCAGCCGGCGCTGGCCCTGGGCCTCGACGCTGGGCAGCAGCCGGTGCGCCAGCACCGGGATCGCGAGGTCCTGCAGGTCGTCGGGGATGACGTAGTCGCGGCCGGCCAGCGCGGCGTGCGCCCTCGCCGCGCGTACGAGCTGCAGCGTGGACCGGGGCGAGGCCCCCAGCCGCAGGTCGGGGGAGTGGCGGGTGGCCACGACCAGGTCGATGGCGTACTTCTTGACCGCCTGGGAGACGTACACGCCGCGCACGGCCTCGATGAGCGAGCGCACCTCCGAGGTGGTCGCCACCGGCTCCAGCTTGTCCAGCGGCGAGGTGCCGCCGTGCACGTCGAGCATCTCCAGCTCGGCCGTGGGCTCGGGGTAGCCCATGGCGACCCGGGCGGTGAAGCGGTCGCGCTGCGCCTCGGGGAGGGGATAGGTGCCCTCCATCTCGATCGGGTTCTGGGTGGCGATCACCATGAAGGGCGCGTCGAGCTGGTACGTCACGCCGTCCACGGTCACCTGGTGCTCCTCCATGCATTCGAGGAGCGCCGACTGCGTCTTGGGGGAGGCGCGGTTGATCTCGTCGCCCACCACGATGTTGGCGAAGACCGGGCCCGGCTTGAACTCGAACTCCCGGGTCTGCTGGTTGTAGGCGCTCACCCCGGTGATGTCGCTGGGCAACAGGTCGGGGGTGAACTGCACGCGGCGTACGGGGCAGTCGATGGAACGCGCCAGCGCCTTGGCCAGCATGGTCTTGCCGACGCCGGGGACGTCCTCGATGAGCAGGTGGCCCTCCGAGAGCAGGACGGTGAGGGTGAGCCGGACGGCGTCGCCCTTGCCCTCGATCACCGACTCGATCGCCTCGCGGATCCGGTGGGCCACGGTGACCAGCTCGTCGAGCTGGGGAGGGACGTCATGGGTTACTGCCACCAGGCCTCCATGAGAAGTGCTACGGCTGTCCCGGCGTTGCCTTTGCGGGAGCCATGCCGTTCCTTTTCCATTGTGTGTACGACCCTACGACGCTGTGGGTTGTCGAGCGACATTTGTGGATATTCCAGGGAACCTGGGCGATGTTCCCGTTTTGGTGCCACCGGGGTCCGCGTCCTGTGACACACTGGCCCGCTCGCCACTCCACTTTCCTCCACGCGGCCGTTCCCGGGCCCCTCCAGAGCCGCCCCTGGCCCGCGTTCCCGGGCTTCGCGCACGTCTCGACACGCCCGTGAGAGTTGATCGCGCCCCCACCCCCCACCGCGCCGACCCCCCTCTCTGACCTGCGGTAACGCAAGGGAAACCGATGATGAAGACGGTTCGAATCAGTTGACGGTGGGGAGAAGTGGAGTATGGTGGTGCGCAGTGGAGGGCCCGGTGCACCAGCGCTGAGCGCTTCACTAGGCACGGGAGGTGGCGCCGATGTTCCTCGGCACCCATCACCCGCGCCTCGACGACAAGGGACGGCTGTTCCTGCCGGCTAAGTACCGTGAGGAGCTGGCGGAGGGTCTTGTGATCACCAAAGGCCAGGAGCGATGCCTCTACGTCTTTCCCGTGGAGGAGTTCCAGCGCATTACCGAGGCTCTCCGGACCGCCCCGGTCACCGCCAAGGCGGTGCGTGACTACAGCCGCGTCTTCTTCGCCAGCGCGTCCGACGAGACGCCGGACAAACAAGGACGCATCACGATCCCGCAGGGCCTGCGCCACTACGCCGGCCTGGAGCGTGACTGCGTCGTCATCGGAGCCAACACCCGGCTGGAGATCTGGGACTCCCAGGCCTGGGACACCTATCTCAGCGAACAGGAGCAGGCGTTCGCCGATCTGTCGGAGGAGGTGCTGCCAGGGATCTTGTGATGTAGCCACGGTCGATCCGTCGGAGCTGTCGTTCGGCGAGGTCTCCACCCGCAACCACTGCCGGTCAACTGATGCACCTTCCCCGGTGTCAGTGGACGGGCGTCCACGAAGAGGGTGCGGATGGGGACCTGGCCGGGCGGCGCCGGGTGGGGACCCAGGAAGAACCGGATCGATCGACACGCGTCATCCGCGAGCAAGGACGCGAAAGGGGGGTTGGAGATGCAGGACGACGTCGGCACGGGTGGTCACGTTCCGGTGATGCTCGGCCGCGTACTGGAACTGCTGGGCCCCGCGCTCACCGGCCCCGATCCCGTCGTGGTCGACGCCAATCTCGGCCTCGGCGGCCATTCTGAGGCCCTGCTCGCGGCCCACCCGTCGCTTCACCTGATCGGGATCGACCGCGACCCGTTCGCGATCGAGCACTCCACACGCAGGCTGAGCCCGTACGCGGACCGCATCACGCTGGTCCACGCCTCGTCCGGCGACCTGCGGGAGGTGCTCGCGCGGGCCGGGCGTCCCGTCGTCAACGGGGTGCTGTTCGACCTCGGGGTGTCCTCGCCGCAGCTCGACGAGGCCGAGCGGGGGTTCGCCTACTCCTACGACGCGCCGCTCGACATGCGCATGGACACCGAGCAGGAGCTGACGGCGGAGACGGTGGTCAACACCTACTCTGCCGCCGAGCTGACCCGCATCCTGCGCGTCTACGGCGAGGAGCGATTCGCTCCGCGTGTCGCGGGCCTGATCATCAAAGAACGCGCCAAAGAGGCAATAACCTCGACCAAGCGGCTCGCGGACATCGTGCGCGACGCGATCCCCGCCGCTACCCGGCGCACCGGGGGAAACCCCGCCAAGAGGACTTTTCAGGCGCTGCGCATCGAGGTGAACGCGGAACTGTCCGCCCTGGAGGCGGCGCTGCCCGCGGCACTCGACGCGCTCGCCCTGGGTGGTCGAGTCGTCGTGCTCTCATACCACTCACTTGAGGACCGGCTCACCAAGCAGGCCCTCACGGCGCGAACCAGGGACACCAGCCCCCCCGGGCTGCCCGTCCCCCTGGAGGCTCACCAGCCCAGGTTCCGCCTGCTGACGAGGGGAGCGGAGCTCCCGAGCGAAGAAGAAGTCGCCCGCAACCCGCGGGCGACCTCGGCCCGGCTACGGGCGGCAGAGAGGATCCGTGTTGACGACTGAGCAGGAGACCGGCCGGGTCGCGGCCGTGCGCCGCGCGGCGCCCGCCGCAGCGTCCAAGGTGGGTTCCAAGGCGGGTGGCAAGACGGGGGCCAAGACGGTCCCCCGGACCGGCGTGCGCCGCTCCCCGGCCCCGCTCCAGTCCAAGCCGCAGCCCGCCGAGCCGCAGCAGACGAAGACGCGCACCCGCACCGACGCGCGTCCGGGCACTCGTACCGACCCCCGTACCACCGCGCGTCCCGGGACCCGTTCCGGCGCGCGTCCCGATGCGGCGGGCAGGCCCGCGGGCGCCCAGGCGCGGCCCGCGGCGGGGCGGCGGCCCGCGCGGCGCCAGCGCACGCCGTTCGTGCTGCTCGTCGTCGGGCTGATGTCCGGCGGCCTGGTCAGCCTGTTGCTGCTCAACACCATGCTCGCGCAGGACGCCATCACCGACGCCAAGCTGCGCGAGCAGATCGCGGTGGCGCGGCAGGAGAAGGAGAAGATCGAGCAGGACTACCAGCGCAAGAACCAGCCCGGCGTCCTCGCCGAGCTCGCCGAGCAGCAGGGGCAGCACCCCGACTGGGACAGCGTCAACGTCTGGAACGGTGACCAGGCACGCCAGGCGGACACGCAGCGGTGAGGGAATCAGGCGGCAGGGGGCAGGGACCCGGCCGCGGCGCTGGCGGCGCCGGCTCTCAAGGAGGGCCCGGCGCCGCTCGTCGTACGCCGGGCGGACCTGGACGGGCGGGGCGTCAGGGCGGCTCCGCCCGTTCGGACGGCGCGGGCCGCCCGGCGCCGCCGGACAACCCGCCCCGGCAGCCGCGCAAGCGGCCCGACCCGCTGGACCTGCCGTTCGGCCCCGACGACGACCCGCGGGCCCGCCCCTCCCGCGACGACGACCCCCCACCCTCCGACGGCGCCGACCCCGGCGACCGCCGCTCCACGGGGGGCCGCGCCGGTGGGCGCGGACGGGCCGAGGGTGGACGCGACCGCCGCGCGGGCGGCCGGGCCGGCCCCGAGGACGGCCGCGGCCGCCCCCGCGGCGCCACCGGCGAGCCGGGCTCCCGCCGCCGCCCGTCCAGCGAGGACGACCGCCCCCGCGGCCGCACCGCCGCCCAGAGCCGCGACCCCGGCCCACGCACCCGCACCCCAGGCAGTCGTGGCGACGACGACCGCCCACGCCGCACGGCCGCCGAGCGTGACGACGACGGCCGTCCGCGCCGCTCCTCCGCCGAGCGGGACGACGACGGCCGTCCCCGCCGCACGGACGCTGAGCGTGACGGCCATGGCCGCTCCCGCCGCTCCTCCGCTGAGCGCGACGACAACGGCCGTTCGCGTCGCTCCTCGGCCGAGCGTGACGACGACGGCCGCTCCCGCCGTACCTCCGCCGAGCGTGACGACGACGGCCCTTCCCGCCGTTCCTCCGCCGAGCGTGATGACGCGGGGCGGTCGCGGCGTGTTGCCGGTGAGCGGGACGATGACCGCATGCGGGGGCGGGTCCAGGATCGCAACGACCGGCGGACGCTCCGGGAGGGGCGTCCGGGGGAGGCGCGCGGCCGAGGGCGTCAGGACGACGACGGGCGGGCGCGTGGCGACACGCGCGGGCGTCAGGACGACGGGCCGCGCCGTGCCCGGCCGGGCGAACGCGACCGCGTCCCGCCGCGCCGTCCCGCCGACGGCCCCCGGGGCCCGCGCGGCGGGGACGTCCCGCCGCCGAGGGGCTTCGGCCGCCGCCCGCCGGCCCCGCCGCGCCCGCCAAAGCCGCCGCTGGTGCTGCGGCTCGGCAGCCCGCGCCGGCGCATCAACATCGGCCTGATCGGCATGACGTTCGTCCTGTCGATCTTCGCCGGCCGCCTGATCCAGATGCAGGGCCTCGACTCCAAGGTGTACGAGGCCGCCGCCGTGGACCAGCGCCAGCACGTCGAGACGATCCCCGCCAAGCGCGGCTCGATCACCGACGTCAACGGCCACGAGCTGGCGGTGACGGTCGAGGCCCGCGAGCTGTCCATCGACCCATCCAAGATCACCGACGCGGGGGTGCGCGCGAAGGCCGCCAAGCTCCTCGCCCAGCAGCTCGGCAAGAGCGAGCAGGACATGGCCGCCAAGCTGGCCCGTACCGACACCCGCTACCAGCGCCTGGCGAGCGACGTCGACCCGCTCGTGGCGAGCCGGCTGCTGCAGGCGTCCATCCCGGCGCTGAACGCGAAGAAGACCTACCGCCGCCTCTATCCGGGCGGCGACCTCGCGGGCAGCCTCATCGGCTTCATCGGCGACGAGGGCAAGGGCCTGATCGGCATCGAGCGCACCAGCAACAAGCTGCTCGCCGGCCGCGACGGGCAGCAGCGCATGGAGACCGGCCGCGACGGCCAGCAGATCCCGATGACCAGCAGCCAGCGCACGGCCCCCGTCAACGGCCAGAACGTCCGGCTGACCCTCGACCGCGACGTCCAGTGGGCCGCCCAGAAGTCGGTCGCCGACCAGGTCAAGGAGTCGGGCGCGGACAGCGGCACGGTCATCGTCATGGACGTGCGCACCGCGCAGATCGTCGCCATGGCCAACGCCCCCGAGCTCGATCTCGGCAACTGGCGCTCGGCCCCGGCCTCCAGCCAGATCAACAAGGCCGCCGCCGACGTCTTCGAGCCGGGCAGCACCAACAAGGTCATCACGGCCGCCGCCGCGCTGGAGGCCGGGATGGTCACCCCGGACACCGTGTTCGAGGTGCCCGACCGGATCAAGTGCTACGACCAGGTGCTGCGCGACGCGCACGCGCACGCGGCCGAGTCGATGACGTTCCGCCAGGCGATGGCCGAGTCCAGCAACGTGGCCACGATCATGGCCGCGCGCAAGGTCGGCAGCGCCCGCCTGTACGCGATGCTGAAGGCGTTCGGCTTCGGCAGCACGCCGGGCGGCGGGGTGCCGGGCGCCGAGGCGGGCCTGCTGCCCGACTACCGCAAGTGGTCCGGCAGCCAGAGCTGCACCGTAGCCTATGGACAGGGCGTGTCGGTGACCGCGCTGCAGATGGCCAGCGTCTACCAGACCATCGCCAACGGCGGCGTCAAGATCGAGCCGCAGATCGTGGCGGGCACCACGGACGCATCCGGCCACTTCGTCCCCGCCGCCCCCGGCAAGCAGACCAGGGTGGTGAGCGAGACCACCGCCAAGGAGATCACGACCATGCTGGAGAGCGCCGTCGGCGAGGAGGGCACCGGCCATCTGGCCGCCATCCCCGGCTACCGGGTGGCGGGCAAGACCGGCACCGCCAACCGCTACGACGCCGCCCTCGGCCGCTACGACGGCTACACTGCCTCGTTCGTCGGTTTCGCGCCGGCCGACGACCCGCGCCTGGTGGTGCTGTCGGTGCTGCAGAACCCGAAGAACGGGCACTTCGGCGGGCAGCTCGCGGCCCCCGTGTTCAAGGATGTGATGACGTTCGCCATCAAGAGCAAGAAGATTCCTCCCACAGGCTCCTCCGCGACGCCGGTGCGTACGCGCGCCGGAGAGTGACCAGGGAAGGTACGCTCTCGCCGTGCGTCCCCCGTCGTCTATGCGTCCCACGACCAATCCGCCTCGCCCGCTGACCGGGCTCGCGACCATGCTCGACGCCGGCTCCGGCACGTCGAGGTCGCCTCACGCCGCCCTGACCGGCGTCACCATCGACTCCCGCGACGTCCGGCGAGGTGATCTCTACGTCGCCCTGCCCGGCAGCCAGGCGCACGGCGCCACGTTCGCCGCGCAGGCGATGGCCGGCGGCGCGGTGGCGATCCTGACCGACCCCGCCGGGCGCGAGGCCGCCGCGGCCACCGGGCTGCCCGTGCTGATCGTGCCGGAGCCGCGCGCGCTGCTCGGGCAGATCTCCTCCTGGGTCTACGGCCAGCCGGCCCACGACATCCAGGTCCTCGGCGTGACCGGCACCAGCGGCAAGTCCACCACCACGTTCATGCTGGAGGCGGGCCTGCGGGCGGCCGGGCACACGACGGGCCTGGTGGGCGGCGTCGAGATCCGCGCGGGCGAGCTGCGCTTCCAGCCGACGCTGACCACGCCGGAGGCCACGGCGCTGCACGGCCTGTTCGCCCTCATGCGCGAGCGGTCCGTCACCGCGGCCGCCATGGAGGTCTCCAGCCACGCGCTCGCCCTCGGCAGGATCGACGGTGTCTACTACGACGTGGCGCTGTTCACGAACCTCTCGCAGGACCACCTCGACTTCCACAAGGACTTCGAGGACTACTTCGCCGCCAAGACGCGGCTGTTCCAGCCGGAGCTGAGCCGCGCGGGCGTCACCAACCTCGACGACCGCCACGGCCGCGAGCTGCTGCACCGGGCCAAGGTGCCGATGACCACGTTCTCGGCGGAGGGCGACCCGGAGGCCGACTGGCGGGCGCTGGACGTCCGCCTGGGCGCCGACGGCAGCGCCTTCCGGGTGACCGGTCCCGGCGGCGTGGAGGCCGACGCGCGGATCGCCCTGCCGGGGCCGTTCAACGTCGCCAACGCGCTAGGCGCCATCGTCACCCTGGTCGAGGCCGGGGTGCCGCTGCAGACCGCCGTGCACGGCGTCGGCACGCTCGCCGGCGTGCCGGGCCGCATGCAGCGCGTCACGACCGCCGAGGACGACTTCCAGGCGATCGTCGACTACTCGCACAAACCGGGCGCGGTGGAGTCGGTGCTGCGCTCGCTGCGTACGGTCACCGCCGGCCGGCTGGTCATCGTCCTCGGCTGCGGCGGCGACCGCGACAAGGGCAAAAGGCCCATCATGGGCGAGATCTCCGCCGAGCTGGCGGATGTGGCCATTTTCACCAGCGACAATCCCCGTACGGAGGATCCGCTCGCCATTCTCTCGGCGATGATGGAAGGAGCGCTCCGCGTTCCGCAGCACGGCCGCGCTCATGTGATCATTGAGCCCGACCGCGCCGCCGCCATCGGCCTGGCGATCGCCAGGGCCGGGCGCGGCGACGTGATCGTCGTGGCAGGCAAGGGTCACGAGCAGGGCCAGTACGTCTCAGGCGAAGTGATCCCCTTCGACGACCGCGAGGCCGTCGCCGAGGCGATCCACGCGCGCAAGGAAAGCACGGAAAGCAGGAAGCACTGATGATCCCGTTGCCGCTGGCCAGGATCGCCGAGATCACCTCCGGCACCCTGTCGGGCAAGGCCGATCCCCGCGCCGTCGTGCGCGGGCCCGTCGTGATCGACTCGCGGGCCGTCGAACCGGGATCGTTGTTCGTCGCGTTCGCGGGCGCGCGCGTGGACGGCCACGACTTCGCCGCCCAGGCCGTCAGGGCCGGGGCCGTCGCCGTGCTGGCCACCAGGCCCGTCGAGGCGCCCGCGGTGATCGTCGAGGACGCCGCGGCGGCCCTCGCCGTGCTGGCCTCCGCGCAGGTGGCCGCGCTGCCCCGCACCACCGTGATCGGCGTGACCGGCTCGGCCGGCAAGACCACCACCAAGGACCTCCTGGCCCGGCTCACGGCCAGGATGGGCCCGACCATCGCCCCCGTCGGCAGCTTCAACAACGAGCTCGGCCACCCGCTGACCGTGCTGCGCGCCGACCAGGACACCCGGTTCATGGTGCTGGAGCTGGCCGCCCGCAACATCGGCCACATCAAGGAGCTGACCCGCATCGCGCCGCCGAGCATCGGCGTCGTGCTCAACGTCGGCACCGCCCACCTCGGCGTGTTCGGCGGCAAGGAGGCCATCGCCAAGGCCAAGGGCGAGCTGGTCGAGGCGCTGTCCGGGGAGGGCGTGGCGGTGCTCAACGCCGACGACCCCCTCGTCCGCGAGATGGCTTCGCGCACCGAGGCCAGGGTCACCTTCTACGGCCGGGGCGAGGACGCCGCGATCCGCGCCGAGGACGTCACCATGGACGAGCGCGGGCGGGCCTCCTTCACCCTGCGCACCCCGTCCGGCGCCGCGCCCGTCACGCTCCAGCTCTACGGCGGCCACGCGGTCGACAACGCGCTCGCGGCGGCCGCGGCGGCGTACGAGCTGGGGCTGCCCGTCGCCACCATCGCCGAGGAGCTGTCGCAGGCCACGCCGGCCAGCCGGTGGCGGATGGAGGTCAGTGAGCGGGCCGACGGCGTCACCGTGATCAACGACGCCTACAACGCCAACCCCGACTCGATGCGGGCCGCGTTCGAGACGTTCGCCGTGCTCGGTCAGGGGCGGCGGCGCTTCGCCGTCATCGCGGCCCTGCGCGAGCTGGGCGAGGAGGCCGCCGCGCTCAACCGCGAGCTCGGCGTCCTGGCCGGCGGTGCGGGCCTGACGGGCCTCGTCGTGGCCGGGCCCGACGCCGAGCCCGTCCTGGAGGGCGCCCACGAGGCCGCGAAGGCCGCGCAGGCGCCGCCGGGCGGCCCGCCCGGCGAGACCGGGCCGCGCATCGTGCACGTCCCCGACGCCGCCGCGGCCGCCGCCGCGCTCGGCGAGTGGCTGCGGCCCGGCGACGCGGTGCTGATCAAGGGCCCGCGCGCCATGGGCCTGGAGCGTACGGCCGAACTGGTCCTCGGAGGTGCCCCCCAGTGACCAACATCATCATCGCCGGCGCGGTGGGCCTCATCCTCTCGATGCTGGGCACCCCGCTGGCGATCCGGCTCTTGACGCGGCGCGGCATCGGCCAGCAGGTCCGGGAGGAGGGCGTGCAGGCCCACCTCGGCAAGCGGGGCACCCCCACCATGGGCGGCATCGTGTTCGTCCTGGCCGCACTGTTCGCCTACGGGGCCTCCCACCTGGCCACCCTCACGCCGCCGACCGTCTCGGGCACGCTGGTGCTGTTCCTGATGACGGGGCTCGGCGCGGTCGGGTTCCTCGACGACTTCATCAAGATCTACAAGCAGCGCAGCCTCGGCCTGCGCAGCGGCGCCAAGGCGCTCGGCCAGCTCGTCGTCGGCGCGGTCTTCGCCGTCCTCGTCGTCCGCCAGCCCAACGTCTACGGCATCACCCCCGCCGAGACCCGGGTGTCGTTCCTGCGCGACATCGGCCCTTCGATCGGCATCGTCGGGTTCACCATCTGGGTGCTCATCATGATCGTCGGGTTCTCCAACGCGGTGAACCTCACCGACGGGCTCGACGGCCTGGCGAGCGGCGCCGCCGGCGTGGTGCTGGCGGCGTACGTGCTGATCGGCAACTGGCAGCTGCGCAACAACTGCATCGACCAGCTCGGCCCCAACTGCTACTGGGTACGCGACCCCCTCGACCTCGCCGTGGTCGCCGCGGCGGTGCTGGGGGCGCTCATCGGCTTCCTGTGGTGGAACGCCCCGCCCGCCCGCATCTTCATGGGCGACACCGGCTCGCTCGCCCTCGGCGGCGTGCTGGCGGGCCTGGCCATCGCCACCCGCACCCAGCTCCTCCTCATCATCCTCGCCGGCCTGTGCGTGATCATCACCCTGTCCGTGATCATCCAGGTCGGGTCGTTCAAGATGACCGGCAAACGCGTCTTCCGCATGGCCCCGCTCCAGCACCACTTCGAGCTCAAGGGCTGGGCGGAGACCACGATCGTGGTCCGCTTCTGGCTCATCGCCATGCTCTGCGCCGCGCTCGGGCTCGGCCTGTTCTACGTCGAGTGGATGCCCAAGCCATGACCTTCACCTGCGTCGCCGGGCTCGGCGTCTCCGGCACCGCCGTGGCGCGGGCCCTCGCCGGGCGCGGCGAGCGCGTCGTCGTCGTGGAGGCCGCCGAGGGGGAGCGCCAGCTCGCCGCCGCGGCCGAGCTGGCCGGGCTCGGCGTCGAGACCCGCTTCGGCGCGATGGCCCTGCCCGAGGGCGCCACGCGGCTCGTCACCACCGGCTGGGCGCCGCACCACCCGCTCGTCGCCGCCGCGCTGGAGGCGGGCGTGGAGGTCGTGGGGGAGGTCGAGCTGGCCTGGCGGCTGCGCCCGGCCCAGGCCGCCCCGTGGCTCGCCCTGACCGGCACCAACGGCAAGACCACCGCCGTGCGCATGCTCACCTCGATCCTGCTCGCCGCCGGGCACAAGGCCCTGGCCGTGGGCAACGTGGGCCTGCCCGTGGTGCGGGCGGTCGCGGAGCCGTACGACGTGCTGGCCGTCGAGCTGTCCAGCTTCCAGCTCCACTGGTCGGCCACGCTGGCCCCGCACGCCGCGGCCGTGCTCAACGTCGCCCCCGACCACCTCGACTGGCACGGCTCCATGGAGGCGTACGCCGCCGCCAAGGGCCGCGTCTTCGAGCGCGCGGGCACCGTGATCTACAACGCCGACGACCCCGAGGCGACCCGGCTGGCCGCGCCCTACCCGGGGGCCGTCGGGTTCACGCTGCGGGTGCCGAAGCCCGGGCAGCTCGGCGTCGTGGAGGACCTGCTGGTCGACCGGGCGTTCGTGGCCGACCCGGTGGAGGCGGCCGAGGAGCTCGCCACGCTGGGCGACATCCGCCCCCTCGCCCCGCACAACGTGGCCAACGCCCTGGCCGCGGCGGCGCTGGCCCGCGCGTTCGGCGTGCCCGGCGAGGCGGTCGCGCGGGGCCTTCGGGACTTCGTGCCCGACCCGCACCGGCTGGCGCTGGTCGAGCGGGTCGGCGACGTCGACTACGTGGACGACTCCAAGGCCACCAACCCGCACGCCGCCGCCGCCGCCCTGGCCTCCTACCCGTCGGTCGTGTGGGTGGCGGGCGGCCAGCTCAAGGGCGCCGACGTGGACGACCTCGTCCGCCGGGCCGCCCCCCGGCTGCGCGGCGCCGTGCTGCTCGGCGCCGACCGCGCCCAGATCGCCGAAGCCCTCGCGCGACACGCCCCGAATGTCCCCGTCGTGGACATCGCCGATCGGGACACTGGTGCGATGGAGAAAGTCGTCATCGCAGCCGCCGGCCTGGCCTCGCCGGGCGACACCGTGCTGCTCTCCCCGTCGGCGGCCTCACTCGACATGTACCCCGGCTATCCGGCGCGGGGCGAGGCGTTCGCGCGCGCCGTACGCGGGCTGAAGGAGCGGGCCGAGGGAGCGGTGTGAGCGCGACCGCCGAGAAGCGCGCGCACCCCGCCCCCGCCTCTGCCTCCGCCGAGGGGCCGCAGGGCTGGGCCCGCGAGCAGCTCGCCACCCTGCGCGAGCTGCTCGGCAGGCCGCTCACCACCTACTACCTGATCATCATGTGCGGCGCCCTGCTGCTCGCGCTGGGCCTGATGATGGTGCTGTCGGCCTCCAGCGTCGAGGCGCTGCAGAAGACCGGCAGCCCCTTCTCGTGGTTCATCAAGCAGTCGCTGTCGGCCGCGATCGGCCTGCCGGTCATGTACGCCTGCTCGCGCCTGCCGGTGAAGTTCTTCCGCTGGGCCGGCTATCCGCTGATGGCGCTGTCGATCATCCTGCTGGTGATGGTGCTGTTCATCGGCTCCGCGGAGCAGGGCGCGCAGCGCTGGATCTACGTCGGATCCCTCACCATCCAGCCGTCGGAGCCGGCCAAGCTCGCGCTCGTGCTGTGGGGTGCCGACCTGCTGGCACGGCGGGCACGGCAGGGCCGCATCGAATGGCGGCAGCTGCTGATCCCGCTGATGCCGGGCACCGCCATCATGGTCGTGCTGGTGCTGCTGGGCAGCGACCTCGGCACCACGCTGGTGCTCTTCATGGTCTTCCTGTCCCTGCTGTGGGTGGTGGGCGCGCCGATCAAGCTGTTCGGCGGCATCATGTCGCTGGCCGTGCTGGCCGCGGTCATCATGATCAAGGTGGAGCCCTACCGGATGCGGCGCATCGGCGCCTTCCTCAACCCCTGGGCCGACGCGCAGGACGCCGGCTACCAGGCCGTGCAGGGGCAGATCGCGATGGGCTCCGGAGGCTGGTTCGGGGTGGGGCTCGGCCAGAGCCGGCAGAAGTGGAGCTGGCTGCCGCACGGCGAGAGCGACTTCATCTTCGCCATCGTCGGCGAGGAGCTGGGGCTCATGGGCACGCTCCTGGTCGTCGCGCTGTTCGGGCTGCTCGGCTACGCGGGGCTGCGCGTCGCCGTACGCGTCAACGACCCCTTCATCCGGCTGACCGCGGCCGCCATGGTCGCCTGGATCGTCGGGCAGGCCATCGTCAACATGGGCGCCGTCCTCGGCGTCCTGCCCATCACCGGCATCACCCTTCCGCTGGTCTCGTACGGCGGCTCGTCGCTGCTGCCCACGCTCGCCGCGCTCGGCATGCTGCTGTCGTTCGCCAAACACGAGCCGGGCGCGCGCGAGGCTCTGGCCGCTCGTGGCCCCGGACCCGGCGCGCGGGCCCTAAGCTGGCTGGGCCTGGGGGGTACGTCCAGAGGCCGAGCGACACGTTAGGGAGTGACCTTGATGAGGGTGGTCCTCGCCGGTGGGGGGACGGCCGGGCACATCGAGCCCGCGCTAGCCCTTGCGGACGCGCTGCGCCATCTCGATCCCGGCATCGGCGTCACCTGCGTCGGCACCGATCGCGGCCTGGAGACCCGGCTGGTGCCCGCCAGAGGCTACGACCTGGAGCTGGTGCCCGCGGTCCCGCTGCCGCGCGCGATCACCCCCAGCCTGCTGACCGTCCCCGGCCGGCTGGCCGGGGCGATCAACGCGGTCGCGAACGTGCTCGAACGCGTCCAGGCCGACGTGCTGGTCGGCTTCGGCGGCTACGTCGCCACGCCCGCCTACCTGGCGGCCAAGCGGCGCGGCCTGCCGATCGTCGTCCACGAGGCCAACCCGCGCGCCGGGCTGGCCAACCGGCTCGGCGCGCGGCTCACCGAGCACGTCTTCACCGGCCACCCCGAGGCCGCGCTGCCGAAGGCCGACTACATCGGCACGCCGCTGCGCCGCGAGATCGTCACGCTCGACCGGCTGTCCATGGGCGACAAGGCGCGCTCGTGGTTCGGGCTGGAGACCGACCGGCCCACGCTGCTGGTCTTCGGCGGCTCGCAGGGGGCCCGCTCGATCAACGAGGCCGCGCTGGCCGCCGCGCCCGCGCTGCGCGGGGCCGGGGTGCAGGTGCTGCACGTGATCGGGCCGAAGAACGTCATCGAGCGCGAGCCGCCGCCCGGCGACCCGCAGTACGTCCTGCTGCCCTACGTCGACCGCATGGACCTCGCCTACGCCGCCGCCGACGTGGCCCTGTGCCGCAGCGGCGCGCTCACCTGCGCCGAGCTGACCGCGGTGGGGCTGCCGGCCGCGTACGTGCCGCTGCCGCACGGCAACGGCGAGCAGGCGCTCAACGCCGAGCGGATCGTGCGCGGCGGGGGCGGGCTCATGGTCGACGACGCCGAGCTGTCGCCCGACTGGATCATCAGGAACGTGCTGCCGATGCTGCACGACCCCGAGCGCGTCGCCGCCATGTCGGAGGCCGCCGCCAGGCTCGGCCGTAAGGACGCAGATATCATGCTTGCCAGGAAAGTGTTGGAGATAGCCCGATGAGTCTCGTGAAGCTGGTCGATCCCGTCCGCGTCGAAGAACTGGGGCGGGTGCACTTCATCGGCATCGGCGGAGCGGGCATGTCCGGCATCGCGCGCATCCTGCTCAAGCGCGGCGTGCGCGTGTCGGGCAGCGACGCCCGCAGCTCCGAGCTGGTCGCCGAGCTGCGCGAGCTCGGCGCGTCCGTGCACATCGGCCACGCCGCCTCGCACATCAAGGACGTCGACACCGTCGTCGTCTCGACCGCCATCCGCGACTCCAACCCCGAGCTGGGCGAGGCGCTCAAGCAGGGGCTGCGGATCATCCCGCGGGCGGCCGCCCTCGCCTCCGTGATGGCCGGGCGCACCGCCGTGGCCATCGCCGGCACCCACGGCAAGACCACCACGACCTCGATGCTGACGGTGGCGCTGCAGAAGTGCGGCGCCGACCCGTCCTACTGCGTGGGCGGCCAGCTCGTCACCACCGGGCTCGGCGCCGACGACGGGGCCGGCACGGTGTTCGTGGCCGAGGCCGACGAGAGCGACGGCTCCTTCCTCATGCTGGCCCCCGACATCGCCGTGGTCACCAATGTCGAGGCCGACCACCTCGACAACTACGGCGACCCGCGGGCCGTGCACGACAGCTTCGCCCGCTTCGCCGACCGGGTCGGCTCGCTGCTGGTGATCTGCGCCGACGACCCGGGCTCGGCCGAGCTGGCCGACCGGGCTCGCGAGCGCGGGCTGCGGGTGCGCACCTACGGCGCCGCCGAGGGCGCCGACTACCGCCTCTCCGGGGTCCGGCCCGACGGGTTCGGCACGGTCTTCGAGATCGAGGGGCGCGGAGACGTGCGCCTGGCCGTTCCCGGGGCGCACAACGCGCTCAACGCCACCGCGGCGATCGCCGTGGCCGACGAGCTGGGGCTGTCCTTCGAGGAGATCAGAGGGGGCCTGGGGGCCTTCACGGGGGCCAAACGGCGCTTCGAGGCCAAGGGGGAGGCCGGGGGCGTCGCCGTGTTCGACAGCTACGCCCACCATCCGACCGAGCTGGCCGCCGACCTGCGGGCCGCCCGCGACGTCGTCGCCTCCTACTCGGGCGACGGGCGGGTCGTCGCGATCTTCCAGCCGCACCTCTACTCGCGCACCCGCTTCTTCGCCGACGAGTTCGGCGCGGCGCTGGGGCTCGCCGACGAGGTCGTCGTGCTCGACGTCTACGGGGCCCGTGAGGACCCGGAGCCGGGCGTGTCGGGGGCGATGGTGGCCTCGCGGGTGCCGCTGCCCGCGGAGCGGGTCTCGTACGCGCCGGACCGGGCCGCCGTGCCCGCGCTGGTGGCCGAGCGGGCGCGGCCGGGCGACATCGTCCTCACGATGGGCGCCGGCGACGTCACCGAGCTGGGCCCCCAGATCGTCGCCCGGCTCTCCTCCTGACGGCCACCCGGGCGTGGCGCCGGGTCTCAGGCGTCGCGCGGGCGTAGGTTCGGTGCCGATATGCGTGATCTGGGAGGGCGATGAAGGCGCGGACGGCGTTCCTGGTCCTGCTCACGGCGGGGGTGGTGGGCACGGCCGCGTGGCTGGTGTTCTTCTCGCCCGTGCTGGGCGTGCGTTCGGTGGAGATCGTGGGAAATATCACAGTCTCCCGCGAGCACATCGAACGGCAGGCCGCGGTGGCCGACCTGCACCCCCTGGCCACCGTCGACCTGGCGGGCGTCGAGTCGCGGGTGCTCGGCATCAGACAGCTCGCCAGCGCCAAGGTGGACCGGATCTGGCCGGGCACGCTGCGGATCGAGGTCGTCGAGCGGGAGGCCGTGGCGGCCATCCCCGCGGGCGGCCAGGTCGCGATCGTGGACGGCCAGGGCGTGGTGATCGAGGTCAGGCAGGAGGTCCCGCCCCTGCTGCCGGTGCTCCGGGTGGACAACCCCTCGGCCACCGACCCGGCGACGGTCGCCGCGCTCCAGGTCATCAAGGCGGTTCCCGGCGCGATCGCGCCGAAGGTCAGGCAGGTGCGCGCCGGCACGGCCGAGGGCGTCACGCTGGTGCTGTCCGACGGCCGTACGGTCGTGTGGGGCGGCACCGACCGGCCCAAGGAGAAGGGCCGCATCCTGGCCTCGCTGCTGAAGCGCGAGAAGGCGAACGTCTACGACGTGAGCTCGCCCGACGTGGTCACCCTGAAGTGATCAAGACCGTCAGGGTCTGGCAACCCAGCGGCAACGGCATCGCCCAGGCTGTGCGAGGCAGGGGTCGCGGCGTGAGAGCCTAAAGTCGTGATCGGCCAGGGGAGTGCCCCGACCAGGCACGACTTCGGAGCGAACCGGACAGCCCGCGACACGCCGGACGTGCTTGCGGCGCGGTTAGTTGACCCGCCCGGAGCGTAACTCCTACTGTCCGTATCAATCCTCAGGTTGACATAAATCTAAATCTCAACCTGAGGTTGAGAGTTACCCGAACTGACAAAAAGCGGAGACAATCCGCACCGAAATGGCAAGTCAACGAGCGGAAAGGCCCCTCGTCGTGGCAGCACCGCAGAACTACCTCGCGGTCATCAAGGTCGTCGGCATCGGCGGCGGCGGAGTCAACGCCGTCAACCGGATGATCGAGGAGGGACTCAAGGGCGTCGAGTTCATCGCCATCAACACCGACGCCCAGGCGCTGCTGATGAGTGACGCCGACGTGAAACTCGACGTGGGCCGCGAGCTCACGCGCGGACTGGGCGCGGGCGCCAACCCCGACGTCGGGCGCAAGGCCGCCGAGGACCACCGCGAGGAGATCGAGGAGGTCCTCAAGGGGGCCGACATGGTCTTCGTCACGGCGGGCGAGGGCGGCGGCACCGGCACCGGCGGCGCCCCCGTGGTGGCCAACATCGCCAGGTCGCTGGGCGCACTCACCATCGGCGTCGTCACCAGGCCGTTCAGCTTCGAGGGGCGCCGCAGGGCCATGCAGGCCGAGGCGGGCATCGAGACGCTGCGCGACGAGGTCGACACGCTGATCGTCATCCCCAACGACCGGCTGCTGTCGATCTCCGACCGGCAGGTCAGCGTGCTGGACGCGTTCAAGGCGGCCGACCAGGTGCTGCTGTCCGGTGTCCAGGGCATCACCGACCTCATCACCACCCCCGGTCTGATCAACCTGGACTTCGCCGACGTCAAGTCGGTCATGTCCGGCGCCGGCTCGGCCCTCATGGGCATCGGCCACGCCCGCGGCGACGACCGCTCGGTGGCGGCCGCCGAGATGGCGGTCTCCAGCCCGCTGCTGGAGGCCAGCATCGACGGCGCCCACGGCGTGCTGCTGTCCATCGCGGGCGGCTCCGACCTCGGCCTGTTCGAGATCAACGAGGCCGCCCAGCTCGTGTCGATGGCCGCGGCGCCCGACGCCAACATCATCTTCGGCACGGTCATCGACGACGCACTCGGCGACGAGGTGCGCGTGACGGTGATCGCGGCCGGCTTCGACGACGTGCCGGGACCGGCGGTCAAGGAGGTGCCGCGGCCGGCCGGCCGCGCCGCCGCCGCGCCGCCGCCCGCGCCCCCGGTGTCCTCACCTGTGCGGCCGAGCGTGTCGTCGCCCAGCGTCAAGTCCGAGCCGCCCGTGCTGCGCCCCGAGCCACGCCCGGAGCCCCGTCCCGAGCCGCGCGCGGACTTCCGTACGGAGACCCGCCCCGAGCCGCGCCCCGAGCCGCGTCCTGAGCCCCGCCCCGAGCCGCGCCCCGAGCCCCGGCAGGAGTTCAGGCCGGAGCCGCGTCCCGAGCCGGTGCGGCCGGTGGAGCCGGTGCAGGCCGTCGCCGAGCCGGCCGGGGAGCCGCCCGCCGACGAGCCGTCCGGGCCCGTCTCCATCCCGCGGCCCACTCCCGAGCCCGCCAACCCGCCCACGCCCATCACCTCCCGCATGCAGGAGCCGGCCAAACGTCCCCGGGTGATCTTCGAGGAGCAGGAAGAGGAGCTCGACGTTCCCGACTTCCTCAAGTAGCACAGGCGTTCCACGCCGCTCCCCGGGGACACGGGAGCGGCGCCGTCATGTGCGCGGCAGGTCCGGACGCGACGACTCCGGCACGAAGACGCAGGGAGACTCAGGTGAGAAGGGACGAGATCGCGGCCGGCCTCGCCCAGGTCGACGAGAGCATCGCGGCGGCCTGCCGCGCGGTGGGCCGCGACCGGGGCGAGGTCACGCTGATCGCCGTCACCAAGACCCGCCCGGCCGAGGACGTCAGGATCCTCGCCGAGCTGGGCGTGCGCGACGTCGGCGAGAACCGCGACCAGGAGGCCGCGCCCAAGGCGGCCGAGCTGGCCGGGCTCCCGCTGACCTGGCACTTCGTGGGGCAGCTGCAGACCAACAAGGTCCGCTCCGTCGTCGCCTACGCCGACGTGATCCACTCCGTGGACCGTGTACGGCTGGTGGAGGCGATCAGCCGCGAGGCGGTCCGCCAGGGACGCGACGTCGGCTGCCTCATCCAGGTCGCCCTCGACGACGACCCGGCCAGGGGCGGCGCCCGCCCCGCCGACGTGCCGGAGCTCGCCGACGAGGTGGCGCTGGCCGAGGGCGTGTGGCTCGGGGGCGTCATGGCGGTCGCCCCGCTGGGGGAGGAGCCCGCCAAGGCGTTCGCCCGGCTGCGCGAGGTGGCCACCCGGGTGCAGGAGCAGCACCCCCGCGCCACGATGGTCTCCGCCGGGATGAGCGGCGACCTCGCCGAGGCGATCGCGCACGGCGCGACACACGTGCGGGTCGGTACGGCGTTGCTCGGTCGTCGCAAGCCCTTCGTCAGGTAATGTCCCCTCAAGTGGGTCTTCAGGCCCATGATCAGGTAGAGGTCGAGCCGGTGGAGGGTCTGAGCGGGTCACGTGATACCGCCTCGGCGCCGGGACACCGGGCCCGAGCGAGGGCGACCATGAGCAGGAGGACGACGTAGCGATGGCCGGCGCGATGCGCAAGATGGCGGTCTACCTCGGTCTCGTGGAGGACGACCGCTACGAGAGGTATGAGACCTACCAGGACGATTACGCCTACGAGGACGAGGCGCAGCGGACCGGCGAGGAGCGGCCCGTGGCGGTCCAGGACCGCGACGACGAGCCTGACGCCCCGGTGCCCGCGCCCAGGCCCTCCACGGCGATCCTGGAGCGCCGCACGACCGATCTGGCCCGCATCACCACGCTCCACCCGCGCACGTACAACGAGGCGCGCACCATCGGCGAGCACTTCCGCGACGGCACCCCGGTCATCATGAACCTGACCGAAATGGTTGACAGCGACGCCAAACGGCTGGTCGATTTCGCGGCAGGTCTGGTCTTTGGCCTACACGGAAGCATTGAACGTGTTACCAACAAGGTGTTCCTGTTGTCCCCTGCCAATGTCGAGGTGACCGCCGAGGACAAGGCTCGAATCGCGGAACGCGGGTTCTTCAATCAGAGTTAGAGTCTCTGTATGTCCAACCCACCCCACCCGGTCTCGGCGAGACGGGGAGGGCTCATCAGAAGTGGAGGCTCGGCCGGGCCGTGGCGATCGTAGGTCAGATCTTGGTCGTAGTCCTGTCTCTCTACTTGGTGCTGCTCATCGGCAGAATGATCTTCGAGACCGTGCAGGCCTTCGCCAGACACTGGCGGCCGACCGGGCTCGTGCTGGTGCTGGCAGAGGCCACGTACACCGCGACGGATCCACCTCTGAAGTTCCTCCGCCGTTTCATTCCCCCGCTCCGGTTGGGTACGGTGGCCTTTGACCTAAGCTTCACCGTCCTCTTCATCGTGGTCCTGATCCTGATCCAGCTCGCGGGGCTGCTGCGGTGAACGGGACCGGTGCCGCGCAGGTCGTGTTCCAACTCGTGTCCGCGCTGAAGTGATTCGGGTTACCGTCCCTCCGGACAGACTCCAAGCGCGCCAAGGAGACCAAAAAGATGCCGCTGACGCCCGCTGATGTGCGGAACAAGCAGTTCAGTACCACCCGGCTGCGGCCGGGCTACGACGAGGAAGAGGTCGACGCCTTCCTCGACGAGGTGGAGGCTGAGCTTGACCGCCTGATCCAAGAGAACGAGGAGCTCCGAGCCAAGCTGGCCGAGTGCCTGCGCGGGAAGGTGCCGGGCGGCATGAGCATGCCCATGGCCTCCGCCCCGGTCCAGGAGCAGCCCAAGCCCGAGATGATGGCGCCGCCGCAGCCGGAGCCCATGCGGGCCCCCGAGCCGCCGCCGGTGCAGCAGCAGCCGATGCCCGTGGCCATGAACATGCCTCCCGCCGAGGACAACATGGACACCGCGGCCCGCGTGCTCGCGCTCGCCCAGCAGACCGCCGACCAGGCGATCGCCGACGCCCGCCGCGAGGCGGACGAGACCGTCACCCGCGCCCGCCGCGAGGCCGACGAGATCCTCACCAAGGCCCGCCGCCAGGCCGAGCAGGTCATCGGCGACGCCCGCGCCCGCGCCGAGACCCTGGAGCGCGACGCGCAGGAGCGCCACCGTCAGGCCATGGGCTCGCTGGTGCAGACCCGCGACGAGCTGGAGCGCAAGGTCGAGGAGCTGCGCAGCTTCGAGCGTGAATACCGCAGCAGGCTCAAGCTCTACCTGGAGAACCAGCTCGCCGAGCTCAACGTCTCGGCCGAGGGCAGCGGAGGGTTCCCGGTCATGTCCGGTGGTCCCGGCGGTCAGGCTCCGGCCATGCACGCCGTGCCGCAGGGCGGCCAGCCGCCGCTTCCCGGCAGCCCCAACCCCTTCGGCGGCGAGGCTCCTCAGGGTGCTTTTCCCGGCGGTGACGGTCCCCACAACGACCGCCGGTAAAGTAACGGGTCACTAGGACCTGTCACTCGAAAGAGCCCTCTGTGATCCTTATCAGTGCTGGTTTGGTGCTCGCGGCGGTCGTGTTGCTGATCGCGGGCTTCGTACTGGCGAAGCCGTTCCTGATCATGTGGTCCATCGTGGTCAGCGTGCTGTCCGCGCTGTTCCTGGTGATCGGGGCGTTCCTGCGGAGACACGAGCTGTTCCCCGGTGGTGGGCGGGCCGCCGCACCGGCCACCCCCCCTCCTACGGGGCTCATGCCGCCGCCTCCTGGCTCGCCGTACAACCAGACCGGTCCTGTGGCTCACCAGCCGCCGCCCCATACGCGCCCGCAGCCGCAGCCGCCGCAGCGGACGGTGACCCTTCCGGCCACCGGTCCGCGCCGCCCCCCGGCCGGCGGTGTCGCACCGGACGCGATCGTGCTGGTGATCCCCGGCCGCAAGCGCTACCACGTGGCCGGCTGCCGGCAGCTCGCCGGCCGGGAGCACGAGGAGCTCACCTACGAGGAGGCACGCGAGGAGGGCTTCACGCCCTGCACGGCGTGCCTGCCCGACGCAGCGCTCGGCGGACGGCAGCTGCCGCCTGCCGCCGACCCCGAGCCCGCCGCCGCCCCCGGCTCCGCGCCCGCCGTGGAGAGCCGGGCGGAGCCGCCCGCAGAACCCCGCACCCCGTCCACGCCTCGCCCAGGCCCGCAACCGGCCAGCGGCCCGCAGCCGTCTACTGGCCCGCAGGCGTCTACTGGTGCACGCTCAGCCGCCGATGCGCAACCGGGCACCGGCCCGCGGTCGCCCAGTGGCCCGCAGCCGTCTTCCGGCCCGCAGGCGTCTACTGGTGCACGCCCGGCCGCCGATGCGCAGCCGGCCACAGGCCCCCAGTCGGGCACCGGCCCTCAGTCGGGCAGCCGTCCGCAGCCGTCCACCGGCCCGCAGGCGGCTACTGGCCCACGGTCGCCCAGTGGCCCGCAGGCGGCTTCCGGTCCGCACGCGGGTACCGGTCCGAAGCCCGGTGAAGGCGCTCGGTCCGGCGATGTGCCGCAGTCCGGAACCAGACCGGCTGCCCGGCAGGAGCCCGCCGGAGCTGAGGCCGAGGGGGCGAAGTCCGGAGACAGGCCGGAGCAGGCCGCCGCCCGCGAGGAAGGCGCCACCGGATGGTTCGGCAGGCCGGCCGCCGCGTCGGCAGGCCAGGCCGGGGCCAAGGGCCCGGCCGCCCCCCGCGCTGGGTCCGAGGACGAGCAGGGGGAGACGCAGACCTCCATCTTCCGGCCGCCGCCGTACGCGAGCCGGCCCCAGTCCACGCCGCCCGGCAAGAGCTCCCGTTCCGAGGACGAGCCCGGCCCGCGCCCCGAGGGCAAGAAGCCCGGCACCCCGTCCGCGAAGCCCACCGCCTCCGGCACTACGGGAGCGGCATCCGAGGCCGCCGCCGGCAAGCCCGGCAAGCCCGGCGCGACGCCTGGCAAGCCCACTGCGACTTCCGGGGAGCCTGCCGGCAAGTCCAGTAAGCCTGCCGGCAAGTCCAGTAAGCCTGCCACGACGTCTGGCGAGCCTGTCGGCGCGTCCGGCAAGTCTGCCGCGACCCCCGGTAAGTCCGCCGTCACGTCCGCCGAGCCAGTCGGCGCATCCGGTGAGCCTGGCGAGAAGCCTGGTAAGCCTGCCGCGACGTCCGGGGAGCCTGCCGGTACGTCCGGCAAGCCTGGTGCGACGTCCGGTAAGTCCGTTGCCGGCAAGTCCGCTGCCACCCCCGGTGCATCCGGCGAGCCCGCCGCGGCGTCCGGTAAGTCCACCACCACCTCCGGTAAGCCCGTCACGTCCGGTGGTTCCTCTGGAGTCAAGGGTGGGACGCCGCCCGAGGGGGACGCCGAGCGTACCGATCCCGCGCTGCGCCTTCCGGGTCGGCCTGAGGGGGCGGGGCGGGCCGGCGGTGACGAGGATGATGATTCCGGGCCGTCCACGGCGCCGCAGCCGCGGATCACGGTCGCGCCGAAGGAGCGGACCGAGCGGGCGCAGGAGTCTTCCGCCGCTTCCCGGACCACGGTGTTCCCCGTCGCCGGACAGGAGGAGTCCGAGGGTGAGAGCGGTGAGGAGCCGGCGGGGCCGAAGCAGGCGGACCAGGGTGCCGGCGCGGTGAAGGTCATCGCCGGCACGCGCCGCTACCACGGCGCCGACTGTCCGTTGATCAAGGGTGCGGGGGACCGCGACATCGAGACGATGACGGTCGCCGCGGCGGAGGCCGCCGGGCTGACGATCTGCCCGATCTGCCGGCACGACCGCGAATCGGTCTCCTGACCCCTCCTTCCCGAGCACACGCGAACGCCCCCGGTCAGTACACGACCGGGGGCGTTCGCCGTACCAGAAGGGGTCAGGCGCGGCGGAGCTGGAAGGTCAGGGACAGGTCGTCGTCCGTGTGGACGGGCAGACCGTCGGCGGTGCCCTCCGTCAGCGACGTCGCCAGCACCTCCTCCGCCACGACGCGCGGCTCCTCCCGCAGCGCGGCGGCGAGCTCCGGCGACGTGGCCGACCACCACAGCTCGATGCGGTCCGTGATCGACAGCCCGGTGGCCTTGCGGGCCTCCTGGACCAGGCGGATCACCTCGCGCAGCAGCCCGGCGCGGCGCAGCTCGTCCGTGAGCTCCAGGTCCAGGGCGATGGTCTCGCCCGCGCCCGCGCCGATGGCGCCGGTCTCCACGGCCCAGCCCGACTTGGGCTGCTCGTTGACGATCACGTCGTCGGGGCCGAGCATGATCTCGCCGAGCTCGTCCGCCTCGACCATGACCGTGCCGCCGGCGCGGATGGCGCGGGCCACGCGGGCCGGGTCGGCGGCGGTGACGGCCGCGGCCACCAGCTTCGTACGGGGCCCGAACCGCTTGCCCAGCGTCCGGAAGTTGGGCTTGACCGTGTAGGACACGAGGTCGGCGCTGAAGCCCGACATGTCCTCCAGGGTCTGGACGTTGAGCTCCTCGGCCACCAGCCCCCGCAGCTCGCCGGGCAGCGTCTGCCAGCCGTGCGCGCCCACCAGCGCCCGCCGCAGCGGCTGCCGGGTCTTGACGCCGGAGGTGGCGCGGGCCGAGCGGCCCAGCTCCACCAGCCGCCGCACCAGCGCCATCCGGTCGGACAGCACCGGGTCGATGAGGTCCTGGCGCGCCTCCGGCCAGGACGCCAGGTGCACGGAGACGGGGGCGTCGGCCGGGCGGAGGACGTCCCAGAGGTGGTCGGTGACGAACGGCGTGACGGGCGCCATCAGCCGCAGCACCGTCTCCAGGCACTCGTACAGGGTCGCGAAGGCGTCCTCGGAGCCCTGCCAGAAGCGGCGGCGCGAGCGGCGGACGTACCAGTTGGACAGGTCGTCGAGGAACTCGGCGAGGCGGCGGCCGGCCCGCTGGGTGTCGTACTCGTCGAAGGCGGCCGTGACCTCGGCGACCGTGCGGTGCAGCTCGGCGAGGGCCCAGCGGTCGAGCAGCGAGCGCTCGGCGGCCGGGGTGGCCTCGGCCAACTTGGCCGGGGTCCAGGACTCGGCGTTGGCGTAGAGGGTGAAGAACGACGAGGTGTTCCACAACGTCAGGAGGACCTTGCGGACGATCTCCTCCAGGACGTTGTGTCCCACGCGCCGGGCCGACCACGGCGAGCCGGAGCAGGCCATGAACCAGCGCAGCGCGTCGGCGCCGTGCTCGTCCATGAGCGGGATCGGCTCCAGGATGTTGCCGAGGTGCTTGCTCATCTTGCGGCCGTCCTCGGCGAGGATGAGGCCGAGGCAGAGCACGTTCTCGTAGGAGGACTGGCCGAAGACGAGCGTGCCGACGGCCATGAGCGAGTAGAACCAGCCGCGGGTCTGGTCGGTGGCCTCGCAGATGAACTGCGCCGGGTAGACGCCCTCGGGCTTGCCGCGTTCGCCCCACTGCGCAAACGGCATCGAGCCGGAGTCGTACCAGGCGTCGATGACGTCCGGCACCCGGCGGGCCTCGGCGCCGCAGCTCGGGCAGGGGAAGGTGACGTCGTCCACGAAGGGGCGGTGCGGGTCGAGCGCGGAGACGTCCCGCCCGGCCAGCGTGCCCAGCTCCTCCAGCGACCCGACGCACGTGACGTGGCCGTCGTCCTCGCCGCACACCCACAGCGGCAGCGGCGTGCCCCAGTAGCGCGAGCGCGACAGCGACCAGTCGACGTTGTTGCGCAGCCACTCGCCGAACCGGCCCCACTTGATCGTCTCAGGGAACCAGTTGGTGTCGGCGTTCTCGGCCAGCATCTGGTCCTTGACCGCGGTGGTGCGGATGTACCAGGACGGGAGCGCGTAGTAGAGCAGCGCCGTGTGGCAGCGCCAGCAGTGCGGGTAGCTGTGGTCGAAGTGGCCGCCGCGGTAGAGCAGGCCGCGGGCGCGCAGGTCGTCGGTCAGCCGCTCGTCGGCGTCCTTGAAGAAGGTGCCGCCGACCATGGGCACGTCGTCGAGGAAGCGGCCGTCGGGGCCGATCGGGTTGACGACCGGCATGTCGTAGCGCTTGATGACCGCCATGTCGTCGGCGCCGAACGCGGGGGCCTGGTGGACCAGGCCGGTGCCGTCCTCGACGGTGACGTAGTCGCCGAGCACGACGTAGTGGGCGCCGGGGATGTCGACCAGCTCGAACGGCCGCGCGTACGGAGTGTGCTCCAGCTCGCGGCCGGTGTAACGGGCCACCTCGGTGGCGCCCTCGCCGAGGACCGACAGCAGCGGCTCGGCCACGACCAGGACCTCGCCGTCGGCGGTGCGCGCGGCGACGTAGGTGACGTCGGGGTGCACGGCGACGGCGGTGTTGGACACCAGCGTCCACGGCGTGGTGGTCCAGATCAGCAGCGAGGCGTTCAGCTCGGCCAGCGGGCCGGACAGCACCGGCATGCGGACGTAGACCGACGGGCTGGAGACGGTCTCGTACGCGCCGGGCTGGCCCATCTCGTGATCGGAGAGGCCGGTGCCGCAGCGCGGGCAGTAGGGCGTGATCCGGAAGTCGCGGAACAGCAGCCCCTTGTCGTGGATGACCTTCAGCGACCACCACACGGACTCGACGTAGGACGGGTCCATGGTGCGGTAGGCCTGCGACAGGTCGATCCAGTAGCCCATCCGCTCGGTGAGCTGCTCGAAGGCGTCCACGTTCCGCAGCACCGACTCGCGGCACTTGGCGTTGAACTCGGCGATGCCGTACGTCTCGATGTCCCGCTTGCCGGACAGGCCCAGCTCGCGCTCGACGCCCACCTCGACGGGCAGGCCGTGGCAGTCCCAGCCGGCCTTGCGCGGGACGCTGAAGCCGCGCATCGACTTGTAGCGGGGGAAGAGGTCCTTGAAGACGCGCGCCTCGACGTGGTGCACCCCGGGCAGGCCGTTGGCGGTGGGCGGGCCCTCGTAGAAGACCCACGACGGGTTGCCCGCGTTCTGCTCCACGGAACGCTCGAAGATCTTCCCGTCCCGCCAGCGGTCGAGGACCTCGCGCTCGAGCGCGGGCAGGTCGACCTGCGCGGGGAGAGGGCGGAAGGTTGGGGAAGACATCTCGGGCATGACCTCCACGCTTGATCGGCCGACAGGGCGAGCGTGAAGGGACGAAGCCGTGCGGCTCCGCGGTACCACCCTTCTTGACTCCGCCCTGCGGGCGGAGCCCTCTTCTTTGGGTCTGCTGCCGGGTCTAATGAGCTCGCGGGCGAGCCGTTCTTCCGGCGGCTCCGGGGTGATATCCCTCACATTCGGGGCCCCATCGACGCCTTGCAGGTCTTCAACAATAACGCAGAGCCGGGGCCGGAGCTTCCAGGTTTGCGGTGGCGTCCGTGAAGGCCGGAGGGTACGCAACCCGTAAACACCGACAAAGTTGTGGGAATGGACGCCGCCGCGGAGGAGTTGAACGCGCGAGCCGGGATAGTACGGGGAAGGCAAACCGTGCGGCGGGTCGTTTGTCGTTCCGTTATCAGGATCCTAAGCTGCCCGCACCCTTATGGCCTTGATCAGCAATGGAGGCAAGCATGGCGGCAGTCACGCAGACCGCTACACCGTCGATGTGGTCGAACAAGGAGCTGGCCGAGGTACGCGACAGGCTCCAGCAGGAGATCGACGAGCTCGAGGCGGACATCCTCCGGCACGAGAACGAGATAGCCTCCGGGGAGATCACCCAGGGAGCCGGCGACGACCAGGCGGACGCCGGCGCCAAGACGTACGAGCGCGAACGTGAGATCGCCCTTACCCTGAATGCGCGCGATCTGGTCGCGCAGAACGAACGTGCGATCGCCAGGATCGACGCAGGGACCTATGGAGTGTGCGAATCGTGCCACAAGCCGATCGGCAAGGAGCGCCTGCAGGCGTTCCCGAGGGCGACGCTGTGCGTGGCCTGCAAGCAGAAGGAGGAGCGCCGCTAGGCCGACCTCGCCGTCGCCGCCTGGTCGCGCTCCTCGTCGTGCTGTCGGCCGTGATCTACACGGCCGACCTCATCACCAAGACGGTGGTGTTGCGGACACTTGAGGGCCAGGCGCCGCTGGTCGTCATCCAGGACGTCCTGCAGTTCCGGGTGATCTTCAACTCCGGTGCCGCGTTCAGCATCGGCACCGGGATGACCTTCGTCTTCACGCTGATCGCCGCCGGCGTGGTGGTGGCGATCATCCGCACCGCACGTCAACTGGGCAGCCGGGCGTGGGCCGTCACGCTCGGCCTGCTGCTCGGCGGCGCCCTCGGCAACCTCACCGACCGGCTGCTGCGCTACCCGTCGGGGTTCGGGCGGCCGACCCAGCTCCAGGGGCACGTGGTCGACTTCATCGAGGTGCTGCCCGGCCACTTCCCCGTCATCGACTACTTCCCGGTCTTCAACATCGCCGACTCCGCCATCGTCTGCGGCGGCATCCTGGCGGTGCTGCTGGCCTGGCGGAACGTACAGATCGACGGGACCAAGGAGAGCGCCGACCAGGCGAAGCCGGACGGCGGCAAGGCGGACGGCGGCAAGGAGGCGGGCGCGAGTGAGTGAGCAGCGCAGCCTGCCGGTGCCCGACGGCCTGGAGGGCGAGCGGCTCGACGCCGCGCTCTCGCGGCTGTTCGGCTTCTCCCGCACCCGGGCCGCCGACCTGATCGCGGGCGGCGACGTGCTGGTGGACGGCCGGCAGCCGGCCAAGTCGGACCGCGTGCAGGCGGGCGCGTGGCTGGAGGTCACCCTGCCGCCGCCGGTCACCACGCCCATGCCCGTGGCCGAGCCGGTGCCCGGCATGACCATCGTGTACGAGGACGACGACATCGTCGTGGTCAACAAGCCCATCGGCGTGGCCGCCCACCCGACCGTCGGCTGGACCGGCCCCACGGTCATCGGCGGGCTGCTCGGCGCCGGGCACACCATCGCCACCAGCGGCGCCGCCGAGCGCCAGGGCATCGTGCACCGCCTCGACGCCAACACCACCGGGGCCATGGTCGTGGCCAAGAGCGAGCACGCCTACTCCCACCTCAAGCGCGCCTTCAAGGAGCGCACGGTCGACAAGCGCTACCACGCGCTGGTCCAGGGGCACCCCGACCCGTTCCGCGGCACGGTGGACGCGCCCATCGACCGTCACCCGTCGGGCGACGGCCGCTTCGCGGTGGTGGCCGGCGGCAAGCCGTCCGTCACCCACTACGACACGATCGAGGCGTTCCGCGCGGCCTCGCTGCTGGACATCAAGCTGGAGACCGGGCGCACCCACCAGATCCGGGTGCACATGTCCGCCCTGCGGCACCCGTGCGTCGGCGACCTGCTCTACGGCGCCGACCCCACGCTCGCCGCCCGCCTCGGGGTCACCCGGCAGTGGCTGCACGCGGTGGCGCTCGGGTTCGAGCACCCGTCCACGGGCGACTGGATGTCGTTCAGCACCGACTATCCTGCGGACCTGCAGAAGGCGCTGGACGTGGTGCGCGAGGAGTCCTGAGGGCGCGCGGTCACTGCGACCCCTCGATCACGCCGGACGTTTCCGGGTCGGACGGCTGGTCGTCCTCTCCGCCGGTGTCCCGTTTCTCGCCGCCGCCGTTGTCGTCCCCGCCGTTCTCGTCCTTGCGGTCCTTGCCGCCTTTGTTGCCCTTGTCGTCGGCGGGGGCCGAGGTCCTGGCGGGGGTCCTCCTCTGGGTCGGGCGATCGCCGGTGGGGGAGGGCGTGGCGTCCGGTGACCGCTGGGGCGCCGGCGCCTCGCCGCTCGGCCGGGACGGCGGCTCGGTGTCCGCCGGGCGGGACTCCTCCTTCTCGGCGGAGGGTCGTGAGGAGGACTCGGTGACGACGGCCGGCTGGGTGGACGACGGAGGGCGTTCCGTGTCCGACGCGCGGCTGGACCACCAGGCCGCGCCGCCGGTGACCGCGGCCACCAGGACCACGCCTCCGGCGAGCGCCGCCAGCGCGAACCCGCGCCGCCGCCTCCCCGCCCCGAAAGCCGCGCCCGCGCCTGCGCCCGCCGCGGCACCTGCGCCTGCGCCCGCACCTGCGCCTGCGCCCGCACCTGCGCCTGCGCCCGCACCTGCCGCCCGGTGATCCCCGCCCGCCGCCGCGACGCCGCCGTACGCCGCCTGGGCGTCGGCGTCCGCCGGTCGCGTCTCCCCGGCCGCGTAGGCGTCCGCCGCGCCGCCGGCCGGTCCGCCCGGGACCGTCCCCGCGTCCAGCCCTGCCGCGCCCGCCACGGGGGTGGGCATGATCCTGGTGGCCCGCGCCGGTTCGGGGGCGACGCCCATCACGATCGCGGTGAGCCGTCGTTCGGCCTCGTCCAGCGTCATGCGTTCGTTCGGGTTCTTGCGCAGCAGCCCGTCCAGCACCGGGGCGAGCGCGCCCGCGTGGGTCGCCGGCTCCGGCTTGGCGTGCATGACCGCGCCCAGCGTGGTCAGGGGGTTGGTGCGCTGGAAGGGGGAGTGGCCCTCGACGGCCTGGTAGAGCGTGACCCCTAACGACCACAGGTCCGACGCGGGCGAGGCGCGCCCGCCCGCCGCCCGCTCGGGTGCGATGAAGGCGGGCGTCCCGATGAGGACGCCCGTCCGGGTCATGGTGCTGTCGTCCTCGGTGGTGGCGATGCCGAAGTCGGTCAGCACGGCCCGGCCGTCCTCGGCGAGCAGCACGTTGTCCGGTTTGACGTCGCGGTGCAGCACCCCGGCGGCGTGCGCGGCGCGCAGCGCCTGGAGCAGCTGCACGCCGATCTGCGCGGCGTCGTACGGGGACAGCGGCCCGTCCTCCCTGATCGCCTCGCCGAGCGTGCGCGAACGGACAAGCTGCATGACGATCCAGGGGTGCCCGTCCTCCTCCAGGACGTCGTACACCGTGGCCACGCCCGGATGCGCCACCCGGCCGGCCGCCCTGGCCTCGCGGAAGGTGCGCCGGGAGAACACCTCGCGCTCAGGGCCGGTCAGGTCGGGCGGGGGCACGACCTCCTTGACCGCCACGTCCCGGCCCAGCACTTCGTCGTGCGCCTGCCAGACCTTGCCCATGCCGCCCTTGCCGATCGCCTTGAGCAGCCGATATCTCCCGCCGACCATCACCGCCGCTGAATCGGACATGCATCGCGACTACCCCAGAAGCAGCCGGGCAAGCGCGGTGACCGCCGCCGCGGCGAACAGCACGGCGAGGAACGGCGCCCGCAGCAGCAGCGCGACCACCGCCGCGGCGAGCCCCGCCGTACGGGCCGGGTCGACGTGCAGCTCGCCCGCCTCGGTGAACGTCTGGACCGCGATCAGCGCGGCCAGCAGCGCCACCGGCACCAGCTCGGCGAACCTGCGCACCACGGGATGCTCCAGCACCCACCTCGGCGCGGCCAGCCCCGAGAGCTTCAGCGCGTAGCAGCCCGCGCACAGGGCGGCGATCGCCCACCACAACGTCATCGCCGCCTCACCTCCGGATCAGGGCCGGCAGCACGGCCGCGGCCGACAGCAGCACAGGGACGCCCGGCGGCAGGAACGGCGTGGCGCACAGCGCGAGCGCCGCCGCGCCCGCCGCGAGCGCGCGCAGCTCGCGGCTCGCGCTCAGCCGGGGCCAGAGGATGGCGAGGAACGCGGCCGGTCCCACCACGTCCAGCCCGAGGGCGCCGGGGTCGCCGAGGAACGCGGTGCCGTACGCGCCCGCGAGCGTCGTCAGGTTCCAGGCGATGTAGAGGCTGACGAAGGTGACCGTGAAGCCCGTGCGCGCCGACTCCCTGTCGGGCTGGGCGAGCGCGACGGCCGCGGTCTCGTCGATCACGCCGTGCGCGGCCAGCAGCCGCCGGGGGCCACGTACCCGGAGCAGGTCGGCGAGGCGCAGGCCGTACAGGGTGTTGCGGCCGCCGAGCAGCAGCGCGCCGGCGACGGCGGCCAGCGGGTCGCCGCCCGCGCCGACGGCTCCGGTCAGCGCGAACTGGGAGGCGCCCGTGAACGTCAGCAGGCTCAGCACGCACGCCTGCGGCACGCTCAGCCCCGCGGTGACGGCCGCGGCCCCGAAGGCGATCCCTGACAGCCCCACGGCCAGGCCCACGCCCAGACCGTCCCGCACGGCGGCGGGACGATGTGTCGTTCCATCCATGGCCAGGAGGTTAGGTGCCGGGCGTTTCGTCCGTCTTGTACGTTCCTGCGGCACGTTGGTAGGCGGCCGGCGGAACCCCCACGATGCGGCGGAAGTGCCGGGTGAGGTGCGCCTGGTCGGTGAACCCCACCTCGGCGGCCACCTGCGCCGGCCGTACGCCGTCCTCCAGCAGGCGGCGCGCGGTGCGGACGCGGAGCGAGGTCAGGTACGCGTGCGGCGGCAGCCCCGTCGCCTCCTTGAAGGCCCGCAGCAGCCCGAACGGCCGCGCCCCCACCGCCGCGGCCAGCTCCTCCAGCGCGGGCGGGTCCACCAGGCTCTCGTGCAGCAGCTCCAGGGCCTCCCGCACGGCCCGGCCGCCCGCAGGCGACAGCGGCCGCACCGGGCGGGGCGCGGCGTGGCGGGTCAGCAGCCGGGCGAACATCGTCCGGCTCAGCGTGGAGGCGGCCAGCGCGTCACCCCGCTCGGCCGCCTGGTGCGCCCGCGCCAGCAGCGCCGCCACCGCCTCGTCGCGTACCACCTGGCGCGGGAAGTGCGGCGTCGCGTAGGGGGCGCGCAGCTCGGCCGCGATCCCGGTCAGCGCCTCGATCGACGGGTAGAGCATCCGATACGACCAGCCCTCCGGCGTGCCCGCCTGGCCCGTGTGCACCGACTCGGGGTTGACCAGCACCAGCTCGCCCGCGCCCGCCCGGTGGGTGGTGCCCCGGTAGTCGAACTCCTCCACGCCCCTGACGATCACGCCGATGGCGTAGCCGTCGTGGACGTGGCGGGAGAAGCGGTGGGTGACGTAGCGGGCCTTGAGCAGGTCCGTCCCCGGCACCGCGGGGTGCCGCCAGAAGTGGGCTAGCTCTTTCACGCCTGGTCTCTGCTCACGGGTCCGGGCCCTCACTGAGGGCGGAAGGTCCTCACGAAGGCGTCGAAGTAGTGACGGTCGCGGGCCCAGCGGGAGTCGAGGGTCTCCCAGTAGAGGGCGAACGGGCGGCCGTCGGCGGTGTGGAAGCCGCGGTTGACGACGTGGATGAGGCTCCCGGAGCGGGTCCGGGTGAACTCCCAGTCGGCGGCCTCCCGTCCAAGGTACCTGACGCCGGTGATGCCGATGCGGGTGTAGTCGCGGAACTCGCCCTTGGCGCGGATCTCCCGTTCGAGGCCCAGCCAGTGGGCCTTCGGGTCCTGCCACGGGATGTCGGGGACGGTCCACTCGACGATCAGGGCGCCGGGGGTGTCGGGGCCGGTGAGGCGGATGCTGTCCCTGTCGGGGTTCTTCGTGGCCCGCCAGCCCTTGGGGAGGCCGATGGTGAAGCCGCCCGCCGAGTTGGTGAGCGTACGCCAGCCCGCGGGGAGGGGGCGGGTCGTGGGGTTGGGCGAGGAGGTGACGGACGGCGTCGGCTCCGGCTGATCGGTCGCCGTCGGACCGGTTTCCGTCGGGCCGGTCGTCGGGCCGGTCGTCGGGCCGGCCGCCGTCGGGCCGATGGCCGTCAGGTCGGTCGCTGTCGGGTGGGCTCCCGGGGAGGACGTCTGGGGCGAGGCTGAGCGGTCGTACAGCATCCAGCCCCCCACGCCGAGTGCGCCGAGCGCCGCCAGCGCGGCCACGACGGCCGCCACGACGGCCAGCGGCCCCCTGCCGCGCCGGGACCGCCCCTCCGGCACCGTGACGTGCGCCCGGCCCGGCTCCTGCGTCGCGTGCGGCCCGCCCGGGGTGGCGGGCACCTGCCCGAAGGAGTGGTGCACCTGACCGGCAGGGCCGGAAGGCTGCCCGAAGGGGGCAGGAGGTTGCCCCGAGGGGCCGGAGACCTGCCCGGCAGGGTCGGAGAACTGCCCGGAGGGGCCGGGGAAGGGTGTGCCAGGGCCGGGAGGCTGCCCGGAGAGGGCGGGAGGTTGCCCGGAGGGGCCCGAGAACTGGCCGGCGGGGCCGGGGAAGGGGGCGGAGCGCGTCGTGTGGGCGGTGGCGATTTCGTGCAGCAGGCGTGCCGCCTCCCCGGCCGGCAGCCGGCCGGCCGGGTCCCGGTGGAGCAGCCCCATGACGACCGGCGCGAGCGCCCCCGCCCGGCGCGGCGGCTCGGGCTGGTCGCGCAGCACCGCCGCCACGGTCGCCGCCCACGATTCGCGCTTGAACGGCGGCTCGCCCTCGACCGCCGCGTACAGCGTCGCCCCCAGCGCCCACAGGTCGGACTCCGGCCGCGCGGGCTCGCCGTTCAGCCGCTCAGGCGGCATGTACGCGGGCGTGCCCACCAGCCCGCCGGTCGCCGTCAGCCCCGCCTCGGCCTCCAGCGAGGCGATGCCGAAGTCGGTCAGCACCACCCGGCCGTCGTCGGCCAGCAGCACGTTCTCCGGTTTGACGTCACGGTGCAGCACCCCGGTGGCGTGCGCGGCCCGCAGCGCGTCCAGCACCCGGCCGCCGATCACCGCCACCTGGCCGACCGGCAGCGGCCCCTGCTCGCGCACCACCTGCGCGAGCGAGCGCGAGCGTACGAGCTGCATCACGATCCACGGCCGGCCGTCCTCCTCGACCACGTCGTGGACGACCACCACCGACGGGTGGTCCAGGCGGCCCGCCGCCCTCGCCTCCCTGATCGTGCGCCGGTTGAGCTCGGCCCGCCGCTCGTCGCCGACGCCGGCGTAGCGGACCTCCTTGATCGCGACGGTCCGGTCGAGCAGCTCGTCGTAGGCCCGCCAGACCACGCCCATGCCGCCCTCGCCGAGGGGTTCGAGGAGACGGTAGCGGTTGCTGACACGCACGGCGGGAAGCCTACTTGGCCGGTTTGAACGACGCGCAGAACCCTTCGAAGAAGCGGTAGTCGGCCTTCCAGTGGCTGTTGAGCGTGTGCCAGTAGATGGCGTACGCGCGCCCGTTGTCGGTGACGAAGCCCCGGTTGCGCACCCGCGTCTTGCCGGTGTTGGTGTTCCAGGTGAAGTCCCAGTCGGCGGCGGACTTCTGGTAGTCGACGCGCTTGATGTCGAGCTTCTTGTAGCCGCCGAAGTTGTGCTTCAGCACCGGCTCCTGCTTCTTCCAGTCCTTGTACGGGTCCTTGCCCGGCTTGGCGGCCTCCTCGACCATGACGTACGCGTTGGACGCCGCCCCCGGACCCTTGAACTTGACCTGCAGCCCGCTGCGGTCCCACACCTCCCAGCCGGGAGGCAGGCCGATGGTGAAGCCCATCTTCTTGTCCTTGTACCACTTCCAGCCCTTGGGCAGCGAGGCCTCGGCGGTCTTCTCCTCGCTCGGGGACGCGCTCGGGGAGGCGCTCGGCGTGGCCGTGGGGCTCGGCGTGGCGGAGGCGCTCGGCGACGGGCCGTCCGACGGCGTGCCCTCGCTCGCCGACGGCGAGGACGGCGGGGCCGGCGGGGACGCCGCCGTGCTCACGCCCGCCGTGGAGGCGCCGGCGTCGCCGGTGTCGTCGCCGGGGCCGGAACGCAGGCCGAGGTAGCCGGCCACGCCCGCGATGAGCAGGACCGCGAGCGCCGCCGCGATCACCGGGCCGGGCCGCTTCTGCTCCGACGGCGAGGCCGTGTCCGTGGTGGACTCCGCGGGCGGCTTCGGGCCGGCGGTCACCGGCGTGAGCCTGGCGCCCGTCTCGGGCGGCGTGCCGGCGGCGGGCAGGAGGTCGGGATCGGTGGGGGTGTCGTCCTCGGCGGGCGGCTTGGGCTGGTAGGGCTGCCTGCGCGGCCGGGCCGGCTTCGCGGACGACCTGGTCTCGCGCGGCGCGGAGGCCGGGAACTGCGTGGTGGCCGACGGGCTCGCCTGCGCGATCGCCCCGCGCAGCATGCGCTCGGCCTCCTCGTACGTCAGCCGCTGCACCGGCTCCTTGGCCAGCAGCCCGGCGATCACGTCGGCCAGCGGACCCGCGTGCGGCGCGGGGTCGGGCTCGTCGGTCAGCACGGCGTGCATGGTCGCCAGCGCCATGCCGCGCTCGTGCGGCGAGCGGCCCTCCACCGCCGTGTAGAGGGTGGCGCCCAGCGACCACAGGTCGGACTCGCGCCGCGCGGGCAGCCCCTTCAGCCGCTCGGGGGCGATGAACGCCGGCGTGCCCGCCAGGCCCGTCACCGTGAGCTGCGTCTCGGTCTCCAGCGTGGCGATGCCGAAGTCGGTGAGCACCACGCGGCCGTCGTCGGCCAGCAGCACGTTCTCGGGCTTGACGTCGCGGTGCAGCACGCCCGCCTCGTGCGCGCGGTGCAGCGCGTCGAGCACGGCGATGCCGATCTCGGCCACCCGCTTGGGCGGCAGCGGCCCCTCCTGCTTGATGACCGTCCCCAGCGAGCGCGACTGCACGAGCTGCATGACGATCCAGGGACGGTCGTCCTCCTCGATCACGTCGTGCACGACGATCACGTTGGGGTGCTCGAACCTGGCCGCCGCCCTCGCCTCGCGCATCGTGCGCCGGTTCAGGAGCTGCACTTCCTCGCCCAGGGCGGCCGCGTAGCGGACCTCCTTGACCGCGACGGTGCGGTCGAGCAGCTCGTCGTGGGCTCGCCAGACGATGCCCATCCCGCCCCGGCCGATGATCTCCTGCAGCTGGTAGCGGCCGGCGATGCGACGTCCTGCCTGCTTACGATCCGACATCAACGGCCTCAAACCCTCCCTCTCGGCCAAGAAATACTCCCATAGCGGGGGATCATCGGCGACTCGCGCGAAGGACAGTCCGCCATACGAGAAGGGCCGTCCAGCAGGTGAGAACAGGGTGTAGGCTGCTCGCATGACTTGTCGCCAGGTGTTTACCGAGCCGGCTCCGGGAGGGCCGGTCGGCAGCTAGCGACCACCTGGAGCCGGCACGAGGCAGAGACGCACCCGTCTCTGCCTTTTTGTATTCCCGCCGGCTCCTGTCCGCATGGCGTGTGGGCCGGCCTGTGCAGAGAGGGTTCGGTCATGTCGTCGACCTTGGAACGGCACGCGGTGGCCGTCGGTGAACTGCTTGTGGGCGAGGGGCCCGCCGTGGTGATCGGGGACCGGGTGAGCCTGCGGGCCCATCCGGCGGAGGCGGACGCGTACGAGGTGCTGCGGGAGGCCCGCGGACTGCCGGGCGCGCTCATCGAAGGCGCTCCGGAGGGCGCGCAGGCCCGTGAGGGGGCCGCGGCCGTGCTCGCCGAGCCGCGCACCGCCGCCGACCTGCCGGCCGTCGCCGCGCTCGCGGACGCGGTCGTGGTGGGGGCGGCGTGGACGCGCGACATCCCGCTCGTACGGGCGGCGGCGGAGCTCGGGCTGCCGGTCGTCGTCGAGCGGCGGGCGGGCGCGCCGCTGGGGGAGTGGCTCGGGCTGGCGGACTACTGCGCCCTGGAGGGCGACGGGCGGGTGATCCTCTGTGAGCGCGGCCCGCTCGACCTCGGGCTGCTGCGGGCGGCCCGTACGGCGTCGGGACGGCCGGTGCTGGCCGACGTCTCGGCCGACCCCGGCCTGTCCGCGGCCGCCGTCGCCGCCGGCGCCGACGGGCTCATCGTCCACGCCCCCGCCCCTTTGCGCCTCGCCCCGGCCTTGCCGTACGGGACGCCGCCCCTTCCGCGCGGTGGCGCCGTACGGCGGGGGACGGCCGGCCAGGACGCGAAGGCGGAGGCGCTGACGGCGTGGCGGACGGCAGAGGAGGCCGTGACGGTCGTGGGGGCGTTGCTGCGGCCCGAGTCGCCCGCGACGATCCCCGAGTGCCGGGCCGCCATCGACCGCGTGGACGCCGCCCTGGCCACCCTCCTCGAACGGCGTGCCGCCCTCGCGGGCACCGTCCAGCGCCTCAAGCCCGTCGGCGGCTTCGCTGGACGCGACCTGGCCAGGGAACGCGCCCTGGTGGCCCGCATGGCCCTGCGCGCGCCGTCCCTCGGTGAGGCCCGGCTGGCCCCCGTCATGAACGCCGTCATCGAGGCGGGCCTCCACCTGGCCGAGGAACGCGGCCACCACCACTGACCCCCTCCACCCCCGCCTCACGCGGCGGGCGGGGTCAGGGGCTGGTGGTGAGGCGGAAGTTGTTGAGCGGGCGGCCCGGGCCGGCGGCGATCTGCTGGGTGATCAGCTCGGCGAAGCGCCGGTAACCCTCGCCCGTCGGGTGGTAGCTGCGGGCGTTGACGTTGATCGGGTCCATGTCCAGCGCCAGCCCGTTCAGGTAGGGCTGCTGCCGCCCCACCTCGTGCCCCGTGAAGGCCTCGTAGGCGTCCACGTATTCCGCGCTGCCCGGCCCGCCGAACGCCGCGATGGCGCGGTCGAAGTCGCGCACCACGGACCCGACCGTGTCGTTGAGCCGCCGGGCCACGCCGTTGATCCACCGCTGGTCGGCGGCGCTCAGGTTGTCGACGGAGGCCACCGGGTCCTGCGGGAACGGCCGGGGGTAGCCGAGGACGACGATCCGCGCCTCGGGCGCGCGGCCGCGCAGCTCGCGCAGCACCTTGAGCATGTCGGCGCGTAGCTGCTCGATGCGGCGGCCGACGGCGGCGTCCTGGTCGACGCAGGCCGACGACCAGGGCAGTTTGGCGATGCAGGCGGTCAGGACCCTGGAGAAGCCGGCGTCGTTGCCGCCGATGCTCAGCGTGATCAGGCTCGCCTCCGGGCCGACCCGGCTGATCTGCGGGGGGTGGCCCCACTGGCCGGTGAGGAGCTGGCCGGTTGTCGCGCCGCTGCAGGCGTAGAAGGCGGTGCCGCCGGGGAAGCGGTAGGTCTCGGCGATCACGGGGACGTACGAGCCGCCGGCCCGGTGGCAGCGGTCGGCGCCGTCGTTGACCGGCTCGGTGTCCTGGTCGTAGACGCCTTCGCCGGAGGAGTAGGAGTCGCCGAGGCCGACGTACGCGCCGCTCTGCGCCGCCTGGAGCGGCGTGAGGCGGACCCGCTCGGGAAGCCGGCCGGTAGGCGCGGTCAGGTCAGGGCAGCCGAGGCCGAGAACGGCGCAGGCCAGTGTCGGCACCACGCCGAGCGGCAGGCAGGCGACCGCGAGGACGACCCCCAGCACGACCACGGCGACGACCCGCCCCGGCGCCCCCCGCCACCGCGCCCGCCCCACGCTTCGCTCGGGCGACGGCGGGCGGGAGGACGGCGGCACGGCCTCAGTCGGGACGGGCTCTGTGAGGGTGGGCGAGGCGGGCTCGGTCGGTCGGTGGGCGAGATCGGGCTCGGTCGTGTCCAGTGCGGCCTCCCCCCGGACGGCGGACTTCGTGCCGCATCGAGACTAACCCGTCTCCGGCCGCCCTTCGGGAGCCGCGAGGGCCCCCGCGGGCCCGTCACGCCGCCTGCGCACCAGCAGCCATCCCGCGGCGATGGCCGCGACCAGCGCCGGGATGAGGAAGAACGCCACCCGCTGATCGCGGTCGGCGAACGGCATCAGCAGCACCACCAGCGCCAGGAACGCCAGCGTGAGCCAGTTGGTGACGGGCGAGCCGGGCATGGGGAACGCCGAGCGGTGCCCTGCCCGCCGCAGCCGCAGCTGGCAGTAGACGAGCACCCCCCAGGTGGTGACCACGCCGAGCGAGGCGCCCGCCGTGGCGATGTTGAACGCCCGCTCCGGCAGGAAGTAGAACAGCACGACCCCGCTGAGGAACGTGAGCGCCGTGAACACGATGCCCCCGACGGGCACGTGCCGCCTGCTCAGCGCGGCGGCGAACCCCGGCGCCTCGCCTTTCCTGGCCATCGACCGCAGGATGCGCCCGGTGGCGTACAGGCCGGAGTTGCACGAGGACAGGGCCGCCGTGATGACGACGAGGTTCATGGCGTCGGCCGCCCACGGCACGCCGAGCCCGGAGAAGACGGTCACGAACGGCGACACCCCCGCGCGGTACGCCGTCCACGGCAGCACCATCGCCAGCAGCAGCACCGATCCCACGTAGAAGATCGCGATGCGCCACACGACGCCGTTGACGGCCTTCGGCATCACCTCGCGGGGCCGCGCCGTCTCGCCCGCCGCGATGCCGACCAGCTCGATCGAGGCGTACGCGAACACCACCGACTGCAGGCTCATCAGCACCATGGGCAGCCCGGTCGGGGTGAACCCGCCGTGCGCGACCAGGTTGGCCGGCCCGGCCCCGCCGACCGAGAAGACCACCAGCACCAGGCCGACGACGAGGAAGACGGTGATCGCCAGCACCTTGAGCAGCGCGAACCAGAACTCCAGCTCGCCGAACAGCCGCACCGACAGCAGGTTGACCACGAGGACGAAGCCGAGCGCGATCAGCGCCGTCAGCGCCTGGGGGAAGGCGGGCGCCCAGTAGTGGATGTACGCGGCGATCGCGGTCAGCTCGGCGATGCCGGTGAACGCCCAGTTGACCCAGTACATCCACCCGCTGGCGAAGGCCGCCCACGGGCCGATGAACTCGCCGGCGTACTCGACGAACGACCCCGACGTGGGCCGGTAGAGCACGAGCTCGCCGAGCGCCCGCATGACGAAGAAGGCGGCGAGGCCGGCCGCGGCGTACGACAGCACCAGCGCGGGCCCGGTGGCCTGCAGCCGGCCGCCCGCGCCGAGGGACAGCCCCACCCCGATCGCGCCGCCGATCGCGATCATCTGGACCTGCCGGTTGCCCAGCGCGTGCGAGTAACCCTCGTCGGTCTGCGTGCGCACTCCGCGTCCTTCCCGCTACGTTCCGTGGTCACGACGATATCGGCGCCGCTGATCGCGCGAGCCACCGGCGCGCCGTCCGCGAACCCGTCAGGAAGAGCCCCCGGCGATCGTCGCGGGGCGGCTCCAGGATGTCGGCGCGGGCCACTAGAGTCGGACCACCGCCATCGTCCGGCGGGCACCGTCAGGCAGACCCGGGAGGCGCCGCTCCATGTCGTCCAGCGACTCGTTCGTCCATCTGCACGTGCACACCGAATACTCGATGCTGGACGGCGCCGCCCGGCTGAAGCAGATGTTCAAACAGGTCGGCGACCTCGGCATGCCGGCGATCGCCATCACCGACCACGGCAACATGCACGGCGCCTACGACTTCTACAAGCAGGCCACCGGCGCAGGCATCAAGCCGATCATCGGCATCGAGGCGTACGTCGCGCCGGAGCTGCGCCACAACAAGCGCCCGGTGCTGTGGGGCGAGCCGCACCAGAAGAGGGACGACGTCTCGGCGGGCGGCTACTACACCCACATGACGATCTGGGCCCGCAACAAGACGGGCCTGCACAACCTGATGAAGCTCAGCTCGCGCGCCTACACCGAGGGGTTCGTGCGCAAGTGGGCCCGCATGGACGCCGAGATCCTCGCCGAGCACTCCGAGGGCCTGATGGCCACCACCGGCTGCCCCTCGGGCGAGGTGCAGACCCGGCTGCGCCTCGGCCAGTACGACGAGGCGCTCAAGGCCGCCGCGAAATATCAGGACATCTTCGGCAAGGACAACTTCTTCCTGGAGATCATGGACCACGGCCTCGACATCGAGCGCCGCGTCCGCGACGGTCTGACCCGCATCAGCAAGGAGCTGGGCATCCCGCCCCTCGTCACCAACGACTCCCACTACACCTACGAGTCCGACGCCGCCTCGCACGACGCCCTCCTGTGCATCCAGACCGGCAAGCAGCTGTCCGACCCCGACCGCTTCCGCTTCGACGGCACCGGCTACTACATCAAGACCGCCGACGAGATGCGCGCCGTCGACTCCTCCGACCTGTGGGCCGAGGGCTGCCGCAACACCCTGCTGGTGGCCGAGAAGGTCGATCCCGAGGGGTTCTTCACCTACAAGAACCTCATGCCGACCTTCCCCGTCCCCGAGGGGATGACCGAGGAGGCGTTCTTCCGGCAGGAGGTCTGGAAGGGCCTGGAGCGCCGTTTCCCCGAGGGCGTCGACGACGAGCACCGCCAGTGGGCCGAGAACGAGCTGCGGGTCATCATCCAGATGGGCTTCCCCAGCTACTTCCTCGTGGTCGCCGACTTCATCATGTGGGCCAAGAACAACGGCATCCGCGTCGGCCCGGGGCGTGGCTCGGCGGCCGGCTCGCTGGTCGCGTACGCGCTGGGCATCACCGACCTCGACCCGATCCCGCACGGCCTGATCTTCGAGCGCTTCCTCAACCCCGAGCGCGTGTCCATGCCCGACGTCGACATCGACTTCGACGAGCGCAGGCGCGGCGACGTGATCCGTTACGTCACCGAGAAGTGGGGCGCCGACAAGGTCGCCATGATCGCCACGTTCGGCACCATCAAGGCCAAGGCCGCCATCAAGGACGCCGGCCGCGTCCTCGGCTACCCCTACGCCCTGGGCGACAAGGTCTCCAAGGCGTTCCCGCCCGCCGTCATGGGCAAGGACATCCCGCTGTCGGGCATCTTCGACAAGGACCACCCCCGTTACGCCGAGGCCGGCGAGCTGCGCAAGCTCTACGAGGAGGACGTCGACGTCAAGTCGACGATCGACCTCGGGCGCGGCCTGGAGGGCCTGATCCGGCAGACCGGCGTGCACGCCGCCGGCGTGATCATGTCCGCCGAGGTGCTGACCGACCACATCCCGATCATGCGCCGCGACTCCGACGGCGCGATCATCACGCAGTTCGACTATCCGACCTGCGAGACGCTCGGCCTGCTGAAGATGGACTTCCTGGGCCTGCGCAACCTCACGATCATCGATGACTGCCTCAAGATGATCGAGGCCACCAGCGGCGAGAAGATCGACCTGCTCAAGCTGCCGCTGGACGACCGCAAGTCCTACGAACTGCTGGCCCGGGGCGACACGCTCGGCATCTTCCAGCTCGACGGCGGCGGCATGCGCACCCTGCTGCGCCTGATGAAGCCCGACAACTTCGAGGACATCTCCGCCGCCCTCGCGCTCTACCGCCCCGGCCCGATGGGCGCCAACTCCCACACCAACTACGCGCTGCGCAAGAACGGCGCGCAGGAGATCACCCCGATCCACCCCGAGCTGGAGGAGCCGCTCGCGGAGATCCTGTCCACGACCTACGGCCTGATCGTCTATCAGGAGCAGGTCATGGCCATCGCCCAGAAGGTCGCCAACTACTCGCTGGGCGGCGCCGACCTGCTGCGCCGCGCGATGGGCAAGAAGAAGAAGTCCGAGCTGGACAAACAGTTCGTGACCTTCGAGGCGGGCATGAAGGACAACGGCTTCTCCGACGCCGCGGTCAAGGCCCTGTGGGACATCCTGCTGCCCTTCTCCGACTACGCCTTCAACAAGGCCCACACCGCCGGCTACGGCCTGGTCTCCTACTGGACCGCCTATCTCAAGGCCAACCACCCGGCCGCCTACATGGCCGCGCTGCTGTCGTCGGTCAAGGACGACAAGGACAAGTCGGCGCTCTACCTCAACGAGTGCCGCCGCATGGGCATCAAGGTGTTCCCGCCGGACGTCAACGACTCCGACTTCGACTTCACCCCGCGCGGCACCGACATCCGCTTCGGCCTGTCGGCCATCCGCAACGTCGGCGCCAACGTCGTCGACGGCATCATCGCCGCGCGCAAGGAGAAGGGCCGCTTCGCCGACTTCAAGGACTTCCTGCGCAAGGTGCCCGCGCTGGTGTGCAACAAGCGCGTCATCGAGTCGCTGATCAAGGCCGGCGCGTTCGACTCGCTCGGGCACGTCCGCAAGGGCCTGGTCATGGTGCACGAGCAGGCCGTCGACGCGATCATCGACATCAAGAAGAACGAGGCCATCGGCCAGGACTCCCTGTTCGGCGCGATCGACGGCGGCGAGGACCAGACGTTCGACGTGCAGATCCCGCCGGGCGAGTGGGACAAGACGACGCTGCTGCAGTTCGAGCGGGAGATGCTCGGCCTCTACGTCTCCGACCACCCGCTGTTCGGGGTCGAGCACATCCTGGCGGCCGGGGCCGACTGCTCGGTCGCGGCCCTGCAGGACGACAGCCGGCCCGACGGGCAGATCGTCACGGTGGGCGGCATCCTCAGCGGGGTGCAGCGCAAGGTCACCAAGAAGGGCGACACCTGGGTGCTGACCCAGCTGGAGGACCTCGAAGGCGCCATCGAGGTGATGATCTTCCCGTCGGCCTACCAGCTCTGCTCCACGATCCTGGCCGAGGACGCGATCGTGTTCGTCAAGGGGCGCATCGACAAGCGCGAGGACATCGGCAAGATCATCGCGATGGAGGTGACCGCGCCCGACCTCACCCAGGAGGCCGGCGGGCCGCTGCTGGTGAGCCTGCCGCTGACCCGCTGCACGCCGCCCGTGGTGAGCCGGCTGAAGGAGATCCTCACCACGCATCCGGGCACGTCGGAGGTGCACCTCCAGGTCCACAACGGGCCGCGGACGACGGTGATGCGGGTCGACGACCGGCTGCGCGTCACCCCGTCGCCGGCCCTGATGGGCGACCTCAAACAACTCCTCGGCCCGGCCTGCCTCGGCGCCTGACACCGGGCCCGGCCGGGCCCCCGGCCTCGGCGTCTGACGCCGGGTCTCGGCCGGCACCCGGCCTCGGCGTCTGACGCCGGGTCTCGGCCGGCACCCGGCCTCGGCGCCTGACGCCGGGTCTCGGCCGGCACCCGGCCTCGGCGTCTGACGCCAGGTCCCGGCCGGACCCCGGCCTGGCGCCTGATCTTCACAGGGTGGTGGGGCGGCGATCGGCAACCCTCGCCATCGCCCGCCCGCACCCCGTGGGGCAGGATCGTCAGGGTGAGCGAACTGCACTACCTCAGCGCGACCGAGCTGGCCGGACTGATCAGGACCAGGCAGGTGAGCGCCGTCGAGGCGGTCCGTGCCTGCCTCGACCGCATCGACCAGGTCAACCCGCAGGTCAACGCCATCGTCACGCTGGCCGCCGAGCAGGCGCTCGACGCGGCGAAGGCGGCCGACGCCCGCGAGCCGGACGGCCCGCTGCACGGCGTGCCCGTCGCGCACAAGGACCTCGTCGACACCGCCGGCATCCGCACCACCTACGGCTCGCCGGTCTACGCCGACCACGTCCCCGACCGGGACGAGCTGATCGTCGAGCGGCTGCGCGCGGCCGGCGCGATCAGCATCGGCAAGACCAACACGCCCGAGTTCGGCACCGGCTCCCACACGGTCAACGAGGTGTTCGGCGCGACCAGGAACCCCTACGACCTGTCGAGGTCGGCGGGCGGCAGCAGCGGCGGGGCGGCCGTGGCGCTGGCCACCGGCATGGTGCCGCTGGCCGACGGCTCCGACATGGGCGGCTCGCTGCGCAACCCGGCCTCGTTCTGCAATGTGGTGGGCCTGCGGCCCACCCCCGGCCGGGTCCCGGTGGTCTCCGACGTCAACGCCTGGTACACGCTGTCGGTCCTCGGGCCGATGGCCCGCACGGTCGAGGACGTCACGCTGATGCTGGGCGCGATCGCCGGGTTCGACCGGCGCTCACCGTACGCGATCAAGGAGTTCTTCGCGCCCGAGCCGGAGGAGGGCGTGCGGGGGATGCGCGTGGCGTGGAGCCCCGACCTCGGCGGGCTGCCCGTCGATCCGCGCACGGCGGCGGTCACCGCCACGGCGCCGGCCGTGTTCGAACGGCTCGGGGCGCGGGTGGAGCAGGTCGAGCTCGACCTGTCGGACGCCGAGGACGCCTTCCGCACCTACCGGGCCTGGAACTACGCGCTGTCCTTCGGTGACCTCGACCGCCTCGGCCCCAACACGGCCTGGAACGTCGAGCAGGGCCGCCGGGTCACCGGGGCCGACCTGGCGCGGGCCGAGCGCGCGCGCAGCCGCCTCTACCAGCGTATGGCGGCCTTCTTCGACGTCTACGACGTGCTGATCGCGCCGGTCAGCCAGGTGCCGCCGTTCCCGGTCGAGCACCCGTACGTCAGCGAGATCAACGGGCAGGAGCTGCCGGACTACCTGGCGTGGATGCGCTCGGCGTACTGGATCAGCGTGCTGCACGCGCCGGCCGCGTCGGTGCCGGCCGGGTTCACGCCGGAGGGGCTGCCGGTGGGGGTGCAGATCGTGGGCGCGCCGTTCGCCGACGCGCGGGTGCTGCGCGTGGCGCGCGCCTTCGAGCAGGCGACCGGTCACGGCCTGCGCCGCCCGCTCCTCTGACCTCCCCACGCGGAGTGTCAGCGCCGCGCCAGCGCCAGGACGCTCAGGCCGAACATCAGGACGCCCAGGGGCAGATGGACCGCCGTGAGGTGCGCGATGCCGAGCGCGACCTGGGCCGAGGCGAGGACGAGGAAGACGGCCGCCTGCCCGATGGGCCGGGGGGAGCCGCCGCCCGGCTTCCACGCCAGCACAGCCGCGATCACGTACAGCAGCGCCGCCCCCCACATCACGCGGGCGCCGATGCTGTGCAGCGTCTCCCCGTAGGAGGTGGTCAGCAGCAGTCCGGCGGAGATCGCCTGGAGGAAGATGGTCAAGGTCTGCAGGGCGATCGCGATCCGCAGAAACGAGAGACGGTCCTGTGCCGTCGCCTGGGTGGCCATGTCATGGTCCCCTTTCCCGCCCCGGGGCGGTAGGTCGATAAGGTCTCATGAGCCCGACGACGCGGGCCCGCGAAAGGTAAGGCGAGGAGGCTGCCGGAGACCATGGGGACGGCTGTGACGGGGGCCGGCGAGCTCGCCGGTGAGCGGGGCCCGCTGATCAACGTCGCCTACCGGCTGCTCGGCTCGCTGTCGGAGGCCGAGGACGCCGTGCAGGAGGCCTACGCGCGCTGGTACGCGCTGCCGCGCGACCGGCGCGACGAGGTCGTGTCCCCCGGCGCCTGGCTGACGACCGTGACCGGCCGCATCTGCCTGGACGTGCTCGGCTCGGCGCGGGCCCGGCGCGAACGGTACGTCGGCGCGTGGCTGCCCGAGCCGCTGCCGGACCGCGCGGGGGAGGGGTCCGGCGCCGACCCCGCCGACCTGCTGGTGATGGACGAGTCGGTGACCACGGCCTTCCTCGTCGTCCTGGAGTCGATGACGCCCGCGGAGCGGGTGGCGTTCGTCCTGCACGACGTCTTCCGCTATCCGTTCGCCGAGATCGCCGGCGTACTCGGCCGCAGCCCCGCGGCCTGCAAGCAGCTCGCCTCCTCCGCCCGGCGGCGGGCCCGCCTGGCGCGGACGCCGGGGCCGGTGGCCGAGCGGGCCCTCACCGTACGGCGGGTCAAGGAGGCCTGGCAGGCCAGGGACATCGCGGCCCTCGTCGACCTCCTCGACCCGGCCGCCGTGCTGACCGCCGACGGCGGCGGCCTGGTCAGCAGCGTCCCGCATCCGGTCGAGGGCGGCGCGGAGATCGCCCGCTACATGGTCGCCATCGCCGACCTGGCCCCGGGGCTCGAACTCCTGGAGCGGACGGTCAACGGAACGCCCGGCCTGGTGGCGCGGCAGGCGGGCGTGGTCGGGACGGTGGCGTCGTTCGAGATCGACGGCGGTCGCGTCACCCGGATCTGGGCGGTGCGCAATCCGGAGAAGCTGCGGGCCTGGACGCGGGACGGCTGACCCCTTCGAGCCGTTCGAAGTGGTGGCGGGCGGGCGGGCGGGTCGTCCGAGACGGCTCTAGCCGCGGACGGGGCCGTCCCCGCCGCCGAGAGGCCCGCCGGGAGGCCGTTCTGCGGGCCCGCCGAGGGGCCCATCTGCGGGCCCGCCGAGGTGCCCGTCTGCGGGGCCGCCGGGGTACCAGCCCGTGGGGCCGCTGAGAGGGCCCTCGCCGTACGGCTGCCGCAGCGGTGACTCGCGATAGCCGTGCATGCCCTCCAGCAGCCCGAACAACCCCACCGCGAGCAGCGGCCAGGCCACGGCGACGCCGTTCGCGGTCAGCGCCAGCGCCCCGGGAACGATCTTCACCCCGGGCACGGCCGCCGCCTCCACCGTGACGGCCCCGATCGTGAACGTCGAGCCCACCCAGTACGTGAGCGCCGCCCCCGCGCTCCCGCCCACGCCGAGCCCGGCCAGCACGCCCAGCATCCACCGCCGCCCGGCGAACCAGCCGGCCGCGCCGCAGAGCAGCCCGAGCCCGCCGGTGATCACCGCGTACCAGCCGTCGGCGGCGATGAGCGCCTGCGTGGACAGGTCGGCCAGCACGAGCCCGCGCTCGGTGACCTGGTAGGGGGCGCGCGGCGACACGGCGGACCAGAGCAGCCCGGCGCCGATCCCGAGTGTGGCGAGTGCGAGGACAGTTACCGCGAAGGCGCGTACTTCCCTCGACACTCCACGCTCCCTGATATCTCCGTCCGAATCACTCGATGGTATCCCCCGGCTAGGCTCGCTCCGTGATTGCAGAAGAGGTCTGGCTGATTGAGCCCTCCGGCCCGCTCCGGGGGGACGTCGAGGTGCGCGGTTCCAAGAACGGCGTCTCCAAGCACATGGTCGCCGCCATGCTGGGCACCGGCGAGAGCAGCATCCACAACGCCCCCGAGGTGGGCGAGGTCGGCATCACGGCCGCGATGCTGGAGGCGCTCGGCATCCACGTGCGGATCGACGGGCCGGAGATCAGGATCGAGCCGGGGGCGCACATCGAGCCGCGGGTGCCCGACGCGTTCACCGGGCTCAACCGCATCCCGATCCTCATGCTCGGCCCGCTGCTGCACCTGGCGGGGGAGGCGTTCGTGCCGCTGGTCGGCGGCGACCCCATCGGGCGGCGGCCGGTGAACTTCCACGTGGAGGCGCTGCGCTCGATGGGCGCCGAGGTGGAGGTGGGCGACACCGGCATCTACGCCAAGGCGGGACGGCTGCACGGCACCCGGATCGAGCTGCCGTACCCGAGCGTGGGCGCGACCGAGACGGTGCTGATGTCGGCGGTGCTGGCCGAGGGCAAGACGGTGCTGAAGAACGCCGCCATGGAGCCCGAGGTGGTGGAGCTGGCGCTGTTCCTGCAGCGGATGGGGGCGCGGATCGAGCTGTCGCCCGACCGCAGGATCGTCATCGAGGGCGTCGAACGGCTGCGCGGCGCCTCCACCTGGCTGACCGGCGACCGCATCGAGGCGTTCTCGTACCTGGCGGCCGGCCTGGTGACCGGGGGAGAGGTGCGGGTGCACGGCTGCCCGCAGGACCGCCTGGTCACCGCCATCACCACGCTGGCCAGGATGGGCGCGCACTTCGAGATCAACGACCAGTACCTGTGCGCCACCGCCCCGCCGGAGGGGCTGCGCGCGGCGGCCGTGCAGACCGACACCCATCCGGGGTTCATGACCGACTGGCAGACGCCGCTCATGGTGCTGTTCACGCAGAGCCAGGGCATGTCGGTGCTGCACGAGACGGTCTTCGAGAACCGCCTGGTGTACGTGCCCGCGCTGCAGAAGATGGGCTGCGAGATCGAGGTCTTCGACCAGTGCCTCGGCGGCCCGGCCTGCCGCTACCACGACACCAACGCCCGCCACTCGGCGGTCGTGCGCGGCGTGTCGAAGCTCAAGGGCGCCGACGTGACGCTGCCCGACATCCGGGCCGGGTTCTCGGCGGTGCTGGCGGCGGCGGTGGCCGACGGGCCGTCCACGCTGCGCGGGGTGCACCACATCGAGCGCGGGTACCACCGACCGTTCGAGCAGTTCGCCTCGCTCGGTCTGAACATTCGCAGGCAACGGTAAAGAGGCAGGGCCCGGGCGTTTGCCGGTGATCGTCCGGTTGCACATCGTTTGAGTGACCGTACTCAGGACCGCCGGAACGCTCGCCCTGGCCGGTGCGCTGGGCGGCGTGCTGGCGGCGGCGCTGGCCGCGCCCGTGGTGAGCGGGGGCGGCCTGGCGGCCAAGAACGTCGCCGACACCTTCGTCCAGCTGCCGGCGGCGCCCCGCGAGGAGCCGCTGGCGCAGGTGACCAGGCTGCTGGACCGGGACGGCCGGCCGTTCGCCCAGTTCTACGAGGCCAACAGGACGGCCGTGCCGCTGGCGTCGGTCTCGCCCGTCATGCGCAAGGCCATCGTGGCCATCGAGGACGCCCGCTTCTACGAGCACGGCGGCCTCGACGTGCGCGGAACCCTGCGGGCGCTGCTGACCAACACCCAGGCGGGCGGCATCCGCCAGGGCGGCTCGTCGCTGACACAGCAGCTCGTCAAGAACATCCTGGTGGAGAGCGCGCGTACCGACGAGGAACGCGACCGGGCCCGCGCGCCCAACCTGGCCCGCAAGATCACCGAGCTGCGGCTCGCGATGGCGCTGGAGCGCAAGTACCGCAAGGACGAGATCCTGGAGCGCTACCTCAACATCGCCTACTTCGGCGCCGGGGCCTACGGCGTGGAGGCGGCGGCCCGCCGCTTCTTCTCGACCTCGGCCGCCCGGCTGACGCTGACCCAGGCGGCCACGCTGGCGGGGGCGGTGCGGATGCCGTACTCGACCGATCCTTCGCTCGGCGCGGCGCACCGCACCCGGCTGCGGGCCCGGCGCGACCTCGTGCTGGACCGCATGGCCGGGCTGAAGATCATCAGCCAGCAGGAGGCGGCGGCCGCCAAGAGCAGGCCGCTCGGCATCAACCTGCGCCCCGAGCCAGGCGGCTGCGAGCAGAGCGAGTACCCGTTCTACTGCCTGTACGTCCAGCGCGAGCTGCTGTCGAACCCCGTCTTCGGCAACACCCCGTCGATCCGGCAGGCCAGGATGGCGCGGGGCGGCCTGACGATCAGGACCAGCCTCGACCCGATCGCCCAGCGCGCCGCCGAGCGCGCCATCCGCCGCCACGTCCACCCCGAGGACACCGAGGTGGCCGCCGAGGCCATGGTCGAGCCGGGCACCGGCCGGATCCGGGCGATGGCGGCCAGCAAACGCTTCGGCCGCAACCCCGGCAACCGCAAGAACGGCGCCAGGACCACCTTCAACCTGGTCGCCGACGTCGCCCACGGCGGCGGCCAGGGCTTCCAGGCGGGCTCGACGTTCAAGGTGTTCACCCTGGCCACGGCGCTGCGGCAGGGGTGGAGGTTCGGCGACGGCTTCCAGACGCCCGGGGCGCTGGTGCCCGCCGCCGGCTACCGCAACTGCGAGGGCCGGCCGGTCAACGACCCCGGCACTCGCGTGCTCAACGCCAGCGGCGAGGGCGAGGGGGGCCCGCACAGCATCGAGACCGGCACCTGGAAGTCGGTGAACATCTTCTACATGATGCTGGAGCGCAAGGTCGGGCTGTGCAACGTGGTCAAGACCGCCAAGGCGCTCGGCATCGCCAGGGCCGACGGGACGCCGCTGCGCGAGGTGCCGACGTTCACGCTGGGCATCAACGAGATGGACCCGGTGACGGTGGCGGCGGCGTTCGCGGCGTTCGCCGCCCGCGGGACCTACTGCCGGCCGCTCGCCATCGTCGAGATCGTCGGCAGGGACGGGCGGCGCACCCACGTGCCGCCCGCCTGCGAGCAGGCCATCGAGCGGCCGGTCGCGGACGCGGTCAACCACGTGCTCGAAGGCGTCTTCGACAAGGGCACCATGAAGGGGCAGAGCATCGGCCGCCCGGCCGCCGGCAAGACCGGCACGAACAACGGCTACACCTCGGCCTGGTTCGCCGGTTACACCCCGCAGCTCGCGGCCGCGGTGAGCGTCGGCGACATCCGGGGCTCCTACCGCTACCCGCTCCGGGACGTGCAGATCGGCGACGACTACTACGGCTCGGTGCAGGGCGCGTCGCTGCCCGGGCCGATCTGGGTGGAGTCGATGGAGCCGGCGCTGCGGGCGGTCGAGCCCCGGCGGTTCCATCCGCCGGACATGAGCCGCTTCGGCGGCGGCAACACGCCCGGGCTCAAGGAGGCGCTGGCCGAGGAGGAGAAGCGGAAGAAGCGGCACGGCGACCGGGCCTTCCGCCGGCACCGCAGGCTCTTCCAGTGGCTGCTCGGCCAGACGCCGGGCGTGCCGTCACTGGAGTGGCCGCCCCGCGCGCCGCTCGACGGCTGGGAGCGCCGCCCCTGGCCCCGCCGCCACCGTCACTGATCAGCCGGGCACTGATCAGCCGGTCTTGCCTATGGGGGCGGTGACGGCGCGGGTGAGCGTGATGAGGTTGTCGGGCGCGGTCTCGATCTGGAGGCCGCGCCTGCCGGCGGAGAAGTAGATCGTCGGGAAGTCGAGCGCGGAGGAGTCGACCACGGTCGGGAGCTGCTTGCGCTGGCCGAGCGGGCTGATGCCACCCACGACGTAGCCGGTCACCCGCTCGACCCTGGCCGCGTCGGCCATGGCGGCCCGCTTGCCGCCCAGCGCGTGGGCGAGCGCCTTGAGGTCGAGCTTGCCGGCCACCGGCACCACGGCCACCGCGAGGCCGCTCTCGGTCTCGGCGACGAGGGTCTTGAAGATGCGCTCGTACGGGAGGCCGAGCGCGTCGGCGGCCTCCTCGCCGTAGGCCTGGGCGGAGGGGTCGTGGTCGTACGGGTGGAGCGTGAAGTCGGCCTTGGCCCTGGTCAGGGCCATCGTCGCCGGCGTGCCGCCTTTGCCTTTCGCTTTGCTCACAAAGAGCGATTGTAGCGAATCTACAATGTAAAGGCACGGCCGGGGGTGTACCCCAGGGCGCGCCGGAACACGTCGATGAACGCGCTCGCCGACGCCCACCCGCAGCGGTGCGCGACCGCGGTCACCGGCAGGCCGTCGGCCAGCAGCAGGAGCGCGCGGTGCAGGCGGAGCTGGGTGCGCCACTGGGGGAAGCTCATGCCGAGCTCGTTCCTGAACAGCCGGGCCAGGGTGCGCTCGCTCGCGCCCGCCCCGGCGGCCAGCTCGCCGAGCGTCCTGCGGTCGGCGGGGTCGCGCTCCAGCGCGGCGCAGACGGCGGCGAGACGGGGATCGGCCGGCGCGGGCAGGTGGAACGCCTGCTCGGGCGCCCGCCGCAACCGGTCCAGCAGCACCCCCAGCAACCGGCCCCGCTCGCCGTCCCCGAGGTCGCCAGGCTCGCCGGTGTATGCGACGATCAGCTCGCGGAGCAGGGGGTCGACGGCGAGCACGGCGGGGCGGTCGAGGGCGAGCGGGTTGCCGGTGAGTCCGATGAGGCGCAGGTCGGTGTCGCCGTGCGCCCGGTGCTCGTGGACGGTGCCGGCGGGCACCCAGATCGCGCGGTTGGCGGGCGCCACCCAGACGCCGGCGCCGGTGGTGACGGACAGGACGCCGCGGCAGGCGTACACGATCTGGTGGGTGTCGTGGCGGTGGGCGTCGATGCCGCCGCCGGGCGCGAGCGGGCGCCGTCCGGTGGGTGCCTCGGCGAGGTGGCGGATCTCCGACACGAGTTGGCACTTTATCGGAAGCAGGCCACCGGCGGCGCGGGCGACGATCGGAGGCGTGAACAGGGTCCCCATGCTGGCCGCCGGGCACGCGGCCGTCGATCTCTACCAGGGCGCGGTGCCCGCCCTGGTGCCGTTCCTGGTGGCCGAGCGCGGCTACGGTTACGTCGCGGTCTCGGGGGTGGTGCTGGCGGCGACGTTGTTGTCGTCGGTCGTGCAGCCGGTGTTCGGGCTGCTGACGGACCGGTGGCGGATGCCGTGGCTGATCCCCGTGAGCATGGTGGCGGCCGGGGCGGGGGTGGCGGTGGGCGGGGTGGCCGGCTCGTACGCCCTGACCTGCCTGGCGGTGGCGCTGTCCGGGCTGGGGGTGGCGGCCTACCATCCGGAGTCTGCGCGGCTGGCGCGGATCGCGAGCGCGGGCAGCCATGTGCGGATGAGCTGGTTCTCGCTGGGCGGGACGCTGGGGTTCGCCGCGGCTCCGGTGCTGGTGACCCCGTTGCTGGCGGGGTGGGGGCTGGGGGCATCGCCGCTGCTGGCGGTGCCCGCGCTGGCGGGGGCGCTGGTGACGTTGCCCGCGGTGCTGGCGCTGACGGGCGGCGGTGGCGGGTCACGGCGGGAGGGGATCCGGGCCGTGCGCGGGCGGGACGACTGGCGGTCGTTCTCGCGGCTGACGCTGATGATCGTGTTCCGGTCGGTGGTGTACGTGGGCCTGAGCACGTTCGTCGCCCTGTACATGGGCGGCGGCGCGGCCGGGGCCGTGGCGCTGTTCGTGCTGTTCGCGGGCGGGGCGGCCGGGACGGTGCTGGGCGGGCGGCTGGCGGCCCGCTGGGGGCGGGTGCGGACGATGCGGCTGGCGTACGCGGCGGCGGTCCCGGCGGTCGCGGGCGTGGTGCTCGCGCCGGGGCCGGCCGCGTACGTCTTCGTGGCCGCCTCCTCGATCGCCCTGTACGTCCCGTTCTCCCTGCACGTCACGCTGGGCCAGGATCTCCTGCCGAACCGGGTGGGCACGGCGGGCGGCGTGACCCTCGGGCTCGCGGTGAGCGTGGGCGGGCTGACCAGCCCGCTGGTGGGCGCGGTCGCGGAGGCGTCGTCGCTGCGGGTGGCGCTGGGCTGCCTGGTGGTGTTCCCTGTCCTCGCGTGGCTGCTGGCGCGAACGCTCCGGGAGCCGGTGCCTCAGTCCTGAACCGGGATGCGGGCTACGGCGGTGTTGTCGCGCTGCGAGGGGTCGAGGGCGGTGGCGGTGACGTGCGCGGTGACCGGCACCTGGCGCGGCGCGCCGGCGGTGAGGCGTACGCGGGCGGTGAGCCGGACCGGGTGGCCGGGGCGTACGGCGTCGATCGCGCAGGCGGCCTGCCGGGCGGTGCGGGCGCAGGCGGCGCCGGTGACGGCGGTGAGCGCGGCGCCGTCGGGGACGCGGAGGGTGACCGGCACCTGGGCGGCGGCCAGGAGGCCGCGCATGGTGACGGTGGCGGTGACGGTGGCGGTCCGGCCGCGGCGCACCGGGCCGGTGGGGCCGGTGGCGGCGACGGACAGGGCGTCGTAGACGCCGCGCGGGTCGGCCTTCTTGACGATGGCGCCGTAGCTCTCGACGTTGAGCGCGTTGGCGACGGAGTAGCCGTCGGCCTCGCCGTCCTCGGTGCCGGCCGACAGCACGCCGACGAGGTCGCGGGTGCCCTGGACCACCCAGGGGCCGCCGCTGTGGCCTTTGGACAGGTGGCAGTTGTACGTCTCCAGCTTGCCCACCAGTTCGGTGGCGGTGGAGGAGACGGCGGCGTTGACGGCGGCGAGCGCGCGGGCCGGCTGGGTGCGGGCCAGGCACCAGAGCTGGTCCCTGCCGTCGTAGGGCTTCCTGCCGAGGACGCCGGGGTAGCCGGTGGAGATGACGGTGTGCCGCCCGCCCTGGCTGCGCAGGGGGGTGAGGGCGCCGACGGCGTCCTGGAGGGTGCGCTCGCGCCGGCCGACCTCGATGAGGGCGACGTCGTAGACGGAGTTCCAGTCGCCGCCGGCCAGGCCGGTGTAGGCGCCGGGTTTCCAGGCGCGGCGTCCGCCCCAGCGTCCGTACGGCTCGCGCTGCCGCTCGCCGGTGGCGCGCCCGTCGTAGGCGGGGACGAAGGCGAAGTTCGTGTGCCATTGGCCGTGTTCGGCCCCTTCGGGGACGCTGTAGACGCAGTGGGCGGCGGTCACGACGAGCAGCCCGGACGCCGAGCGGACGACGCTCGCGCTGCAGGAGTCGCCCTGCCCGGCGGCGTTGACGAAGAACAGCCGGCCGGTGACGCGGCTGCGCGCGGCCCCGGTGTACGGCCGGCGGACGGGGGCGTAGCCGTTGTCGTCGCCGCCGGGGGTGATGCGCTGGTCGTCGGGGACGCTGAGCAGGCGGCGGGCGGAGGCGGGGACCAGGGGCGGCCGGGTGGCGGGCAGCTCGGCGGCGCCTGCCCCGGCCTGCCTGGCGGGCGTCCAGTAGCGGATGGCCTGGCGGGGGCGCATGAGGGGGGACGCCTCCGCCCCGCCCAGCGCCCGCGTTGCCGCGCTGCTCTCCAGTGAGGTGGTCGTGGCAAGGCCGCCCAGCGCGGCCAGTGCCGTGACCAGTGTGCTGACCAGCGTTCTCGCCACGGTGTCCCCCTGGGCGTCGATACGGAGCAAATCCTCTCGGTCACTTTAAGTCACGAGATCGGGACGAACCGTAGTCATGGGGGTCGTGTCGTGATCGGTCCGGCCTAGCTCAGCCGGCGGCGGCGTCGCCGCGGCGCGGAAGGAGCTCGGAGGTGACCGCGTCGGCGGGGGAGCGGTCGGGGCGCAGGCCGCGCCAGGACGGGTGGCGCAGCAGCCCGTCGCCGGTGACCTCGGCGTACTGGACCTCGCCGACCAGGACGGGCTCGGTCCAGCGGGCGTCGCGGGCGTGCTCGCGCGGCACGGGCTCGGCGAACGGCGACGCGGGCCGCTCCAGTGGGGCGAGCCGCTGGTGCAGGTCGGCGAGCATGGCCTGGGTGAAGCCGGTGCCGACGTGGCCGACGTAACGCAGCCGGCCGCGTTCGTCGTGCGCGCCGAGCAGCAGCGAGCCGATCGTGCCGGAGCGCCGGCCGCCGCCGGGCCGCCAGCCGCCGATGACGACCTCGACGGCGCTGACGTTCTTGATCTTGGTCCATTCCGCGCTGCGCCGGCCCGGCCGGTACGGCGAGTTCAGCCGCTTGCACACCACCCCTTCGAGCCCGAGCCGGCGGGAGGAGTCGAGCGCGCGCTCGGCGTGGTCGGGGAACGAGACGGGCACCTGCCACCGGAACCCCGGCGTGAGCACGCTCTCGAGGAGCCGCCGCCGCTCGCTGTAGGGCAGGCCGACGGTGGGCGTCTCGTCCAGGTGCAGGATGTCGAAGGCCATGAACGTCACCGGCACGGCCCTCGCCAGCTCGGCGACGGCGACCGGGTTGCGCTGGTGCATGCGCGGCTGGAGCGCGCCGAAGCTGGGGCGGCCGGCCTCGTCGAAGGCGACGATCTCGCCGTCGATCACGGCGGCGCGGCGGTCGGTGGCGCCGGCCATGAGCTGGAGCTCGGGGTAGGCGGGGGTGATGTCCTTGCCGTTGCGTGACATCAGGCGGACGGCGCCGCCCTCGACGTAGGCGAGGGCGCGCACGCCGTCCCATTTCATCTCGACGGCCCAGTCCTCGCCCTGGACGGAGGTCAGGGCGCCGAGCTGGGCGAGCATCGGCGCGTAGGCCGGCAGCCGCACCATGGTGCGTGCATTACCCCGTCCGCTTGATCGTCAAGGGTGGCGAGGGGTCTCCGGATGGTCAAGCGGCCCGTCCTCGACGAGCTCGGCCAGGTCGACGCCGTGGCGGTGCAGCTCGGTGACGTTGTGGCAGTAGCCGCGCAGGTACGTCCGGCCGCCGATGTTGTGGGTGACGCGGAGGAGGGGGCGGTCGTCGAGAATGATCGCCTCCACCAGGATGCCGTCCGGCCCGCGCCACTGTCCCATGCGGCAAGGGTATGCGACTGGACATAATGGACATGTAATAAAAAAGCGACCGTCATGTTTCCGGACTCGCCCGAAACGGGCCGCTCTAGCGGTAAAGATGACTTGGGGTTAGTTTGAAGAGCAGAAAGTAGTTCGATCTCAGACGTTAAACGCTCTGCACCCCGGGCACGGCACAACCCGAACTTCCTCCGGAGTCGTGGCCGCGCCCCCGTGGCGGCCACGGCGGAACGCCCCGGCAGGCCCGGTCCGGGGCGGCGACGGCCGCGTGGCGGTACAGATGAATGCCGCCACGCGGCCGTCGTACGCCCCGCGCCGGAAGCCGGCGCCGCCGGACGCCCTGGTCCGTCCCCCTGTCCCGCAGTGTGGACAGAACGAGATTCGGGGCCCGGACTCCGTAGACTGTGGGGGTGATTTCCCGTATTGACATGCGCGGTTCCCTCCCGGCGAACCTGCGTGACGTGCTGCCCCGCGCCGAGCTCGACGTCGAGGCCGCCCTGGAGAAGGTGCGGCCCATCTGCGACGACGTGCGCCATCGCGGCGTGGCAGCCGTACGGGAGCTGACCGCCAGGTTCGACGGCGTGGAGATCGCCACCACCCGCGTCCCCGCCGAGGCCATCGAGCGCGCGCTCGCCGAGCTCGACCCGCGGGTGCGCGCGGCGCTGGAGGAGTCGATCCGGCGCACCCGGCTGGTCCACCGCGACCAGCGGCGCGCCGACGTCACCACCCAGGTGGTGCCCGGCGGCACGGTCACCGAGCGGTGGGTCCCGGTCGACCGGGTGGGCCTCTACGTCCCCGGTGGCCGCGCGGTCTACCCCTCCAGCGTGGTCATGAACGTCGTCCCCGCCCAGGAGGCGGGCGTCCCCTCGCTGGCCGTCACCAGCCCGGCCCAGAAGGAGTTCGGCGGGCTGCCGCACCCCACGATCCTCGCCGCCTGCGCCCTGCTCGGCGTCGAGGAGGTCTACAACGTGGGCGGCGCCCAGGCCGTGGCCATGTTCGCCTACGGCACCGAGGAGTGCGCCCCGGCCACCCTGGTCACCGGGCCGGGCAACATCTACGTCGCCGCCGCCAAGCGCCTGCTGAAGGGCCGCATCGGCATCGACTCCGAGGCCGGGCCGACCGAGATCGCGATCCTCGCCGACGACACCGCCGACCCGGTGCACGTCGCCGCCGACCTGATCAGCCAGGCCGAGCACGACACGATCGCCGCCGCCGTGCTCGTCACCACCAGCCCCGAGCTGGCCGACGCCGTGGAGAAGGAGCTGCCCGGCCAGGTCTCGGCCACCCGCCACTCGGCGCGCATCGCCGAGGCTTTGAGCGGCCGGCAGTCCGGCATCGTGCTGGTGAGCGACCTCGACGACGGACTCAAGGTCGTCGACGCCTACGCCGCCGAGCACCTGGAGATCCACACCGCCGACGCCGCCGCCGTGGCGGCGCGGGTGCGCAACGCGGGCGCGATCTTCGTGGGCACGTACGCGCCGGTCTCGCTCGGCGACTACCTCGCCGGCTCCAACCACGTGCTGCCCACGGGCGGCTGCGTCTGCCACTCCAGCGGCCTGTCGGTGCAGTCGTTCCTGCGCGGCATCCACGTCGTCGACTACACCCGCGACGCGCTGGCGCGCTCCGCCGCGCACGTCACGGTCCTGGCCGACGCCGAGGACCTGCCCGCCCACGGCGCCGCCGTCCGCGCCCGCTTCGACTGGCGCGTGCCCACCGCAGAGCCCACCGCAGAGCCCACCGCAGAGCCCACCGCCGTGCCCACCGCCGTGCCCACCACGGAGACGACCGAGTGAACCCCGACCAGAAGCCCGGCGACGTCACGCTCGCCGACCTGCCCATCCGCGACGACCTCAGGGGCAAGTCGCCCTACGGCGCTCCCCAGATCGACGTCCCGGTCCGGCTCAACACCAACGAGAACCCCTACCCGCCCTCGCCCGAGCTGGTCGCCGACCTCGCCGAGGAGGTGCGCGGCCAGGCGGGCGAGCTCAACCGCTACCCCGACCGCGACGCGCTCGCCCTGCGCGCCGACCTCGCCGGCTACCTCGGCCACGGGCTCTCCACCGAGCAGGTGTGGGCGGCCAACGGCTCCAACGAGGTGCTCCAGCAGATCCTCCAGGCGTTCGGCGGGCACGGCCGCACGGCGATCGGGTTCGAGCCCTCCTACTCGATGCACCCGATCATCACCGGCGGCACCAGCACCGAGTGGATCAGGGCCAGCCGCGAGGACGACTTCTCCCTCGACCCCGGCAAGGCGGTCGCGGCGATCGAGGAGCACCGCCCCGACGTCGTCTTCCTGACCTCGCCCAACAACCCGACCGGCACCGCGCAGCCGCTGCCCGTCATCGAGGCCGTCGTCGAGGCGGCGCCGGGCATGGTCGTGGTGGACGAGGCCTACTTCGAGTTCGCCCGCGAGGGCACGCCGTCGGCGCTGACGCTGCTGCCCGAGCACCCGCGGCTGATCGTCACCCGGACGATGTCCAAGGCGTTCGCCATGGCCGGCACCCGTCTCGGCTACCTCGCCGCGCACCCGGCGGTGATCGAGGCGCTGCTGCTGGTGCGGCTGCCGTACCATCTGTCGACGCTCACCCAGGCGGCGGCGCGGGTGGCGCTGCGCCACCGCGCGGAGCTGCTCGGCACGGTCGACGCGCTGCGCCGCGAGCGCGACGACACGGTGGCCTGGCTGCGCGCCAAGGGGCTGCGGGTCGCCGACTCCGACGCGAACTTCGTGTTGTTCGGCCGCTTCCCCGACCGGCGCGCGGTCTGGGAGGGGCTGCTGGAGCGGGGCGTGCTCATCCGCGAGGTGGGCCCGCCCGAATGGCTGCGGGTGTCGATCGGCACCGGCGAGGAGATGGCGGCCTTCCGCGCCGCCCTGGAAGGAGTCCTGTGAGCCGCGTAGGCCGCGTCGAGCGCGTCACGAAGGAGACCTCGGTCCTGGTGGAGGTCGGCCTCGACGGCACCGGCCGGGTGGAGGTCGCCACCGGGGTCGGCTTCTTCGACCACATGCTGGCCCAGCTCGGCAAGCACGGGCTGTTCGACCTGACGGTCAAGACCGAGGGCGACCTGCACATCGACTCCCACCACACGATCGAGGACACCGCGCTCGCGCTGGGCGCCGCGTTCCGCGAGGCGCTGGGCGACAAGTCGGGCATCAGGCGGTTCGGCAGCGCGTCGTGCCCGCTGGACGAGTCCCTCGCCCAGGTCACCGTCGACCTGTCCGGCCGCCCCTACCTCGTGCACACCGAGCCCGAGGGCATGGCGCCGATGATCGGCCACGACTACGACACCACGATGACCCGCCACATCCTGGAGTCCCTGGTCGCCCAGGCCGCGATCTGCCTGCACGTGCACGTCCCCTACGGGCGCAACGCCCACCACATCGTCGAGGCCCAGTTCAAGGCGCTGGCGCGGGCGCTGCGCGAGGCGTCCGAGCCCGACCCGCGCGCGACGGGGGTGCCCAGCACCAAGGGCGTGCTGTGACCGGCAACGCCATCGCCGTCGTGCTGGTCTTCGTCGGGCTGTTCCTCGCCGGCGGCGTGTTCTCCCTGTTCAAGCAAGGGCTCAAGATCGGAGCCGCCGTCTGCGCCGTGGGCGCGGTCATGGCGGTCACGGCGGGGGTGTTGTGGTGGTGAAGAAGAACGTCGTCGTCCTTGACTACGGCTCGGGCAACCTGCGCTCGGCCGAGCGGGCCCTCGCCAGGGCCGGCGCGGAGGTGACCGTGACCGCCGACTTCGACGCGGCGGTCGAGGCCGACGGGCTGGTGGTGCCCGGCGTGGGCGCGTTCGCCGCGTGCATGACCGGGCTGAGGGCGGTGCGCGGCGAGCAGATCGTCGGGCGGCGGCTGGCCGGCGGCCGGCCGGTGCTGGGCATCTGCGTCGGCATGCAGATCCTGTTCGCCCGCGGCGTCGAGCACGGCGTGGAGAGCGAGGGCTGCGGCGAGTGGCCCGGCACGGTCGAGCGGCTGGACGCCCCCGTGCTGCCCCACATGGGCTGGAACACCGTCAAGGCGCCCGCCGGGAGCGTGCTGTTCGCCGGGCTCGATCCCGAGACCCGCTTCTACTTCGTGCACTCCTACGGCGTGCGCGAATGGGAGCTGCACGCCGGCGAGGGGTTCGCCGAGCCGCTCGTCACCTGGGCCGAGCACGGCGTGCCGTTCGTGGCCGCCGTGGAGAACGGCCCGCTCATGGCCACCCAGTTCCACCCGGAGAAGTCCGGCGACGCCGGCGCCGCGCTGCTGGGCAACTGGCTCAAGACCCTCGACTGACCACGAGCGCGACCAGGGCGGGAGAGCGGTGAGCAAGGAACGGGCCCGGCGGCGGGCCGAGCGTGAGGCCGAGCGGGCCCGCGCCATGCGCGCCAACGAGGAGCGCCAGGCGCGCGGCGCCCGGCGGCGGGCCTTCTTCGCCCGGCTCGTGCCGCGCCCGGTGCGCGTCCGCCGCCAGGGCGGCCTGATCGCCCGCCGCCACCGGGCGCAGAACGTGGTGGTGGGGGCGGCGTTCCTGCTGGTCCAGGCGCTGGCCTGGCTGCTGTGGGGCTCGCCCGCGGTCAGTTTCGCGGTGCTCGTCCTGTCCCTGCTGCTCGTACCCGTTGTCGTGACCCTCGCCTTCGACCGGAGGACCTGAAGAAATGTCGCTCGTACTGCTGCCCGCCGTGGACATCGTGGACGGCCAGGCCGTCCGCCTGAGCCAGGGCGAGGCCGGCACCGAGACCGGCTACGGCGCGCCGCTGGAGGCCGCGCTGACCTGGCAGGAGGCCGGCGCCGAGTGGATCCACGTGGTGGACCTCGACGCGGCGTTCGGTCGGGGGGACAACCGCGAGCTGATCGCCGAGCTGATCGGCCGGATTGACGTCAACGTGGAGCTGTCCGGCGGCATCCGCGACGACGCCACCCTGGCCGCCGCCCTGGCCACCGGCTGCCGCCGGGTCAACATCGGCACCGCCGCGCTGGAGAACCCCGAGTGGTGCCGCAAGATCATCGCTGAGCACGGCGACCGCATCGCGGTGGGTCTCGACGTGCGGGGCACGACGCTGGCCGCGCGCGGCTGGACCCAGGACGCCGGTGACCTGTGGGAGGTGCTCGACCGGCTGGAGGCCGACGGCTGCCCTCGCTACGTCGTCACCGACGTCACCAAGGACGGCATGCTCCAAGGCCCCAACCTCGACCTTTACCGCCAAATCTGCGCACGGACCGACAAACCGGTCATCGCCAGCGGCGGCGTCTCCAGCCTCGATGACCTGCTCGCACTGGCTTCTCTCGTTCCCGACGGAGTGGAGGGCGCCATAGTGGGCAAGGCCCTCTACGCTCACGCGTTCACACTCGAGAACGCGCTTGCCGCGGTACGCGTGTAGCTCCGCCGGGAGGGGACGGAATGAGCGTCAGCAGCGACGGCATGCAGAACACCGGTCCGAGGATCTTCTCCGGAGGCATCTGGGAGGAGAAGTACGGCTACGCCCGCGCCGTGGTCGCCGGGGAGCGGGTGATCGTGTCCGGGTGCACGGCCACGGTCGAGGGAGAGGTCCGGCACGTCGGCGACGCCCACGCGCAGGCGCTGACCGCGATCGACATCGCGCTGGAAGCCGTCCTGATGGGCGGGCTCACCCGCGAGGACGTCGTCATGGTCCGCTACTACGTGGTCGAGCAGCGTCACTTCGACGTCGTCGGCCAGGCCATCGGCGAGGCCTTCGGCAAGGTGCGGCCCGCCTGCACAGGAGTACGGGTGGCCGGACTGGTCGACCCGAGAATGCTGGTCGAGATCGAAATAGAGGCACTGCGAGCATGACCGTAGCCGTACGAGTGATCCCCTGTCTCGACGTCGACGCCGGGCGCGTGGTCAAGGGCGTCAACTTCGAGAACCTGCGCGACGCGGGCGATCCCGTCGAGCTGGCCCGGCGCTATGACGAGGAGGGCGCCGACGAGCTGACCTTCCTCGACATCACCGCCTCGTCCGGCGAGCGGGAGACCATGCTCGACGTGGTGCGCAGGACCGCCGAGCAGGTGTTCATCCCGCTCACCGTCGGGGGCGGGGTGCGCTCGGTCGAGGACGTCGACCGGCTGCTGCGGGCCGGCGCCGACAAGGTGTCGCTCAACACCGCCGCCATCGCCCGGCCGGAGCTGCTGACCGAGGCGTCGCGACGGTTCGGCGCCCAGTGCGTCGTGCTGTCGGTGGACGCCCGGCGGGCGCCCGGCACCCCGAGCGGGTTCGAGGTGACCACCCACGGCGGGCGGCGCGGCACCGGCATCGACGCGGTGGAGTGGGCGGCGCGCGGCGAGGAGCTGGGCGTGGGCGAGATCCTGCTCAACTCGATGGACGGCGACGGCACGCTCGACGGCTACGACCTGGAGATGCTGCGGGCGGTGCGCGCCGCCGTCCGGGTGCCGGTGATCGCCAGCGGCGGGGCCGGCCGGCTGGAGGACTTCCCGCCGGCGGTGGCGGCGGGCGCCGACGCCGTGCTCGCGGCGTCGGTCTTCCACTTCGGCACGCTGAAGATCTCCGAGGTCAAGGACACGCTGCGGATGGCGGGCCACCCGGTCCGCTGAGGGGCCACCGCGTGCGCGTCAGAAGGCGCGCACGTGGTGGTACAGCTCGTAGGCGACGTCGTGGGCGGCGAACGCGGCCGCCTCCGACCGCTTGACCGCCATGTACGCGCTGCGCCGCAGCGGCCCGAGCGCCTCCATCAGCACCTCGTCGGCCTCCAGCGCGTCGAGCGCCTCGCCGAGCGAGGACGGCAGGCGGGGATAGCGGCCCGGCAGCGTGTCCGGGTCGACGCCGACCGGCTCGCCGGGGTCGAGCCCGCGCCGGATGCCGTCGAGGCCGGCGTGGATGACCGCGCCCAGCGACAGGTAGGGGTTGGCCGAGGAGTCCGACGGCTTCAGCTCCAGGTTGGGCTCGCCGCTCTCGCCGAGCGCGGAGCACACGCGGACCGCGGCCTCGCGGTTGTCCGGCCCGTGGACCGCGTACGCGCTGGCCCACGTGCGCGGCGCCAGCCGGCGGAAGCTGTTGACGCTGCCGCAGGTGAGCGCGGTGAGGGCGGGCAGGTGGGCGATGAGCCCGCCGATGAAGGCGCGGCGCACGTCGTTGTCCTGGCCGAAGACGTTGACCTTGTCGTCCCACAGCGACAGGTGCAGGTGGGCGCCGTTGCCCGCCTGGTCGGCCAGCGGCTTGGGCGCCAGCGTGGCCCACATCTGCATGCGCATGGCCACGCCGCGCGCGCTCTCGCGGAACAGCACGTGGTTGTCGGCGGCCCGCAGCGCGGGCGCGTGCCGGACGGACAGCTCCTGCTGGCCGGGCCCGAGCTCCGGGTGGTAGTGCTCGACGCGCAGGCCCTGCGTCTCCAGCGTCCGGACGAGCTTGACGGCGTAGTCGTGGGCCGTGTCGAACCCGGTGTTGGCGTAGCACAGCGAGTCGTCGAGCGGGACCAGCCGGTCGGGGCCGCCCCCGGGGTCGGGCAGCCGGCGTCCGAGCGTGAACTCCGGCTCGAACGCCGCGACCAGCGTGTAACCCTCGGTGGCGAGCTCGGCGATCGCCTCCTTGAGGAACGTCCGCGGGCACGCCTCCCAGGGTGAGCCGTCGGGCCGGCGAAGGTCCGACAGCATGGCGGCCGCGCCTGGGGCATGCGGCAGCGGGACGTAGGTGGCCGGGTCGGGGACGATGCGGACCTCGCCCACCGGGCCCAGCTGCTCGACGTCCTGGAGCTGGTCGAGCATGTTCATCGCCATCATGGCCACCGTGTGCCCGATGCCCGTGCCGAGGCGTTCGGCCAGCCGCGACCTGGACGCCGCCTTGCCACGGATCACGCCACCGTGGTCGGCGTACAAGAAGCGGATCAGCTCGACGCCCTCCAGCTCGGCCCGTTCGAGGATGCGCCGTGCGTGGGGGTCGAGCTGGCTGGTCCTGTTGCCGCTGGGGCGATCTCTCATCCTGCCTGCGTAACACGATCGGGCACCGCGGGGAAGCACCCGCCGCAGACAGAAGGGCGGGTTACGTCAGAACCTGCGAGAAGAACACGGCCAACTGATCGGCTCCTTGGAAGATTCCGTTGATCACACCGTTCACCGCGTCGGCGGCTTGGGCCGGCCGGGTGAACAGGTAGAAGACCACGAACGCGATAGCCACGTAGGTGATCACCTTCTTGACCTGCATGGGGGGCCTCCTGCAGTCCATTCCCAGCCGTATATACCCGGATCTGGGCGATCACTGGCATCCACGGCGAAGATGTTCATGATCATAACCGGGGGGCTTCTTTCCTCTGCCATGGTACGGGCTCGAATGCTCATGCGAGCCCCTACGGGACCGGGACTTCTGCTTGACCGGCGGCTAGATCCCCAGGGTCGCCGAGCGCACCCTGGCGACCGCCTCGGGGTCGCCCGTGAGCTCGACCCGGGCGTGCTCCTGGCGGCCGAAGCAGAACAGCAGCAGCTCGGAGGCGGTGCCGGTGACCTCGACCCGCGGGCTCTGGCGGGGGCCGCCGAGCGCCACGCCGCCGCCGAGGCGGTGCAGCACGACGCCGACCGGCGAGCGGCGCAGCATGAGACGGGCGCCGGCCGAGACCCGCTGCCACAGGAGGCGGTCGAGGCCGGCGGGCAGGTCGCGGGGCTCCCAGGCGGGCTGGGCGCGGCGCACGTCCTCGTGGTGGACGAACAGCTCGATCGTGTTGACGGTCTCGTCGAGGAAGCGGGCCAGGCCGTAGACGCCGCCGGGCCGCCGGACGATGCCGACCAGCTCGGGATAGGGATGTCTGGCCTTCATGGCGTCCATGACGGAGGCGGTGTAGCCGGACAGCGCCTTGACCGCGATGCCGGGCATCGCGTCCGGGCGGCGCTCGCGGACCGCCAGGTGGGCGGCCAGGTCGTAGCTGGTCCAGCCCGTGCACAGGGTCGGCGCGTCGGGGCCGACCCGGTCGAGCAGGTCACACAGCGCGTTGCGCTCGTCGCGGGCATACGTCACGTGCCCACCCTACCCACGGGAATAACAGCAGGATCAGGGGTGATGTAGTGACTTGCGTGTAAATACCGTTGAATACAGGGAGGCCAACCGGTGGCGAGCAAGGTCACCTCGGCCGTCATGCGTCAGGGACTGCGGGTCCTTGGGGTGGCCGTCCGTACCGAGAAGGCCGTTTTCGCCCTCGCCGTGCTGGCCAGCGCGGTCTACGGGGGCATGACCGTCGCCTCCGCGTGGGCGCTCGGCTGGGCCACCGAGAACGTGGTGCTGCCCGCCTTCGCCGAGGGCCGGGTCGGCGCGGGCGCGCTGTGGGCCGGCGCGGGCCTCATCCTGGGCACCGCGCTGCTCAAGGCGCTGGGCGTGGCCGGGCGGCGCATCCTGGCCGGCGTCATGCAGTACCGCATGCAGGCCAGGTCCCGCAGGGACGTCACCAAGCAGTACCTCCGGCTGCCGCTGTCCTGGCACCACCGGCACCCGACCGGCCAGCTCCTGTCGAACGCCAGCGCCGACGCCGAGGCCGCCTGGGCCCCGCTCGCGCCGCTGCCCATGGCCGTCGGCGTGATCGTCATGCTGGTCACCGCGGCCGTGGCGATGGTGTTCACCGATCTCGTGCTGGCCCTGGTGGGCTTCCTGATCTTCCCGGCCATCGCCGTGCTCAACCTCGTCTACCAGCGCAGGCTCAGCCCGCTGGCCACCCGCGCCCAGCAGCTGCGCGCCGAGGTCAGCGAGATCGCGCACGAGAGCTTCGACGGCGCGCTCGTCGTCAAGACCCTCGGCAGGGAGGACCTGGAGACCGAGCGTTTCCGGCGCCGCGCCCACGAGCTGCGCGACGCCAACATCGCCGTCGGGCGGGTGCGCGGCCTGTTCGACCCGATGCTGGAGGCGCTGCCCACGCTGGGCGTGCTCGCGGTCCTCGCCGTCGGAGCGCTGCGGCTGTCCGGCGGCGCGATCGGCTCCGGCGACCTGGTGCAGGTCGCCTACCTGTTCACGCTGCTGGCCTTCCCGATCAGGGCGCTCGGCTGGGTGCTGGCCGAGCTGCCGCGCAGCGTCGTCGGCTGGCAGCGGGTGCAGGCCGTGCTGGACGCCACCGGCTCCATGGACTACGGCACGCGCGAGGCCGCCGCGCCGGAGTCCGGGCCCGCCGCCCTGGAGGTGCGGGGCGTCTCCTACGCCTACGGCGAGGCCGAGGTGCTGCACGACGTCGCCTTCGAGGTGCCCGCCGGGCGTACCGTCGCGATCGTCGGGCCGACCGGCGCGGGCAAGTCCACGCTGGTGCAGCTGCTCGTCAGGCTCGTCGACCCCGACCGGGGCGCGGTCCTGCTCGACGGCGCCGACCTGCGCGAGCTGGCCTACGGCGCGGTCGCCTCCTCGGCGGCCCTGGTGCCCCAGCAGACGTTCCTGTTCGACGACACCGTACGCGGCAACGTCGCGCTCAACCTGGACACCCCCGACGAGGACGTGTGGGCCGCGCTCCGGCTGGCCCAGGCCGACGGCTTCGTGGCCCGGCTGCCCGAGGGGCTGGACACCCGGGTCGGCGAGCGGGGCGCGTCCCTGTCCGGCGGCCAGCGCCAGCGCGTCGCGCTGGCCCGCGCGATCGTCCGCCGCCCCCGCCTGCTCGTCCTCGACGACGCCACCAGCAGCGTCGACCCCCAGGTCGAGGCCAAGATCCTGTACGGCCTGCGGGACGCCGCAGAGTCCTCCACCGTCGTGGTCGTCGCCTACCGCATGGCCACGATCGCGCTCGCCGACGAGGTCGTCTACCTCGACCACGGCCGGGTCGTGGACCACGGCCCGCACGAGGAGCTCATCGAGCGCTGCGCGGGCTACCGCAACCTGGTGACGGCCTACGAGCGCGAGGAGGCCGAGCGCGCCGCCATCGAGGTCGCGGGCGTCACAGGGGAGGAGCTGGAGGAAGAGATCGAGAAAGAGATCGCCGGCGAGGAAGAAGAGGTCAGCGCATGACGGTCCAGGGCATCCACGGCAACGCCGAACGCTCCGCGCTGGCCACCGTCCGGCAGGGGCTGTCGCTCACGCCCGAGTTCCGCAAGGGGCTCGGGGTCACGCTGGCCCTCGCCGTCGTCGCCACGGCCGGCAAGATCATCGTGCCGATCGCCGTCCAGCAGACGATCGACCAGGGGCTCAAGTCCGGCAGGCCGGACGTCGCGTACATCACCTGGGCCGTGGTGGTGTGCGCCGCCGCCGTGGTGCTGACGGCGCTGGCCGCGTACGTCATGAACGTCCGCCTCTACAAGGCCACCGAGTCGTCGCTGGCCACCCTGCGCGTGCGCGGCTTCCGGCACGTGCACGACCTGTCGGTGCTCACCCAGAACTCCGAGCGCCGCGGCGCCCTGGTCTCGCGCGTCACCAACGACATCGACCAGATCAGCTCCTTCATGCAGTGGGGCGGGCTGATGATCATCGTGTCGCTGGGACAGCTCCTCGTGGCCACCGCGCTCATGCTCGTCTACTCCTGGCAGCTCACGCTGCTGGTGTGGGCCTGCTTCATCCCGCTGATGATCGCCCTGCCGCGCTTCCAGCGGCTGCTGTCGCGGGCGTACACGGTGGTGCGTGAGCGGACCGGCGACATGCTGGCCGCGGTCAGCGAGTCCGTCGTCGGCGCCGCCGTCATCCGCGCCTACGCCGCCGAGCGCCGCACGGCCGAGCGCGTGGACACGGCCGTCAACGCCAACCGCGCCGCCCAGACCAGGGCGCAGACCATCGTCGGCTTCGTCTTCCCGCTGACCGAGATCGTGGCCGCCGTCGCGATCGCCGGGATCGTCCTGCTCGGCGTGCGGCTCGGCCTGTCCGGCGACATCTCGCAGGGCCGGCTCGTGGCATTCCTGTTCCTCGTCACGCTCTTCGTCTCGCCGCTCCAGACCGCCACCGAGGTGCTCAACGAGGCCCAGAACGCGGTCGCCGGCTGGCGGCGCATCCTCGGCGTCCTCGACACCCCGCCCGACGTGGCCGACCCCGGCCCCAAGGGCGTCGAGCTGCCCCGCGGCCCCATCTCCGTCGCCTTCGAGGACGTCGACTTCGCCTACCCCGGCGGCGCGCCCGTGCTGCGCGAGGTCTTGGTGCGGATCCCGCCCCGCTCGCGGGTGGCGATCGTGGGGGAGACCGGCTCGGGCAAGACCACGTTCGCCAAGCTGCTGACCCGGCTCATGGACCCGGTCGCGGGCCGCGTCACCGTGGACGGCCACGACCTGCGCGACGTGCGCTTCTCCTCGCTGCGCGAGCGCATCGTCATGGTCCCGCAGGACGGCTTCCTGTTCGACGGCACGCTGGAGCAGAACATCCGCTACGGCAAGCCGTCGGCGACCCGCGAGGAGATCGCGCTGGCGCTGACCGAGCTGGGCCTCGCCGACTGGCTGGAGGGCCTGCCCGCGGGCCTCGACACGCCCGTCGGCCAGCGCGGCGAGTCGCTGTCGGCCGGCGAGCGTCAGCTCGTCGCCCTGGCCCGCGCCTACCTCGCCGACCCCGACCTGCTGCTGCTGGACGAGGCCACCTCGGCCGTGGACCCGGCCACCGAGGTGCGCCTGGCCCGCGCCCTGGAGGGCGTCACGCGCGGGCGCACCGCCGTCTCGATCGCCCACCGCCTGTCGACCGCGGAGAACGCCGACGAGGTGCTGGTCTTCGACGCCGGGCGGCTGGTGCAGCGCGGTCCGCACGCCGAGCTGGTGGGGCAGCCCGGGGTGTACGCCGACCTGCACGCCTCCTGGGTCTCGGCCGCCCGCTCCTGATCAGCCGGGCCCCGCCGCGAACGTCACGGTCGTGCCCCGGGGCCCGGAGACGATCATGACCTGGTCGCACAGCGTCCGCATCAGCCACAGCCCCCGCCCGCCGCTCTCCAGGCCGGTGGGCGGGGGCCGGGCGGCCGTCCAGCCCGGCGGCAGCCCGGGGCCCTCGTCGGAGACCTCGCACCACAGCCGCCCGGCGTGCGACCAGAGCCGCAGCGTGCCGCACCCGCCGCCGTGCACCACGGCGTTCGTGGTGATCTCGTTGACCGCCAGCACGAAGTCCTCCAGCCGCGGCCCGGCCAGCCCCTCGCGGGCGGCGTGCGCGGCGACCGTCCTGCGCAGGGACGCGATGTGCCCGCGCGCGAAGACCACGCGCAGCGCCTGCCTACACATCACCCACCTGGGACGTCCCCTCCCCTAGCACGAGCCGGCCACGAAAATACCCGGCGGCTCGCCATCACGTAGCGCATTCTCTGCAAAACCCACGGTGACGCCTCCCTGGGCGGTGTACCTTTCCGGCGGGGGACCGCCCAGGGGAGGGGTCATGAACGACGTGAGCGCCGGCGTGCTGGAGATGACGCGGCGCCGCCACGGCGAGCTCGTGGTGGTGAGCCTGGCCGGGGAGGTCGACGTGGACAACGCCACACGGGTGCGCGCCTGCCTGGACGAGGCGGCCGCCGAGGCCGCGAAGGTCCCGGGACCGCGCCTGGTCGTCGACCTGAGCGCGCTGACGTTCATCGACACGACGGGGCTCGGCGTCCTCGTGCGCCAGCTCGCCGCGCTGCGCGAGCGCGACGGCTCGATGGCGCTCGTCGCCCCCGACGGCCAGGTGCTGCGGCGGCTGCGCAGGACCAACCTCGCGCCGCTGTTTCCTATATACGACACGCTCTCCCAGGCCCTCGCCTGAGCGACGGCGGTGGCGGGGGCGTGCCGCCGGGCTGGTTGAATGGAACGCATGTCCCTGGATCCGGAGATCGCCGCCCGGCTGAAGCGCAACCCCGAGGGCCTCGTCCCCGCCATCGCGCAGCAGTACGACACCGGCGAGGTGCTGATGCTGGCCTGGATGAACGACGAGGCGCTGCACCGCACCCTGACCACCGGCCGGGCCACCTACTGGTCGCGCAGCCGCCAGGAGTTCTGGGTGAAGGGCGACACCTCCGGCCACGTCCAGCACGTCAAGTCGGTGGCGCTCGACTGCGACGGCGACACCGTGCTCGTCCGGGTCGACCAGGTGGGCGCTGCCTGCCACACCGGCGAGCGCACCTGCTTCGACGCCGACGTGCTCGGCTAGGCCGATGTCGACGGACAACGACGTCCGGCCGCGGGCGGCCACGCGCGGGCGGGAGCTGTGGGCCTGGCTGGCGGTCACCGTTCTCGGCTGCCTGCTGGTGCTGCTGGCCGCCGGCCGCACCTGGGTGAGCGTCGCCCAGACCGGGGCGGAGACGCCGACCGGCGGCGACCTCAGCCCGGTGCTGACGCCCCTCGCGCTGGCCGGGCTGGCCGGCGTGGTCGCCGTGCTGGCCACCAAGGGCGCCGGCCGCCGCGTCGTCGGCGGCCTGCTCGCCCTGTGCGGCGCCGGAGCGGGCGCCGGGACGTGGACGGCGCTCGACGGTTCCGGGGTGACCGACTGGCTCGCCGCCCACAACACCCTGCACGGCGCGACCGGCCTCACGTGGCACTTCGTGGCGGTGTGGCCGGCGGTGGCCGGCGCCGGCGCGCTGCTGCTGGCCGGGGGAGGGGTGCTGGCGATCGTACGCGGCGGCAGGTGGGCCGGCATGTCGGCCCGCTACGAGCGGCGCGGCCCGGCCCCCGCCGACGGCGACAAGGCCCTGTGGGACGCCCTCGACCGGGGGGACGACCCGACCGATCCCCGCTGACGCCGGGGATGACGAAATCAGCACTGTTCTGAACCTCTGTCCGCCCGTCCGCCGTTTCCTCAATAAGCTGCCGGTGCAACGGGCCACGACACGAGGAGTCAGGGGATGAGCTACGGGGACCAGGGCGGCGGCTACGGCGCCCAACCGCCAGGCGGCGGCTACGGCCAGCCGGGCCAGGGCCAGCCGGGATACGGCCAGCCGGGCTACGGGGGCTACGGCCAGCAGCCGCAGAGCGGGGGCGGCGGCTACGGCCAGCAGCCGCCCAGCGGCGGCGGCTATGGCGGTTACGGTCAGCAGCCCCCGAGCGGCGGCGGCTACGGCGAGCAGCCGCCGAGCGGCGCGGGATACGGCCAGCAGCAGTACGCCTACGGCCAGATGCCCCCGAGCGGCGCCTACGGCTACAACCAGTACGGCGCGCCCCCGCCCCCGCAGCGCCCCACCAACGGCATGGCCATCGCCTCGCTCGTCCTCGGCATCGTGGGCCTGATCAGCTGCGGGCTGACCAGCATCGTCGGGGTGATCCTCGGCCACATCGCGCTCGCCCGCATCAAGCGCTCCGGCGAGGAGGGCCAGGGCATGGCGGTGGCCGGCCTGGTGACGTCGTACATCATGGTCGTGATCAACGCCCTGCTGCTGATCTGGTTCGGCGGCATGATCCTGTCGATCATCGGGTTCGGCGCCGCCGCGTCGACTTCCTACGGCTATTAGCCACGGGCCAGTAGCCGCACGATGACCATGCGCTTGCGGTCGGATCACGAATTGTCCGCGATGCGGATATAAGTCCACGTGGGGCGGGGTTTCTCGCTAGGCTGCCGCGCACTCGCACCACTTGAGAGGTAAAACCCATGACGTACGGAAACCAGGGCGACGGCGGCTACGGCTCGCAGCCGCCCGGCGGGGGTTACGGCCAGCAGCCGCCGAGCGGTGGCGGCGGCTACGGCCAGCAGCCGCCCAGCGGCGGCGGTTACGGCGGCTACGGCCAGCAGCCCCCGAGCGGCGGCGGCTACGGCGAGCAGCCGCCGAGCGGCGGCGGCTACGGCGGTTACGGCCAGCAGCCCCCGAGCGGCGGCGGTTACGGCGGCTACGGTCAGCAGCCCCCCGGCGGCGGTGGCTATGGCGGCCAGCAGCCGCCGGACAACCACCTCGTCCCCGCCATCCTCACCACGCTGTTCTGCTGCCTGCCCCTCGGCATCGTGTCCATCGTGAAGTCGTCGCAGGTCAACCAGAAGTGGCAGGTCGGCGACTACCAGGGCGCGGTGCAGGCGAGCGAGGAGGCCAAGACCTGGTGGAAGCGCTCGATCATCTTCGGCGCCATCGGCTGGGGACTCCTCGTCCTCTTCTACGTCGTGGTGTTCGTCCTGCTCGCGGCGAGCATGCCGTCCACGTCGTACTGACGGCCGGACACGAAGACGGATACTGGAAGACGGATACTGGAAGCATGAATCTCGCGACGACCGGGCGGCGCGGCACGGGCCGGATCAAGGACCTGCTCGCGCCGCTCGGGGTCGCGGCCGGGACGGGGGCGGTGTTCGCGCTCGTCGGCGCGGTGGACCCCAACGAGCCCGGCCACTACCCGACCTGCCCCTTCCTGTGGCTGACCGGCCTCTACTGCCCGGGCTGCGGCACGCTGAGGTCCATCCACGCGCTGGCGCACCTCGATCCGGTCGCGGCGCTCGGGCTCAACCCGCTCATGGTGGCGATGATCCCGTTCCTGCTGTTCTGGTGGGGCAGGTGGGTGGTCCGGGCCGCGCAGGGCCGGCCACGCAGGACGACACTCGCTCACCCGGCGTGGCTATGGGCCTTCCTGGCGGTCGTCGTGGTCTACTGGATCGTCCGGAACCTGCCTTTCGGTGCGTTCCTCGCCCCCTAGGGCACGTGGAGACGCGAGCCCTGTGGTGAGGTACCCCGCAGGGGCCGATACCATCGCAGGACAGGCGGAGAGCGGACGCGAAGCGAACTCTTCAGCCACCCCCACAGTCGATCCGGAGGGACCCCAAGCGCGTGAGTGAGCGGACGGAAGGGCCGAGTGTCCTCGACGACATCCTCGACGGGGTGCGCGCCGACCTCGCGGCACGTCAGCAGGCCGTGTCCATGGAGGAGCTCAAGCGGCGGGCCGAGCGGGCCCAGCCGCCCAGGGACGCGATGGCCGCCCTCGGAGGCGACAAGGTCTCGGTGATCGCCGAGGTCAAGCGCTCCAGCCCGTCCAAGGGCGCGCTGGCCGCCATCGCCGACCCCGCCGCCCTGGCGGCCGACTACGAAGCGGGTGGCGCCCACGTCATCAGCGTGCTGACCGAGCAGCGCAAGTTCGGCGGCAGCCTCGACGACCTGGCCGCCGTGCGCGCCCGGGTCGACATCCCGATCCTGCGCAAGGACTTCATCCTCACCTCCTACCAGCTGTGGGAGGCGCGGGCGCACGGCGCCGACCTGGCGCTGCTCATGGTCGTCTGCCTGGAGCAGGAAGCGCTGGTGTCGCTCATCGAGCGGGCCGAGTCGATCGGGCTGACCCCGCTGGTCGAAGTGCACACCGAGGAGGAGCTCGACCGGGCGGTCGCCGCCGGCGCCCGCGTCATCGGGATCAACGCGCGCAACCTCAAGACACTTGAGGTCGATCGCGAGGTCTTCGCGAAGCTGGCGCCGAAGATCCCGGATAATGTCCTCAAGATCGCCGAGTCGGGCGTGCGCGGACCGCACGACCTGCTCGCCTACGCCCGTAACGGCGCCGACGCCGTCCTGGTGGGGGAGAGCCTGGTCACGGGCAAGGACCCGCGCAAGGCCGTGGAGGCGCTGGTCACCGCCGGCGCGCACCCGTCGACGCGCCCCGACCACTCAGCAGAGGGATAGCAGTGGCAAACGAAGGCACCATCCTGACCGCCGCGGATCTGGCGGGCAACGGCGCACTGGGCAACGACCCCGACGTGCACGGCAAGTTCGGCATCTTCGGCGGACGGTTCGTGCCCGAGGCGCTGATCCCGGCGCTCGACGAGGTCGCCTCGGTCTACGAGAAGGCCAAGAACGACCAGGAGTTCATCCGCGAGTTCGACCACCTGCTGCGCACCTACGCCGGGCGGCCCACGACGCTGACCGACGTGCCGCGCTTCAGCGAGCAGGCCGGCGGCGCCAGGATCGTGCTCAAGCGCGAGGACCTCACCCACACCGGCGCCCACAAGATCAACAACGTGCTGGGCCAGGCGCTGCTCACCAAGCGGCTGGGCAAGAAGCGGGTCATCGCCGAGACCGGCGCGGGGCAGCACGGCGTGGCCACCGCCACCGCCGCGGCCCTGCTCGGCCTGGAGTGCGTCATCTACATGGGCGCCGTCGACTGCGAGCGCCAGGCGCTCAACGTGGCCAGGATGAAGCTGCTCGGCGCCCAGGTGGTGCCGGTCACCAACGGCTCCCAGACGCTCAAGGACGCCATCAACGAGGCCTTCCGCGACTGGGTCACCAACGTCGACACCACCCACTACCTGTTCGGCACCATCGCGGGGCCGCACCCGTTCCCCGAGATGGTCCGCGACTTCGCGCGCATCATCGGCGTCGAGGCCCGCCGCCAGATCCAGGAGCTCACCGGCCGGCTGCCCGACGCCGTGTGCGCGGCCGTCGGCGGCGGCAGCAACGCCATCGGCATCTTCCACGCCTTCCTCGGCGACCAGGACGTCGCCCTGCACGGCTACGAAGCCGCCGGGCACGGCCTCGACAGCGGCGAGCACGCGCTCACGCTCACCGCGGGAACGGTCGGCGTGCTGCACGGCTCGCGCACGTACGTGCTGCAGGACGACGAGGGCCAGACGATCGAGTCCCACTCGATCTCGGCCGGCCTCGACTACCCGGGCGTCGGCCCGGAGCACGCCTGGCTCAAGGACACCGGCCGGGCCACCTACCACGGGGTGACCGACGACCAGGCCATGCAGGCGTTCTCCCTGCTGGCCAGGACCGAGGGCATCATCCCCGCCATCGAGTCCTCCCACGCCCTCGCCGGCGCGCTGGAGCTGGGCCGCGAGCTCGGCCCCGAGGCGACCATCCTGGTCAACCTCTCCGGCCGCGGGGACAAGGACATGGGCACGGCGATGAAATACTTCAACCTCTGACGAGTCGCCACCCCGGCAGCGGGCCTGCCGCGGGCCATCATGGTGGGACTCGACCTTCGAAACGGACAGACATGACGACTCTACAGACGGTGTTCGCCAAGGCGAAGGCGGACAACAGGGCCGCGCTCGTCGGCTACCTGCCCGCGGGCTTCCCGTCCAAGGACGGCGCCATCGCCGCCGCCGCGGCCCTGGTGGAGGCCGGCTGCGACGTCATCGAGATCGGCCTGCCCTATTCCGACCCGCTCATGGACGGGCCGACCATCCAGGACGCGGTGCACCGGTCGCTGACCAACGGCACCCGCATCGCCGACGTGCTGCGCACCGTCGAGGGGGTGGCCGCGACCGGCGCGGCCACGCTCGTCATGACCTACTGGAACCCGATCGACCGCTACGGCGCAGAGCGCTTCGCCCGCGACCTCGCCGCCGCGGGCGGGGTGGGCACGATCACGCCCGACCTGACGCCCGAGGAGTCCGAGCCGTGGCGGGCCGCCTCGGCCGCCGCCGGCATCGACACCGTGTTCCTGGTCGCGCCCAGTTCGACCGAGGAGCGCATCAAGGCGGTCGTCGACTGCTGCACCGGCTTCGTCTACGCCGCCTCGCTCATGGGCGTCACCGGCGCCCGCGAGACCGTCAACGTCGCCGCCGAGGGCCTGGTCAAGCGGACGCGGGAGCACACCACGCTGCCGGTGTGCGTCGGGCTCGGCGTCGGCACCGGCGCGCAGGCGGCCGAGGTCGCCTCCTACGCCGACGGCGTGATCGTGGGCTCGGCGTTCATCCGGCGGCTGCTCGACGCGCCCGACGAGGCCGCGGGGCGCGAGTCCTGCGCGGCCCTGGCCCGCGACATGGCGCGCGGCGTGCGCCGCTGACGATCTGCGCGGACGGCGCGGTCCCCTCGTACGGGGGCCGCGCTGTCGTGTTGTTCCCGCCTCACCCGGTCGCGGTGGCGGGCTCCCGGAGGGGCGCGTACAGCGGCGCGTACCGGTTGTAGAGCCCCGTGGGCACCAGATAGACGTTGATGGCGACCTGCACGAGCAGGAGCCACACGACGTACTGCGCGGTGCCCAGCGCGGGCACCACATCCATGGGCAGGGTGTAGGCCATCACCACCCGCACCGCGGCGTCCGCCAGCAGGCCCACCCCGTACATCACGGTCACCACCCGCCAGATCCGGCGGAAGGCGGGCAGCCGCTCCCACAGCACGTCCCAGGACTCGCCCGCCGGCCCGACCCGCCCCTCCAGCAGGAACCGGGTGAACGTGAACGCGAGCGGCCGGTCCCATCGCGCGCTCGACAGGAACCACAGCCCCGCCGCGCCCATGAACCAGCCGTCCTTGGCCAGCAGGAGGCGCGGGTCGTGGACGAGCGCCGAGACCGCGGCGCCGGCCAGGATCATCGCGGTCATGAACAGCGCCAGCCGGTCGGGCCTGCGCCCCCGCGCCAGGCTCACGGCGACGCTCACGCCCGGGACGAGCGAGCTGACCACCAGGGCCAGGTGCTCGTCGAGGCCGGCGCCGTAGCGCAAGCCGTAGTAGGCCCCCGTGGGCAGCGCGACGTCGACTCCGAGGGCGACCAGCGCTTTTACTCGCATGAGTAATACTTACTCTCTTCCGGTAAAACCGGCAAACATCGCAGGTCGGAGCGGGGGACACGCCGCTTAGCTGATGCTTATTCCGGGCGTGGTCCGATGGAGTCCCGGTACTGTGCGCAGTCCCGGCACGGAGAAGAAGGAGATGGCCTGTGGACGCGTCACTATCGTCACCTTCGGCCAGATTGCCGATACCCTGGGTGACGACAGTCGCCCGGCTGGTGCTGGGCGGAGTGCTGATCGCGGCGGGTGCGCTCAAGATCGGCAACCCGTCCGACTCGGTCCTGGCGGTCAAGGCTTACCAGTTGCTGCCCGAGTCGGTCGCCGTAGGGGTGGGCTACGCCCTGCCGATCGTGGAGATCGTCGTCGGCGTGCTGCTGGTCGTCGGTCTGCTGACCAGAGTGGCCGCCGTGATCGCGGCGCTGCTCATGCTGGCGTTCGTGTTCGGCATCGGCTGGGCGTGGGCGAACGGCCTGCGGATCGACTGCGGCTGCTTCGGCGGCGGCGGGCAGCTCGGGGCCGGCCAGGAGCCGGCCTACCTGATCGACATCCTGCGCGATTTCGGACTGGCGCTGCTCGGCGCCTGGACGGTCCGCTTCCCGCCGGGCCGCTTCGCGCTCGACGGCGCCCTCGGGCTCGGGGGCGACAGTGCTGACGACGACTTGGAGGACCTGTGATGGGCAAGGGCGAGAGGACGACCATGACACGCGGCGCACGCGAGAAGATCAAGGAGCAGCAGGCCGCCGCGCGCGCCCAGGAGCGGCGCAGACGGGCGATCACCTACACCGCGGCCGGGCTCGCCGCCGTGGCCGCGCTCGGGGCCGGCATCTGGTACGGCGTCAGCAAGTCCCAGCCCGAGGAGGCCGCCGGCGACCTCGCGCCGATCACCGTGCAGTCCGACGGCACCGTGGTCATGGCGAAGAGCGGCGTCGAGAAGCCCGTGCTCGACGTCTACGAGGACTTCCAGTGCCCGGCCTGCAAGGAGGCCGAGCGGGTCAGCGGCCAGACGATCAAGAACCTCGCCGCCGAGGGCAAGGTCAAGGTCGTCTACCACCCCATCACGATCTTCTCCCAGGAGCCCACCCGCTCCAACTCCCTGCGCGCGGGCAACGCCGCCAGGTGTGTCGCCGACGGCAAGCAGTGGCTGTCCTTCCACAACCTGCTCTTCCAGAACCAGCCGTCCGAGACCGCGGAGGGCTTCACCAACAGCCAGCTCATCGGGTGGGGCAAGGAGGCCGGGGTGACCGCGCCCGACTTCGAGCAGTGCGTCAACTCGGGCAAGCACGCGCAGGCGCAGCTGTCGTACAGCGAGAAGATCATGAACGAGCAGAAGCTGACCCACACGCCGACGCTGAAACTTAACGGCACAGAAGTGGACAACGCGGTCGTCTTCAGCCCTTCGGAGCTACGGGACGCGGTCACGAAGGCCGCCAAGTAGGCTCACGTCCGCTACCCTCACCTGACATGCCCCTTGCCTCGATTCCCAGCCCTTCCCAGGGGGTCTGGTATCTCGGAATCATCCCGATCCGGGCCTATGCGCTGTGCATCGTGCTCGGCGTCATCGTCGCCGTCTGGCTGAGCGAGCGGCGCTGGCGCGCCCGCGGTGGCCAGAAGGGGACGATCATTGACATCGCGGTCCCCGCGGTCATCTTCGGGCTGATCGGCGGCCGGCTCTACCACGTCATCACGGACTGGCAGACCTACTTCGGCAGCCGCGCGATCAAGCCCGCCTACAAGGCGCTGTTCATCTGGGAGGGCGGCCTCGGCATCTGGGGGGCGATCGCGCTCGGCGGCGTCGGCGTCTGGCTGGCGGCGCGCCGGCGCGGCCTGTCCATGACCGCCCTGGCCGACACGATCGCCCCCGGCATCGCGTTCGCCCAGGGCATCGGCCGCTGGGGCAACTGGTTCAACCAGGAGCTGTACGGCTCGCCGACGACGCTGCCGTGGGGCCTGGAAATCGACGTCGACCACGGCGGCGAGCCCGGCGTCCTCTACCACCCGACCTTCCTGTACGAGTCGATCTGGGACATCCTGCTCGGCTTCGCCCTCCTCCTCGTGGGCCGCCGCTTCAACCTGCGGTACGGGCGGCTGTTCGCCCTCTACGTGGCGGGCTACACCTTCGCCCGCTTCTGGATCGAGGGGCTGCGCATCGACCCGGTCGGCGGGGTCGACCACGCGGTGACGTTCCTCGGGCTGCGCATCAACCAGTGGACGTCGATCGTGCTGTTCGTCGGGGCGCTCATCTACTTCTGGGCGACGCGGAACAAGGAGGGCGTGGAGGTCGTCGTCTCGCCGTCCGCCGACGCCGACCCGGAGCACGGGGCCGACCAGAGCGACCCCGGCTCCACCGACGACACCCTCGCCTCGGACACGTCCACTTCCGGCGCGTCCGCCTCTGGTGCGTCTGCGTCTGACGCGTCCGCCTCCGACGCGCCCGCTTCCGACGCGCCCGCTTCCGACGTGCCCGCTTCCGACGTGCCCGCTTCCGGTGGGTCCGCCTCCGGCGCGCCTGCCTCTGACACCCTCGCCTCCGACGTGCCCGCCGTGGACGGCGGGTCGGGGGCGTCCGGCGAGGACCGGCCCGCGGCGGACGGCGACCCGGCCCACTCCGCCGCCGGCCTCGCCGGCGCGCGGGAGGCGGCCGGCGACGACCTGGACAGCAGCTCCGCGATCGGCTCCGGTGACACCGCCGTCGGCGCCGTCACCGGCGACTCGCGCGAGGGCGCCGAGGAGGCGGAGAAGGAGCCCGGCAGCCGCGCCGGGAAGGAAACGAACACGCGATGACCGAAGGCGCGGAGATTCACCACCGGCATCGCGACGTCACGGGCGGCTGGCTGAGGCCCTCGGTGTTCGGCACGATGGACGGGCTGGTGTCCAACTTCGCGCTCATCGCGGGTGTCGCGGGCGGCACCGCCGACACCCGGGTCATCGCCCTCAGCGGCGTCGCCGGCCTGGCCGCGGGAGCGCTGTCGATGGCCGGCGGCGAGTACGTCTCGGTGGCCAGCCAGCGGGAGCTGGCCCAGGCCGAGATCGCCGTCGAACGCCGCGAGCTGCGCCACCACCCCGAGGACGAGCAGGCCGAGCTCGCCCAGACCTTCGTCGACAAGGGCGTGGACCCCGCGCTCGCCGCCGAGGTGGCCAGACAGATCTCCCGCAACCCCGAGCGCGCCCTGGAGGTGCACACGGTCAACGAGCTCGGGGTCGCGCCGGGGAACCTGCCGTCTCCGCTGGTCGCCGCCATCTCGTCGTTCCTGTCGTTCGGGGTCGGGGCGTTGTTGCCGCTGTTGCCGTACGTGCTGGGAGCCGAGGAGCTGGCGATCTCGGCGGTGATCTCGTGTGCGGCGCTGTTCGCGGCGGGCGCTATCGTGTCGGCCGTGACGGCGCGAAGCTGGTGGTACTCAGGACTGAGGCAGCTCGTGGTGGGCGCGGTGGCGGCCGCGGTCACCTTCGGGGTGGGCAACCTGGTCGGGGCGGCGGGGCTGTGATGGCCCGCAGAAGAGCGGGCTCCCGCGGCAAGAACGACCAGCCCGGCCAGGACCAGGACCCCGCCTACCCCTCATGGCCGGAGTCGGGTCCGGCGGCCGGCGGCCACCCCGGCCAGGGTCCGTACGCGGAAGGCCCGGCGAGCGGCGCCCACCCCGCCACCCCCGGATACGGATACGGCGGTGCGCCTGCTCCGGCCTCGTACGACGACGGCCGGCGAGAAGATCCAGGCGGCCGGAGCGGACGCTCCCGGCACGGCCGCGCGTCCGATGGCCGCCGCGCCACCGGCGCCCCGCCTCACCCGTCCGCCGGACCGGACACCGGCGGTCACCGGGCATCGTCAGGCGGCACCGGCAACTGGCCGTCCTCCCCACCGACCGGCGAGAACGCTTGGACGTCCACCTCCCCGGAGAGCAGAGGCGCCTGGACACCGGCCTCTGCGGAGGGCGGGAGCGCCTGGACGCCGGCTCCTGGGCCGGGTGGGGGCAGCCGGGCGTCGGGCCCCGCGGACGGCGGGAGCCCCTGGGCGTCCACCCCTGCGGAGGGCGTGAGCAACTGGACGCCTGCTCCCGCGGACGGTGGCGGCCGTCGCGCCGCCACCGGCTCCGGCGGTGGCGGACACCGGGCGCTGGCCGGCGCCTCCGACGGTGGCTGGGCGGTGGTCACGGGCCCGGGCGCGGCGGATGCCGGCGCCCCCGGCAGCGCGCGCGGCGGCCACCACGCAGGGAGCCGGGGCACGGATCCCGCAGCGGACGCGCCGGCGGCGGACGCCGGCCGTGGCAGGCGCCGTAAGGGCCTGTTCGGAAAGGACAAGCCCGAAGAGGACTCCTTCGGCGGAGGAGACGGCCGGGACGGACGCGACTTCTTCGCGAAGGACCGTGTCGTGTCGGAGGCCTACAGCTCGGACGTCATGGCCGCCGAGGGCTTCGACCTGAACGACGGACCGCCCCTGGGCGGCTCCGGACCCGCCCAGGGGCCGTCACGCCGCTCCAGGCGGGCCAAGGGCCCGGCACGCGACACGGATGCGGGCCAGGGTCCGGCACGTGGCCGCGACGCGGGCCGGGGAGCGGCGCGTGGCTCGGAGGGGCAGACCCCAGCGCATGGTTCGGATGCGGGGCAGGGCTCGGCTGGCGGTTTCGATGCAGGCCAGGGGCCGGCCCGTGGTCGCGACGCGGGCCGGGGGGCGGCGCGTGGCTTCGATGCGGGCCAGGGCTCGGGAGGCGGTCTCGATGCGGGCCAAGAGCGGGACGCAGCAGCCGGCGGCTTCGCGCGGGGTCCGGGGAGCGGCGGCTTCGCCGCGGATGCCGGGGCCGGCGGCCGAGGGGGCTTCGCCGCGGGCGCTGGAGCCGGTGGTCGCGACGGCTTCGCTGGGAGCGCTGAGGCCGATGGTCGCGAGGGCTTCGCTGCGGGTGCCGGGGACGGTGGTCGTGGAGGCTTCGCCACAGGCGCCGGGGACGGTGGTCGCGGAGGCTTCGGCGCGGGCGCGGGGGGCGGTGGTCGTGGAGGCTTCGGCGCGGGCGCGGCAACCGATGGTCGCGGGGCCGACGCGACGGCGGAGCAGGACGACGACGGCGGGGAGGCGGCGGGCGGCGGGTCGCGGAAGCGGCGGCGTACTCCGCCGTCCGACTGGCAGTTCCCCGTGCTCACCGGCATGGGCCTGCGCCCCAAGCAGCAGAAGACGATCGTCGTCGTCGCATCGGTCATCGGCTTGGTGGCCGCACTGGCGGGCGTGGTGATCTTCGCCACCTCGCTCGGCAGGTACACGCCCGACCGCGAGCCCAGCGCGGCCCTGCTGGGGCCCGACACCACGCTGCCGCTGGTGTTCCGGGGCTGGAAGTCGCCCAAACTGTTCGACCCGCTGGCCGACCGGACCAAGGACGCCAAGGCGCTGACGGAGAAGGAGGTGTTCGGGCAGAGCGAGCTCTCGGTCGACAGGAAACTGCGGCTGAAGCTCGTGGCCAAGCGGCTCGACTCCGACTGCTCGGCGGCGGTGTGGGGCCAGGGACTCACCGAACGGATCTCCGACGCCGGCTGCACCCAGGCCGCCCGCGGCCTCTACCTCAGCTCCGACGGCCGCTACGTCGGCCAGTACACCCTGCTCAACCTCAAGGACGGCCAGGCCGCCGCCGAGCTGGTGGACGCGCTGGAGACCCTCTACCGGGGCGGCTGGGCGCGTCCGCTGCCCTCGCCCAAGGGCTCCTTCCCGGCGGGCGGTTACTCCGAGGCCGGTGGCTACGCTCTCGGTCATTACGTCGGCCTGGTGTGGCTCGGCCGGGTCGACGGCGCCGAGCCCGGCGTCAAGGACGACTACGTCTCGCTCACGCTGGGTCTGCGCGGCGCGGAGAAGGCCGTCTACCGCAGGGTCGTCGCGATCACGGGGCCGAAGTCGTGACGCGCGCGCGGCGGGCCGCCGCTGTCGTGAGCGGGGGAGCAGAAGGCTGATGTCAGGTCGTGTGGTGATCTCCGCCGTGGCCGTCAGTGTGCTGGTCGTCGCCGCCGCCGCGTGGTGGTGGCTACGTGGCGACGACCCTCGGCCGGCCGCGTTCCACGGCGAGTCCACCTCCGCCTTCTACGCCGCCATCGACAACCGCGGCAAGGACGCCGCCCCGCTCACCGCGCAGGAGGTCTTCACCGCCGAGACCGAGACGGTCGGCGCCATGCGGCGCGAGACCACGGCGGAGTTCACCGACTGCGACGAGGTCCTGTGGGGCGTGTCCCCCGCCGGGTGCGCGCAGGCGCTGCGGGCCACCTACAGGGGCGGCACGATGGCAGGCCAGTTCGTCATCTTCAACATGAGCGACAGCGGGGCGGCCGACGCGCTGGTGGCGGCGCTGGGCAAGGACGGGTTCGTACGCCAGGGCGTGCCGTTCGACCCGGCCACCAGCCGGGCGCAGGCCCGCGCGATGGGTCACTACGTGACGGTGAGCTGGGCCGGCGGCACCGCGTACGAGCAGGAGCTGGTGGCGGCGCTGGTCGCGCTGGACGGGCTCGGGCGGGTGGTGCAGGGCAGGATCGTCGCCGCCACCTGAGCCGTCACCTGAGCCGCCGGACCGCGTCAGGACGTGGTCGTGGTGAGCGCCGTGACCGTGGTGGCGATCGCGGCGGGCAGGGACTCCAGGCGGTGGAGCGGGGCGTCCAGCGGGGTGAGGTCGTCCGACCAGGGGGCGGCCTCGCGGATCAGGGCGCGGGCCTCGTTCTTGGTGAGGGCCGAGCCCTGGGCGCGGGCGAGCGCGATGAGCGCCTCGCGCCAGGTGTTGGCCAGCTTGGCGTGGCCGTTGTCCAGGATGCGGCGCAGCACCGCGGGGACGTCGCCGTCCGGCTGCGGCAGGCGTACGGCGTCGAGGCCGCCGGGGCCGGGCCGGACCTCGTAGACGGTGGCCAGCACAGCAGGCAGTGGCGGCAGGCCGGCGCCGGTGACGTGGACGCGCGGGGCGCGGGTGGCCAGCAGCAGCCGGGGGAGGGCGGCCTCCAGGCCGGGCGGTACGGCGATCGCGACCCGCTCGGGCGCCGCCGCGTACGGCTTGGCGAGCCACGTGGACAGCTTGACCCGGGGCTGCGGCAGGCCCTTGGGCCATTCGCCGACGAGGAGGTCGGGCTCGAAACCCGTGGCGACGGCGGCCGGAGCCGCCTCCCCGGGCGCGGACTCGACGGACTGCGGGCCCTGGGTGTAGATGGCGGTGGTGAGGCGGCTCAGCCGGGAGGCCACGGCCGGGCGGGTCTTGGTGGTGGGGCGCAGGAGGTAGAGATCGGCGGCCGAGCCGATGGCCTCCGCACCGAAATAGCGGTTGAAGTCGGGATAGATCGCCTCGTAGGCGAGGTTGAGCTCCGCCAGCGCCTGCTGCACCTTGTACGCCAGCATCGGCGTCCGCTCGCTCGCCCCGTACGCCACCAGCACCCGGCCGTCGTCCTTCAGCCCCTCCACGGCGCGGGCCGCGAACAGGCCGATGCCCTCCGGTGTGTACGGCGGATCGGTGAACGCCAGGTCGTGCCCGTGCGCGGAGGCGGGCAGGCCGAGCCGCAGGTCGGCCCAGCGGGTGCGGACCCCGAGGTCCTGGGCGTCGATGTAGGCCAGGATGCGCTCGTCCACGTCCACGACCGTGACGTCGGTCTCGGGATGGACCAGCTTGACCGCCAGCGAGGTGAGGTCGTGGTCGCCGACGCACAGCAGGCGGGCGCCCGGCAGCCAGAACCGGGCCCCGAGCAGGAGCGCGCGCCGCAGCGCCGTCTCCGGCGTGGCCGAGACGTGGTCCAGCGTGTGGCGGGCGCGCGGGGCGTCCGCGACGAGGCGGGTCAGCCGGTCGAGGACGCCCGCGTAGTGGGGGACGAGGTGGCCCACAGGGTCCTCGGGAGGCGGCGCGACTGCGAGGAGGTCCTGGTAGGCGGGGGTGTGGGTGAGCGGCACGCGGAAGGCGTCGGCGCCCTGCCGCCGTTCGAGAGGGAGCTCGCGCAGCAGGGCCTCGATCGTGCGGCGGGACGTGGCGGTGGCCCTGACCAGGTCGGCGAGCGTCCACCACTGGCCGTCGCAGAGCAGCGCCAGAGCGTGCCGGAGGCGCCGGCTGTCGGCGCCCGCCGCGTCGAGCAGGCGCTCGACCCCGTCCCGCTCGTCGCCCCTGTCGCTGCGCACCCCGTCCTCCCGCATGGGCCAACCCTATCGAGGGCCCGCCCCCGTCCGGTCTGGTGCAGGAACGGGACCGAAGTCACAGGAGGGGCCAGAGGGGCGCGCCCCGGCGCGGGGCTGAGGGGCGGATATCGCTTCTTGTTCCGCAAAAACCACTCATGATCGGGAATTTTGCGCCACATGTCCGAACTTTGGGATGATGAGTTCGGATGTGAGGAATGCCCGAATGTTCGCAATGCGGACGCGGCGGGCACCATTCCGACATGGTGCGGTAACCTCTACGCACGATATGCAGCAGGGCCAACGTCGTCCCCGCCTGTGAATGAAGTTCCAGACAGCGATGACGACGGGAGGGACTACATGCCTGCTGCCCACCTCGGGTTCCCCGAGCCCCAGGGCCTCTACCACCCCGCCAACGAGCACGACGCCTGCGGTGTCGCCATGGTCGCCGACGTCGCGGGACGCCGGGGACACGGGATCGTGGTCAAGGCTCTGACGGCACTGTGCAATCTCGACCATCGGGGAGCCAAGGGTAGCGAGCCCGACACCGGCGACGGCGCCGGCATCCTCACGCAGATCCCCGATGCGTTCTTCCGGGCCGTGGTGCCGTTCACCCTGCCCGCCGCCGGCGCGTACGCCGCCGGCATGGCCTTCCTGCCGGCCGACGAGGAGGCCCGCGGCCTCGCCGTACGGCTGATCGAGGAGATCGCGGGGGAGGAGGGCCTGACCGTCCTCGGCTGGCGTGAGACGCCGGTCGAGCGCACGCTCCCCGGCCCGAGCGCCCGCGCGGTCATGCCGCACTTCGCCCAGCTGTTCGTCGCGAGCCCCGAGGGCCGTGAGGGGCTGGAGCTGGACCGGCTGGCGTTCTGCCTGCGCAAGCGGGCCGAGCACGAGGCGGACGTCTACTTCCCCTCGCTGTCGGCGCGCACGATCGTCTACAAGGGGATGCTCACCCCCGACCAGGTCGAGCCGTTCTTCCCCGACCTGTCCGACGAGCGCTACGAGAGCGCGATCGCCCTGGTGCACTCGCGTTTCTCCACCAACACGTTCCCGAGCTGGCCGCTCGCCCACCCCTACCGCTACGTCGCGCACAACGGCGAGATCAACACGGTCAAGGGCAACCGCAACTGGATGCGCGCCCGCGAGGCGATGCTGGCCTCCCCGCACATCCCGGGCGACATCTCCCGCCTTTTCCCGATCTGCGACCCCGACGGCAGCGACACCGCGAGCTTCGACGAGGCTCTGGAGCTGCTGCACCTCGGCGGGCGCAGCCTGCCGCACGCGGTCCTCATGATGATCCCGGAGGCGTGGGAGAACCACACGGAGATGGACCCGGCCCGCCGGGCCTTCTACGAGTTCCACTCCTCGATGATGGAGGCCTGGGACGGCCCCGCCTCGATCACCTTCACCGACGGCACCCTCGCCGGCGCCGTGCTCGACCGCAACGGCCTGCGCCCCGGACGCTTCTGGGTGACCGCGGACGGCCTGGTCGTGCTGGCCTCCGAGGCCGGCGTGCTCGACATCAGGCCCGAGGACGTCGTACGCAAGGGCCGCCTGCAGCCCGGCCGGATGTTCCTCATCGACACCGCCCGCGGCAAGATCATCGAGGACGACGAGATCAAGGCCGAGCTGGCCGCCGAGCTCCCCTACGCCGACTGGCTGCACGCCGGCCTGGTCCGCTTCGAGGAGCTGCCGTCCCGCGAGCGTGAGACCATCACCCACGAGGCGCTGGTCAAGCGGCAGCAGACCTTCGGCTACACCGAGGAGGAGCTGCGCATCATCCTCGCGCCGATGGCGAAGGCGGGCCAGGAGCCGATCGGCTCCATGGGCACCGACACGCCGGTGGCCGTCCTGAGCGAGAAGCCGCGGCTGCTGTTCGACTACTTCACGCAGCTGTTCGCCCAGGTCACCAACCCGCCGCTGGACGCCATCCGCGAGGAGCTGGTCACCTCGCTGGCCAGCACCATCGGCCCCGAGGGCAACCTGCTCGACCCGGGCCCGGCCTCGTGCCGGCAGCTCGTGCTGCCGTACCCGGTGATCGACAACGACGAGCTCGCCAAGATCATCCACATCAACGACGAGCACGACCTGCCCGGCTTCCAGCCGCGCGTCATCAGCGGCCTGTACGAGGTCGCCGGCGGCGGGCAGGCCCTGCTGCGCCGGCTGGAGGAGATCCGGGCCGAGGCGTCCCAGGCGATCGCCGACGGCGCGCGCATCCTCGTGCTGACCGACCGCGGCTCGTCCGACACCCTCGCGCCGATCCCGTCGCTGCTGCTGACCGGCGCGGTGCACCACCACCTGATCCAGGAGAAGACCCGCACCAAGATCGGCCTGGTCGTGGAGACCGGCGAGGCCCGCGAGTGCCACCACATGGCGCTGCTCATCGGCTACGGCGCGGGCGCGATCAACCCCTACCTCGCGATCGAGACCGTCGAGGACCTCGTCGACACCGGCGTCCTGCCGCTCGACAAGCGCAAGGCCGTACGCAACCTCATCAAGGCCTACGGCAAGGGCGTCATCAAGGTCATGTCCAAGATGGGCGTGTCCACGGTGGCCTCCTACACCGGCGCGCAGATCTTCGAGGCGCTCGGCCTGAGCCAGGAGGTCATCGACTCCTGCTTCACCGGCACCACCTCGCGCCTCGGCGGCGTCGGCTTCGACGTGCTGGCCGAGGAGGTCGCGCAGCGGCACCGCCACGCCTACCCGCGGGCCGAGAACGCCCACCGCAGGCTCCAGGTCGGCGGCGAGTACCAGTGGCGGCGCGAGGGCGAGCCCCACCTGTTCAACCCCGAGACGGTCTTCAAGCTGCAGCACGCCACCAGGACGCGGCGCTACGAGATCTTCAAGGAGTACACGAACCTCGTGGACTCCCAGGCCGAGCGGCTGATGACGCTGCGCGGCCTGTTCAAGCTGCGCAAGGGCCGGCCGATCCCGATCGAGGAGGTCGAGCCGGTCTCGGAGATCGTCAAGCGCTTCTCCACCGGCGCGATGTCGTACGGCTCCATCTCCATGGAGGCGCACGAGACCCTCGCCATCGCCATGAACCAGCTGGGCGGCAAGTCCAACACCGGCGAGGGCGGCGAGGACCCCGAGCGGCTCTACGACCCGGCCCGCCGTTCGGCGATCAAGCAGGTGGCCTCCGGCCGCTTCGGCGTCACCAGCGAATACCTGGTCAACGCCGACGACCTGCAGATCAAGATGGCCCAGGGCGCCAAGCCCGGCGAGGGCGGCCAGCTCCCCGGCCACAAGGTCTACCCGTGGATCGCCAAGACCCGGCACTCCACGCCCGGCGTCGGCCTCATCTCGCCGCCGCCGCACCACGACATCTACTCGATCGAGGACCTCGCCCAGCTCATCCACGACCTGAAGAACTCCAACCCGGAGGCGCGGGTCCACGTGAAGCTGGTGGCCGAGGTCGGCGTCGGCACGGTGGCGGCGGGCGTGTCCAAGGCGCACGCCGACGTGGTGCTCATCTCCGGCCACGACGGCGGCACCGGCGCGTCCCCGCTGACGTCGCTGAAGCACGCCGGCGCGCCGTGGGAGCTCGGCCTCGCCGAGACCCAGCAGACGCTGCTGCTCAACGACCTGCGCGACCGCATCGTGGTCCAGGTCGACGGCCAGCTCAAGACCGGCCGCGACGTCGTCATCGCCGCGCTGCTCGGCGCCGAGGAGTACGGCTTCGCCACCGCGCCCCTCGTGGTCAGCGGCTGCGTCATGATGCGGGTCTGCCACCTCGACACCTGCCCCGTGGGCGTCGCCACGCAGAACCCCGAGCTGCGCAAGCGCTTCACCGGCAAGCCGGAGTTCGTGGTCAACTTCTTCGAGTTCATCGCCGAGGAGATCCGCGAATACCTGGCCGAGCTGGGCTTCCGCTCGCTGGACGAGGCGATCGGGCACGTCGAGCTGCTCGACACCACGGCCGCCGAGGAGCACTGGAAGGCGAGCGGCCTGGACCTGTCGCCGATCCTGCACCGGCCGGAGCTGCCCGCGGGCACGCCGCTGCGCCGGGTCACCGTCCAGGACCACGGGCTGGCGCACGCGCTGGACAACACCCTGATCCAGCTCGCCGAGGGCGCGCTGGAGCACGGCACCCCGGTCACGCTGGAGCTGCCCATCCGCAACGTCAACCGCACGGTCGGCACCATGCTCGGCTACCAGGTCACCAAGCGCTACGGCGGCCAGGGCCTGCCCGACAACACGATCGACATCGGCTTCACCGGCTCGGCGGGCAACTCCTTCGGGGCCTTCGTGCCGCGCGGGATCACGCTGCGGCTGACCGGCGACGCCAACGACTACCTCGGCAAGGGCCTGTCCGGCGGCCGGATCACCCTCCGGCCGCACGAGGAGGCCCCGCTGGACGGCGACATCATCGCCGGCAACGTCGCGCTCTACGGGGCCACGTCCGGCGAGGTGTTCATCCGCGGCGTCGTCGGCGAGCGGTTCTGCGTGCGCAACTCCGGCGCCACGGCCGTCGTCGAGGGCGTGGGCGACCACGGCTGCGAGTACATGACCGGCGGCCGGGCCGTCGTGCTCGGCCCGACCGGGCGCAACTTCGCGGCCGGCATGTCGGGCGGCATCGCCTACCTGCTGGACCTCAAGCCGGAGCGGGTCAACCGCGAGATGGTCGCGGTCGAGGAGCTGTCCGCGGCGGACGCCGAGTTCCTCAAGGAGGTCGTCGAGAAGCACTTCGCGGAGACCGGCTCGCCGGTGGCCAAGGAGCTGCTGGCCGACTGGGAGGCGGCGCTCGGCAGGTTCGGCAAGATCATGCCGACCGACTACAAGCGGGTCCTGGCCGCCGCCGAGGCCGCCCGCATCGAAGGCAGGAACGTCGACGAGGCGGTCATGGCCGCCGCGGTTCAGGGTTAAGGGAGGCGTACCGAATGGCTGACCCGAAGGGTTTCCTCACGCACGACCGGGAGCTGCCGGCGCGCCGCCCCGTGGACGTCCGCATCAGCGACTGGCGCGAGGTCTACGAGGACTTCTCCCAGGAGAAGCTGACCAGGCAGGCGTCCCGCTGCATGGACTGCGGCATCCCGTTCTGCCACAACGGCTGCCCGCTCGGCAACCTCATCCCCGAGTGGAACGACCTCGTCTACCGCACCGACTGGCGCGAGGCCATCGAGCGGCTGCACGCCACCAACAACTTCCCCGAGTTCACCGGCAGGCTCTGCCCGGCTCCGTGCGAGGCGGCGTGCGTGCTCGGCATCAACGCGGACCCGGTGGCGATCAAGCGGGTCGAGGTCGAGATCATCGACCGGGCGTTCGCCGAGGGCTGGGTCACCCCGCAGCCCCCGGCGGCGCGGACCGGCAAGCGGGTCGCGGTCGTCGGCTCCGGGCCCGCGGGCCTCGCCGCCGCCCAGCAGCTCACCAGGGCCGGGCACGACGTGGTGGTGTTCGAGCGCGCCGACCGCGTCGGCGGCCTGCTGCGCTACGGCATCCCCGAGTTCAAGATGGAGAAGCGCCACATCGAGCGCCGCCTGGAGCAGATGCGGGCCGAGGGCACCGAGTTCCGCACCGGCGTGAACGTCGGCGTGGACATCACCGCGGCCGAGCTGCGCGAGCAGTTCGACGCCGTGGTGCTGTCCGGCGGGGCCACCCAGTGGCGCGACCTGCCGGTGCCGGGGCGCGAGCTCAAGGGCGTCTACCAGGCGATGGAGTACCTCCCGCTGTCCAACAAGGTCCAGGAGGGCGACTACCCGGTCTCGCCCGTCTCGGCCGAGGGCAAGCACGTGGTGGTGATCGGCGGCGGCGACACCGGCGCCGACTGCATCGGCACCGCGATCAGGCAGGGCGCGGCGTCGGTCACCCAGCTGGAGATCATGCCGGTCCCGCCCCGGGAGCGGCCGGCCGGCCAGCCGTGGCCCACCTTCCCGATCCTGTTCAAGATGGAGAGCGCCCACGAGGAGCTCGCCGACCGCGGCGGGGAGCGCGTGTACGCGGTCTCCACCACGGAGTTCCTCGGCGACGCCGACGGCAACGTGCGGGCGCTGCGCCTGGTCGAGGTCGAGGGGCCGCAGGCCGGTTTCAAGCCGATCCCCGGCACCGAGCGGGAGATCCCGGCCGAGCTGGTCACGCTGTCCATGGGCTTCCTCGGGCCGGAGAAGGGCGCGCTGCTGACCGACCTCGCCGAGGTCGCCGGCGGTGACGACTTCTTCGACCGGCGGGGCAACGTCGCCCGCGACAAGACGTACATGTCCAAGGTGGACGGCGTCTTCGTGGCCGGCGACATGGGCCGCGGGCAGTCGCTCATCGTGTGGGCGATCGCCGAGGGCCGCGCCGCGGCCTCCGGCGTCGACCGTTACCTGAGCGGGGAGACGGCGCTGCCGTACCCGATCCTGCCGACCGCGCGGCCGCTGGTCTGACCGCGGTTCCGCCTTCTCGTGGAGCGGGTTCCCTCCGGGGAGCCCGCTCCGTCGTGTGTAGCCCTAATTTGGCTAGTTGGTGGCATCGACGGTTGACTGTCGGAAAGATGAGCATTCTTCGAGATGTGGGGGGAACGATGCGGCGAGTCGCCTCCGGGGTGACGGCACTGGCCCTCCTCGGGCTCGCCGCCTGCGCTCCCGGCACCCCCGCCGAGCAGCGCCCCCAGCGCTCCCAGACGCAGGCCGTCGGCCCGCGGGCCGACTACCTGGTGTTCTACGCCGAAGGCCGGCAGCGGCAGGCCCTGGACGCTGTCACGCACGCCGGCGGCGCCAAGGTGAGCGAGGACGCCAGGCTCGGCTACATCCTGGCCACGGGCGGCCGTGACGGCTTCGCCGAGGCCGTGGGCGGCGACGCCGCCGTCGTCGGCGTCTCCCAGGACCGCAGCATCGGCCACGCCACCGCCGAGCCCGTCCGCTCGTTCCCCGACGCGGGCGTGCTCAAGGCCGGGCGCGCGGCGGGCGAGCCGCTCGCCGGCCGCCAGTGGGACATGCGCATGATCGGCGCCGACCGCGCCAACGCCAAGAACCCCGGCAGCAAGGACGTGCTGGTCGCCGTCATCGACACCGGCATCGACGGCAAGCACCCCGACATCGCCCCCAACTTCGACCGCGCGCTCAGCCGCAACTTCGTCACCGACCGGCCCAAGGACGAGAACGGCGAGACCCTCGACGGCCCGTGCGAGGCGGCCGGCTGCAAGGACCCGGTGGACCAGGACGACGACGGCCACGGCACCCACGTGGCCAGCACCATCGCCTCCCCGATCAACGGCATCGGCATCGCCGGCGTCGCGCCCGGCGTGCGGCTGGTCAACGTACGGGCCGGCCAGGACTCCGGCTTCTTCTTCCTCAAGCCGAGCCTCGACGCGCTCGCCTACGCCGGCGACATCGGCGTGGACGTGGCCAACCTCAGCTACTACGTCGACCCCTGGCTGTTCAACTGCGCCCGCAACCCGGCCGACAGCCGCAAGGAGCAGCTGGAGCAGCAGGCCATCGTCACCGGCATGCAGCGCGCCATCGACTACGCCCGCAAGAAGGGCGTCACCATCGTCTCGGCGCTCGGCAACGGGTCCACCGACCTCGGACGTCCCACGGTCGACGACAAGAGTCCCGGCTACCCGGAGGGCAGCGCGAAGGCCCGCAAGGTCGACAACACCTGCCTCAACGTGCCCGCCGAGTCCGACGGCGTCGTCTCCGTCTCCGCGCTCGGCCCGTCCGGGCGCAAGGCCGTCTACAGCGACTACGGCGTCGAGCAGACCGACGTGGCCGCGCCGGGTGGCGACGCCACGGACGGCAAGGGCGCCAAGGCCACCCGCTCCATCCTGGCCGCCGCCCCCGAGCACGTGCTGCGCGCCGCCGGCCGCATCGGCGCCGACGGCGCGCCCAAGGGCGCCGACGTCGTACGCGACTGCACCCGCGGCGCCTGCTCCTACTACCAGTATCTCGACGGCACCTCGATGGCCGCCCCGCACGCGACCGGCGTCGCCGCCCTGCTCGTCAGCCGCTTCGGCAAGCCCGCGCCCGGCGGCGGACTGACGCTCGACCCGGCCACCGTCGAGAAGCTGCTCTACGCGAGCGCCGACCCCAAACCCTGTCCGACGCCCCGCCGGCACGTCTACCAGATCTACGGCCAGACCCAGACGCACGTCTGCGAGGGCGACACGGCCGACAACGGCTTCTACGGCCACGGCCTGGTGGACGCCTGGAAGGCCGTCACCTTCACGCCGTGATGCGCGGCGCGGGGTGCCGCCTCCCGGCCCCGTCGGCCACTAGATTGAAGGCGTCGTTCAACCGGAGCGGCACACGAACTTGACGCTTTCCAGGCTCGCCGTTCGCGTGCTGTTCTCCTCCGCGGGCTACGTTCTCCGTCGTCGGTGACTGCCAAGTGGTCTGTACCAATTAAGGTAGGACTCGTGACTCGTCGCGCGAAAATCGTCTGCACCCTAGGTCCGGCCACCTCCTCCGAGGAGCGTCTCCGTGAGCTCATCGCCGCGGGGATGGACGTGGCCCGGTTCAACCTCAGCCACGGAAACCACGATCTGCACCGGGAGGTCTACGACCGGGTGAGGCGGGTGGCGGCCGATCTCGGCCGCGGTGTAGGCGTGCTCGCCGACCTGCAGGGCCCCAAGATCCGCGTCGGCACGTTCGAGGAGGGCCCGGTCCGGCTCGGCTTCGGCGACGTCTTCGCCATCACCACCGAGGACGTCCCCGGCGACCGCGAGCAGGTCTCCACCACCTACAAGGGCCTGCCGAAGGACGTGCGTCCCGGCGACACGATCCTCGTCGACGACGGCCGGCTCGTGCTGGAGGCGACCAGGGTCGACGGCGACCGGATCATCACCCGCGTCGTCATCGGCGGCATGATCTCCGACAACAAGGGCCTCAACCTGCCCGGCGTCAACGTCAGCGCGCCCGCGCTCACCGACAAGGACGAATCCGACCTGCGCTGGGCGCTGCGCACCGGCTTCGACATGATCGCCCTGTCGTTCGTGCGCCGCCCGTCCGACGCCGACGTGGTGCGCAACATCATGGAGCAGGAGGCCGTGCGCCTGCCGCTGCTCGCCAAGATCGAGAAGCCGCAGGCCGTCGACCGGCTGCCCGAGATCGTCGAGGCGTTCGACGGCATCATGGTCGCCCGCGGCGACCTCGGCGTGGAGCTGCCGCTGGAGCAGGTGCCGATCGTGCAGCGGCGCATCATCGAGCTGTGCCGCGAGAAGGCCCGCCCGGTCATCGTCGCCACGCAGATGCTCGACTCCATGATGAACGCGCCCCGTCCGACCAGGGCCGAGGCCTCCGACGTGGCCTACGCCGTCATGGACGGCGCCGACGCGGTCATGCTGTCCGGCGAGACGTCGGTCGGCAACTACCCGATCGAGTCCGTCTCCACGATGGACCGCATCGCCTGCGCCGCCGAGAAGTCGTCCCTGCACGCCACCCACACGCTGGAGCGCATGCCCGAGACCACGGGCGGCGCCATCGCGCGGGCCGCGGCCGAGGTCGGCGCGATCGTGGGCGCCAAGGCGCTGGTCGCGTTCACCATGTCCGGCGAGACCGCGCGGCGGCTGGCCCGCTACCGCTCGCCGATCCCGCTGCTCGCCTTCACCTCGGCGCCGCACGTGCGCGGCCAGCTCTCGCTGACCTGGGGGGTGGAGACTTTCCAGGTGCCGTTCGTGCACCACACCGACGACATGGTGCGGCAGGTGGAGGCGTCGCTGCTGTCGCTGGGGCGGCTGGAGAAGGGCGACAAGGTGGTCATCGTGGCCGGTTCGCCTCCCGGCACCCCCGGCTCCACCAACGCCCTGCGCGTCCACACCATCGGCTCGGCGGTCTCGCACGCCAACTGACCTCTGACGGCGCGGCCCCGGCCCCGCGACAGCGCGAGCCGGGGCGCCGTCGGCGCTCAGTTGGCGTGCAGGGCGGCGTTGAGCTCGATGCCGGTGCCCGTGCGCGGCACCGCCTCGACCGCGCCCGTACGCGAGTTGCGGCGCAGCAGGATGCCGTCGGCGCCCGACAGCTCGGCCGCCTTGACGACCTTCCCGTCCGGGAGGGCGACCTTGGTGCCCGCCGTCACGTAGAGGCCGGCCTCGACCACGCAGTCGTCGCCGAGCGAGATGCCGATGCCGGCGTTCGCGCCCAGCAGGCAGCGCTCGCCGACGGAGATGACGTGCTTGCCGCCGCCCGACAGCGTGCCCATGATCGAAGCGCCGCCGCCGACGTCGGAGCCGTCGCCGACGACGACGCCGGCCGAGATCCGGCCCTCGACCATCGACGAGCCCAGGGTGCCGGCGTTGTAGTTGACGAAGCCCTCGTGCATGACCGTGGTGCCGCTCGCCAGGTGGGCGCCGAGCCGGACGCGGTCGGCGTCGGCGACCCGCACCCCGGACGGCAGCACGTAGTCGACCATGCGGGGGAACTTGTCCACCCCGTACACCGTGACCGGGCCACGGGCGCGCAGCCGCAGCCGGGTCCGCTCGAAGTCCGGCACCGGGCACGGGCCGTAGTTGGTCCACACGACGTTGGCCAGCAGGCCGAAGACGCCGTCCAGGTTGGCCCCGTGCGGCCGGATCAGGCGGCAGGACAGCAGGTGCAGGCGCAGGTAGACGTCGTGGGCGTCGACCGGGGCCTCGGAGAGCTTGGCGATGCCCGTGCGCACCGCCACCACCTCCACGCCGCGCGCCGGGTCGGGGCCCGTCAGCGAGGCCAGTTCGCCGGCCTCGTCGTCGGACAGCCGCTCGGTGCCCGAGAACGGCGCCTCGCCCAGCGCGGGGGAGGGGAACCAGGTGTCGAGTACGGTGCCGTCGGCGGCGATGGTCGCGAGGCCGACGCCGTGGGCGCCGGTCGAGGTGGGATCGATAGCAGTCACAGGGCCAAAAATACCGGTTGGGGAGGCTGCGGGGCGGAGCCGCCTCAGGCGAGCGCCCCCAGGTCGGCCGCGAGCCAGCGCTCGGGCCGCATCCGGAACGTCACCAGCGCGTGCAGGTCGGAGCCGTGCACGTAGCCCGTCACGGCCTCGGGCGGCAGGTAGCGGGCCGAGATGCGGGTCAGGTCCTCCAGCGTGGACGGGCTCGACAGCACGATCGGGCCCTCGACGGAGACGTAGCGGTAGGTGGGGCTGCCGCGCTGCACCAGGAGGGAGAAGCGGCCCGCCTTGGCGATGAGCTTGGCCTTGACCGACTCGCCGTCGGTCAGGAAGCGGACGTCGCCGCCGGGGACGTAGTCGTACCAGACGGGCACCGTCAGCGGCGCCCGGCCCTCGCCCGCCTCGACGGCCAGGCTCGCGATGTGCGCCTCCGCCAGGAACTCCTCCCGTGCCGCCACGCTCAACGACATGTCGCCCACCCCCGTGCTGATCGTTCGTGCAACGGCTATTCCCGCGGCGCGCCGCCGTGAATCAGGGGCAGGCGTGAATCAAGGTGGGTCAGGAGGAAGCGTGGGGCCCGGGGGTGAGGGGCTGGCCCGGGGAGGGTGCCGGAAGCGGGATTCGAACCCGCACGCCCTTTCGAGCAGACGCTTTTGAGGCGTCCATGTCTGCCATTCCATCATTCCGGCCGAAAAATCCGGACTTGTCCGGATCGACGGTACATCCTACCGCCACAAGTTGATCAGCAGCAGGGGTGCCAGCGTGGATCTAATCTACCGGACGTCGGTACTCTTCTGCTCGTGAGTACGCAGCGGCGAGTAGTGATCGCGGAAGACGAGGCCCTGATCCGCCTCGACCTCAAGGAGATGCTCCAGGAGGACGGCTACGTCGTCGTGGGCGAGGCCGGCGACGGCGAGCAGGCGATCCGGCTGGCCGCCGAGCTGAAACCCGACCTGGTGATCCTCGACGTCAAGATGCCGGTGCTCGACGGCATCTCCGCGGCCGAGCGCATCGTCTCCGAGCGCATCGCGCCGTGCCTGATCCTGACCGCCTTCTCCCAGCGCGACCTGGTCGAGCGAGCCCGCGACGCGGGCGCGATGGCCTACCTGGTCAAGCCCTTCACCAAGGCCGACCTGGTGCCGGCCATCGAGATGGCGGTCAGCAGGCACGAGGAGATGGTGGCGCTGAGCGCCGAGGTCTCCAGCCTGTCCGAGCGCCTGGAGACCAGGAAGCTGGTGGAGCGGGCCAAGGGCCAGCTCATGGCGCAGCACGGCTGGACCGAGCCGCAGGCGTTCCGGTGGATCCAGAAGGCGTCGATGGACCGGCGGCTGAGCATGCGCGAGGTCGCCCAGATCGTCATCGACGACGCCGAGAAGCGCTGAGCGGCGGAGCCCGCGAGTCACGCCCGGCAGGAGCCGGGGAGGAACCCCCGGCTTCCGGCTGTCCCCGCCCGCCACGTTTCGGACATCACAACTCTGTATAAAAGCCGCGTTAAAACTGCGCGAAGCGCCCAATCCGGGCATGCTGAGCTTGCAAAACGTCAACGGGGGCGAAACCCCGCCGGCGCATACAGGGAGTACCTTTTACATGATCCGCATCGCTCCAGCGGGCCGCGTCCTGGCCGTCGCGGCCGCGGCGAGCCTCGCTCTGACGGCTTGTGGCGGCGGCGCCGACGACACCGCCGCGTCGCAGGAGACCGCGTCCTCGTCCGCGCCGGCGTCCTCGGCGCCGGCCGCCGCCAAGGGTGACGGCACGCTGACGCTCGGCACCGTGCTGCCGCAGACCGGTTCACTCGCCTTCCTCGGCCCGCCCGAGTTCGCCGCGGTGGACCTGGCCGTCAAGGAGATCAACGAGGCCGGGGGCGTGCTCGGCAAGCCGGTGAAGGCGATCCACACCGACTCCGGCGACACCACCACGAACATCGCCTCGCAGTCGGTGGACAAGCTGCTGGGCCAGAAGGCCGACGCCATCATCGGCGCCGCCTCGTCCTCGGTGTCGGAGTCGATCATCGACAAGATCACCGGCGCGGGCGTGGTGCAGTTCTCGCCCGCCAACACCTCCGACAAGTTCACCACGGTCAACGACAACGGCCTGTACTTCCGCACCGCGCCCCCGGACAAGCTCCAGGGCCGCGTGCTCGGCGACCTCGTCGTGGCCGACGGCAACGACACCGTGGGCATCCTCGCCATGCAGGACTCCTACGGCTCGGGCCTCGCCGACCAGATCGCCAAGACCGCCGAGGAGGGCGGCGCGACGGTCGTCGAGCGGGTGGACTACGACCCGAAGGCCGCCGAGTTCTCGGCCGACGTGACGAAGATCAAGGCCAAGAACCCCAAGGCCATCGTGCTGATCGGCTTCGAGGAGACCTCCAAGGTCATCCAGGAGCTCGTCAAGCAGGGCCTGACGGCCGACAAGCACAAGTGGTACATGGTGGACGGCAACATGTCGAACACCAACTACCTGAAGATGCCCAAGGGCACCCTCAAGGGCGTCAAGGGCACCATTCCCGGCGCCGAGGCCCCGGACGCGTTCAGGGAGCGGCTGCTCACGGTCGACAAGGAGCTTGAGGACTACACCTACGCCGCGGAGTCGTACGACGCCGCCGTCCTCATCGCCCTGGCCGCCGAGGCCGCCAAGGACGACAGCGGCGCCTCCATCGCCGCCAAGCTGGCCGAGGTCAGCAAGGTCGGCGAGAAGTGCAAGAGCTTCAAGGAGTGCGCCGACCTGCTGAAGGCGGGCAAGGACATCGACTACGAGGGCCTGAGCGGCCCGATCGAGTTCGACGACAACGGCGACCCCGCGGTGGCCACCATCGGCGTCTACCAGTACGGCGACGACAACAAGTACCCGGGCAAGGCCGAGGAGTACCGCACCGGCAACATCGCCGGCTGACGGTTACGAGCCGCCGCCCAGGCCGCACGTCTCGCGCGCCCACCGCGTGAGACGCTCCTGCAGCGGCTCGGGCGGCACCACGATGATCACGCGGGCCTCGCCGCCGTCGAGCGAGGCCCGCACGGGGAACAGGAACGCCTTCTTGGCCTCGGCGAAGGCGTGCGGGTCGCAGCGGCCGGGCGAGAGGGTCACCGGCACCTCCAGCCGCGACGCCCCCGGCTCCAGCGTCCCCAGCGGCCGGCGCTCCGGCGTGACGATGTAGTGGGTCGTGCCGCCCATGTCGGTCAGCGTCACCTTCCCGGCGCCGCGCCGCGTGACCACGACGCTGCCGCGCATGGTCCCGTCCGACTCCGTCCACTGCGGGCCGAACGCGACCTCGGCGACCTGCTTGATGAGGAACTCCGAGCACTCGTCGCGCAGCAGCCTGGCCAGCAGCGGGTCCGGGTGCGGCACCGGGAAGACGACCGTGCGCAGCGGGCCGCCGCCGGTGCTGAGCCGCGCCACGACGGTCGCCGGCCGCACCTGGGGGAGCCCCTGGGGCGGGCAGTTGGCGGCGCCGTACGGGGCGGGCAGGTCCGTCCGTTCCGTACGGCCGAGCGTGGTGTCGGCCCTCGCCGGCGCCAGCGTCTTGAACGACGGCGTGACGAGCTGCACGTCGGCGAAGTGGACGGGCGTGTCCGTGGCGTTGCGTACCGCGATCTGCAGCCGGTGCGCCGGCTCGTCGGACCGCCACTGGGCCAGCGACACCGACAGCCCAGGGGGAGGCGTGGTGTCGGGCCGCTCCGGGGAGCCGCAGGCGGCGAGGGAGGCCGCCAGAGCGAGGGACAGCGTTATGCGCTTCACCTGCCGCACCCTAAACACGCCTGACCAGCTCCGTAAGTTGAGGACTGATTACGACTCCGCATCCAAGTGCCGACAGTTGTTCGGCGCATCTGGTTCGGGCGTGCGGCGGTTTTGTACGTTTCCACCATTCGATCGGGAACGCTCGGCCTGCTGACGAATCCCGGCCTGGAAATGAAGGAGACACTTCATGATCCGCATTGCTCCCGTGGGGCGGGCGCTGGCTGTCCTGGCTGCCACCAGCCTGACCCTGACAGCCTGCGGCGGTGGCGGCGGCGACACCGCCTCGGAGACCTCGCCGTCTTCGGCCGCTCCCGCCGCCTCGTCGTCGGCCCCGGCCGCGACGAAGGGCGACGGTACGCTGACGATCGGGACCCTGCTGCCCCAGACCGGGAACCTCGCGTTCCTCGGCCCGCCCGAGTTCGCCGGCGTCGATCTCGCCATCAAGGAGATCAACGAGGCGGGCGGCGTGCTGGGCAAGCCGGTCGCCAAGATCGACACCGACTCGGGCGACACGACGACCAACATCGCCTCGCAGTCGGTGGACAAGCTCCTCGCGCAGAAGGCCGACGCGATCGTCGGCGCCGCCTCCTCCTCGGTGTCGGAGTCGGTCGTCGACAAGATCACGGGTGCCGGCGTGGTGCAGTTCTCGCCCGCCAACACCTCTGACAAGTTCACCACCCTGAACGACCAGGGCCTGTACTTCCGCACCGCGCCCCCGGACAAGCTCCAGGGCCGCGTGCTCGGTGACCTGATCGTGGCCGACGGCAGTGACACGGTCGCCATCTTCGCCATGCAGGACTCCTACGGCACGGGTCTGGCCGACCAGGTCCAGAAGACCGTCACCGACGGCGGCGCCGAAGTGGTCGAGCGGGTGGACTACGACCCGAAGGCCGCCGACTTCTCGGCCGAGGTCACCAAGATCAAGTCCAAGAGCCCCAAGGCCATCGTGCTGATCGGCTTCGAGGAGACCTCCAAGGTCATCCAGGAGCTCGTCAAGCAGGGCCTGCCGGCCAGCAAGCACAAGTGGTACATGGTGGACGGCAACACGTCCAACACGAACTACCTGAAGATGCCCAAGGGCACCCTCAAGGGCGTCAAGGGCACCATCCCCGGCGCGGCCGCTCCCGAGGAGTTCCAGAAGAAGCTCCTCGAGGTCGACAAGGAGCTCGAGGACTTCAGCTACGCCCCCGAGTCGTACGACGCCGCGAACCTGATCGCGCTGGCCGCCGAGGCCGCCAAGAGCGACGCGGGCGCGGACATCGCCGCCAAGCTGGCCGAGGTCAGCAAGGGCGGCGAGAAGTGCAAGAGCTTCAAGGAGTGCGTCGACCTGCTGAAGGCCGGCAAGGACATCGACTACGACGGCGTCAGCGGCCCGGTCGAGTTCAACGACGCCGGTGACCCGGCCGTCGCCACCATCGGCATCTACGAGTACGGCGACGACAACAAGTACGGCAGCAAGGCGATCGAGTACCGCACCGGCAACATCGCCGGCTGATCACCAGCGCTGAGACGAGCTGAGACGAAGGGCCCGGCCGCCACGGCCGGGCCCTTCCGCGTCCCTGGAACCGCCCGGCAGGGGCCTCACCGGCAGCCGGCGACGATCCGGTCGGCCGCCGCGCGGTACTCCCTCAGCAGCGCCACCTGGCGCTCCCGCGGCACGTCGTTCCTGGCGAGCCCGGCGGTGGCCGACTCCAGCGCCGCCACGTCGCCCTTGAGCGAGGCGGGCAGCCGGGCGCCGAACTGCAGGGTGATGCCGCGGGCCTCGGCCAGGCGGCCGATCACGGCGTCCTCGAAGCGCTGCCGGTCCTCCTGGCCCTTCGGCTCCAGCAGCAGGCCGGCGTACCCGATGGCGGAGACCACCCGGGCGCAGGGGCTGTCGGTGGGGTCGCCGCCGGTGCTGTATCTCGGCGCGGAGGAGGCGTCGTCCTGGCAGCCCAGGAGCAGGACGGGCAGCATGAGCGCGACTGTCGCTAAGCGTTTCACATCGCCCATTAAAAAACGGCTGAGGGGCTCCGTGGGAGCTCCTCAGCCGTTCTGGGGGAATTACGCCTTGGCGAGCGTGCCGAGGTACAGCTGGATCACCTTCGGGTCGTTCGCGAGCTCCCTGCCGGTGCCGGTGTAGGCGTTGCGGCCCTGGTCCAGGACGTAGCCCCGGTGGCAGATCTGCAGGCAGCGGCGGGCGTTCTGCTCGACCATGATGACGGTGACGCCGGCCTTGTTGATCTGCTGGGCCTGGATGAAGACCAGGTCCTGCAGCTTGGGCGACAGACCGGCCGACGGCTCGTCGAGCAGCAGCACCGACGGCTCGGTCATCAGGGCCCGCGCCATCGCCACCATCTGCCGCTCACCGCCGGACAGCGAGCCGGCGCGCTGCTTGCGCCGCTCCTTCAGCGCGGGGAACAGCTCGGCCACGAACTCGAAGCGCTCCTTGAACTTCCCCGGCACCTGGAAGGCGCCCATCTCCAGGTTCTCCTCGATGGTGAGGCTGGGGAAGACGTTGTTGGTCTGCGGGACGTAGCCGACGCCGCGCGAGACCAGCGCGTGGGCCTTCATGTTCGTGATGTTCTCGCCCTTCAGCAGCACCGTGCCGCTGCGGATGTTGACCAGCCCGAACATGGCCTTGAGCAGCGTCGACTTGCCGGCGCCGTTGGGGCCGATGATGCCGATGAGCTCGCCCTCCGCCACGTAGAGGTCGGAGCCGTTGAGGATGTTGACGCCCGGCAGATAGCCGGCGATCAGCTCGTCGCAGCGCAGGAGGGCGTTCTCGGCGCCCTCCAGGTGCGCGCTGCGGTCGGTGACCGCCGCGTTGGACTCGGCCGGCTCCGGGACGGCGTTCACTTCTGCGTCTCCTCTTCGATCTCGGCCTCCAGCTCGGCCTCGGCCTCGTGGAGCTGGGCCTGGAGCTCGGTGTCCGACAGCGGGGCGTCGTGGTGCGCGCCGAGGTAGGCGTCGATCACGCGCTCGTCCGACATGATCGTCGAGGGCGGGCCCTCGGCGATCACCGCGCCCTGGGCCATGACGATGACCCAGTCGCTGATGTCGCGCACCATGTCCATGTCGTGCTCGACGAACAGCACCGTCATGCCCTGCTCGCGCAGGTCCTTGACGTGGCCGAGCAGCGACTGCGTCAGCGCCGGGTTCACGCCCGCCATGGGCTCGTCCAGCATGACCAGCTCGGGGCCCACCATGAGCGCCCGCGCCATCTCCAGCAGCTTGCGCTGGCCGCCGGAGAGCGAGCCGGCGAAGTCGTCGCGCTTGGCGTCGAGCTTGAACCGGACCAGCAGTTCCTCGGCCCGCTCGGTGATCTCCTGCTCCTGGGAGCGCCAGAAGCCGGGCACGAGGGCCCGCCAGAAGCTCTCGCCCTTCTGCTGCTGGGCGCCGAGACGCATGTTCTCCATGACGGTCAGCCGGGAGAGCGCCTTGGTGAGCTGGAACGTGCGGACCATGCCGGCGCGCGCCACCTTGTGGGCGGGCACGCCGCTCATCGTGCGGCCGTTGAACGTCCAGGTGCCGGCGTCGGCGGTGTCGAAGCCGGTGAGCTGGTTGAAGAAAGTGGTCTTGCCCGCGCCGTTGGGGCCGATCAGCGCGGTGATGGAGCCGCGCTGGACCTCCACGTGCTCGACGTCGACGGCGGTGAGGCCGCCGAAGCGGCGCACGACCTTGTCCACGACGAGGATGGGGTCGGGCTTGGGCACGCCCGGCTCGCGGGCCATGTCCTTGAACGCCGCCAGGGCCGCGGCCTTACGCGTGGTGGTCACCGCGGCGTCCTCCGGCCCGCCGGTCGTCTCATCCATGGTGTCATCGCGCATTGATCGCGATCTCCCTCTTGTCACCGAAGATGCCCTGCGGCCGGACGATCAGCAGCAGGATGAAGCCCAGACCGACCAGGGCGTAGCGGATCGGGCCCACCTGGATGCTGGTCATGAACGGGATGTAGCCGTTGGCCACCAGCTCGGCGAGCAGGTTGCCGACGAAGACGAACAGCACCCAGAAGATCATCGCGCCGACGACCGGGCCGAAGACGCGGGCGGCGCCGCCGAGGATGACGATCGTGTAGGCGAAGAACGTCATCTCGGTGCCGAAGACGTCGGGCTGCACGGCGCCGTTGTAGAGGCCGTAGAAGAAGCCGCCGAAGCAGCCGATGACGCCGCCGAGCACCAGCGACTGCATCTTGTACGAGAAGACGTTCTTGCCGAGCGCGCGCACGGCGTCCTCGTCCTCGCGGATGGCCTTCAGCACGCGGCCCCACGGGCTCTTCATGAGCAGGTAGACCAGCCCGCAGGCGAGCAGCACGACGATCCAGCCGACCGTCAGCAGCCACAGCGTGCGCTCGTCGAAGACGATCGCGCCGATGCCGTAGCGGCCCTCGGGGTAGGGGTTCATGGCGTAGAAGTCGCCGTTGAAGCCGCGCCGGCCGTCAGAGCCGCCGAAGACCCCCTTGAACTGCACCGAACGGAAGATCAGCCGGATGATCTCGGCCGCGGCGATGGTGACGATCGCCAGGTAGTCGGCGCGCAGTTGCAGCGTCGGGATGCCCATGAGGAGCGCCAGGAGCACCGCGGCCCCCAGGCCGACGAAGATGCCGACCCAGAAGGGCAGGTCGAGCACGGTGACGGTGACGGCCAGGCCGTAGCCGGCCACGGCCATGAACGCCGCCTGGCCGAAGTTGAGCAGGCCGGTGTAGCCGAAGTGGATGTTGACGCCGATCGCGGCCAGACCGTAGACGATGGTCTCCCAGCCGATGGCGGCGTGGACGGTGGTGGTGAAAATCGTGAGCCAGTCCATGTGTTACCCCCGTCACCCGATCCGCTCGCGTCGGCCGAGGATGCCCTGCGGCCGGAAGAGAAGCACGACGATGAGCACCACCAGCGCGCCGACGGACTTCAGCTCCGGCGGCACCCACAGCGTGGACACCTGGATGAACACACCGACCACGAGCGAGCCGACCAGCGCGCCGAAGGCGGTGCCGAGCCCGCCGAGCGTGACGCCGGCGAAGATGAGCAGCAGGATGTCCTGGCCCATGGTGAACTTCAGCGACTGCGACAGGCCGAGCATGACGCCGGCCAGCGCGGCGATGGCGCCGCCGCCGGTCCAGATGATGCGGATGACGCGGTCGACGTTGATGCCGGAGGAGGCGGCGAGCGCCGGGTTGTCGGCCACGGCGCGGGCGGCCTTGCCGGTGCGGGTCTTCATCAGGGCGAGACCCACGACGATGAGCACCGCGAGCTCGATGCCCATGGCCCAGAGGTTCTTGGGGGCGGCGCTGATCGGGCCGAGCTGGATGCCGGTCTGGGTGTTGTAGTCGGTGTAGGTCTCGGTCTGCGGCCCGAAGAAGAACTGGATGAGGTTGCGCAGCAGGATCGCGACGCCGATCGAGATGATCATCATGGCGATCGTGCCGGTGCCGCGTTTGCGGAGCTGCCCCCAGAAGAAGCGGTCCTGGCCGTAGCCCAGCGCCCCCGCCACCACGACCGCGATGATCGCCGCCGGGATGAGCTGGATGCTGAATCCGACGTTGAAGGCGTAGGCGAGGACAGCGCCCAAGGTGACGAGCTCACCGTGGGCGAAGTTGGTCAGGCCGGTGGTCCCGTAGATGAGGGAGAGGCCGAGCGCCCCCAGGGCGATGATGAGGCCGAGGTTGAGCCCCTCGAAGGCGAGCTGCGCGGCCTGGGCCCAGAAGGAGCTCTCGCCGGTGGCCTCCTGCTCGGGGCCGGCGGCGGCGCCCTTGGCCTCGAGCGCGAACAGCACGGTGGAGCAGTTGCCCTCGTAGACGGTCGGCGTGCGGACGTTGTTGCCGCCGCGGACCTGGCTGTTCTGAGGAAGCGAGCCGGGGTCCAGAGTGACCTTGTACTTGCCCGGCTTGTCGACCTGAACGTCCCAAGTGCCTTGAGCGTTCGAGGTAACCTCCTGGACGGGTTGTCCGCCCTCGGTGGTCACCGAGATTTTGGCGCCGTTCACTGGCTGGCCTTGGAGTTTGAGTGTTCCCTTCAGCCCCTGGCAGTCGGCGGGGCCCGCGTGTGCGGGCCCGGCCAGCAGGAAGACGAGTCCACCCAGGAAGGCCGTGAACGCGATCACGGCTCTGCGCAATGGTGCTCCCTCAAGTAGGTCAAGGCGGGGTGGTGCCCCTCCATCTCGACACGCGCGCATCGCAGGCACAACTGGGATGCAATGGCGGGAGCCTATTGCCGTGACGCCCGTTTCAGTATCGTTCGTCACCAATTAGTGACAACACGGTGTCACTCATGTGAGGAATCAAGTTGGCAGGTCAGGGGCTAAATGGGGGAAGACACCTGGCGGCCGGAAGGAACGGAACGATAACGAAATCACGGTAGGTATGGACGAGCCCGCGGGGGCGGCCTTTGGGGCCGTGCAGGCATCGCCGGCCGTACACGTTATCTACCGGGCCGCCCCCGCGGGCTCGCGTTCGGACCACCGTAGCGACCCGCGGGGGCGATGCGCAAAGAATCGGGCGAAGTGACCGCTGGGCAAAAGTACGGCAAAAGCCTCAGGCGTCGCGCAGCATGCAGGTGAGGCGGGAGGTGCACACCCGCCGGCCCTCCTCGTCGGTGATCTCGATGTCGTACGTCGCCAGCGTCCGCCCCGCGTGCAACTTCGTCGCCACGCCCGTCACGTGCCCCGAACGGGCCGAACGGTGGTGCGTGGCGTTGATCTCGACGCCCACCGCGATGCGCCCCGGCCCGGCGTGGATCGCCGCGGCCACGGAGCCGAGGGTCTCGGCCAGCACCACGGAGGCGCCGCCGTGCAGCAGCCCGTACGGCTGCGTGTTCCCCTCCACCGGCATCCGGCCCACCACCCGGTCGGGGCCCGCCTCCAGGAACTCGATGCCCACGCGGCTCGCCAGCGTGCCGTCGTGCATGCCGCTCAGCAGCGGGAGATCAAGCGGGTTGGTCTGCGTCAAGGGGACGCCTCCACTCTTCCGAGCTCAGGTTTTCTGTCGCAGGGGCAGACTAGGCTGCGTACGTGCCGAAGAGTGAAGTGACCCCCAGCCGTCCGTGCCTGCTGCTGCTTGACGGGCATTCCCTGGCTTATCGCGCCTTCTACGCGCTCAAGGACGCCAACCTCATGACCTCCGACGGTCAGCACACCGAGGCGGTCTACGGGTTCACCTCGATGCTGACCAACGTCCTGCGCGACGAGCAGCCGAGCCACGTCGCCGTGGCCTTCGACCGGTCCGAGCCCACGTTCCGGCACGAGGAATACGCCGACTACAAGGCCAACAGGAGCGAGACGCCGGAGGACTTCCGCGGCCAGATGCAGCTCATCTTCGAGCTGCTCGACACGCTGCGCATCCCGCGCCTGTCCAAGGCGGGCTTCGAGGCCGACGACATCATCGCCACGCTCGCCACCCGCGCGTCGGAGCAGGGGATGAGCGTGCTCATCGTCACCGGCGACCGCGACGCGCTGCAGCTCGTCAACGAGCACGTGACCGTCCTGATGACCCGGCGCGGCATCAGCGACATGACCAGGTTCACGCCCGAGGCCGTCGAGGAGAAATACGGCCTCACCCCCGTCCAATACCCCGACTTCGCGGCGCTGCGCGGCGACCCCAGCGACAACCTCCTCAGCATCCCCGGCGTGGGCGAGAAGACCGCGGCCAAGTGGGTGCGCGAGTTCGGCACGCTGACCGCGCTCGTCGACCGGGTCGACGAGGTCAAGGGCAAGGTCGGCGACAAGCTGCGCGACCACGTCGCCCAGGTGCTGATGAACCGCCGGCTCACCGAGCTGCTGCGCGACGTGCCGGTCGAGGCCGAGCTCGGCGAGCTCAGGCAGGGCGCGTGGGAGCGCGAGGAGGTCAACAAGCTCTTCGACACCCTGCAGATCCGCGGCGAGCTGCGCGAGCGGGTGTTCAAGGTGCTCGGCACCGGCGAGCAGGAGCCCGACCAGGGCTTCGAGGTCGAGACCGTGATCCTCGGCCCCGACCGGGTGGCCGGCTGGCTGGCCGCCATGCCGGAGGGCCGCGCGGGGCTCGCCGTCAAGGGCGCCTACGGCAGCGGCACCGGCCGCATCGACGCCATCGCCGTGGCCTCGCCCGACGGCACCGCCGCCCACATCGACCCGGTCAAGCTCACCGAGGCCGACGAGACGGCCCTGCGGGCCTGGCTGGCCGACGAGAGCAGGCCCAAAGCCGTCCACGACGCCAAGGGCCCGCTGCTGGCCCTGTGGGCGCAGGGCATGGACCTGCGCGGCCTGAGCTGCGACACCGCGCTGGCCGCCTACCTCGCCATGCCCGGCCAGCGCACCTTCGCCCTCGAGGACCTCGCCCGCCGCTACCTCAACCGCGACCTGCGCGCCGAGGAGGAGTCCGACGGGCAGGCCGCGCTGTTCGGCGACGACGAGGACGCCCCCGCCAAGGACCTCGCGCTGCGCGCCCACGTGGTGCGCGAGCTGGCCGAGGCGCTGGAGCGGTTCCTGGCCGGGCGCGGCGGCACCCAGCTCCTCGACGACGTCGAGCTGCCGCTGCTCACCGTGCTGGCCGAGATGGAGCGCGCGGGCATCGCGGTCGACAGCGCCTACTTCACCGGGCTGGAGGCCGAGTTCGGCTCGGCCGTCAAGCACGCCGTGGAGGAGGCGCACCGCTCCGTGGGCGAGCAGTTCAACCTGGGCTCGCCCAAGCAGCTCCAGGAGATCCTGTTCACCCGGCTCAACCTGCCCAAGACGAAGAAGATCAAGACCGGCTACAGCACCGACGCCGACCAGCTCGCCTGGCTCGCCACCCAGACCGAGCACGAGCTGCCGACGATCATGCTGCGCCACCGCGACCAGCAGAAGCTGCGCACCACGGTCGAGGGCCTGATCAAGGAGATCGCCGACGACGGGCGCATCCACACGACGTTCAACCAGATCATCGCCGCGACCGGCCGGCTCTCCTCCGAGAAGCCCAACCTCCAGAACATCCCGATCCGCACCGCCGAGGGCCGCCGCATCCGGCAGGGCTTCACGGTCGGCGAGGGCTACGAGACGCTGCTCACGGCCGACTACAGCCAGATCGAGCTGCGCATCATGGCGCACCTGTCGGGCGACGAGTCGCTGATCGCCGCGTTCGAGTCCGGCCACGACTTCCACCAGGCCACCGCGGCCCGGGTCTTCGACCTGCCGCCCGAGCAGATCGACGGCGAGCTGCGGGCGCGCATCAAGGCCATGAACTACGGCCTCGCCTACGGACTGTCCGACTTCGGGCTGTCCGGGCAGCTCAACATCCCGGTGGCCGAGGCGCGGGCGCTCAAGGAGGAATACTTCCAGGAGTTCGGCGGCGTGCGCGACTTCCTGCACGCCATCGTGGCCCAGGCGCGCGCCGACGGCTACACCGAGACGATCATGGGCCGCCGCCGCTACCTGCCCGACCTCACCAGCGACAACCGGCAGCGGCGCGAGATGGCCGAGCGGATGGCGCTCAACGCGCCGATCCAGGGCTCGGCGGCCGACATCATCAAGGTCGCCATGCTCCACGTGCACCAGGCCATCCGGGAGGAGGGGCTGGCCTCGCGGATGCTGCTGCAGGTCCACGACGAGCTCGTGTTCGAGGTGGCGCCGGGCGAGCTGGAGGCGCTCAGGCAGCTCGTGCGCGACCAGATGAACGCCGCCTACCACCTGCGGGTGCCGCTGGAGGTCTCCGTGGGCGTCGGGCGCACCTGGGAGGACGCCGGGCACTGACCCGCGGTCCGGGAGCCCCGGGGGGCGGCATGTCGCCCGGGGCCACCGGTTTCCGTACAGATCTGGACTAGGGTGGAGTGTCGGCTTCCCCTAGCGGCACGGGAGTTCTGTGCGGTTACCAGCGTCCTCCACGAAGATCATCGGCCTCGCGAACGTCGTCGTGGTCACCGTGGCGGTCATCGGGCTCAGTCTCATGCCGGCGCAGGAGGTCCCGCACGCCGGCCCGGCCTCCGCCGGGAAGGTCGAGGAGAGCCCGCCGTCCACGGCCCCCGCCGACGCCCCGGCGACCCCGCCCGGGCAGCCGCCCGGGGTGGTGGCCACGCCCGAGTTCGCCCGGCAGGTGCGCGCCAACGAGGCGGGGCTGGTGCCGGTCCTCATGTACCACCGCATCCAGCGTAAGCGGCTCGCCTCCATCGACCGCACCCCCGACCAGCTCAGGAAGGAGCTGGAACGGCTGGCCCGCGAGGGCTACGTGCCGATCACCGCCGCCGAGTTCGCCACGGGCGACATCCACGTGCCCGCGGGCCGCTACCCGGTCGTGCTGACCTTCGACGACGGGCACCCGAGCCACTTCGCGCTGGACGCGAACGGCAACCCGGCGCCCGGCACCGCGGTGGCGATCATCCAGGAGGTGGCCGCCCGCTACCCGTCGTTCCGGCCGACCGCCACGTTCTGGATCAACCACGAGCCGTTCGGGCTGCGTGACGAGGCCGCGCAGGCGGCCGCCCTGCGCTGGCTGAACGAGCACGGCTACGAGGTGGCCAACCACACCTGGAGCCACCCCAACCTGCGGGTCCTGCGCAAGCGCAAGGTCCGCGAGCAGATCGGCCGGATCGAACGGCTGCTGAAGAAGCTCGGCGCGCCGCCGTCGCGCACCATGGCGCTGCCGTACGGGTCGATGCCCCACGGCAAGAAGGTCGCCAGGACCGGATCATGGGACGGGACCCGTTATGATTTCGCCGGCGTGTTCCTCGCCGGGGCCGAGCCCTCGGTTTCGCCCTACGCGAAAAGTTTCGACCGGGGCGCGATCCAGCGGATCCAGAGCAACGGCAAAAAGGGCGAGTGCCGCAAATGGTGCTCGCAGTACTGGCTGGAGTGGCTGGACAAGCATCCCGGCAAGCGCTACGTCTCCGACGGGGACCCGGAGCGGATCTCCATCCCCCGGGCGGCGAGGGGTAATATCATCCCCAAGCGAGGGCTCCAGGTCATCGCCTACTGACCTCGCCCTGGATTGACCCCGTGGCATTGGTCTCATATGCTGATCGCTGCGCTGTGGGCTCGCGCGCGCCTCAGACGGAGCGGGCTCGCGCTCGGTCACGTCGATGTCGTAATTCCTCGGCTTGATGCGGAAGAGGGCCTGCCGCGCGTCCGCCACATCGACATCCTGTCCGCGTTCGGAGCAATTCCACACATGACGTCCAGCACTGAGGCCACCTCGAGCACCCCGCAGGTAGCGGTCAACGACATCGGGTCCGAGGAAGCCTTCCTCGCCGCGATCGACGAGACCATCAAGTACTTCAACGACGGCGACATCGTCGAGGGCACCGTCGTCAAGGTCGATCGAGACGAGGTCCTTCTCGATATCGGCTACAAGACCGAGGGTGTCATCCCCTCGCGCGAGCTTTCGATCAAGCACGATGTCGACCCTGCTGACGTCGTGGAGGTCGGCGAACACGTCGAGGCCCTGGTTCTCCAGAAGGAGGACAAGGAGGGCCGCCTGATCCTGTCCAAGAAGCGCGCCCAGTACGAGCGCGCCTGGGGCACGATCGAGAAGATCAAGGACGAGGACGGCATCGTCACCGGCACCGTCATCGAGGTCGTCAAGGGTGGTCTCATCCTCGACATCGGCCTCCGTGGCTTCCTCCCGGCGTCCCTGGTCGAGATGCGACGGGTCCGCGACCTGCAGCCGTACGTCGGCCGCGAGCTCGAGGCCAAGATCATCGAGCTCGACAAGAACCGCAACAACGTGGTCCTGTCGCGCCGCGCCTGGCTCGAGCAGACGCAGTCGGAGGTCCGCCAGACCTTCCTCAACACCCTCCAGAAGGGTCAGGTCCGCAAGGGCGTCGTCTCCTCGATCGTCAACTTCGGTGCGTTCGTGGACCTCGGCGGCGTCGACGGCCTGGTCCACGTGTCCGAGCTGTCCTGGAAGCACATCGACCACCCCTCCGAGGTCGTCGAGGTCGGCCAGGAGGTCACGGTCGAGGTCCTCGACGTCGACATGGAGCGCGAGCGCGTCTCCCTGTCGCTCAAGGCCACCCAGGAAGACCCGTGGCAGCAGTTCGCCCGCACCCACCAGATCGGCCAGGTCGTGCCGGGCCGCGTCACCAAGCTGGTGCCGTTCGGCGCGTTCGTCCGGGTCGAGGAGGGCATCGAGGGCCTGGTCCACATCTCCGAGCTGGCCGAGCGCCACGTGGAGATCCCGGAGCAGGTCGTCCAGGTCGGCGACGAGATCTTCGTCAAGATCATCGACATCGACCTCGACCGTCGCCGCATCAGCCTCTCGCTGAAGCAGGCCAACGAGGGCGTGGGCGCCGAGGTCGAGTTCGACCCGACGCTCTACGGCATGGCCGCGACCTACGACGACCAGGGCAACTACATCTACCCCGAGGGCTTCGACCCGGAGACGGGCGAGTGGCTCGAAGGCTTCGACAAGCAGCGTGAGGAGTGGGAGCGGCAGTACGCCGAGGCCCAGCAGCGCTTCGAGGCCCACCGCAAGCAGATCGAGGAGGCCCGCAAGGCCGAGGCCGAGGCCGGCGAGGGCGCTCCGACGTCCTACGGCGGCGAGACCCAGGCTCAGCAGAGCTCCTCGTCCGCTCCGGCGGCCGGCGCGCTCGCCTCGGACGAGGCGCTCGCGGCCCTGCGCGAGAAGCTCGCGGGCGGCCAGAGCTGAGGCTCTAGCTCCCAGGAGTAGGCGGTAACGAAAAGCCCCGCACGGGTTCGTGCGGGGCTTTTCGCGTGTCATCGGTCTTCTCGCTTGATTGCGGAAAGATCCTTGCCGCATGTCCTCCTACTGTTCGTTCCATGACCGAAACGATCACGCCGTTCCGCATCGACATCCCCCAGGCCGACCTCGAGGACCTGCGCGAGCGGCTGCGGCGCACCCGCTGGGCCGCGCAGCTTCCCGGCGGCTGGGACCGCGGGGTGCCCGTCGCCCACCTGCGGGAGCTGGCCGAGCACTGGGCCGAGACCTTCGACTGGCGGGCCCAGGAGGCCAGGCTCAACGCCTTCCCGCAGTTCACGACCGACATCGACGGGCAGCGGGTGCACTTCCTGCACGTGCGCTCGCCGGAGCCGCACGCGCTGCCGCTGATCATCACGCACAGCTGGCCGAGCACGGTCGCCGAGCTGCTCGACGTGCTCGGGCCGCTCACCGACCCGCGCGCCCACGGGCTCGACCCCGCCCTCGCCTTCCACGTCGTCGCGCCGTCCCTGCCCGGCTTCGCCTTCTCGCCGTTCCCCGAGCCCGCCGACGAGCGGCCGTGGAGCGTCGACCGGGTCGCCCGCACCTGGGCCGAGCTGATGCGCCGCCTCGGCCACGACCGCTACGGAGCCCACGGCAACGACGCCGGCGCGCTGGTCACGGCGCGGCTCGCCGCCCTCGACGCCGAGCACGTGATCGGGGCGGTGATCACCTCCGGCCTCGGCGTCCCCACCGGCGACCCCGCCGAGCTGGAAGGGGCGAGCGAGGAGGAGCTGGGCTGGCTGAAGATGCTGGGGGAGCGGATGGCCGGCGGCAGCGGGTACGGCCCCTACCTGGCGAGCCGGCCCCAGACGCTCGCCCACGGCTTCGCCGACTCGCCGGTGGCGCAGCTGGCGTACCTGGTGGAGCGGTTCAAGGAGTTCGACGGCTGGCCCGAGCGGAACGGCCCCGTCGCCGAGCCGATCGGCCGTGACCTGCTGCTGACCACGGCCAGCCTGTACTGGTTCACCGGCACCGGCGGCTCGTCCTCCTGGACGTACTACGAGGGCGCCGCCGGCATGCCCGTCGACCAGCGGGCCGTGCCCACCGGGGCCACGCACGGCGGACCCGACCTGCTGCGCCGCATCGCCGCGCGCGGCAACGACGTCGTGTACTGGGGCGACGGGGAGAGCCCGAGCCACATGGTGGCGATGGCCGCGCCCGGGTCGGTCGTGACCGGCGTACGGGAGTTCTTCGAGGTCCTCCTCCGGCCGTGAGCGCCCGGCCGGTAGGGTGACGGCGTGATCATCGAACGGGCGGTGCCGGCGGACGCCGGGGAGATCCTCACCGTGCAACGGGCGGCCTACGTGAGCGAGGCCCAGCTCTACGGCGACCCCTACATCCCGCCGCTCGTCGAGTCGCTGGAGCAGGTGCGCAAGGTCATCGAGGGCGCCGTCGTGCTCAAGGCGCTCGACGGCGGGCGCCGCATCGTCGGCGCCGTACGCGGGCAGCTCGCCGGCACCACCTGCCTGGTCGGGCGGCTGGTCGTCGCCCCCGACCTGCAGGGGCAGGGCCTCGGCACGGCGCTGCTGCGGGCGCTGCACGAGCAGGTGCCGGAGGCGACGGCGTTCGACCTGTTCACCGGGCACCTGTCGGCGGGCAACCTCAAGCTCTACCGGCGTCTGGGCTACCGGGAGACGCACCGCGAGCGGATGGACGACCACCTGACGATGGTCCACCTGCGCCGGGAGGCGGAGCCTTCCGGTCGTGCGCCGTCCGGCCATCGTGGATAGGCTTCAGCGGTGCTGAAGATTGGGCTCACCGGCGGCATCGGATCCGGCAAGAGTGAGGTGTCCAGGCGGCTCGCGGCTCACGGAGCGGTCGTGATCGACGCCGACAAGATCGCACGCGAGGTCGTCGAACCCGGCACGGCCGGGCTGGCGCGGGTGGTCGCGGCCTTCGGCGAGGAGGTGCTCCGCCCCGACGGGGAGCTCGACCGCGAGAAGCTCGGCTCGATCGTCTTCGCCGACTCCCAGAAGCTGGCCGTGCTCAACGGCATCGTGCATCCGCTCGTGGGGGAGCGGGTGGCGCAGCTGCAGTCGGACGCGCCCGGCGACGCCGTCGTGGTCTACGACGTGCCGCTGCTGGTCGAGAACAAGCTCGCCCCCATGTACGACGTCGTGATCGTCGTGGACGCGGCCGACGAGGTGCGCATCCGGCGGCTCGCCGAGCATCGCGGCATGGCCGAGACCGACGCCAAGGCGCGCATCGCGGCGCAGGCCAGCCGGGAGGACCGGCTGGCGGTCGCCGACATCGTCATCGCCAACGAAGGGGCGTTGGAGGAGCTGGATGCGCGGGTGGCCGAGGTGTGGGGCGAGCTGCTGCGGCGAGGCGCGCGCGGCTGACCGGTCCGCCGGCTGGGGGTGCCTGGGCTGGTCAGGGACGGGTTCCTGAGCCGGCCTCCGGGATGGTCGCTAGGAGACGGGCCCCGGGCCGGTCTCCTGGCGATCACGAAGTTCCGCCGGCTGCCTGGCCCTTGAAGCGGCCGGGGACCTGCGGGGCCGGGGTGAGGGTGGCGTCCGGGGGCGTCGTGGTGGTCGTGGGGGCGGGGGTTCCCGAGTCCTCGCTGGTGCCGAGGACCACGGATCTCTTTCTGGGGCGTACCGGCTGGGGGCGGATGGCGCGCGGGCGGGCGGTGCGGGCGCGCGGGTTGCGGGCCCCCTGCGGTCGGACGATGCCCGGCGTGGTCGGGTAGGTCGCGGTCGCGACCGGCTGTGACGACAGCCGCGACGAAGGCGGCGCGGCGGGCGTCGCGGGCGCGGCGGGCGTCGTGACGGGTGCGGCGTTCACGGGCGGCGGCGGGGTGGCCGACGGCGGTGCGGTGGCGGCGGGGCTGCGGCGCAGTGCCGCGGCGGGCGGCGTCGGAGGCACCGAGCCCGGATAGGGCACGGGGTCCAGTGTCGTGCGGAACGCCGGGATGCCGATCAGGACCCCGGCCAGGGTCAGCAGCACCATGCCCACCGCCACGGCGGCCGTCTTGGCGGCCTGCGAGCGGCCCTCGCCCTCCCGCGCCGGGCCGGTGCCCGAGTGCCGCGTCCATGGCATCGGTACGGCGGCCCGCTTGGGCATGACCTCCCGCCCACCCGCGACCTCATCCGCTGCCGCGACCAGGCCCGCGTCGCCAGGTCCGGTGTGGTCGGGTGCGGCGGTCACGAGCCCAGCCTCCGGCAGGTAACCATCGTCCATCCCCTTCGCGATGCTCCGCGCCACCGAAACGATCTAGCCCAGGATCCTCCCACAGTCCGGCGACCGGGCGCGGCAATCGCGGCAAATGGGGCGTTCAGTCGAGGAGGTGGCGGGTCAGGTCGTAAAGGCGGCGGGCGGCGGCCGGGTCGAGCGTCGGGATCGACGGGTCCACCGGGGTGCGGCGGTCGTAGGCGAGCAGCCGCCCGGCGGGCGGGTCCGCCATCAGCGCGATGATCGGCTCGATGGCCTTCTCCACGGGCTGCGCGGCGACCTTGGCGAGGAGCCGGACGAGCGCCCGCGCGGGCTGGCGAAGGCTGCCGGTGCCGCTGTCGGTGAAGCCCGGATGGTGCAGCAGGAAGCGGGTGCGCCCGCCGGGATGGACGTCCGGGTACGCGACGCCCAGCAGATCCGTGGCCCTCCCGCCCTGCAGCATCGCCTTGACGCCGCTGTAGCCGCGGCCGAGCGTCAGGTCGTCCCAGTGGATCCGGCCCTTCGTGACCCCGACGCCGCACACGTTCACGATCATCGGCCGGTCCCCCTTCTCCAGCAGGTCCGTGAGGCCGTGGCTGAGCAGGAGGCGGCTGACGTAGTAGAGGGCGAAGGTGGCCTCGAAACCGTCCGGGGTGAGGGTGCGGCTCCCGAAGTGCCGCATGGCGGTGAGGATCAGCCCGTCGAGGGCGTCGTGCCGGGCCCTGACCTCCTCGACCACCCGCCGGTTCTCCGCGACCGACGTCAGGTCGGCCCGTACGAACGCGGCCCGCCCCCCGGCCCCCAGCCGCTCCGCCTCGGCGAGGAAGGCCCACCCCCGGCCCGGATCGCTGCCGACCACCGTCACCCGGTCGCCGGTCCGCAGGTGGTGCAGCGCGAGGCCGCGCCCCATCCCGGTCGTGCCGCCCGCCACCACGTACGTCCTCATGCCGCGCTCCCGTCGTCAAGTCATCGTTCGATGACTTGAAGGACCGTAGCATGCGCGCCCGCTAGGATGTCAACAGTCGATGACTCAGGAGGGGCGATGGCGAAGAGGGACCGGGAGGCCACGAGGGCCCGGCTGCTGGAGGCCGCCCGGCTGCGCTTCGCCCGCGACGGCTACGACGCCACCAGCGTCCGCGACGTCGCCGCCGACGCCGGCGTGGACGCCACCCTGATCTTCCGCTACTTCGGCTCCAAGAAGGCCCTGTTCGACGAGGTCACCGCCGACCTCCCGGCCGGCCTCCTCGACGACGGCCCGCCGGAGGAGCTGGTCGCCCGCATGGTCGGCGCGGTCGTCTTCCAGGACTGGACCGGCTACGGCGGCGAGCACCCGCTGGTGGCCATGCTCCGGTCCTCGGCCCACGAGGACGCCCGCCTGCGGATGCGCGAGGAGGTCTGCGCCACCTACGTCCGGGCCCTCGCCGACCTGGCCGAGGGCGAGGACGCCGAGCTGCGCGCCGAGCTGCTCAGCGCCTGGCTGGTCGGCATCGGCATCCTGCGCTCGGTCGTCGGCACCCCGGCGCTGACCGGGGCGGCCACCGCCGACCTCGCCCCGCACATCGAGAGCGTGGCCACCGCCCTCCTCGGCCGCCCCATGCGCGGCACGTCAGAAGGGTGAGTCCAGCGGCACCTGCCGCACCCCGGGCAGGTACGGATCCAGCTCGCCCAGCTCGAACCGCGACATCCCGATCACGTGCCAGAACTGCCCGCCCGGCTCGCCGTGCAGTTTGTACCGGCCGTCGGGGGCCAGCGCCGCCCACCCCTCGGGCAGCCCGAGCAGCGTCGCCCGCCGCTCGCCGCCCGCCCACAGGATGACCACGCCGTCGTCGCCCGCGCTGGCCAGCAGGTCGTCGCCGGCCGGGCTGAAGGCGACCGACCAGACCCGCCGGGTGTGCCCGGCCAGCACGTGGAGCTGCCGCCCGGTCGCGGCGTCCCAGACCCGGACGAGCTTGTCGTCGCCGCAGGTCGCCAGCCGCGCGCCGGCGGCGTCGAAGGCCACGCCCCACCACCGCCCGCCGTCGCCGCCGAGCGTGCGCGCGAGCCGGGGCTGCCAGGGCTGGCCGGGCAGCAGCTCCCACAGCAGGGCGCGCCCGTCGTTGCCGGCGCTCGCCAGCAGCCGCCCGTCGGGGGAGAAGGCCACGGAGTAGACCCGGTCGGTGTGCCCTTCGAGGGTGGCGACCCGGCCGCCCGAGGCCACGTGCCAGATCCGGACGAGCTTGTCGTCGCAGCCGGTGGCCACGTACGAGCCGTCAGGGCTGAACGCGATCGAGCGCACCCGCCCCCGGTGGTCGAGCAGGTTGACCGCCAGCCGCCCGGTCGGCCGGTACCAGATGCGGACGCTGTCGTCGTCGTTGGCCGTGGCCAGCAGGTCGCCGTCGGGGCTGAACGCCTCGGCCCACACGTGGTCGGTCTCGGCGTGCAGCTCGCGCTCGTAGTCGCCGGTGACGGCGTTCCACAGGTGGACGCCGCCGTCGTTGCTGGAGGTGGCGAGCACCGGCCCGGCGGGGGAGAACAGCGCGGAGATCAGCCGGTCGGAGGTGCCGCTGAACTCGCGCAGCCGCCGCCCGGTGCGCGGCTCCCACAGGCGTACGACGCCGTCGTTGCCGCTGGTGGCGAGCATCGTGCCGTCGGCGCTGAAGCGCACCGACGAGATGCGCCGCCCGTGGCCGCGCAGCACCCGCTGGCACTGGCCGGTGTGGGGGTCCCACAGCCGCACGGTGCCGTCGTTGCTGCTGGTGGCGAGCTGCTGCCCGTCGGGCCGGTACGCGAACGGCCACACCGAGCTGCGGTGCCCGGTCAGCTCGACCCGTGGCCCGCCGCCCACGGGCTGGAGGCGTACGAGACCGGCGGAGTCGCCGGAGGCGACCACGGCGCCGTCGGGGCTGAAGGCGACCTGGTAGACCGAGTTCGCGTGCGTCGTGTGCACGCCGATCGCCCGCCCCGAGGGGTCCCAGAGCCGTACGCCGCCCGCGGTGTCGCCGCTGGCCAGCAGCGAGCCGTCCGGCGCGAACGCCATGCAGTAGACGCTGCCCGCGTGCCCGGTGAGGGTGTGCAGCAGCCGCCAGGAGCCGGTGTCCCAGAGCCGGACCGTGCCCGCCTCGTCGCCGGTGGCCAGCAGCGCGCCGTCGGGGCTGAGCAGCGTGCGGTAGACGCTCCCGCGGTGGCCGTCGAGGGTGTGCCGCACCTCCCCGCTCGCCAGGTCCCAGACCCGTACGGCCCCCGCCGCGTCGCCGGTCACCAGCTCCGAGCGGCCGAAGGCCATCGTGTAGACCGGCGCCTGGTGCCCGGCCAGCTCGTGCGCCGTGCGCCCGGACGCGCACTCCCACACCCGGACGACGCCGTCGCCGCCCCCGGCCGCCACGAGGTCGCCGCCGGGGCTGAGGCGCACCGGCCAGACGCCGTCGGCGTGGCCGGTCAGCGTGCGCAGCCGTTCGCCGGTGAGCGCGTCCCACAGGATGACCTGGCCGTCGCTCGCGCCCGTGGCCAGCAGGTCGCCGGCGAAGGAGACGGCGTAGACGCGGCCCCGGTGGCCCTGGAGCGTGCGCACCGGCGCGCCGCCCGCGCACAGCAGCACGCCGCCGTCCTCGTCGCCGATCGCGACCGTGGCGCCGTCGGGGGAGTAGGCGATCGGCTCGGGCAGGCGGCTGGTCTGGAAGTGGTAGCCGTACGGGACGCCGATGCCGGCGGGGGCGAACTCGACCTCGACCGGCTGCCCGGGCACCACGGCCGCGCCGGGGAGGTGCGGCAGGGTGCCGGTGACGTTGATGAGCGCGGCCCGGTGCCAGCGCGCGCCCGCCACGGTCACGTCGCTGAGGTCGGTCTGCGCGAGCCGCGCGCCCGACAGGTCGGCGTCGGTGAGGTCGGCCCCGGCGAGCGTCGCCCCGTCGAGCCGCGCGCCCGTCAGCCGGGCCCCGCGCAGGACGGCCCGCGACAGGTTGGTGCCAGCCAGCGTGGCCTCCGACAGGTCGGCGCCGGTGAGGTCGACCTCGCGCAGGTCGCGGGCCGACAGGTCCTCGCCCTTGAGGTTGGCGCCGCGCAGGTCGGCGCGGGCCGGGGTGCGCAGCCGGGCGGCGATCTTGACGGCGTTGGCGCCCGAGACGTCGCCGGCGGGCGGGTCGGCCACCCAGGCGCGCAGCGCCCGCACGTCCGCGAGGTCGCACAGGAACTCCACGGTGAGCGACGACAGCGGGTGGCGGGCCAGCAGGGCGAGGTCGCCCGCCGCGAGGTGCCGGGCGATCAGCCACTCCATGACCGAGGCGTGGATGAAGCCGAACATGCCCTCCTCGGTGCGTACGAGCAGGCTGCCCGAGCCCATCGCGTGCGCCGCGTGGGCGGCCGAGAGCTGGCCGCCCGCCAGGTCGGTCAGGGTCTCGCCGATCTCGGTCAGCTCGTCCACGCCGAGCAGCGACTCGCCCGTCTCCCACAGCCGCAGCGCCAGCGCCGTCACCACCCGCCACAGCTCGCCGGTGGTCAGGGCCATCGCCGAGCCGGGCACCCGGGCCCGCCGCTCCTCGAAGGCCAGCCACGAGCCGAGGATCTCCTCGTACAGCAGGGCCGGGCTGATCGTGTGGCGGGCCCGCGCCACGGTGCGCAGCCGGTCGGCGTCGAGGTCGGCGATGAAGGAGAGCATGCGCGGGTTCTGCGCGAGCGCCAGCAGGTCCGTGAGCTCGCCCATGAGCGACATGCGGGCGTGCGCCTCGTCGCCGTCCTCGAACCGGTTGTCCAGGTAGGAGCGGATCTGGTCGCGGGTGAAGTCCTCGACGCTGAGCACCCGCCGCTGCGGCAGCACCCCGACCATCTCGCCGAGCGAGGTGAGCACCTGGCTGTGCGACTTGAAGTGCTGGGTGCGGCTGGCCACCACGACCTTCGCCTTGTCCTCGGCCGCCGCCAGCAGCGTCGCGAGGTGGTCGGTCGCCCGGTCGTAGGTCAGCCGCGTCACCAGCTCGTCGAACCCGTCGAACAGCAGCACGATGCGCCCCTGCCGCAGCAGGTAGCGGAACGCCTTGAGATCGATGTACTCCTCGCCGTGCGAGGCCAGGTGGGCCGCCACCAGCGCGTCCACCGAGTGCGCCTTGTCCAGCGCGCGCAGCTCGATGAGGATCGGCGTCAGGTGCGGCAGCTCGGCCGGGATGCGCCGGGCCAGCTCGCGCAGCGCGAACGTCTTGCCGTGCCCGAAATCGCCGAGCAGCAGCAGGAAACGGCCGTGGTCGGTGGCCAGCAGCCGCATCATCTCATCCGTCAGGCCGTGCCTGACCTGGCCGCCGGGGCGGTCGAGCTCGCGGAAGCGCTGCGGGACGTACAGGTCGGGCGGGTAGCGGCGGTCGCCGACCAGCCGCGCGGTCTGCTCGCTGACGTAGCCGGTGAGGTCGAGCAGGCCCTGGAACTCGGTGAAGCTGCGCAGCCGCACCCCCTGCCGCATCAGGTCGTCGCGGATCCAGCGGGGCGCGGGCGGCCCCTGGTAGACCAGCTCGGCGGCCAGCCCGGCGGCGTGCGCCTGCCGGGCGAAGGCGTCGGCGGCCTCCTCGGTCACCTCGCCGACGTGCGCGCCGATCATCAGCTGCCGGACGAACCCGTCCTCGGGGTGGGTGACCACGAGATGGGCGGGGAAGCGGCGGATCCTGGCCCGCTCGTGGCGCGCCTCACACACCTCGGCGATCCGGTCGAGCAGCAGCTCGACGGGGCTCGGCGCGCGCTCGTCCGGCTTGGGCCGCGGCGGCGGCACGTCCAGGGTGCGGCCGGTGAACGTCGCCTGCGCGCCCCGCCACCTGCCGGGAACCCGCTCGGGCACGCCCTCGTCGGGCAGCCACGTACGCATGCCGTCGGGGGTGATCTCGACGACCTGGTGCCGTCCGGCGCGCGGCGCGGCCACCCGGCCCTCGCCTCCGTGCCCGGGGCCGCCGTGGAAGAGCAGGTGGAGGCGGTGCCCCAGCAGCCGCTCGAAGGTCGGCGCGTCCCGCAGCTCCCGCGGCGGATGGCCCATCGCGCCGAGACGCAGCCAGCCGCCCTCCTCGTACGGCCGCAGCCGCTCGGCGAACCAGGCCGCCTGGGCCTCGCCCAGCAGCGCGTACGCGTCCCGTTCGAGATGGCTCATCGCCATCGTCGAGTTGAGCGCCGCCACGACCACCTTGAGATCGGGCACCTCGAACAGCGTCCACGGCTGCCCGCCGTCGAACACCCGGTCGTCCAGCCCTTGGTAGACCTCGCCGAACAGCCCGGCGAAGTGCCGCCACTTCGGCCAGTAGGGCGGCTGCGGGCTCACGTCGTCGGCCTCGCACGTCATGAAGTAGGCGCTGGCCGCCGCCTTGGTCACGTCGCGCGGGCCCGGCAGCAGCACCAGCCGGTGCGGCTCCAGCCCGAGCAGCAGCCGCAGGTCGGTGACGAACCTGGTGGCCTGCCCGAACTGCCGCAGACTGCCCGACTCGGTCAGGTCGCCGCTGACGACCATGAGGTCGGGGCGTGGCGTGCCGCGGTCGTACATCGCGGTGAGGTCCGCCCAGATGCGCGCCTGCATGTCCTCGGGGGTGAACGGGTCGCCGGGGTCGGGCAACGCCCGGCCGAAGCGGGGGCCGCCGATGTGCAGCACGCTGACGGACTTCCGCCCGCCCACGGGGCCGGCCGCGGGCGGGAAGGCGGGCGCGGTCACCGGGGCGCGGCGCGTCCGCGCCCGCGCGGCGGCCGGGGTCGGCGGCGTCGGCGCGGCGGCGGGCGCGCGAC
>NZ_BAAAMV010000011.1:0-469944 GCF_039529455.1 Nonomuraea bangladeshensis
GCCGGTCCGTCCCCTGACCTTGAGGACGGCCGCCGGTCCGTCCCCTGACCTTGAGGACGGCCGCCGGTCCGTCCCCTGACCTTGAGGACGGCCGCCGGTCCGTCCGTGAACTGATGCGGCCCGCCGCCGGCGGCGGGCCGACGAGGAGAGAAGACCGCATGAGCTTGCTCGATCTGGCCCCCGTGATCCCCGTCGTGGTGATCGAGGACGCCGCGACCGCCGTGCCGCTGGCCCGGGCGCTGGTCGCCGGCGGCCTGCCGGCCATCGAGGTGACCCTGCGCACCCCGGCCGCCCGCGAGGCCATCGCGCGCATCGCCGCCGAGGTGCCGGAGGCCACGGTGGGCGCGGGCACCGTACGCACCGCCGAGGACATCGCCGCGTCGGCCGCGGCCGGGGCCCGTTTCCTGGTCTCGCCGGGAACCACGCCGTCGCTGGTCGAGGCGCTGGAGGCGAGCGGGGTGCCGTACCTGCCCGGGGTGGCCACCGTGTCGGAGGTCATGGCGCTGGCCGAGCGGGGGATCAAGGAGCTGAAGTTCTTCCCCGCGGAGGCGGCGGGCGGCGTGCCGTACCTGAAGGCCCTGTCGGGGCCGCTCCCCGACGTGCGCTTCTGCCCGACCGGCGGCATCCGCGCCACGACCGCCGCCGACTACCTGGCGCTGCCGAACGTCGGCTGCGTCGGCGGCACCTGGCTCACCCCGGCCGACGCCCTGGAGGCGGGCGACTGGGCCCGCGTCGAGAAGCTCGCCGCCGAGGCCGCGGCCCTGCGCCCCTGACCCACCGGCGCCGCACGCGTACGGACCCAGCTACTGGCCCGGCTGGTCACCAGGGCACCACGCCGGCGTCGTCGAACAGGCCGCCGGTCGGCCCGTCGTCCGGCAGCGTGGCCAGCCGGATGGCGGCCGCCGCGCCCTCCCGCGCCGTCGCGGTCCCGTGGAAGGCGTTGAGGTCGGTCGCCACGTAGCCGGGGCAGGCGTTGTTGATGAGGATGCCGGTCCCGGCCAGCTCTTTGGCGTACTGGATGGTGACGGCGTTGAGCATCGTCTTCGACGGCGTGTACGCCCCGCTGATCGGCCCGAGGTCCACGCCGGGCGTGGTCTGCAGGGTCAGGGACGCGACGTGGCTGGACAGGTTGACGATGCGTGGCGCGGCCGAGCGGCGCAGCAGCGGCAGCATGGCGTTGATGACCCGGACGACGCCGATGACGTTCGTCTCCAGGGCCGCCCGCACGGTGGCGGGGTCGAGCGCGGTGGGCCGCTGCTGCGGGCCGCCCGTGACGCCGGCGTTGTTGACCAGCACGTCGAGCCGGCCGGCGCGCTCCTCCAGCAGCCGGACGGCGGCCGCCACGCTCGCGTCGTCGGTCACGTCGAGCGGCACGCCGAAGGCGTCCGCGCCGTCCGCGCGCAGTTTCGCCACGGCCTCCACCCGCCGCCGCTCGTCGCGGGCGCCGACGCCGACGCTCCATCCCAGCGCGCCGAGGCCGGCCGCGATCTCGTACCCGATTCCCTTGTTGGCGCCGGTGACCAGCGCGATCGTCTGTTCGGTCATGGCTCCGATCGTGGCCGCCGGCCGGGCGGCGGGCCAACACCGACCGGGTACGGCAGCGATACCCCACGGGTATCGATCGCCCGGGCTAGCCTGGGGACGTGGAGACGCGGGAGTTGCGTTATTTCGTCGCCGTCGCCGAGGAGCTGCACTTCGGCCGGGCCGCCGAGCGCCTGGGGATCGCCCAGCCGCCGCTGTCGCGGACCGTCATGCGGCTCGAACGGCGGCTCGGGGTGAAGCTGCTGGAGCGGTCGAGCCGCAGGGTCACGCTCACTCCCGCCGGGTCGGTGCTCCTGGCCGAGGGCCGGACGATCCTCGCCGCGCTGTCTGCCGCCGTGCGCCGGGCCAGGGAGGCGGCGGCGGACGAGCCGCGCCTGATCCTCGCCACCAAGGCGGGCGCGTCCGGGGAGCTGCTGGCGAAGCTGCTCGACGCCTACGCCGCCGAGCCCGGCGCGGTCACCGTCGACCTGCTGCTGTGCGAGTCCCAGCAGCAGCAGCGTCTCCTGCGTGACGGCGAGGCCGACGCGGCGCTGCTGCACCTGCCCTTCGACTCGGTCGCGGGGTTCGACACCGAGACGCTGTGCACCGAGGGACAGGTCGCGGTCCTGCCCGCCGGGCATCCGCTGACCGTCCGGCCCCGGCTCATGACGGCGGAGGTCGCCGCGCTGCCGGGGCTGCCGCAGGCCCGCTGGCCGGGGCCGGACGGCTCCTACCCCGAGGGGCCCGGCCCCGAGGTGCGGAGCCTGACGCAGCTGCTCCAGATGGTCGCGCTCGGCCGCGCGAGCGTGATCCTGCCCGAGTCCGTCCGGGCGAACCTGCGCCCCGACCTCGCCACCGTCCCCGTGGTGGACGCGCCGCCCGTGACGACGGTGATCGCCTGGCCGCCGCACAGCCGCTCCCGGGCGCTCGCCCACCTGGTCCGCGTGGCCACCGGCCGCTGAGCCACGTCGCCGGCGAGGAGCCGGTGCTGCGGGCGGCGCCGGCCCGGAGCGTGCCGCACGTGGCGCTGGTCGCCGGCCGGGCGCGCGGCATCGGAGCCAGAACGCCCGGGGAGGTGGCCGTCTTGGTCTACGCCGAGCTCATCAAATTACGCTGACCTGGGTATTTGGAGACGCGGCCACCGGGGTAGGCCAAGGAGGGTCAAGCCGCAGTCTCGGGGAAGCCCCCTCTTGCTCGCGGAGAGCGAAGGGACATTCATGCTCACGCAAACGGCCGGCCAGGAGCCACCGCTCGCCGACGACCGCCCGGTGTCGCACCCGGGGAGCCTGGAGAGGGGGATCGACATCCTCCTCGCGCTGAGCGGGGCACGCCAGCCGGTCAGCCTCGCGCAGCTCTGCCGCAGCACCGGCCTGCCCAAGTCCACCGCCCACCGCATACTCGGCGTGCTGTGCGGGCGGGGGCTGGCCAGGCGGGCGGGCACCGGCTACCTGCCCGGCGACCTGCTGGAGGTGCTGGCGGGCGGGCCGGAACGCGGTCCCGGCGCGCGGCGGGCGGTGCTGCCCTACCTGATCTACCTGTACGAGACCACCCGGCAGACGGTGAACCTGGCCGTGCCCTCGGGCCTGGAGGCCCGTTACGTCGAGCGGCTGTACGGCCACGACCGGGTCGCCTCCCCCTCCGACGCCACGGACCGCGCGCCGCTGCACTGCACGGCGACCGGCAAGACGTTGCTGGCCTTCGACGCCGGGCTGCGGCAGGAGTTCCTGGCGCGGGGCGCGTTCGAACGGCTGACCGGCCGCACGATCACCACGCTGGCGGGGCTGGAGCGGGAGCTGGCCCAGGTGCGGCGGCACGGGGTGGCGTACGCGCGGGAGGAGTTCGCCGAGGGCGTGTCGTGCGTGGCCGCACCGGTCTTCGGGCCGGCGTTCGGCTCGCCGGGCGGGCGGATCCGCATGGCCGTGGGCGTGGCCGCGCCCGCGTACGGCGTGCCCCTGGGGCGGCTCGCCATCGCGGTGCGCGGGGCCGCGCAGGCGATCTCGGCGGCGCTGCTCGGCGAGCAGACGTCCCGATGACCGGAACGCCGCGGGGCCCCGCGGCCGGAAGCGTTCCACTGACCGAAACCCCGCGTTGCGGGCGGGCCGGGCGGCGCGATCACATGAGCGGCATGGACCTCCTTCCCGCTCCGGCCACCTCGGAGGCGCCCGCGGTCCGCAGGGCCAGGGCCCGCACGGCCCCGGACCCGCGGGCGCCGGTGGAACGTTCCACTGAGTGGGAGGGCGCGCATGCCTAGGGGGCTGCCCAGGGCGGGCATGCTGCAGAGCCTGCGGCTCTCGGCCGCGCTCGTCCCGCCGTGGGCGCCGCACACGCTCCCCGGACGCGACCCGCTGCGGGCCCGTCCCCTGCTGGCCACCCTGGAGTCCCGGTACGGCGGCCGTCCCGTGTTCGTCCGCGGCCGGCGCGGCCCCGCCCTGCTGGTGCTGTCCCGGCGCGACGCGCTGCGCGTGCTGGTCGAGGAGCGCGAGGTCTACGCCGCCGGCGTCGAGGCCGGGCTGGAGGCCTGCATGCAGGAGCGTCCCTTCGGGCTGCCCGCCGACGTGCTGCGCCCGGCGTTCATCGAGATCGCCCGCGCCGAGGCCGCCGAGCTGACCAGCGGCGTGGTGGACTTCGACCGGCTCGACGCGCGCTGGCAGCGCGTGGCCCGCCGCTGCGTCTACGGCGACGGCGCGGCCGGCGACGAGGAGCTGACCCGGCTGCTGACCCGCCTCACGCGGGCGGGCCGGCGGCGCGCCAGGCGGCGCAGGGAGCTGCTGTCCGGCCGCTACGACACCCGCATCCTCGACCACCTGCGACGGGCCGAGCCGGGCAGCCTGGCCGGGCTGATCGCCGAGACCCCCGGCGAGGCCGAGTCGCGGGGGCTCATGCAGGCCGCCTACTGGCTCATGGGGCTCGGCGTCGTCTCGGCCGCGCTGATGCAGACGCTCGCGCTGCTGTCCACGCACCCGGCGCACCGCAAGGCGGCCCGCGCCGACCCCGAGCACCTGCGGGCCTGCCTGCGCGAGGCGCTGCGGCTGTGGCCGCCGGTGCCGGCGCTGTCCCGGGTGACCGCCGCCGAGACCCACTGGTACGGCGCCACCCTGCCCGCCGGCACCCCCGTGCTCGTCCCGCTGGCGGTGCACCAGCGCAGCGCGCGGCTGCCGTACGCCGACTCCTTCGCGCCGGAGATCTGGCTCAACGGCACCGCCGCCGACGAGTGGTGGGCCCGTCCCGGCTGCGACGCCATGCACCTGACGCTGGCCGTCGGCACCGCGTTCCTGGCCGCGGTGCTGCGGGAGGCCAAACCCAAGCCGATCGGGCGGCTGTTGTCCCCGCACCGCCCGATCCCCCACACCGCCGACCCCGCCCGGCTGCGCGTCCGGATGCGCCAGGCGCGCCGCAAGCCCGGCCGTTCCTGAGGCCATGCCTGCTCAGCGCCAGTGGCCTACGGAGGGCCCCTTCCTCCGTTAGAGTCTGGGGTACGAAACGGCATGCCGGGCGGAGGTTCGGTTCGGTTTGGGACGGGATGACCACGGCGAGAGGACGGCGACTTTGGGGCGCTCCGCAGGCACTCCGCTGAAGCCGGAAGACCCGCCGGCGATCGGTTCCTACGAGCTGGTCAGCCGTCTCGGCACCGGCGGCATGGGGGTCGTCTACCTCGCCAAGGCCGCCGACGGCTCCAGGGTGGCGCTCAAGGCCATCCGGCGCGACTACACCGCCGACCCGGTCTACCGGGCGCGCTTCCACGAAGAGGTGTCCAACGCGCGCAAGGTGGCCTCGTTCTGCACGGCGCGGGTGCTCGACCACGGCGAGGACCGCGGCGTGCTCTACCTCGTCACCGAGTACATCGACGGCATCTCGCTGGAGGACCACCTCATCGAGCACGGCGCGCTGTCGCCGTCGGTGCTGCACGCCGCCGCCGTCGGCGTCGCCGCCGCGCTCACCGCCATCCACGCCGCCGGGCTCGTGCACCGCGACCTCAAGCCGGCCAACGTCATGCTGACGCTGGCCGGGCCGCGGGTCATCGACTTCGGGCTGGCCCGCTCGACGCACGTCAACGCCCGGCACACCAACGCCGGCATGGTCATGGGCACGCCCGGCTGGATCGCTCCCGAGCAGGTCTTCGAGGGCCGCACCAGCCCGGCGGGCGACGTGTTCGCGTGGGGGTCGCTGATCGCGTACGCGGGGCTGGGCGGGCATCCGTTCGGCGAGGGGGACGCGTACGTCATGGCGGCGCGGGCCCGTACCGCGCCGCCCGACCTGCGAGGGCTGCCCGCGCCGCTCGACCGGCTGGTGGCGGCGGCCATCCACCCCGACCCGTCACGACGGCCGACGGCGCGGCAGTTGCTGCTGGAGCTGGTGGAGGCCTCCGACGAGCCCGCCGCCCAGCTCGCGGCCACCAAGCACCTGACGAACGCCTGGAACGCCTCGGAGTTCGCCCCCCTCACCCAGCCCCCCGGCCCCCAGGGACACGGCGTGCAGGGGCCTGGCGTACAGGGGCCTGTCGTGCAGGGGCCTGGTCCTCAAGGGCCTGGTCCTCAAGGGCCTGGTCCTCAGGGCCCTGGGGCGCAAGGGCCCGGCCCGCAGGGGCCCGGCGCTGTGCCGCCGACCGAGCGCACGGGGGCGTCACCGCACGGGGTGCCGCCCGCGGAACGCACCGGGCCGACCCCTGGCATGCAGCCACCGCCCGCCGAGCGCACCGGCCCCACCCCCGGAAGCAGCCGGGGCCCCCACGTGCCTCCCCAGGGCGCCCCGATCCCCCAGCACGCCCAGATCCCGCCGCAGGGGTCCCCGGCGCAGGGGGCGCCAGTGCAAGGAGTCCCACCGCAAGGAGCCCCGATGCAAGGGGTCCCGCCGCAGGGAGCACCGATGCAGCAGGTGCCGCCGGGGGTCTCCGCGCACCCTGCCGCGCCCGTGCCGCCGGTGCCGCCGGCTGAGCGGAGCGGGCCGGTGCCCGGCATGGTGCCGCCGCACGCCTCCGGGCAGGGGCAGGGCGGTCGGCGGGGTCCGAGGCCGCCCGCGCCCGGTCACGGCGGTCCGCCGCCGCACCCGGATCGCACCGGGCCGGTGCCGCTCGCCGACCACAGCGGCCAGATCCCGCACGCCGAACGTACGGGGCCGGTGCCGCACCTGGACCGCACGGGTCAGGTGCCGCACGGCGACCGTACCGGCCAGCTGCCGCACCCCGAAAGAACGGGACCGGTGCCGCACGCCGACCGCACGGGGCCGGTGCCGCATGTCGACCACACGGGGCCCATGCCGCGGATCGACCGGACGGGGCCGGGGCCGGGAGGGATGGTGCCGCCGCATCAGACCGGGCAGATGCCGCTCCCCCGTCACCCCCGCGGCAACCAGGGGCCGCTGCCGCATCACGCGACCACCGGGCAGGGGCCGTTGCCGGGCTACCCCCAGCCCCGCAGGAAGCGGAGCATCGCCACCGGCTGCCTGACCGCGCTGGTGGTGGCGGCCGTCCTGGCGGTGCTGATCCTGGCCGCCCTCGCGTGGCTGTTCCGCGGCGGCCCGGAGGCCGGCGCCGACGGTCAGGTGCAGGACGGCAAGCTGCGCTTCTCCGTGACCGGCACGACGTGCCAGAAACCGGCGAAGGCCGCCGCGAAGCGCACCTGCCGGGTCGGCGTCCAGGTGGACAACGTGGGCCCCGACGCCCGCGTCCTCTATCCGAGCCAGCAGAAGCTGGTCGTCGAGGACGACGAGGCGCACGGCGGGGTCAGGTTGCTCGACGCCGCCGGCAAGGAGATCACCCCGATCCGGATCGAGTCGGGCGGGGCGTTCACCGGGACGCTGGTGTTCGACCTGCCGAAGAAGAGCAAGCCGGTCGGCCTGGAGGTCCACGACTCGGGCCTCAGCTCCGGCGCCCGCATCACGCTGGTCTGAGCCACCGGGATCCAGGCGGGGCTCGTCAGAAGCCCTCGGACGGGGAGACCCGGCCCTCCAGGGGGGCGCCTTCGGCGTAGCGGCGCACGTTGTCCTCGACCCGCTCGGCCAGGCCGCGCCAGTAGGCGGCGGGCGGATTCGCGCTGTGCGGGGTGATGAGGACGTTGTCCATCGTCCAGAGCGGGTGCCCGTCGGGAAGCGGCTCGGGGTCGGTGACGTCGAGGGCGGCCCCGCCGATGCGGCCCTCGCGGAGCGCGGCCACCAGGTCGTCGGTGACGACGAGGCCGCCACGGGCGACGTTCACCAGCCAGGCGCCTGGACGCATGAGCGCGAACTCGCGGGCCCCGAACATGCCGCGGGTGCGGGGCGTGAGCGGCGCGGCGACCACGACGTAGTCGGCCTCGGGCAGCGCCTCGCGGAAGCGGTCGCGGGGCAGGACCCGGGCCGCGCCGGGCGCGTCGCCGCGGTCGGTGACGGCGATCACCGGGCAGCCGAACGGCTCCAGCAGCCGTACGAGCGCCCGCCCGATGCCGCCGTGGCCCACCACGGCGACGGTCGAGCCGGCGAACACCGCCGAGCCCTTCGGGCTCCAGCTCGTGGCCCTGGCGTACCGGGGCAGGTCGCGGGCGGCGGCCAGCATGAGCGCGAGGGTGTGCTCGGCGACCTGGGGGCCGTACGAGCCGGTGGCGGCGGTGAAGACCGGCTCGTCGGTGATCACCCCGGCGGCGGCCATGCGCTCGACGCCCGCGCTCGGCAGTTGCACCCACCGGATCCGCTCGCCGATCATGCCGCGCAGCTCGGCGGGGTCGCCGCTGCCGTAGTAGACGAGCGCCTCGGCCTCCTCCAGCGGCACGACGCGCCCGCCGCCGCGGCGGACGGCCTCGACGAGGGCGGGCACGGGCTCGGGGCCGACGTGGACGGCGACGGTCATCGGAAAACCTCCTGGTCGTACGGGCTCAGCGGTGCACGGTCTCGCCCGAGGAGGCGAACGCGGCCAGCGCCCGGTCAAGGCCGGCCCGGTCGGGCAGCCCGGAGTTGTCGTCGGCGCACTGCACGACCAGCGCCGCCACGGCCGCCGCCTCGCGCAGGCACACCTCGTACGGTTCCCCGCGCAGCAGCCCCGACAGGAACCCGGCCGCGAACGCGTCCCCGGCGCCCACCGGATCGGTGACGGGCACGGGGAACGCCTCCTGCCGCAGCCCGGCGCAGCTCGCCGACTTGTCGCGGTGCTTGATCACGGCCAGTCCTGGCAGCCCGGCCGGGTCCACACCGAGCAGCTCCAGCTCGTCCTCGCCGGCGAAGACCACGTCGGCGCGGGCCATGAGCGGAGCGACGCGCTCGCGCCACCGCTCGGGCGGGCCGAGCTTGAGCCGTACGTTCGGGTCGAAGGAGACCGTCGCGCCCGCCTCGCGGGCCAGGTCGAGCAGGCGGAGCGTGGCCGGGTGGGCCGTGTCGGACAACATCGGCGTGATGCCGGTGACGTGCACGAGCCGGGCGCCGCTCACCATCTCGGGTGTCAGCTCGCCGGGGGCGAGGCGGGAGGCGGCCGAGCCCGAGCGGTAGTAGGTGACGTCGATGGCCCTGGCCGGATGGCTGTCACGCAGCAGCAGCCCGGTGGGGGCGTCCGGGTCGACGACGGCGTGCCGGGTGTCGATGCCCTCGGCGCGCAGCATGGCCAGCACCGACCTGCCGGCCGGGTCCGCGCCGACCCGGCCGAGCCAGCGGACCTCGTGGCCGAGCCTGGCGAGCCCGGCGGCGACGTTGGACTCGGCGCCGGCGATCGAGCGGCGGAAGGAGGTGGCGCGCTCCAGGGGGATGCCGGGCTCGGCCAGCATGAGCAGCATCGCCTCGCCGCAGACCACGACGCTCACGGCTGGGCCCGCAGGGGTGACCGGTGGATCATGCGTCCCTATCGTAGTACGACATCACTTTTGCCCAATCGGGTAACGCTGTCATCCAGATCCCTCCGTCACCCGTCTACCCTGAGCAACTTCCGGGTCGGGAACGGGGCTAGAGCGCGTGAGGCGTCCATTCATCATCCTGCTGGCCGCCAACGCCCTCTCCGTCACCGGGACCATGCTGTGCGTCCTCGCCGTGCCGTGGTTCGTGCTGGAGACCACGGGCAGCGCGGCGCTCACCGGGCTGGCGGCGTTCTCGGCCACGCTGCCCGTGGTGGTCGCGGCGGCTTTCGGCGGGACGCTGGTGGACCGGCTGGGGTTCCACCGGTCGAGCATGGTGTCGGACCTGATCAGCGGGCTGGTCGTGCTGGCCGTGCCGCTGCTGGCACAGGGCTCGGGGCTGTCGTACCCGCTGCTGCTGGCGCTGCTGTTCCTGCGCTGGCTGGCGGCCACGCCGGGCGAGACCGCGCGCAAGGCGATGCTGCCGGAGCTGGCGGCGCTGGGTCAGGTGCGGATCGAGCGGGCGGCGGCGGCCTACGACGGGGTCTACCGCGGGGCCGCGATGGTGGGCGCGCCGCTGGCCGGGGTGCTGATCGTCTGGCTCGGCACGCACGCGCTGCTCATCGTGGACGGCGTCACGTTCCTGCTGTCGGCGGCCCTGGTGGGCACGCTGCCGCGGGCCGGCGGCGCGGCGCGGCCCGGCGGCGGGGAGGGGTATCTGCGGGGGCTGCGGTCCGGGCTCGCCTTCCTGTGGCGTGACCGGCTGCAGCTCGGCGCCACCGGGATGATCGTGGTGGTGAACATGCTGGACACGGGCGTCACGCAGGTGCTGCTGGCCCTGTACGCCCGGGACGTGGCGGGCGATCCGCGCGCGTTCGGCCTGCTGGCCGGGTCGGTGGCGGCGGGCGCGCTGGCCGGGACCGTCGCCTACGCCGCCGCCGGCGACCGGCTGCCCCGGCGGCTGACGTACGGGATGGCGTTCCTGCTGGCCGGGGTGCCACGGGTGCTGGTGCTGGCGCTGGACGTGCCGTTCGCCGTCGCCGTCGGGGTGGCGCTGGCCTCGGGCTTCGCCGCGGGCGCGATCAACCCCATCCTGGGCGTGCTGCAGTACGACCGGATCCCGCCCGTGCTGCGGGCCCGGGTCATCGGGGCCATGACCGCCGCCGCCTACGCGGCCATGCCGGTGGGCGGGCTGCTGGCCGGGGCGCTGACGGAGCTGGCCGGGCTCCGCGCCGCCCTGCTCGCCTTCACCTGCGTCTACGCGCTGATCTCGCTGCCGCCGTTCGTCGGCAGGGCCTGGCGCGAGCTCGACTGATCCGGACGCGGGCCGGTCGCCGCGGCCCGCTCCAGCAGCAGTCTCTCGGTGATCGGCGACTCGTGGGTGCCGGGCACGGAGCACGCGTGCGCCCCCGCGAGGGCGCCGAGCCTGACGCACTCCTCCAGCGGCCGGCCGCGCAGCGTGCCGTACAGGAAGCCGGAGGCGAACGCGTCGCCCGCGCCGTTGCTGTCGGCGACCGGCCCCGGCAGCGGCTCGGCGGGGAACGCCCGCACCTCGCCGGAGTCGCGGGTCAGCACGAGGCAGCCGTCGGCGCCGCGGGTGCAGATCACGGTGTGGGCGCGGCCCTCGGCCAGGATGGCGCGCATCGCCGCGGCCGGGTCGGGCAGCGCCACGGCCGACAGGAACACCAGGTCGGAGCGGAGGGCGAAGTCCTTGTGGTAGTCGTCGGCGCCGTTCCAGTCGTGCAGGTCGGTGGAGATCGGCACCCCGTGGAGGTCGTCGTTGAGGTCGTCGTAGACGTGGCGGCAGAAGTCGGTGATGGAGACGTGCACGTGGCGGGCGCGCACGCCGGCGTAGGTCTCCTTCGGCAGGCGCTCCCCCGGCGTGGCCTTGGGGTCGAAGAAGGAGGTGCGCCGGCCGTCGGGGCCGACGAGCAGCACGCTCCTGCGGGTGCCTGCCTCGGCATGGCCGTAGGAGCAGGCGAGGTCGCGCAGCGCGTGCCGGATCAGCGCGCCCTGTGGGTCGTCGCCAATCAGGTCGGCGAAGGCGACGTCGAGGCCGAGGGCGTGGCAGCCGAGCGCGACGCCCGCCCCGGTGTTGCCGATGCGGTCGACGACCGGCGGGACCTGGTAGGTGTCGCGGTAGGGAAGCGGCAGCTCGGGGACGTACACGGTGGTGTCGACACCGGCGCCGCCCAGGACGAGGACGTCGCGCGTCATCGGTTGACCAGCGGTCCCGAGCCGGTGGAGCCGCGCACGACCAGCTCGGGCTGGTAGATCAGCTCGACGTGCTTGGCGGGCGCGCCGTTGACCTCCTCCAGCAGCGTCTGCACCGCCGCCGAGGCCATCGCTCCTATCGGTTTGCGCACCGTCGTCAGCGGCGGGTCGGTGAACGCGATGAGCGGCGAGTCGTCGAACCCGACCACCGACACCTCGCCGGGCACCGCGAGGCCCTTCTCCCTGCAGGCACGGATCGCGCCCAGCGCCATGAGGTCGCTGGCGCACACGATGCCGGTGCAGCCGCGCGCCAGCAGCTGGGTGGCCGCCGCCTGGCCGCCCTCCACCGAGAACAGCGAGTGCGCGATCAGGTCGTCGACGTCGGTCGCGCCGAGGAGCTGGGCCATCGTCTGCTTGAATCCCTCGATCTTCCTGATGACCGGCACGAACCTGCGCGGGCCGAGCGCCAGCCCGATGCGCTCGTGCCCGAGGTCGACCAGGTGCTGCACGGACAGCCGGACCGCCATGCGGTCGTCGGGCGAGATGAAGGGCGCGTCGATGTGCTCGCTGTAGCCGTCGACCAGCACGATCGGCAGGCCGCGGTCGGTGAGGCGGGTGTAGCGGTCCATCCTGGCGGTGGTGTCGGCGTGCAGCCCGGAGACGAACACGATGCCGCTCACCCCGCGGTCGACCAGCAGCTCGGTGAACTCGTCCTCGGGCGCGCCGCCGGGGAGCTGGGTGCACAGCACCGGCGTGTAGCCGTGCTGGGTCAGCGCCTTCTCGATGGCCTGCGCGAACGCCGGGAAGATCGGGTTGTCCAGCTCGGGCGTCACCAGGCCGACCAGCCCGTTGCTGCGCTGGCGCAGGCGGGGCGGGCGTTCGTAGCCCATGAGGTCGAGCGCGGTCATGACCGACTGGCGGGTGGTCGCGGAGACCCCTGGCTTGCCGTTGAGCACCCGGCTGACGGTGGCCTCGCTCACCCCGGCCTGGGCGGCGATGTCGGCAAGGCGAGCGTGACCATTCATGTGAGCTACTTTACTTTCCACCCTGCCGCCGAATCCGCTGCTCCGGGGCACCCGAGGCGGGCACGAGCCGGCCTCCCCCCTGCGTCCCGACCATGAAAGCCGTTTCTGCAACTTTACGCAAGTCCTTTGCAGGCATCGGCAATCCGGAAATATCAGTCTTCGGACGCCCAAAACTCCCGACCGAAACGGCGCGGAGGGAGATTCTTTATGTCAAGGGTGGACATCTAGCGTTAAGGCGCGATGTACTACCTCATCAATCCGTCTCGTCACAGGTGACACGCGCGCAAGGTGCAGGCCCATGAGCTCGGTCGTTCTCGACAGCGTGACCAAGGTGTATCCGGGCGACTACCTGGCCGTCGACCGGCTGAACTTACGGGCTGAAGACGGTGAGTTCCTCGTCCTGCTGGGCCCTTCGGGCTGCGGCAAGTCGACGCTGTTACGGATGATCGCCGGCCTGGAAGGCATCACCGAAGGTGAGCTGTGGCTGGACGGCGAGCTCGCCAACCACCTGCCGCCGCGCGACCGCGACGTCGCCATGGTCTTCCAGAACGGCGCCCTCTACCCGCACCGTACCGTGCGCGGCAACATCGCCTTCCCCCTGGAGATCGCCAAGTCCGACCCGGCCCTCGTACGCGAGCGCGTGACCGAGCTGTCGAAGGTGCTGCACATCGACGAGACGCTGGACCGCCGCCCCGGCACCCTGTCCGGCGGCCAGCGGCAGCGCGTGGCGATGGGCCGGGCGATCGTCCGGCAGCCGAAGTTGTTCCTCATGGACGAGCCCCTGTCCAACCTGGACGCGGGCATGCGCACCGAGCTGCGCATGGAGATCTCGGCGCTGGTCAGGTCGCTCGGCGTCACCACCATCTACGTGACCCACGACCAGGTGGAGGCCCTGACGCTGGCCGACCGCATCGCGATACTCAATCGCGGGGTCCTGCAGGACGTCGGCACTCCGGCCCAGATTTACAACGATCCAGCCACCGCCTTCGTGGCGGCCTTCCTCAACTCCCAGCAGTTGAACCTGTTGGCGGCCACTGTCAGGACGCCACAGAACCAGTACGTCCTGCTCGACTTCGGCCCGCACCGGCTCACCATGCCCTGGAGCGATCCCAGGGCGTACGCCATCTCGCAGCACACCGGCGGGCACGTCCTGGTCGGCATGCGGCCCGACGGGCTCGCGCCGGTGCCGGAGTCGTACGAGGGGCCGTCGTTCTTCGGGCGGGTGCGGACGCTGGAGTATCACGGGCACGAGTGGCTGGCGTACCTGGAGTGCGGCATGCCCGCCGTGCCGGTGCCCGAGCCGCCGGACCCCAGGCAGCGGCGGGCCCACGGCGCCAAGAACGGCTCCGGCGGGCTGTCGGGCCTGATGCGCCGCATGTTCGCCCCCGTGCAGGAGGCGGAGCCGCAGGAGCAGGAGCGCGTCGGCAGCGTGGGCAGCGGCATCCACCGCCGCGCGGACCTCATCGTCCGCCTCGGCAACCGGCCGGTCTGGCGCGCGGGCGACGCCGCCAAGGTCGCGGTGGACCTCTCCCGCATCATGATCTTCAAGCCGGACGGCGCCCGCATCGACCCACCCCGCCGCTGAGCCCAGGGAGTCAGGAACTCCGGATCGGCCTGTCCCGCCGCCGACGCCGCCGGATCAAAGACTCCGGCGGGGGCCGTCGGGGTCAAGCCCGACGCGCCCGGATCGACCCGCCCCGCCGCCGACGCCGCCTGGTCAGAGGCTCCAGCGGGGGCCGTCCGGGGTGTCCTCGATCTGCACGCCGCCTGCTCGCATCGCATCCCGCAGCGCGTCGGCGACGTCGTAGCTGCCCTGGCGGCGCAGCGCGACGCGGAGGGCGAGCAGCGACTCGACCAGGTGGCCGAGGCCCGTCGAGCGGCGGCCGGCGTCGGCGGCCAGCTCGCCGAGGCGGGCGATGAGCAGCCGCATCAGCTCGCGCGCCTGGTCGACGCCGCCGGCGTCCTCCTCGGTGTCGGCGGCCCACTTGACGATCTCGGCCTCCAGGTCGAGGACCGCCTGCGCGGCCGCCACGAGGTCGGGCTCCGCCTCCGCCGCGCGGAAGCGCTCCTCCCCGGCGCGGATCGTCTCCTCCAGCGTCACCTCGGCGGGCGCGGCGGCCCGCTCCGCCGGAGGCGGCGGCAGCGGGGCGCCGCCCGCACCGGAGGCCAGCCGGCGGAGCCCGGCGAGGTCGGTGCGGGTGCCCGCCGGCAGCACCGCCGCCGACCCCGGCAGGCGTACGGTGAGCCCGCCCCGCCCGGCGACGCGCACGCTCTCGCTCTCCAGGTCGATGACGAGCGCGGTGTGCTCGTCGATGCCGAGCACGGCGGTGCCCTCGGGCAGCTCGCGCTCCATCCGCGACAGCCGCCGCTCGCCGAGGTAGCAGTAGCGGGTGTCGTGGGTGCCGCCCTCGGCGTTGTCGAAGTGCGGGATGAGGACGGCCTGCAGCCCGAGCGGCTCCAGCAGGTCGATGCCCTCGCGCCAGTGGGGCTCGGCGCCCACCTTGTAGATCTCGTAGACGGGGACGGTGGCCAGGCCCGCCGTGCAGGCCGCCGCCGAGGCGAGCACGGTCACGCCCTGCCGGGCGCGCACCCGTGCCCGCAGGTCGCCGGCCACGCCGGACTCGGCCCAGCGCTCCAGCGCGTACGTCGGGCTCCCCGGCCCCGAGAACACCCAGTCGGCCCCCGCGATGCCCGTGCCCACCTCGACCTGGAGCCCCACGCTGTGGGCGAAGTAGCGGCGGGCGCGGGCGGAGATGTCCGCGCGGTTCTCCTGGAAGGCGTAGGGCGTGTCGAGCAGCACCGCCCGCGCCCCGGGCCGCAGCTCCCGCGTGGCGGCGCGGTGGACCTCGACCATGGTCGGGCTCGTCTCGCCCGACCCCATCAGCACCAGCACACCTGGCATGGTTGTTCGGCCCCTCTCTGTCGCACGCCCTTCGACTACAGCCGGGCTCGCCGCGCGGTTCAAGAGCGAACGCCACCTGCGCGCTGCCCGTAGTTGCGCATGGATTGCAGTAAGTTGGTGGCGATGACGGCAGGACACGTGGTCTCGGTTGAGACGCTCATGCTACGCGTGGGCACCGACAATCGCTGGTCGTACCGGCACGCCACGACCAGCCCGCGCCCCGGCGAGACCCCCGACGAGGCGGCGCGGCGGCTGGCCGGGGTGCGCGGCGAGGACCCCGGCGTGGTGCTGCACTCCACGAGCTGGCGCTACGAGCCGGACGGCCGGGTCGTGCTCACGTACGCGGTGTGCCCCGATCCCGCCCCCTGGCTGCCCGCCGAACGGACGCCCGTCCTGGATATCGCCCGGGGCGGCGCGCCCGCGACGCCGTCGCCGGAGCGCCTCGCGCTGGCCAACGTGGTCGCGCACGCCATCAGGCACCTGGCCTTCCTCGTCGCCGAGGATCCGGTGGTGGCCCGGGCGCTGGCCCGCCATCCGCGCGTCGTACCGGCTCTATCCGGCCCGCCCGCCGGAGCCGCCGCCCCTGAGCCCGCCGCCACCGGCGCCTGAGACGGCCCGCGCGACGCGGCGGCCCCACGCCTGGCCGGGCCGTTCGACGAAGTGGTAGGCGAGGGCGCTCGCCCCCAGCACCAGCGCCAGGGCGAGCGCCGCCATCGCCGCCTGCCACACCGGCTCGGCCTCCCTCAGATCGCCCGAGATCGTCGTGAAGTACTTCAGCAGCGGATGGTGGACCAGGTAGAGCGAGTAGCTGACCAGGCCCAGCCAGACGAGCGCCCGGGGCAGCCGCCGCCCGCGCAGCGCCATCCCGGCCGCGAACGTGCCGCCCGCCAGCGCGATCGTGGTCAGCCAGACGTCGGCCTGCACCCACCACCAGCCGGTCTCGATCGCCCGCAGCGGCGCCAGCCCGACCAGCGCCGTCGTCACCGCCACCGGCCAGAGCGGGCCGGCGCCCTCCTCCCAGCGGCGGATCGTGGTGCCCGCGAACATGACCGCCACCACGGCCACGCCGAGCCACGGGATGCGGCTGCTCAGCACCAGCGCGGCCAGCGCGGTCACGCCCAGCACGCAGGCCGCCGCCGTGCGGGCTCTCCCCCACAGCACGCACGCCAGCCCGGCCGCGAACACGGCGGCCGTGACGTACGCGGGCCAGCCGCCACGCAGCAGGGGCCCGCCGATCACCAGGCCCACGGCCACGGCCCCCAGGCCGAACACCATCGTGAGCGTCCCGCTCCCCCGGTGCGCGCCGACCAGGAACAACGCGGTGACCACGAGGTAGAACACCATCTCGTACGACAGCGTCCACATGGTGTCGGCCACCCCGCCCACCCCGACCACGTCGAGCAGCATCGTGGCGTGCGCCGCCACCGCGCTCCCGTCGCGCGGCACCTCGGCGCGCACCGGCACCCACCATGCGAGCGCCAGCACGAGCACGGTCACCGCCAGGTAGAGCGGGTAGAGGCGGAAGAACCGGCTGATCCAGAAGGCCCGCACGTCGCCGTGCCGCTCCAGCGACGTGGGGATGATGTAGCCGCTGACCAGGAAGAACACCAGGATGCCGTAGACGCCGAGACTGAACCAGTAGGGGCGCAGGCCCGGCAGGAACCACGGCAGCAGGTGCTCGGCCACCACGGCCGTCGCCCCGATGCCGCGCAGGGCGTCGAGCCAGGCCAGCCGGGCGCCGGGGCCCGCCGGGCCGCCCGAGCTGCCGGGGTCGCTGGGCACGAGCGGAGCGGTGGCTGCGGACACCCGCACCAACTTACCCGTACGGCGGGCGGTGATGCCGCCCGCTCTTCTCACTCGCTCCGGTGCCCGGTGAGCGAGGCGTGGTGGTCGGCGCCGTCCGGGCCGTAGGGGTCGGTGTGGACGGTCGCGGCCCGCAGGCGGGGCAGCTCGTGGATGAGGCGGTGCTCGGCCTCGACCGCCACCGCGTGCGCGTCCACGACCGACATGTCATGGGCGACCAGGATCTCCACCTCGGCGTGCAGGGCGTGGCCGATCCAGCGCAGCCGTACCGAGCCGACCCGCCGCACGCCGGGCACCCCGGCGATGATGCCTTCCGCCGCGTCCACGAGCGCGGGGTCCACGGCGTCCATGAGGCGGTGGTAGATCTCGCGGGCCGCGTCGCGCAGGACGAAGCAGATGGCGACGGTGATCAGCAGGCCGACGACGGGGTCGGCGACCGGGAAGCCGAGCGCGGCGCCGCCCGCGCCGAGCAGCACGGCGAGCGAGGTGAAGCCGTCGGTCCTGGCGTGCAGGCCGTCGGCGACCAGGGCCGCCGAGCCGATCTCCCTGCCGACCCTGATCCGGTAGCGGGCCACCCACTCGTTGCCGAGGAAGCCGACCACCGCGGCGCCGGCCACCCAGCCGACGGCGCGGATGTCCTGGGGGTGGAGCAGGCGCTGGACGGCCTCGTACCCGGCGAGGGCGGCGGAGACGGCGATGATCGCGACGATGACGATGCCCGCCAGGTCCTCGGCCCGGCCGTAGCCGTAGGTGAAGCGGCGGGTGGCGGCGCGGCGACCGACCGAGAACGCGATGGCCAGCGGGACGGCGGTGAGGGCGTCGGCCAGGTTGTGCAGGGTGTCGCCGAGCAGCGCCACCGAGCCGGAGGCCACGACGATGACCGCCTGGACGGCCGCGGTGACCATCAGCACGGCGAAGGAGACGGCGAGGACCCGCATGCCGCGACTGCTGGACTCCAGGGCGGTGTCGGTCTTGTCGGCGCTGTCGTGACTGTGCGGCGTCACGACGTGCGCGATGCTCCTCGCCAGCCTCCTGATTCCACGCGGGTGCCCGTGCCCATGACCGTGCCCATGACCGTGCCCATGACCGTGCCCATGACCGTGCCCATGACCGTGCCCATGACCGTGCCCATGACCGTGCCCATGACCGTGACCGTGACCGTGCCCGTGGTCATGGCCGGAGTTCGGCTGGTGAGCCATGGCATCCCTCGCTCGCGCAGGTCGTCACTGGGCACCAGGATAGGCACCCGGCCCCGCCGAGGCTCACCAGCCGATCCTGCCCTTGCCCGACACCAGCGCGCGGGCGATCACCAGCCGCTGCACGTCGTTGGTGCCCTCGCCGATCGCCATCAGCGGCGCGTCCCGGTAGAGCCGCTCGACCACGAACTCCTGCGAGTAGCCGTAGCCGCCGTGGATGCGCATCGACTCCAGCGACGCCTTCAGCGCCACCTCGGAGGCGAAGTACTTCGCCATCCCGGCCTCCATGTCCACCCGCTTGCCGCTGTCGGCCTGGGACGCGGCCCAGTACGTCAGCAGCCGCGCCGCCTGGATCTCGGTGGCCAGGTCGGCGAGCTTGAGCTGGATCGCCTGGAAGTCGGCGATGGGCTGCCCGAACGCGGTGCGCTCCCGCGCGTAGCCGAGCGCGGCGTCGTACGCGGCCTGCGCGACGCCGACGGCGCGGGCGGCGATGTTGACCCGGCCGATCTCCAGCCCGCCGAGCACCTGCTGCATGCCGCGCCCCTCGACGCCGCCGAGCAGGGCGGAGACCGGCACCCGTACCTCGTCCAGCACGACCTCGCAGGTCTCGGTGCCCTTGTAGCCGAGTTTGGGCAGGTCGCGGCTGACGCTGAAGCCGGGCGACGACGGGTCCACGAGCAGCACCGACATGCCCTTGTGGGCGGGTTCGGTGATCGAGGTCTTGACGAGGACGGGCAGCGGGTCGGCGTGGCGGGCGTTGGTGATCCAGGTCTTGGTGCCGGTCACCACGTAGTGGTCGCCGTCGCGGACCGCGCGGGTCTGGATGCCCTGCAGGTCGGTGCCGGCGCCGGGCTCGGTGAGGGCGATCGCGGTGCGCCGGGCGCCGGTGGCGAGGTCCTTGAGGTAGAGCCGCCGCTGCTCCTCGGTGCCGTGCCGGTTGATCATCCAGCAGGCGAGCGAGTGGGAGCCGATGGTGCCGGCCACGCCCATCCAGCCGCGCGCGATCTCCTCGAAGACCAGCGCGAACGACACCATGTCCGCGCCCATGCCGCCGTACTCCTCGGGCACGGACAGGCCGAACAGGCCCATCTGCTTCATCTTGTCGATGATCTCGGCCGGGTATCTGCCGGAGTGCTCCCACTCCACGGCCACCGGCACGATCTCCTTGTCCACGAACGCGCGCAGGGTCTCCCGGAACGCCTTCTGCTCGTCGGTCAGCTCGAAATCCATGTGCCTCGTCCCCGGTCCGCTTGCTGATCAGGCAGCTCACGTTAATAAGGCGGCACTTACCGGGTCAATGTCCTACGCGACGGTCCGGGCGGCGAGCTTGGCGACGACGTCCACGATGCGGACGGCGCGCTCGATCTCCGCGCGGTGGAAGACCGGCCCTCCGGCGGCGCGCGCCACGACCAGGTGCATGCGGTGCTCCAGCACCGGCAGCAGCATCAGTCGCAGCTCGCGGGCGTCCACGGCGACGGCCCGGGGCGGCGGCGCGGGCAGCTCGAAGGTGTCGGGGGCGGCCAGCGAGGCGTGCCGTACCGCGCCGTCCGCCACCGCCAGCGACCACTCCGCCCCGCACAGCCCCGGCAGCGCGTCCACGAGGGTGGCGAGGCCGCGGCCCGGCTCGGCCACGACGTGCGAGAGCAGGTCGTAGTCGAGCGCCGATCCCGGCACCTCCTTGGTGGTCCACACCCCTTCGACGCGCACGCCGGGCACCACCGACAGCCGCTCGCCGGCCTCGGCCGGGGTCACCGGCCCCGGCCAGGAGACGGTGAAGTCGTCCACGGCCCGCCCGGCCTCCCTTTCGAGCACGGTGACCTGCAGGATGTCGGCTCCGAGTGTGCCCAGTGCCTTGGCCACCCGGCCGAGCCCTCCCGGCCGGTCCGGCAGGGACACCCTCAGTCGCAGCAGCATGCCGCCCCCCTTTCCCGAGCTCTCACAGTGCCGTGGAAAGGTTTCCAGCATGTTCCACGGAAATGTCGTACATGCTGCGGTTCTATCCCTAGATGCGGGTTTAAGTCCGGATTATCAACCACGGTCTGCCCATGGTGAGCTGGAGTTTTCGCAGATCGCGTCCCAAGAAGGCCAAGAAGGCCAGGTCAGGCGAACACGTCCTGCTGGTAGCGGCCGTCCGCCTCCAGCCCGGCCAGCCAGGCGGCGCCGTCCTCGCCGGTGCGCTCCCGGTGCAGGTCCAGGAGGGCCTGCCGGACGGCGGGGGCCATCCGGAGGCCGTCGCCGCAGACGTACACGTGCGCGCCCCGCTCCAGCAGCTCCCACACCTCCTCGCCGTGCGCGGCCAGGGCGTCCTGGACGTACCGGTACGGATGCCCGGCGACCGCCGAGTACGCGGCGTGCACGCTCACCTCCGGCCGCCCCGCCCAGGCCGCGAGCTCGTCGCGGTACAGCAGGTCGTGCTCGGGGTGCCGGCACCCGGCGAACACCAGGGCCCGCCCGGGGGCGTCCGACAGCGCCCGCTCCTCCAGGAAGCCGCGCAGCGGCGCGAACCCGGTGCCGGGACCCACGAGGATCACCGGCGTGGCCGGGTCGGCGGGCAGCCGGAACGCGGGCGCGGGCACCCGTACGTAGCCGTAGAAGACCTCGCCCTCCCCCAGCCCGGCCAGGTACGCCGAGCAGGTGCCGTGGTAGGTGCCGCTCCCCGACCAGGCGGGACCCTCGACGAGCCCGACCGTGAGCCGCACCAGCGACGGGTCGGCCAGCGGCGAGGAGGAGATCGAGTAGTAGCGCGGCCTGATCGGCCCGGCCAGCTCCAGGAACACCGGCAGCGGCAGCTCGATCGCGGGGAAGCGGTCGAGCAGCGCCAGCGGGGACAGGCGCTTGGCGAGGACCTCCTCGGCGTAGTTCGCGGTCAGCTCGGCGAGCTGGCGGCGGGTGAACGGGCACGCGGTGTGGGCGGCCAGCGCCTCCAGGTCGGCGCGGGTGGCGACCTCCTGCAGCTCGGCGAACTCGCCGAGCAGCAGCCCGGCGGTCACCGGCGTGTCCACGGGCAGGTGCGTGGCGCCGGAGGCGCGCAGCCGCAGGACCTGCTCGCGGGGGACGCGCAGGCAGCGCAGCGCCCATTCGACCAGCTCGGGATCGTTCTTGGCGAAGACGGCCACGTGGTCGCCCGCCGTGTACGTGACGCCCTCGGGCAGCCGGGCCACGATGGAGCGCACGCCGGGGCGGGGCGCCTCGGCCGAGAAGTCCCAGAGCCCTGTGGGGTCGCCGGTCAGCTCCTCGTTGGAGACGACGGTCAGCGGGACGGCCCGCTCGGAGACGACGGCGGGCCGGACCTCGGCCTCGCTCAGCACCTCCATCGTGTAGCGGGGGCCGGTGGCGGCGGAGCCGGCGCCGTACTCCTCGGCGAGGGCCGCCCACAGCCGGGCGGTCCAGGCCGACACGTCGCCGTCGAAGTCGCCGTCGGTGTCGGCCTCGCCCCGCTCGACCAGCGGCACCGCGCCGGCGGCGATCAGCTTCTCACTGGCCCGGCGCGGGAACGCCTGGTAGGTCGGCCACTGGGTGTTGCCGCAGCCGAGCACCGCGAGGCGCACCCCGGACAGGTCGGGCAGCGTGCCGAGGGCGTCGAAGCGCTGGGCGTTGTCGGGGGCCTTGCCGTTGTAGGAGGAGGCGATCACGATCAGCAGGCCCTCGCGCGGCGGGTCGAGCTCGTCGAGCGTGGTCAGCGTGGTGGCGAACCCGGCCCGCCCGGCCCGCTCGGCCAGCCGCTCGGCGAGGTCGGCGCTGGTGCCGAGGTTGGAGCCGTAGGCGACGGTGAGCGGCACCCCGGCGACCGCGACGTCCCGCTCCCTCCCGGTCGCGGCGTCGGCGGCGACGTCGGGGAGCGCCACGACGGTCCGCTCGTGGGCGCGCCGCTCGCGCACCCGCAGCGTGAACCCGTCCGGCTTGAGGGTGAGGGTCTGCTTGATCTTCATCCGGTACGCGTCCGGGTCGGACAGCGCGAAGCGCCGCAGGATCATCGCCAGCGCCAGCCGGGCCTCGGTGAGCGCGAACTGGCGGCCGATGCAGGCCCGCTCGCCGTTGCCGAACGGCTTGTACGCGGCCGGGTGGTGGTTCTTACGCTGCTCGGGCAGCCAGCGGTCGATGTCGAACTCGTCCGGCCGCTCCCACGCCCCGGGGTGGCGGTGCAGGACCGGCAGCAGCACGCCCACGCCCTGGTCCTTGGGGATCGGGTAGCCGCCGATCTCGGTGTCCTCGATCGCGCTCACGCCGAAGGCGGGGATCGGCGACCAGAGCCGCAGCGTCTCCTCCAGGATGCGGGGGATGACGTCGAGCTTCATGATCGTCTCGTAGGAGGGCGGCTCGTCGCCGGGCAGCAGCCGGTCCACCTCCTCGTACGCGCGGGCCAGCGTGTGGGGCTCGCGCAGCAGGTTGTACAGCGCGAAGGAGAGCAGGCCGCTGGTGGTCTCGTGGCCGGCGATGAGGAAGGTGAGCACCTGGTTGCGGATGTTCTCGTCGGACAGCCGGGCGCCGGTCCGCGGGTCGGCGGCCTCCAGCATGAGCCCGAGCAGGTCGCCGGTCGCGCCGCCGCCCTCGGCCCTGCGGGCCTTGATGACGTCGTCGACGAGGGCGCGCATGGTCGCGATGTCGCGCCGGTAGGCCTCCTCGTGCCGGCGCTTGAGCCGGGTGACGAACGGGAGCTGCTGGTTGCGCAGCATGGCCTCGGTGAGCGCGCCGCCCATGGCCTTGAGGAACGGGTGCAGCTCCGGCGAGTTGAAGGAGTCGAAGCGGTGGCCGAACCCGGTGAGCGAGATCGTGTCGAGCGTGAGCCTGGTCATGTCGTCGGCGACGGGCAGGTCCTGGCCCTGCCGGGCCGCCCACGAGGCGACGAGCTGCTCGGCGACCTCCAGGAACTGCGGATAGTACGCCTTCATCGAGCGCTGGCTGAAGGCCGGCAGCAGGATGCGGTGCGCCTGCCCCCAGACCGGCTCGTGCCGCTCGGCGGTGAACAGGCCGTCGCCGCCGAAGTCGCGCACGATCGACAGCGGCGGCCGGATGCGCTTTTCGAACCGGCTCTCGTCGCACACCTCGGCGACCAGGTCGGGGTCGAAGACCATCACGATCGTCCGGCCGGCGACCTCCAGGCGGAAGACGCCCTCGTCCCGGTAGCGGGCCGCCACCTCGACGAAGTGCTCCGTCGGCGCGTGCGCGGGGATCTGCAGCGTGTTGCCGAGGAGGGGCAGCCCTTGCGGGGCGGGGATCGTCCGTGCCATCACGTGCTCCAGAAATCTAGCCATACACCGTATGGATGACGCTACCATACGGTGTATGGCTGTGAGCGCGCGCAGAGGAACCCCGCTGAGCATCGACGAGATCAGCGCCGCGGCGCTGCGACTGGTGGACGCGGGCGGCGTCGAGGCGTTGTCCATGCGCAAGCTGGCCGCCGAGCTCGCCGTCAACCCGATGTCGCTCTACCACCACGTGGAGAGCAAGGAGGCGCTGCTGGAGCTCGTCTGCGCCACGACGGCGGGGCGGATGAGCCTGCCGCCCGACGACGGCCGGCCGTGGCAGGAGCAGCTCCGCGCCCTGGCGTTCGCCTACCACCGGCACGCGCGGGAGCACCCCGCGCTGTGGATCTACGTGCACGGCCATCCGCGGATCGTCGCCGACCGGCGGCTGTCACTGTGGCAGGTGCTGGAGCGCATCCTGCGGCTGGCGGGGGTGCCCGAGGACGGGCTGCGGCGCACGAGCGACGTGCTGTACGCGTTCGTGTCGGGGATCATCCTGTCGGAGCTGCAGGGTCACCTGCCGGACGACCCCGAGGAGACCGGGCGCAGCCTGAACACCGCGGTCGAGCTCATCGTCAGAGGTCTGGAGGGCGGCGCGGCGGGCTGATCAGCCGGCCGCCTCCCACACGGAGTCGAAGGCGGCCCCGGGGATCTCGGTGAGATCCCAGATCTCCAGCGGCTGGTCGGTGAGGAAGCCCTGCTCGTCCTGCAGGTGCTCCCACCAGTAGCGGCGGGCGGCGCGGTCGGGGCCGACCTCGACCTGCCGGATCGCCCACTGCTCGCCGTCGCCGCCCTCGACGCTCTCGAACAGCCACACCCGGCCGGCCTCGTCGGCGGTGTGCCAGTAGCGGCGCGGGCCCTCGGCCTCGGCGAGCTGCCGGACCAGCGGCCGGCGGAGATCTGGAGCTACCACGCGCCCATGCTAGCGGCCGCTCTGGTAGGCGCCCGCGTCCGGCGAGCCGCCCAGCTCGCGGCCCAGGACGTCCTTCTGGCGGCCCGCGACGCCGCCGAACCAGGCGGCGGTGAGCGGCAGGGCGCGGCCGATGGCCGGGGAGCCGGGCCGCAGCCGCAGGTCGGTGCGGGAGACGAACTTGGGATCGGCGACGACGGACTTCGGCCCGAGCTTGAACTTGGTGCGCCCGCGGTAGACGCTGCCGTCCTCGTCGGCGCCCTTGCCGTCCTCCCAGCCGGCCTCGCCGCCGACGATGATGACGTTGTTGCGGAGCTTGAGAATCCCGGGCGCGCAGCCGTCGTGGCAGGACCATCCGATGGTGTCCTTGCCGGGCAGGTAGACCGAGTTGTGCACCGCGATGGTGCCCTTGACCGGGCCGACGACGTGGCGGGGGCCGCGGGTGACGAGGAAGGAGGCCCGGCCGCGGGAGGAGGTCACGACGTTGAAGGCGAAGACGTTGCCGGTGGCGGTCCTGCCCTTGCGCGCGCCCAGCTCGGTGAAGGTCTCGTTGTCGCGGGAGATGTTGTGGGTGACGAGGTTGCGGTCGCCGTTGTAGATCTCGACGGCGGCGCCGTCGGTGCCGTAGTCGGCGCTCTTGGCGTAGCTGCCGCTGATGGTGTTGCCGGTGATGACGTTGTCGTCGCCGTTGAGCAGCACGCCGAAGGCGCCGGAGTCGTTGTCGCCGCCCGCGTCGTTGACGCTCATGCGGTTGTTGCCGCTGATCACGCTGTCGCGGACGGTGTTGCGCGAGCCGGTGATCTGCACGCCCGCGACGTTGCGGTCGGCCCGCACGCCGGAGAGCTGGTTGTCATGGCCGGCGAGGCGGAAGCCGGCCCAGCGGCACCGGGTGGCGCGCAGGTTGCTGACCCGCCAGTGGTCGCCGCTGATGATCACGCAGTCGTCGTCGGAGCCGGTGATCTTGGCGTCGGGGCCCTTGCCGTAGGTCTTGACGACGATCGGCCGGGCCGCGGTGCCCTTGGCGGTCAGCAGGAGCGGGCCCTGGAAGGAGCTGCCGCGCTTGACGGCGACGGTGTCGCCGGGCTTGAGGTCGGCGACGTTGACCGCGTGGAGCGTTCTCCACGCGGTGCGGGCGCTGGTGCCCTCGGCCGAGTCGTCACCCGTTTTGGAGTCGACGTAATAGGTGGTGCCCGCTTGGGCCGAGGCCGCCGTCGCGGGAAGGGCAGGCAGGATCGAGGCCATGACGGCTACGGACAGCAACCTCATCGGAGCGCACCACTATCTAATTGAAACGACAAGTAACAGACGCCACCGTAGCGTGTTCAGTGCGTGACACGCCATACGCTGAGTGACGGCGCGTCGCCGGGAATCTCGTCGCCGTCGGCCGCGTCGTGCACGCCCTGCATCCGGACGCCCGTCGGCAGCGGCTCGCCAGGGGCCCGGCGCGCGGCCACCACCAGCGTCTCCTCCTCCGTCTCGCGGGCGAAGACCAGGCAGTCGGCGTCGGCGTGCAGCCAGCGCAGCCCGCCGTGACGCAGGGCGGGCTCGGCGCGGCGCAGGCCGAGCAGCGCCCGGTATCCCGCGAGGGTGGCGAGGTCCTGGTCGGCGGGCCGGTTCCAGGGCATCGGGGTGCGCGAGTGCTCGCCGTTGACGCCGGTCAGGCCGAACTCGCTGCCGGCGAAGACCATGGGCGTGCCGGGCAGCGTGGCCTGCAGGCCGAGGGCGAGCAGGTGGCGCTCGCGCGAGCCGGTGACGGTGCGGATGCGCGGCGAGTCGTGGGAGTCGAGGAGCTGCCAGGAGTGCACGAGCGAGCGCCACGACATGTGGGCGGCGAAGGTCGTGAAGGTGGCGAGCGTGGCGTGCCCGTCACGCTCCGGCACGCCGCCCGGCACGCCGAGGAAGTGGTCGAGGTCCAGGCCGGGGTCGCGCAGCCAGGCCCAGACCGGGCGGGTGAAGCCGCCGTAGTTCATGGTGCCGTGCCAGCCGCCGCGGTCGAGGTCGCCGCTCGCGTCGTGGTTGTGCTCGGCGATGAAGGCCGCGTCCGGGCCGAGCGCCGCCCGCAGGTACGCGGCGGCCTCGTGCGCGAGGTCGTCGGCGCCGCGCCGCCCCGTCATGTTGGCGACGTCCACGCGCCAGCCGTCGAGCGGGCCGAGCCAGCGGGTCAGGACCTCGCGCATCCCCTCGCGTACGCGCGGGCTGTTCCAGTTGAGCTTGGGCAGCGACTTGACGCCCCACCAGGACTCGTAGTCGCCGGTGTCGGGGTCGAAGTAGAACATCTCGCGCTCGGGCGCGGCGACGTCGGAGACGGCGGCGGTGAACCACTCGTGGGTGTCGCCGCAGTGGTTGGTGGTGACGTCGCCGAGCAGGCGCATGCCGCGGGCGTGCAGCGCGTCCGCCAGGCGGTGCAGCGCCGCGTCGCCGCCGAGCAGCGGGTCGACCCGGTCGAAGGTGGCGGCGTCGTAGCGGTGGTTGGAACGGGCCGGGAAGATCGGCGTCAGGTAGACGGTGTCGGCGCCGAGGCTCTCGACGTGGTCGAGCCGCCGTACGACGCCGTCGAGGTCGCCGCCGTAGAACTGCTCGGCGGTGCCGGGGCCCGACGGGATGACGGGGTCGGCGTCCCAGTCGCGCGGCAGCGCCCAGTCGGGCAGGTCACGGTCGGGCAGGTCGCGCATCGGGCGGGAGCGCTCGAAGCGGTCGGGGAAGATCTGGTAGACGATCGAGTCCCGCATCCAGCGCGGCGGCGGCTCGTGGCAGACCAGCCGGAAGTCCGTGGCGTCGGTGACGTCGTGCCCCACGAGGCCGGCGGCGGTCAGCCACCTCGGGCCCCGCCCGGTGGCCAGCAGGAACCGGTAGGGCGTGACCGGGTTGACGGCGGTGATCTCGGCCCGCCACCAGACGTCCCCGCGGCCGAGGCCGGGGACCCGCCTGGCGGCGGGCGCGGCCTCGGCGTAGCGGGGCTCGCCGTCCTGGACGGCCCGTACGTGCACGCCGGTGACGCCCGCGGCCCGCGGCGCGCGCAGCCAGAGCGTCACCCGCGCGCCGAGCTCGGGCTCCTGGTCGGGGACGTACAGGGCGGAGCCGTCGTGGTGCGGCTCCTCGACGTAGCGCAATGCACCTATCCCTTGACTGCGCCGGCGGTCAGGCCGGAGACGATGTACTTCTGCAACCAGAGGAACACACCGACGGTCGGAACGGCGGTCAGCAGCGTGCCCGCGGCGAACATGCCGAAGTTCGCGTTGCGGTGGTCGCCGGCGATCATGCCGTACATGCCGACCGAGAGGGTCTTGCTGCCGGGGTCGCGCAGGAACACGTTGGCCATGAGGAACTCGCTCATCGTGCCGATGAAGGCCAGCAGCGCGGTGACCGCGAGGATCGGGGTGACCAGCGGCATGATGATCCGCCAGAAGATCTGCGCGTGCGTGGCGCCGTCCACGGTGGCGGCCTCGTCGAGCTCCTTCGGCACGGTGTCGAGGAAGCCCTTCATCAGCCAGGTGTTCACGCCGAGCGCGCCGCCGAGGTAGAGCAGCAGCAGGCCCCACGCGGTGTTGAAGCCGAACGCCGGGTAGAGCTCGGTGACCTCGGTGAAGATCATGAAGATCGTCACGATGGCCAGGAACTGCGGGAACATCTGGATGAGCAGCAGCGCCAGCAGCCCGGCCCGGCGGCCCGCGAAGCGCATGCGGCTGAAGGCGTAGGCGGCGAACATCGACAGCAGCAGGCTCGCGAACGACGAGGCCAGCGCGATGAACACCGAGTTGAAGAACCAGCGCCCGAACGGATAGGTGTCCGAGGTGAGCAGGTTCACGAAGTTCGTCACGCCGGCGCCGGACGGCAGCAGGTCGGTCGAGGCCAGCGTGCCCAGCGGGTTGATCGCCGCCGACACCACGAACAGGATGGGGAACAGCGCGAACGCGCAGACGACGAGCACGAACACGTGCCTGAGGGCGAGCTTCACGCGTAGACCTCCTCCTGCTTGCGGGTGCGCCGGAAGGCCACCGCCGAGACGAGCGCCACGATCGCGAAGATGAACACCGAGATGGCCGCGGCGAACCCGAACTGCGCCCCGGCCGCGCCGAAGGCCAGCCTGAAGGTGTAGGTGATGAGCAGGTCGGTGGCGCCGACCTGCGGGCTCGCGGCCGGGAAGGGCCCGCCCTCGGTGGTGAGCGCGATGGCGTTGAAGTTGTTGAAGTTGAACGCGAACGACGAGATCAGCAGCGGCGTCAGCGCGACCAGCAGCAGCGGCAGCGTCACCCGCCGGAAGGCCCGCCACGGGGTCGCCCCGTCGATGGCCGCCGCCTCGGTCAGCTCGCGCGGGATGGCCTGCAGCGCGCCGGTCGTGACGAGGAACATGTACGGGAAGCCGAGCCACAGGTTGACCAGGATCACCGCGAGCCGGGCGGTCACGGGCTCGCCGAGCCAGTCCACGTGCACGCCGAGAAGCTGGTTGACCAGGCCGAAGTCGCGGTTGAACATGTCCCGCCAGACCAGCAGCATGGCGAAGGCCGGCATCGCGTACGGCAGGATCAGCGCGATCCGGTAGAACCGGGTGCCGCGCATGCGCGGGTGGTGCAGCGCCAGCGCGACCGCCATGCCGAGGCCGAACGTGCCGAGCACCGAGGCCAGCGCGAAGACCGCGTTCCAGCCGAGCACGCCCAGGAAGTAGCCGGAGATGGTGGGGTCGGTCAGGGCGCGGGCGAAGTTGGCGAATCCGACGTTCACCTGCCAGCCCTGCGCCAGGTGCTCACCCTTGGCGTTGACGAAGTAGCCCTGGTCCTCGTCGGCCGTCCAGGGGCCGCCGGCGCCGCGTACGCAGTCGCACGCCTCGTCGTACACGAGCGCGGCCCGGCCCTCGACGGCCCGGCTGAGCCCGTTGGCCTTGATCAGGCCGCCGGAGGTGGGCACGGCGAGGGCGGAGACCTCGGCGGCGCGGGCGGCCGCCTCGGGGGCCTTGAGCACGGTCAGGCCGGGCGCGGAGACGACCTTGCCGGTGATGCCGAGCTCGGCCCCGGTCAGCGGGGTCAGCCCGTCGGCGGTGCCGAGCGAGACCTGCTTGGTCTTCGGGTCGGCCAGCAGGAACACCAGCTCCTCGCCGCGCAGGGCGGGGGTCAGGGCGTACTCGGGAGAGCCGGGGGCCTGGCGCACCGAGCCGGTCTCGATGGCGGTGACCGCCTCGGCCTTGCTGCCCCGGTGCCCGTCGCCGAAGTTGGTGAACGCGGTGGTCGCCGTGTAGACGACGGGGAACACCTGGAAGGCGATGAGGAAGACGGTGCCGGGGACGAGGTACTTCGCCGGGACGAAGCGCCGGGTCAGGTAGAGCAGGGCGATGCCCGCGGCGGCGGCGCACAGCACCACGAGCGCGGCCCACGACTCGGTGGCGACCAGCGGCGGAACGGCGTACAGCAGGATCGCGGCGGTCACGGCGAGCACCGCGATCCGGCTCACCACGAACGCCGTGGTGATCTCCCTGCGGGGCCGGGCGGGCGGCGTCCCCGCCGCCCGCCCGCTCTCGCGCACGTCGAGTGCCACGGCGTCAGTTCTTGAGCGCGCCGTCGACGGCCTTCTGCGCGGCCGCCGCGGCCTCGGCCGCGTCGCCGCCCTTGACCGCCGCGTTCTCGGCGATGCCGAACGGCTCCCAGATGGCGGCCATCTCGGGGATGGCGGGCATCGGCATGCCGTCCTTGCCGGCGTCCATGAACTTCACGGCGTCCGGGTCCTCGGCCTGGACCTGCTGGAGCGCGGCCGACAGCGCCGGGGGCCGCGGGTCGGCCTTGTAGAGCGCCATGGCGACGTCCACGTTGGTCACGTAGTTGGCGACGAACTCCTGGGCCAGGGCCTTGCTCTTGCCCTTGGAGGCGACGAAGAAGGTCTGGACGCCGACGAACGGGGTGGCGGGCTTGCCGTCCTTGAACGCGGGGACGGGGCTGATGTCGTAGGAGACGCCGGCCTTCTTGACGTCGGCGATCGCCCACGGGCCGGAGACGAGGTAGGCGCACTTGCCGCCGGCGAAGTTGACGATGTAGTTCTCGTTGGTGATCGACGTGCGCAGCGCGCCGTCGCCCTTCTCGCCGAGGTCCTTGAGCTTCTCGAACGCCTTGACCGAGTCCGGCGAGCCGAGCAGCACCGTCTTGGGGTCGGGGTCGCCGGTGGAGGTGGCGCCGAACAGCGCGCCGCCGGCCGAGGCGAAGATCGGGTAGACGTGGAAGGCGTCGCCCTTCTGGCCGACCGGCAGGCAGAGCACCTCCTTGACCTTGCCGTCCGCCTTGAGCTTCTTGCCCTGGGCGATCAGGTCCTCGATGCTGGCGGGGGCGTCGGGGGCGAGCTTGGTGTTGCGGATGAGGGCGATGTTCTCCACGGCGTAGGGGGCGCCGTAGATCTGGCCGTTGAAGGTGACGGCCTGCAGGGCCTTGGCGGAGAAGGCGCCCTTCTGCTCCTCGGTCAGCGTGATCGGGTCGATGGCGCCGTTCTGCACCAGGTTGCCGATCCAGTCGTGCGCGCCGATCATGATGTCGGGGCCGCTGCCCTGCTGGGAGGCGGTGAGGAAGGTCGTCTGGTTGTCCTTGGAGATCTCCTTGACCTCCACCTTCACGCCGTTCTCCGTGCCGAAGGCCTCGGCGAAGGGCTGCAGCGGCTGGACCCGGCTGGGGTCGGCCCAGATGACGAGCGTGCCGCCGCCCGCGGCCGCCGTGGCGGGGGCGGACGCGCCGGACGAGGCGGTGGGGGCGGCCGGCTCTGCGCCGCCGCAGCCCGTGGCGGCGAGGGCGAGGGTCGCGAGGGCGGCCACACCCAGAGCACGCTTGCGCATGAGACCTCCTGAGGTCACGCAGAAGCAGCGGCGCGCTGATGGCGCGCCGCCGCGGAGGGAAAGCCCGAACGTTTCCAGGAAGTTAGCGGCTCTTTGCAAGAATTGGAAGGTCTTGCGAAAGAGCGTTACCAAACCCGCACGTCGCTTCTGCAACTTGCGGAAAGTTACGCTTGACCCAGAAGCGACGATCAGGACATCCTTCACCAGAACATCACAGGACCACTTGGTCCCCCGGGGGAAGGAACACCATGCTGCTCGGCAACGACGACTGGTGGCGGGACGCCGTCGTGTACCAGGTCTATCCGCGAAGCTTCGCCGACGCGAACGGCGACGGCACCGGTGACCTCCAGGGCGTGCGCGGCCGCCTGGACTACCTCGCGAGCCTCGGCGTGGACGCGATCTGGCTCAGCCCGTTCTACACCTCGCCCCTCGCCGACGGCGGCTACGACGTGGCCGACTACCGCGACGTGGACCCGCGCTTCGGCACGCTCGCCGACTTCGACGCCCTCGTCGCCGAGGCCCATGGCAAGGGCATCAGGGTCATCGTGGACCTGGTGCCGAACCACTCCTCCGACCGGCACCCCTGGTTCCAGGCCGGCCTGCGCGACCGCTACATCTTCCGCGACGAGCCCAACGACTGGGAGTCGATCTTCGGCGGCCCGGCGTGGACGCAGGTCGAGGACGGCCAGTGGTACCTGCACCTGTTCGCGCCCGAGCAGCCCGACCTCAACTGGGACAACCCCGAGGTGCGCGCCGAGTTCCGCGACATCCTGCGCTTCTGGCTGGAGCGCGGCGTGGACGGCTTCCGCGTGGACGTGGCGCACGGCATGATCAAGGCCGCCGGCCTGCCGGACGTCGGGGCGAAGGACGGCCCGCAGGCCGAGATGCTCGGCGACGAGCAGGTGCCCTACTTCGACCAGGACGGCGTGCACGACATCTACCGCGAATGGCGGCCGATCCTCGACTCCTACCCGGGCGGCCGGATGGCGGTGGCCGAGGCGTGGGTCTCCTCCCCCGAGCGCCTGGCCCGTTACATCGGCCCGGACGAGCTGCACCAGGCGTTCAACTTCGAGTTCATGATGGCCGACTTCCATGCCAAGTCGTTCCGTACGGTCATCGAGAAGTCGCTGGCCGAGGCCGAGCTGGTCGGCGCGCCCACCACCTGGGTGCTGTCCAACCACGACAAGCCGCGCCACGTCACCCGCCACGGGAGCCTGGCCCGCGCCCGCGCGGCCACCCTGCTCATGCTGGCCCTGCCCGGCTCGGCCTACCTCTACAACGGCGAGGAGCTGGGCCTGCCCGAGGTTCTCGACCTGCCGGACGAGCTGCGCCAGGACCCGGCCTTCCTGCGCCGGGGCGAGAGCCGCGACGGCTGCCGGGTGCCGATCCCGTGGACCGCCGAGCCCGGCTGCGGCTGGCGCGACCCGTGGCTGCCGATCCCGGCGGAGTGGACGGCGCTGTCGGCCGAGGCCCAGGAGGACGACCCCGGCTCGACGCTCAACCTCTACCGGGCCGCGCTGCGCCTGCGCAGGCGGCATCCGGCGCTCGGCGGCGGCACGCTGTCCTGGCTGGACTCCCCCGAGGACGTCCTGGCCGTCGAGCGGGACCCCGGCCTGGTCGTGGTGCTCAACACCGGCGAGCGTCCCGTGCCGCCGGGCGTCGCGGGCGAGGTGCTGCTGTCCAGCGGCCCGCTGGCGGCCGACGGGTCGATCCCGCCCGACACCGCCGTCTGGATCCAGCGCTCCGGCTCCGGCACCGACGATTGATAGCTGATGCTTTGGGGGATCTTTCCCCTCTCGCGGCATCTGCGAGTCGTGACGCTCGGTAATGTCGTGGGATGTCGGCGGTGTTCCGGTCGATCTGGGGCAGGTCCCTGCGGGGACGGGTGACCCTGATCGCCACGATCGTGGCGGCCCTCGTGCTCCTGCCCATGGGCGTCGCGGCCGTCGTCCTCGCCCGCACGCTGGTCGAGTCGTCCGTCTTCGCCGACACCCGCCACACCGCCCAGCGGGTGGCGTACGAGATGCGCTCCGGCAGCCTGCCCCAGGGCTCGGCCATCCCGCTGTCCGACCCGTCGGTCGACCTCATCCAGGTCATCGGCGCCGACGAACGGATCATCGCCACCAGCGACGCCGCCCGCGCCCTGCCGCCGCTCACCGACCTGCGCCCCACGCGGCAGGACCCCGAGATCGACGTGTTCAACTGCCTGCCGACCGAGTGCGTGCACCTGTCGGCGATCCGGGTGAACGTCTCCCCCGACTCGCCCGTCGTCCTCGCCGGGCGCAGCACCCCGGACGTGCTGGGCACGCGCACCCTGGAGTTCGTCGTCTTCGCCGAGGTCGCGGTGCTCGTCGCGCTGGCCGGGTGGGCGACCTGGCTGATCACCGGCCGAGCGCTGCGCCCGGTGGCCGTCATGCGCGCGCAGCTCGACGCGGTGCACACCGGCGACCTCAGCAGCCGCGTCAGCGAGCCGCCGGGCGAGGACGAGGTGGCCCAGCTCGCCCGCTCGATCAACGGCACGCTGACCCGCCTGGAACGTTCCGCCGAGCAGCAGCGCCAGTTCGCCTCGGACGCCTCCCACGAGCTGCGCACCCCGATCGCCGGGCTGCGCGCCCAGTTGGAGAGCGCCCAGCTCTACCCGGACGACACCGACCTGCGGTCGCTGGTGAAAAGCGCCCTGCGCGACACCGACCGGCTGGAGGCCATCATCACCGACCTGCTCCTGCTGGCCAGGATCGGCTCCCAGGTGGACGCCGCCAAGGAGCGGGTGGACCTGGCCGTCCTGGTGCGCCAGGAGCTGGGCCGGCGCAGCGACAAACTGCCGGTCCACGCCGACCTGGCCGCCGGCGTCGAGGTGGACGGCGTGCGGCTGCAGCTCGCCCGCGTGCTGACGAACCTGCTGGACAACGCCCAGCGGCACGCCGAGACCCACGTCCAGGTGCGGGTGACCCGCAAGAACGGCCTGGCGGTGCTGTCGGTGGAGAACGACGGCCAGGAGATCCCCGAGGCCGAGCGCGAGCGCATCTTCGAGCGCTTCACCCGGCTGGACGCCTCCCGCAGCCGCGACGCCGGCGGCACCGGCCTCGGCCTCGCCATCGCCCGCGACGTGGCGCTCGCGCACGGCGGCCAGATCTGCGCGGAGGACTTCCCGGGCGGCGCCCGGTTCGTCCTGAGACTTCCGGCGGCTACGTGATTTCTACCGTTCCGATAGTGGATCATTGGTTCATGACGGAGCAGGCGCCGCAGGGCGTAGATCCCCGCATCCCCAACGCGGCCCGCATGTACGACTACTTCCTGGGCGGCAAGGACAACTTCAAGGCCGACCGCGACCTCGGCGACATGGTGCTCGGCGTCATGCCCGAGGTCCGCGACGGCACCAGGGAGAACCGCGCGTTCATCGGCCGCATGGTCCGCTACCTGTGCGAGCAGGGCATCACGCAGTTCCTCGACCTGGGCTCGGGCCTGCCGACCCAGGAGAACGTGCACGAGGTCGCCCACCGGATCGTTCCCGAGGCCCGCGTGGTCTACGTCGACAACGACCCCGTGGTGGCCACGCACGGCCGGGCGCTGCTCGCCGACCCCAACCGGGTGGCGATGGTGCTGGGCGACGTGCGCCGGCCGGAGGAGATCCTGTCCGACCCCGAGGTGCGCGGCCTGCTCGACTTCTCCCGGCCCGTGGCCGTGCTCATGATGTTCATCCTGCACTTCGTGCCGGACGAGGAGGACCCGCAGGGCTTCGTGGCCGCCTACCGGGAGGCGCTGGCGCCGGGCAGCTACCTCGCCATCTCCCACATGGGCAACGACGTGGCGACCGAGCGGGCCGCCCGCATCGCCGGGTTCTACCGTCAGTCGGGAATGCCGTTCACGCCGCGGCCGGGCAAGGAGATCGAGACCTTCTTCGGCGACTTCGAGCTGATCCCGCCGGGTCTCGCCAACGGGCTCGGACCGGCCGTGTGGCCGTTCGCCGACCCGGCGCATCCGACGATCGTGGACGAGGAGACGGCCCGCATGGGCTACGCGGGCATCGCCCGCAAGCTGCGCTGAGAAGTCCCGCCACGAGCGCCCGGCCGGCTCGCGGCCGGCGGCTGGGAGCCGGTCGGGCGCTCTAGGCCCGCGGGCCGAACCCGACGGCCGGCAGGATGGCCTGGTCGACGATCGCCTCGAGCGTCTCGTCTGTGGGCGGGGTGCCTCTGTCGAGCAGGTGCTTGGTCACCAGCGCCTCGCCGATGTCGGCCACGACCGGGGTGATCAGCTCGGCGCCGAAGTGGCCCCGGTCGGCGTAGTGCCGCAGCACCGTGAGCGTGAACGTGCCGCCACGGCCGGCGAAGACCCGCTCGTGCAGCGCCTCCGACATCAGCTCCGCGCTCTTCGGGTCGGTGAGGATGGCGGCCACCGCCCGGCCCGCCCTGCTGAACGCCCACTCCGTCATGAGGCGCAGCGCCCTGATCAGGTCGCCGCGCAGATCGTCCGCCCCCGGGGTCGGCTCCTCCACCGGATGCTGGTGGTAGAGCGCGTCCAGAAGCACCTCGACGGGGCTGGACCAGCGGCGGTACAGCGTCGTGCGCGGCGTCGCCGCCCGCCGGCCGATGCCGTCCATGGTCAGCCGCGCCACGCCGACCTCCAGCACCTCCTCCAGCACGGCGTCGTGGATGGCCTTGAGCAACTCCTCGCCACGCCGGCGCGTCCGCCCGCTGTGGTCGCCCATCATCGCCCCCTTGTTCAGCTACACGGGTGTAGCTTACCTTCATCATCATTAGATACAGTCGTGTAGCTAATTACTGAGGGGACACCCATGTCCGTCGCTCCGCCGCTGCCCGTCCAGGGAGCCACTCCCGTCACGCGCCGGGCTCTCGCGCCCGACCTGGCCCGCGGGCTGATGCTGCTGCTGATCGCGCTCGCCCACGCGCACATGTACCTGGGGGGCCACCCCGTGGGCTTCCGCGGTTACGCCCTCGACGGGGGCACGCTGGACCGCCTCGTCGCCGGGGTCCAGATCCTGCTGGTGGACGGGCGCGCCCTGCCCATGTTCGCCGCGCTGTTCGGCTACGGCCTGGTCCAGCTCGCGCACCGGCAGCTCGCCGCCGGCCGGAGCCCGTCCCGGGTGCGCGCGGTGCTGCGCCGCCGGAGCCTGTGGCTGCTGGCCTTCGGGTTCTGCCACGCGCTGCTGCTGTTCTTCGGGGACATCCTGGGGGCGTACGGGCTGGTCGGGCTCGTCCTCGCCGGCTTCGTCCTGCGCGAGGACCGCACCGTGCTGCGCGCCGCCATCGCCGGGCTCGTCGCGCACGCCGTGGTCATGGCCGCCTTCGGCCTGCTCACGATCTCCGGGCCCAAGGGCGACACCCCGGCCGCCATGGCCGACCCGGTCGAGGCGACGATGATGCGGCTGATCGGCTGGTCCGGGATGACGCCCACGTACTTCGCCGTGGGTGTGGTGCCGGCGTTCCTGTTCGGCGTCTGGGCCGCGAGGCGCCGCCTGCTGGAGGACCCGCTGGCGCACCGGGACCTGCTCATCCGGGTCGCGGTCCCCGGCACCGGGCTGGCGGTCGCGGGAGGGGCGCCGTTGACGCTGATCGACACGCAGGTGTGGGCGGCGTCCGACCTGGTGGCGGTGGCGGCGTACGTGCTGCACAGCCTGAGCGGCATCGCGGGCGGGCTGGCGTACGCGGCCGTCATCGGCCTGGTCGCCTCCCGCGTGCGGCCCGGCGCGGTCGTCAGGGCGCTGGCCGCGTGCGGCCAGTGGTCGCTGACCTGTTACCTGCTGCAGTCGGTGATCTTCGTGGCGGTGTTCGCGCCGTACTTCGGCGGGCTCGGCACCCGCGCCGGCGACGCCGCCGCGTCCGGCGTCGCCGTGCTGACCTGGCTCGCCACGGTGGTCCTCGCCGCCGTGCTGTCCGCGGGCGGCCGGAGGGGTCCGGCGGAGGCGCTGCTCCGGCGTCTCACCTACGGCCGCCGCTGACGCGGGTCAGGCGCGGGCCATCTCCCGCTCCCCGGCGTCGGGCTCGGGACGCTCCCCGGGGGACTCGTCCTCGTCGATCAGGGTGGACTCGTCGAACGGGGCCCGCCCGGCCAGCACCTCGCCGGCGCGCTCCCGGTCGAAGTCGCCGGTCCAGGTGCCCACGAGGACCGTCGCCACGGCGTTGCCCGCGAAGTTGGTGAGCGCCCGCGCCTCGGACATGAAGCGGTCGATGCCCACGATGAGGCCGACGCCGTCCACCAGCTCGGGCCGGTGCGCCTGCAGGCCGCCGGCCAGGGTGGCGAGCCCCGCGCCCGTCACGCCCGCCGCGCCCTTGGACGCGATCATCATGAACAGCAGCAGCGCCACCTGCTCGCCGAGCTCCAGCGGCGAGCCGGTCGCGGTGGCGATGAACAGCGTGGCCATGGTGAGGTAGATGGCGGTGCCGTCGAGGTTGAAGGAGTAGCCGGTCGGGACCGTGATGCCCGCGACGGTCCGGCTCACGCCGAGGTGCTCCATCTTGGCGATGAGCCGCGGCAGCGCGGTCTCCGAGGAGGACGTCGAGAGGATCAGCAGGAACTCGCGGCCGAGATAGCGCAGCAGCGACCACAGGTTGACCCGCGCGACCAGCCACAGCAGCGGGCCGAGCACCAGGCCGACGAAGAGCACGCAGGTGGTGTAGAAGGCGATCATGATGATCGCGAGGCTCTTGAGCGCCTCGATGCCGGTGGCGCCCACGACGGCCGCGATCGCGCCGAACGCGCCTACGGGCGCGGCCCACATGACCATGGCGAGGATGCGGAAGACGAGCCGCTGCAGGTGCTCGATGCCGCGCAGGATCGGCTTGCCCTTCTCCCGCATCGCCTGGAGCGCGAAGCCGGTCAGCAGCGCCACCAGCAGCGCCTGCAGCACCGACCCCGAGGTCAGGGACGACAGCAGCGTGTCGGGGATGATGCCGAGCAGGAAGTCGACGGTGCCGCTCTCGCCGCCCTTGGCCGCCTCCGCCTCGGCCGCCTGCCGGGCGGTGTCGGTGAGCCGCAGCCCCTCGCCCGGGTGGATGACGTTGCCCACGAGCAGGCCGATGAGCAGGGCCACCGTGGACATCACGATGAAGTAGCCGAGGGCGAGGCCGCCGACCTTGCCGACCTTGGCGGCCTGGCTCACCGAGCCGACGCCGAGCACGATGGTGCAGAAGATGATCGGCCCGATCAGCATCTTGATGAGGGCGACGAACCCGGTGCCGAGGGGTTTGAGCGCCTGACCGGCCTCCGGCCAGACGAACCCGACCAGGATCCCGAGCAGGACCGCCGCGATGACGGCCAGGTACAGATAGCGTGTGCGATCGCGCATGGGGGGTTGTCTCCAGCCACTGCGGACGGACGTTCCAGTGGTGCGACTATGCGCGGCATACGTGACCCAGGTCACCATTAAGTAAGTTACGTTCACGACTAATGCCGGAAAAAGGTGTCTTCACCATGCATCGCTGGAGCCTGGCGGGCCAGATGCTGGTCCTGCAACTGCTCGTGGTCGCGGTCACCGCGACGGGCTGCGCCGTGCTCGCCCTGGTGCAGGCGCACCGGCTGCTCACCGACGACGCCGGCCACCGGGCCACGGCCGTGGCGGTCAGCGTGGCCGCCGCCCCCGAGGTCGCCGACGCCCTGGGCGACCCCGACCCGAGCGCGCGGCTGCAGCCGTTCGCCGAGCGGGTGCGGCTCAGCACGGGCGTCGACTTCATCACCATCATGCGGCCGGACGGCACCCGGCTCAGCCATCCCCACCGCTCCGAGATCGGCCGGCGCTTCCTCGGCAACACCGGCCCGGCGCTGCGCGGCGAGACGTTCACCGAGACCTACACCGGCACGCTCGGCCCGTCCGAGCGGGCCGTCACCCCCGTCCTGTCGGACGGCCGGGTGGTGGCCCTGGTCAGCGCGGGGATCACGGTGGACAGGATCAGCGCCATGCTGCGCGGCCAGCTCGGCTGGGGCGGCTTCATCGTGGCGCTCGCGCTCGGGCTGGGCGCGGCCGGCACGTGGCTGGTGACCGCCCGGCTGCGCCGCCAGACGCACGGGCTCGGCCCGGTGGAGCTGGGCCGCATCCACGAGCACCACGACGCGGTCCTGCACGCCGTGCGCGAGGGCCTGCTGCTGGTCGGCGGCGACGGCCGGCTGACGCTGTGCAACGACGCCGCCCGGCTGCTGCTCGGCCTGCCCGCCGGCGCCGAGGGCCGGCACGTGGACGAGCTGGGCCTCACCGAGCTGACGGCCGCCGGCGAGGAGCGGGTCCACCTGGTCGGCGAGCGGGTCCTCGCGGTCAACAGCGCCGCGAGCCGGCTCGGCCGGGTGGTGACCGTACGCGACACGACCGAGCTGCAGGCGCTGACCGGCCAGCTCGACGCCGAGCGCGGCTTCGCCGAGTCGCTGCGCTCGGCCGCGCACGAGGCCGCCAACCGGCTGCACACCGTGATCACGCTGGTCGAGCTGGGCCGTACCGAGGAGGCCGTCGCGCTCGGCACCGCCGAGCTGCGCGCGGCGCAGGAGCTGACCGACCGGGTGATGGGCGCGGTCCGCGAGCCGGTGCTCGCGGCGCTGCTGCTCGGCAAGAGCGCCGAGGCCGCCGAGCGCGGCGTCGAGCTGGTGATCACGAACGAGGGCGGCGAGGACGAGCCGCTGGACGACTGGGGCCTGGACCCGCGCGCGCTGGTCACCATCGCGGGCAACCTCATCGACAACGCCATCGACGCCGGCACCCGCGTCGAGGTGCGGCTCGGCTCCGACGGCGGCCGGGCCGTCATCCAGGTCTCCGACGACGGCCCGGGGCTCACCGGCCCGGCCGCCTTCGCCAGGGGCTGGACCACCAAGGGCGACGGCCGCGGCCTCGGCCTGGCGCTGGTCGGGCAGGCGGTGCGGCGGCTCGGCGGGGAGATCGAGGTGCGCGGGTCCGCGTTCACCGTGCGGCTGCCGATCCCGGAGCGCGTCCGATGACCGGCGCCGCCGTCTCCGTCCTGGTCGTCGAGGACGAGGAGATCACCGCCGAGGCCAACCGCGTCTACGTCGAGCGGGTGCCCGGCTTCACGGTGGCCGGGGTGGCCCGCTCCGGCGGCGAGGCGCTGCGTTTCCTGCGCCGCCGCCCGGTGGACCTCGTCCTGCTCGACCTGTACCTGCCGGACCTGCACGGGCTGGAGGTGGTGCGGGCCATCAGGGCGGGCGGCCTGATGTGTGACGTCATCGCCGTCACCTCGGCCCGCGACCTGGCGATGGTGCGCTCGGCGGTGTCGCTCGGCGTCTCGCAGTACCTGCTCAAGCCGTTCACGTACGCCACGCTGCAGGAGAAGCTCACCCGCTACGCCCGGTTCAAGGACGAGGCCGGGGTCGCGGCCGGCCAGGGCGACGTGGACCGCGTGCTCGGCGCCCTGCGCGGCAGCTCCGACCTGCCCAAGGGGCTGTCCAGGGACACCCTGGACGCGGTCGCGGCCGAGCTGCGGGCGCGGCCGGGCGGCATGGCCGCGCAGGCGGTGGCCGACGCCATCGGGGTGTCCCGCGTGACCGCCCGCCGCTACCTGGAACACCTGGTCGAGCTGGGTACGGCGGTCCGCATGCCGCAGTACGGCGGAGTGGGCCGGCCAGAGTTGCTCTACCGGATCCCCATGGAGCGTTAATGACGGTGACGCCGGGCGTTCAACCCGGACCTCTAGCTTCTCAATGCCATCAGAAGCTTTGAGGAGAATCCGTTGCGAGTCTTGGCCGTAGTTCCCGCCCGCGGAGGTTCGGCGGGCGTACCCCTGAAGAACCTCGCCCTGGTCGGGGGCGTGCCGCTGGTGACCCGGGCCGTCCGGGCCTGCCTGGCCGCCGAGCTCGTGGACCAGGTCGTGGTCAGCACCGACCACGACGGCATCGCCGCGACCGCCCGCGAGGCGGGCGCGCTGATCGTGGAGCGGCCCGCCGAGCTCAGCGGCGCGACCGCCTCCAGCGAGTCGGCGGTGCTGCACGCGCTCGACGCGCTCGGCGCCGACCCCGAAGTCGTCGTGCTCGTCCAGTGCACGAGCGCGTTCATCGACCCGGAGGACCTGTCGGCCGCCGTGCGGAAGGTCCTCGACGGCGAGGCCGACTCCGTGGTGTCCGGCCTGCCGACGCACGAGTTCCTCTGGACCGCCGCGGGCGCGGGCGTCAACCACGACCCCGCCGTCCGGCCGCGCCGGCAGGACCGCGAGCCCCAGTTCCGCGAGAACGGCGCGTTCTACGTCATGCGCACCGCCGGTTTCCGCGAGCACGGCCACCGCTTCTTCGGCCGCACCGCGGTCCAGCCGGTCCCGCCGCAGCACGCGATCGAGGTGGACGAGCCGGGCGACCTGGAGCTGGTCCGGGCGCTGGCGCCGTTCATCGACCGGCCGGAGCCCATCGACGTGGACGCCGTCATCACCGACTTCGACGGCGTGCACACCGACGACCGCGCCTACGTCGACTCCGAGGGTCGCGAGATGGTGCTGGTCAGCCGCTCCGACGGGATGGGCGTGTCGCTGCTGCGCCGCTCCGGCGTCAAGGTGCTGATCATGTCCACCGAGCACAACCCGGTGGTCGCCGCCCGCGCCCGCAAGCTCGGCGTGCCCGTGCTGCAGGGCCTGGCCGACAAGCGCACGGTGCTGCGCGACTGGCTGCACATCGAGGGCCTCGACCCCGCCCGGGTGGCCTACGTCGGCAACGACGTCAACGACCTGGGCCCGATGGCCGAGGTCGGCTGGCCGGTCGCCACCCCCGACGCCCACCCGCGGGTGCGCGCCGCGGCCCGCGTCGTGCTCACCCGGGGCGGCGGCTCGGGCGCGGTGCGCGAGCTGTGCGACCGCGTGGTGGCCGCCCGCCCCGAGCCGCAGGCCCAGCCGGCCGCCGCGGACCGGGCCCGCCCCCGCTTCGGCCCGGTCGCGATCGGCGACACGCTGGTGGGCGACGGCGAGCCCGTCTACGTCATCGGCGAGATCGGCATCAACCACAACGGCGACCTCGACATCGCCCGCCGGCTCATCGACGTGGCCGCCGACGCGGGCTGCCAGGCGGTCAAGTTCCAGAAGCGCACCCCCGCGATCTGCGTGCCCGAGGAGCAGAAGGGGCAGATCCGGCAGACGCCGTGGGGCGAGATGACGTACCTGGAGTACAAGGAGCGCACCGAGTTCGGCCGCGACGAGTACGCCGAGATCGCCAAGCACTGCGCCGAGCGCGGCCTGCACTGGTTCGCCTCGCCGTGGGACGTGCCCTCCGTCGAGTTCCTGGAGGAGATGGACGTCCTGGTGCACAAGGTGGCCTCGGCGGGCGTGGCCGACCACCAGCTCCTGCGCGCCCTCGCCGCCACCGGCAAGCCGGTCATCCTGTCCACGGGCATGTCCACGCTGTCGGAGATCGACGCGGCGGTGGAGATCCTCGGCACCGACCGGCTGATCATGATGCACGCGACCTCGACGTACCCGCTGCCTCCGGAGGAGGCGAACCTGCGCACGATCACCACGCTGAAGGAGCGCTACGGCGTGCCGGTCGGCTACTCCGGCCACGAGCGCGGGCTGCAGATCTCGCTGGCGGCCGTGACGCTCGGCGCGGTGTGCGTGGAGCGGCACATCACGCTCGACCGCACCATGTGGGGCTCCGACCACGCGGCCTCGCTGGAGCCCGCCGGGCTGGAGCACCTGGTGCGCGACATCCGGATCATCGAGCAGGCCATGGGCGACGGCGTCAAGCGCGTCTTCCCCGGCGAGGAGGCCCCCAAGGCCCGCCTGCGCCGGGTCACCGCCTGACCCCCTGCCCCTCGTTCCTGGAGAGACCCCCCGTTGATCACTCTCTCGGTCGTCGTGCCGATCCGCGACGGTGAGCGCTACATCGCCGACGCGCTCACCGCGCTGGCCCGCAACGCCCGGCGCGACTTCGAGTTCATCGTCGTCGACGACGGCTCCGTGGACGCCACCCCGGACATCGTCGAGGACTTCCGCGGCGAGCTGCCCGGCCTGGCCGTCATCCGTCACGACGTGCCGGCCGGGCTGGCCGACGCGCGCAACGCCGGTCTCGCCGCCGCGTCCGGCCGGTACGTGACGTACCTGGACGGCGACGACTGGCTCGCGCCCGGCTACCTGGCCCGGCTGGTCGAGGCGGCCGACGGGCTCGGCTGCGATTTCGTGCGCGTCGACCACGTGCAGGTCGAGGGCCGCAAACGGGTCGTGCACCGCGCCCCCCTGGCGCGGAGGGGCGTGGTGCTCGACCCCCGCGAGGCGATCCTGCCCGCGGACACGCGCACGATGGTGGACTACCCCTACGCCTGGGCCGGGATCTACCGGCGCTCGCTGGGCGACCTGCTGCGTTTCCCCGGCTCGCTGCACACGGCCGAGGACCGGCCGTGGATCTGGCGGCTGCACCGGGAGGCGGCCACGTTCGCCGTGGTGTCGCTGGCCGGGGTGTTCTACCGCCGCCAGGTCGCCGGCTCGCTCACCCAGATCGGCGACGAGCGGCAACTGCACTTCTTCGACGCCTTCGAGCTGGTGCTCAAGGACCTGGAGCCGGAGTTCCTGCCGAAGGCCGTACGGACCTTCTGCGCCCTGTTCGCCCACCATCTGGAGCTCGGCGAGCGGTTCGCGCCGCCGCTGCGCGCCCGCTTCGAGGAGCGGGGCGTGCTGATGGTGTCCTCGCTGCCGCGCGAGCTGGTGGCCGAGGCCGTGACGCGGATGCCCGCCGAGCGGGGGGCGCTGCTGCGCGCCCTGCTGCCCGGACTGCCCCCCGACCCGTACGCCAGGATCCGGAGCGCCCCATGAAGGTCTTCTACGCCTCGACCCTGTTCGGGGCGATGACGCTGGCCGCCGCGATCGACGACGGCCGTTTCGGCGACGGCCGGCGGCTGCTGATCGTGTCGAACAACGCGGCCGTCCCCGAGGTGGCGACGCCGCTGGAGGAGACGCCCGGCTTCGCGGCGCTGCGCGGGCGCTTCGACGAGGTGCGCTCGTGGAACGAGCTGATCGCGCCGCTGCATCCGTCCGACTGGCGGGCGCGGGTGATCGAGGTGCCGATGACCGAGCGGCTGATCCGCTCCCACTGGGGCCTGGACGACGTCGAGGAGCTGGTGCTGGAGTCGATCGCGGTGCCGCCCGCCCGGACGATCGGCGGGCTGGTGCGCGACTGCCCGATCACCGTCTACGCCGACGGGCTCATGAGCTACGGCCCCACCCGCGACCCGCTCCCCGCCGAGATCCACCGCCGCGTCACCCGGCTGCTCCACCTGGACCTGGTGCCGGGGCTGACGCCGCTGCTGCTCAGCGAGTACGGCGTGCCGGCCGAGACGCTGCCGGGCGAGCGTTTCCTCGCGGTCGTCGCGGAGGTGGCAGGGGCGCCCGGGGCCGCGGCCCCCGCCCTGCCACAGGGCGCACCGGTCGTCCTCGGCCAGTACCTGTCGGCGCTGGAGTTGCTGAGCGCCGAGGAGGAGGCCGGGCTGCACGAGGGGATGCTGGCGGCGCTGGCCGCCCGCGGCCACGACCACGTGGTGTTCAAGCCGCACCCGGCGGCCGGGCGGCGGCACGCCCGGCTCCTGCGGGAGGCGGCCGGGCGGCTCGGGGTGCGGCTGTCGGTGCCCGGGGAGAACGTGCCCGCCGAGGTGTGCTTCGCGGCGCTGCGGCCCGAGCTGGTCGTGGGCTGCTTCTCGACCGGGCTGATGACCGCGCGGCGCTACTTCGGGCTGCCGGTCGCCTCGTACGGGACGGAGCTGGTGCTGGAGCGCCTGACGCCCTACGAGAACAGCAACCGGGTCCCGCTCACCGTCGTGGACGCGCTGCTGCCCCGGCTGACGGCGGACGGCGTCATCGAGGAGCCGCCGCCGGTGGACCTGGCCGGGCTGGTGCGCGCGGTCGGCTACTGCATGCAGGCCGAGGCGTATCCGGGGTTGCGTCCGGCGCGGATCGACTTCGACGCCCGCTACTTCAAGCGCAGGCGGCTGGAGGTGCTGGGCCTCCTGGACCGGCCGGCGTCGTCCCGCCCGAAGGCGCTGGAACGCCTGCGCCGCCGCCTCCGCCCACTCGCCTGAACGCCCGGCCCCGCCTTCGGACGCTCGGCTGAGCGCCCGGCCCTCTCCGGCCGCTCAGCCGAGGGCTGTCAGGTAGCGGCGCACTCGTTTCCTCGCCTTGTATCCGGCTCGCAGCATCGACGGGTGGACCTCCACCCGCAGCCGGGCCCGCCGCCGCGCCGCCGCGTGCTCGGGGCCGTCCAGCAGGGACGTGGCGGGCCCGCCCGGCCCGGCGGACACCAGCCGGGCCAGCAGCCGGGTCCAGTCGTCCCGTTCGGCGGGATGGAAGTAGTTGGCCGCGCACCAGGCGGGCGAGGCCGCGCGGAAGGCGCCCGCGGCCAGGTCGTCGAGCGTGCCGAGCAGGCCGCTGCCCTCGAACACCACGTTGATCATCTCGGCGCTGACGCCGAAGTCGGTCAGCACCAGCGACGGCACGCCCAGCGCGATCGCCTCCAGCGCCGCCGTCGAGCTGACGGTGACGAACCCGGCCGCGTTCGCGAGCTGCTCGTGCATCGGCCCGGCGGCGAAGCGCAGCCGCCCCGGCTCGCCCATCTCGCGCCAGAGCCGCTGGTAGTGGTGGCGTTCGCGGTGCGTCTGCCGTTCGTCCTCCAGGGCCCGCAGCTTGACCACGACGTCCAGGTCCGGCCGGCGCCGGGCCAGCTCGGCCAGGGCGCTCAGAATCTGTTCGCGCTGCTCGCGCCCGCGCGGCACCTTGGCCTGGGTGGCGAAGACCACCCGGTCGCCGCCCGCCGGGGCCGCGCCCGCGCGCAGGAACGGCAGCCGGGCCAGCCCGACCGCCCCTCCCCCGCCGAGCCGCCCGGCGATCTCGCCGAACTCGGCCACCTCCCGCTCGCTGTGCACCACGAACAGGTCGCAGCCGCTGCGGTAGATCCACGCCTTCTCCGTCGCCGGCACCGAGATGCCCGGCAGCCCGCTGACGAACACCGGCCGGGGCCGCAGCCCGTCCAGCACGCCGGACACGAGCACGTCCACCACCGGCCCCGTACAGGCCACGAGGATCACGTCGGGCCGGGTGCGCTCGGCGAGCCGGCGCACCGACCGGGCCGACAGCACCGGCGGCGCCGGCCGCCCGCGCCCGCTCACCGCGGCGGCGATCTGCTCGGGCGAGGGCGCGATCGGCGTACGGACCACCACCAGGTCCGCGGACGAGCCCTCGGGCAGGTCGTCGAGCAGGCAGGCCGCCCACTTCAGGTACGAGTCGGAGTCGGCCACCGCCAACACGTTCAACCAGGCACTCCTGTCAGATGCGAGCGCAGGGCGGGGGCCGCCCTGCTGGTCCACCAGTCGTCAGGCACGTCCACGGGCTCGACGGCGACGCCGCGCGGGCCGAGCAGGACCCGCAGCGAGGTGACGGCGGTCGAGGGGAGGCTGAGCACCCGCTGGTCCGGGCGCAGGCCGCGCAGGGTCAGCTCGGCGGGCGCGCCGGCGTCGTGCACGGTGACGCCGGGCAGCTCCCCGATGAGCGCCACGTCCACCGGGTCCTCGCGGCGGTGCGGGTAGTAGGCGAGCGGCTCGCGGGCCGCCAGGTCGGTCAGCCAGCGCAGGTAGCGGCCGCGGTGCACCAGGCCGTTGCGGACGAGCGAGGTGCCGAGCACGACCGTGTGCTCGTCGGGGCCGTACGGGCTCGGCGGCTGGGCGCGCAGCCAGGCGAAGTCGTGCCGGACCAGCTCGACGCCGGCGGCGCGGACGGCCTCGGCGAGCTTGTCGTCCACGTCGAGCGCGGTGAAGACCGACACCCGGCTGAGGCGCAGCCGCAGCGCGGCGGCCAGGCCGAGTGCGGTACGCGGCGCGGACGGCTCGGCGCGGGCGCGCAGCAGGGGGCGCGACGGCCCGGCCGCCAGCAGCTCCAGCAGGCGCAGCGTGGCGAGGCCGTCGTCCACGATGACGACCCGGCCGGGCCACGACGCCAGCCAGCGCACCTGCACCCTGCCGGAGAAGGCGTCGCCGACCGCGAGGACCCGGCGCGGCATGCGCTCGTGCGGATCGGCCAGCACCAGCCCGTCGGGCGCGCCGAGGGAGCGCAGCTCCGCGCGGGTGGCCTTCAGCGCGCGCAGCCCCGCGCGCGGCACGACCGTGGTCACGGGCCCGAGGAGCCCCGCGTGGTGGGCCTCGACGGCGCACAGCATCTGGAGCGGCGACTCCACCCAGGCCGACGCCTGTCCGACCACTCCTGCCCCTCCCGGCCGATGGGCCTCCCAGCAGGGTGATGGCCCGTCCATGACGCCGTTAAGTTACCCCTGCCGCCTTAAGCCGCCAGGAACGCGACGTGAACAATGGACACTATGAACTCGCTCATGCTCAACACCGACGGCGTGCAGATCCCGCAGCTGGGGTTCGGCGTCTGGCAGGTCCCCGGCGACGAGGCCGAGCAGGCCGTGCGCACCGCGCTGGAGGCCGGCTACCGGCACATCGACACGGCCGCCGCCTACGGCAACGAGGAGGGCGTGGGCCAGGCCGTGCGCGCCTGCGGGCTGCCGCGCGAGAAGGTGTTCATCACGACCAAGCTGTGGAACGGCGACCACGGCCGCGCCGAGCAGGCCTTCGACGAGAGCCTGGCCCGGCTGGGCCTCGATTACGTCGACCTCTTCCTCATCCATTGGCCGGTGCCGCGGCAGGACAAGTACGTCCAGGCGTGGAAGGCCCTGGAGAAGATCTACCGGGACGGCCGGGCCAGGGCGATCGGGGTGTCCAACTTCACCGTCCCCACGCTCACCCGGCTGATGGAGGAGACGGGCATCACGCCGTCGATCAACCAGATCGAGCTCCATCCCTACCTGCAGCAGCGCGAGATGCGCGAGTTCCACGAGGCCAACGGCATCCTCACCGAGGCGTGGAGCCCGCTCGGCCAGGGCAGGGGCCTGCTGGACGATCCGGCGCTCGCGGTGCTGTCGGGCAAGTACGGCAGGACGCCCGCCCAGATCGTGCTCCGCTGGCACCTGCAGCTCGGCAACGTGGTGATCCCGAAGTCGGTCACCCCGGCGCGCATCAAGGAGAACATCGACGTGTTCGGCTTCATCCTCGACACCGAGGACATGGCCGCCATCGGAGCCCTCAACCAGGGCAAGCGCCTCGGGCCCGACCCCGACACCTTCAACGCCACCTGAACCCTCTACGATCTCGCCTTGTGCGAGATTTTGCGTGGGGCATAGCGGCGACCGGCGGCATCGCCCAGACCGTGGGGACGGCCATCGCGGCCGAGCCGGGCATGCGGGTGGCCGCCGTCGGCTCCCGCGACCTCGGCCGGGCGCGGGCGCTGGCCGCGACGCTCGGCGCGGAGTCGGCGTACGGCTCCTACGAGCAGCTGTGCGCCGACCCGGCCGTGGACGCGATCTACGTCGCCACGCCCCACGCCCAGCACCTCCCGGTGGCCGCGGCCGCCATCGCGAACGGCAAGGCCGTGCTGTGCGAGAAGCCGCTCGCGGCCAGCGTGGCCGACGCCGAGACGATGGTGCGCCTGGCGCGCGAGGCGGGCGTCTTCCTCATGGAGGCCATGTGGATGCGGTTCAACCCGCTGATCCGCATGATCGCCACCGACGAGCGCTTCGGGGAGATCCGCTCGGTGCAGGCGTCCTTCGGCTTCGCCCATCCCTATGACGAGGCGCACCGGCTGTGGGCTCCCGAGCTGGGCGGCGGCGCGCTGCTCGACCTCGGCATCTACCCGTTCGGGCTGGCGCAGCTGCTGCTCGGCATGCCCGAGAGCCTGCGCGTCACCGGGGCGCTCGCGCCCAACGGCGTGGACGCCGAGGCGGCGGGGCTGCTGACGTACTCCGGGGGGCGGCACGCCGTGGTGGCGACCTCGTTGCTCGCGCACTACCCCAACTCCGCCCACGTGGTCGGCACGGGCATGCGGGCGGACATCCCGGCGGCGTTCTGGGCGCCGGAGCGGATCGTGCTGTCCGCGCCCGGCATGGAGCCCGAGGAGCATCTGCTCGATCCGGCCGACAACGGCTACGCGGGTGAGGTGCGCGAGGTGCGTGCCGCGGTGGCCGAGGGACGGACCGAATCGGCGATCATGCCGCTTGACGAATCCCTTGCCATGATGGGGCTGCTGGCCGACGCCCGGCAACAACTGTCCTGACCAGCCCTTTAGGGATTTGTCATCTCCTTGCCATGTGTATTACCTTATGGGGCGTCTCAGGGCATACGTCCGTTTTGTCGGAGTATGTCTGACCATCGCAAGTGAAAGAACATCACAGGATCGTCCTGTGACCGCTGAATCCGCCACGCGCGGAACCGGGGACCCACGTCCTTTGGGGTGAATCGGCACCACGTGCCGTAGGGCAGCTTCCACGTCCGAACCCGTCAGCTAACCCGGTAAGCGGCATGGAAGCAAGGAGTAACCCCCTCGATGGCCAAGCACGGCTTCACCGCTGCCCGAAAGATGAAGATCGCTTACGCCGTCCTCGGCACGGCCGTGGCCGCCGCCGCGCTCGGCCCGCAGGCCGCGAACGCCGAGACCGCCTCGGCCGCAGGACAGCACAGCAGCACCGTCAAGAGCACTGTCAAGAGCACCAAGAACCCGGTCGACCACGCCGCCCAGCGCTCCCGCGCCGACGAGAACAAGATCCAGGTCACCGCCGACCAGGTGCTGTCCATGGCCCGCTCCCAGGTGGGCACCAGCGAGAACGCCGCCGGCGGCGGCACCCCGTACCAGCGCTGGTACGCCGACTCGAAGCGGGCCGCCGAGACCATCGCCCGCGACGGCGGCACCCCCGCCGGCTACCTCAACGCCCCCTGGTGCGCGATGTTCGTCTCCTGGGTCGGCGAGAAGACCGGCGCCCGCCCGCAGATCGGCTGGGACGCCTGGACCGTCGCCCACGCCAGGTGGTTCAAGAACAACGACCGCTTCGGCACCGTCGCCAAGCCCGGCGCGGTGGTCTTCTTCTCCTGGAGCGGCAGCAAGGACCTCGACGCCATCAACCACGTCGGGTTCGTCGAGAAGGACAACCAGGACGGCACCATCTCCACCATCGAGGGCAACACCGGCAACGGCAAGGTGGAGGAGCGCGTCCGGCCGAAGTGGCAGGTCGTCGGCTACGGCTACCCCGAGTACGCCTCCTGACCTCACCCACGTACGAGCGCGCGGCCCCATCGCCCGGGGACGCGCGCTCGTCGCGTGTGCGGCCCCGCCCGCGTCAGGGCGTGGGCTCCTCCAGCAGCCGCAGGCTCTCGCGGGCCCACTCGGCGCGGGCCGTCGCGACCGCGATCTGCCCCGCGAAGACGTGCGCCTTCAGCGCGGCGATGCGGTCGTGCTCGGCCGCCGGGCGGTTCTTCAGCCGCTCCTTGAGCAGGGGCGTGTCCTTGGCCAGCAGCGCCTCCCTGTGCGCCCGCCACTCGGCGGCGAGCTGCTCCTGCTCGGCGATGAACGCCTTGAGCACCGATGCGGCCCGGTCCGGCTCGATCATGTCGAAGAACAGCGCCTGCAGGAAGAAAGCGTCCCGCGCCGGCGGCGGGGTGTGGGAGGTGCCGAGCCAGGCGCGCAGCTCCGCCAGGCCGCGTCCGGTGATGGAGTAGACGGTCCTGCTCAGCCTGGTGCCCCGGATCTCCTTCTGGCCCTCGATGAGGCCGGCCTGCTCCATCTGGCGCAGCGTGGGATAGATCTGGCTCTGCGGCGCCGACCACACCCAGCGCGGGGCGGCCTCGAAGAAGCGGGTCAGCTCGTACCCGTTCATGGGGCGCGCCTCCAGGACGCCGAGCAGCGCGTGCTGAAGCGACATGCCCTCCAGCATAGGGAGAGCATGATCCGTTCCTCTAGAACAGGTATGGAGATACATGTATTGTCCTCCCTGTCTTCGGGAACGATCTCGCGAGGAGGCGGGCGGCGGTGCGCACGGCTGAAGCCGGACCCTTACCGGAAGAGCACTTACGGACCGAGCTGGCCCTGGCCGGGCGGGCGCTGGCGGCGGCGGGGCTGGTGACCGCGTTCGGGCACGTCTCGGTCCGGACCGGCGCCGACCGGCTGCTCATGACTCCACCCGTGCCCCTCGGCACCCTCACGGCCGCGTCCCCGTACGCCGAGCTCCCCCTCGACGCCGCCGAACTGCCCGGCGGAGCGCCGCGCGAGGCGTGGATCCACGTCGAGATCGCCCGCGCCCGCCCCGGCACCGGCGCGATCTGCCGGGCACAGCCGCCTGCCGCCACCGCGCTCGCCGCCGCCGGGGTGCCCATCCGGCCACTCCACGGGCAGGGCGCCTTCCTCGGGCCCGAGGTGCCCGTGCTCGACGACGCCGTGCTCGTCCGCGACCGGGCCCGCGGCCGGGCGCTCGCCGACCGGCTCGGCGACTCCCCCGCCCTGGTCATGCGGGGCAACGGCGCGGTCACCGCCGGCGCGAGCGCCGGCGAGGCCGTCGCCCTTATGTGGGTGCTGGAGGCCAGCGCCCGCATGAACGCCACCGCCGCCGCGGCCGGAACCCCCGTCCCCCTCACCCCCGCCGAACAGCGGGCGTGGCGGTCCGCCGCGCCCGAACTCCTCGCCCGCATCTGGTCCCACCTCCGGGAGTCGTCATGATCGAATTGACGGACATCGCCTACGTCCGCTCCGGCGCCGCCGACCTGGACACCGCCGTGCGCTTCGCGGTCGACGTCGTCGGCATGGAGCTCACCGCCCAGGAGAACGGCGTCGCCTACCTGCGCGCCGACCAGCGCCACCACTGCCTCGCCCTGGTCGAGGGCGAGTCCGGCGTCATCAGCTCCGGCTTCACCGTCCGCGACGAGGACGCGCTGGCCGCCGCCGAGACCGAGCTGGAGAAGGCGGGCGTGGCCGTCGCGCGGGGCGGCGCCGAGGAGGCCCGCTCGCGCCGGGTCCGCGACTTCCTCTCCTTCGACGACCCCTTCGGCAACCGGGTCGACCTCGTCATCGACCAGGTGACGCTCACCGCCCCCGTACGGCACGGCCGCGAGGCCGGCATCACCGAGTTCGGCCACCTGTGCCTGGACGCGCCCGACGTGCGCGAGGCGTACCGCTTCTGGAACGGCCTGTTCAACGCCCGCGTCTCCGACTGGATCGGCGACTGGGCCTGCCTCATGCGCATCGACCAGGTCCACCACAAGCTCGCCGTCTTCCAGGGCAGCCGGCCGGGGCTCTGCCACATCAACTTCCAGGTGGACTCGCTCGACGACGTCATGCGCAACTGGCACTTCCTGGAGGCGAACGGCGTCGAGATCGAGATGGGCCCCGGCCGCCACCCCCAGTCCACGGCCGTGTTCGTCTACTTCAAGGGCCCCGAGGGCATCACGTACGAGTACTCGTGGGGCGTGCGCCTCATCACCGACGAGGACGCCTGGCGCCCCCGCTACTTCGACCCCGCCGAGCCGGGCTCGATCGACATGTGGCAGGGCCCCACGCGGCGCGTCCACACCCAGCCGCAGATCCGCCGTCCCCTGCCGGGGCGGCCCGTCACGGGAAGCGAGGGCTGACATGCCGCTGGTCGAGGTGTCCCTGTCCGAAGGGCGTGATCCGGCCGCGATCCGGGCGCTCATCCACGAGCTGCACGCCGCCGTGGAGCGGGCGATCGGCTCGCCGGCCCAGAGCATCAGGGTGATCGTCAGGGAGGTGCCGCGTACGCACTGGGCGGCCGGCGACCAGACGCTCGCCGAACGCGACGAGATCAGCAAGGGCGGTTGACGTGGAGTTCTTCGGGCACGTGATCGACGGCGCCGAGGTCGTCTCGGCGGGCGGCGAGACCTTCGCCAGCGTCGATCCCTACACCCGCGAGCCGTGGGCCGAGGTCGCGCTCGGCGGCCCCGCCGAGGTGGACCTGGCCGTCGCGGCGGCGCGGCGCGCCTTCGACGAGGGGCCCTGGCCGCGCATGGGCCGCGCCGAGCGCGGGCGGCTGCTGCACCGCCTGGCGGACCTCATCCTGGCCCACGCCGACCGGCTCGGCCTGGCCGACACCCGCGACATGGGCAAGCCGATCAGCCAGAGCCGCGGCAACGACGTGCCCCGCGCCGCCGACAACTTCCGCTTCTTCGCCGACCACGCCCGCCTCACCCCGGCCGAGGCCCTGCCGATGGACTCCGGCCACCACGCCTACACCCGCTACGAGCCGGTCGGCGTGGCCGCCGCCGTCGCGCCGTGGAACTTCCCGCTCATGCTGGAGACCTGGAAGATCGCGCCCGCGCTGGCCTGGGGCAACACGGTCGTGCTCAAGCCCGCCGAGGACACGCCCGCCTCGGCGACCATCCTCGCGCGGCTCGCGCTGGAGGCGGGCCTGCCGCCCGGCGTGCTCAACGTCGTGCACGGGTACGGCCCGGACTCGGCCGGCCAGGCGCTCACCGAGCATCCCGGCGTGGACCGTATCACGTTCACCGGCGAGTCGGCGACCGGCCGCGTCATCTCGGCCGCCGCCGCCCGCAACCTCGTCCCGGTCAGCCTGGAGCTCGGCGGCAAGGGCGGCAACGCCGTCTTCGCCGACGCCGACCTGGACAACGCGGTGAGCTGGTCGCTGCGCGCGATCTTCACCAACGCCGGGCAGGTCTGCCTGGCCGGCTCCCGCCTGTACGTGCAGCGCCCGGTGTTCGAGGAGTTCCTGGCCCGCTTCACCGCCGCCGCCGGGGCGATGCGGCTCGGCGACCCCAAGCTGGAGGACACCGAGCTCGGGCCGCTGGCCTCCGAGACGCACTACCGCAAGGTGCGCGGCTACGTCGAGACCGTCGCCGCCGAGGGCGGCACCGTGCACGCGGGCGGGCTCGGCGACGGCTGGTTCGTCCGGCCGACGATCGTCACCGGCCTGCCCGCCACCGCCCGCCACCAGCGGGAGGAGATCTTCGGCCCGGTGGTGACGGTGACGCCGTTCGACACCGAGGACGAGGTCGTGGCGCTTATGAACGGCACCCGCTACGGGCTCAACGCCATGCTGTTCACCGAGAGCCTGTCGCGGGCGCACCGCGTCTCGGCCCGGCTGCGGGCGGGCACGGTCTGGGTCAACTGCTTCTTCATCCGCGACCTGCGGGCGCCGTTCGGCGGGGCGGGCGACTCGGGCGTGGGGCGCGAGGGCGGCACGTTCAGCCGCGAGTTCTTCACCGAGCCGAAGGCCGTCGTCATGCAGATCGACTGAGCGGATGGCCTCCGGGTGTACGACAATCGGTGGCCGCCTGTCGATCCGGCCTCCCGCCGTTCGACGCACCGGCGACGGACCGTACGCGTGAAAGAGGAGCAGACCGTGAAGTTCATGATCGTGGGCAAGGGCAACGCCGCGACCGAGGCCGGGGAGCTGCCTCCTCAGGAGCTCGTGGACGCCATGCACGCCTACAACGAGGCGCTGGCCAAGGCCGGGGTGCTGCTGGCCGCCGAAGGGCTGCTGCCCAGCTCCAAGGGGGCGCAGATCGCCTACAGCGGGGGGCGGGCGAGCGTGATCGACGGGCCGTTCGCCGAGTCCAAGGAGCTCATCGCCGGGTTCTGGCTGATCCAGGTGAAGTCGCGGGAGGAGGCGATCGAGTGGGCGCTGCGGGTGCCGGTGCCGCCCGGCCACGACGGCGTCGGGCTCGACGTGTGGCGCGTCTTCGACGCCTCCGACGTGCTCGACGAGTCGCTGCCGGAGGAGGAGCGCGAGCGGGCCCTGCACGTACGCCTGCGCGGCGACGTCCCCGACGCCTGACCCCGCGCGCGCCCCGCCGCGGGTTGCGAGGGCGGCGGGGGCGCTGGTGGGATGGGCGGATGACGACGGACCCCGGCGCGGACCTTGGCGCGGACCACGGCGCGGACCTTGGCGCGGACCCCGGCGCGGACCTTGGCGCGGACGCTGGCGCGGACCTTGGCGCGGACGCTGGCGGGGGCACCGGCGCGCACCGCGGCGCCGGTGCCGATCCGCACCGCACGGTGGAGGCGGTGTGGCGGATCGAGGCCGCCCGGCTCATCGCCGGGCTCGCCGGGCTCGTCCGCGACGTCGGCTTGGCCGAGGAGCTGGCGCAGGACGCGCTGGTCGCCGCGCTTGAGCAGTGGCCCGGGTCCGGGGTGCCGGACAACCCGGGCGCCTGGCTCATGACGGTCGCCAGGCGCCGCGCGATCGACCTGATCCGCAGGAACGAACGGCTGCGCCACAACCTCGCCGAGCTCGGCCGCCGGCTGGAGAGCGGCGCGGGCGAGGAGCGGCCCGAGCCGGACGAGATCGAGGACGACCTGCTGCGCCTGGTGTTCACGGCCTGCCATCCGGCGCTGTCGATGGAGTCGCGGGTGGCGCTGACCCTGCGCGTGCTCGGCGGCCTGACCACCGAGGAGATCGCCCGCGCGTTCCTGGTCCCCGAGCCGACGGTGGCGCAGCGCATCGTCCGCGCCAAGCGCGCCCTGGCCGACAAGGGCGTGCCGTTCGAGGTGCCCGGGGGCGGCGAGCTGGCCGGGCGGCTCGCGGCCGTCCTGGAGGTCATCTACCTGATCTTCAACGAGGGCTACTCGGCCACGGCGGGCGACGACTGGCTGCGGCCCGCGCTGTGCGAGGACGCCCTGCGTCTCGGCCGCGTCCTGGCCGGGCTGATGCCGGGCGAGCCCGAGGTGCACGGCCTGGTGGCGCTCATGGAGCTGCACGCGTCCCGCTCGGCGGCCCGCGTGGGCCCGTCCGGCGAGCCGGTCCTGCTGCTGGAGCAGGACCGCACCCGCTGGGACCGCCTGCTCGTCGGCCGCGGCCTGGAGGCGCTGCGCCGGGCCGAGAGCCTGGCCGGCGGCGCTCCCGGCCCGTACGCGCTGCAGGCCGCCATCGCCGCCTGCCACGCCCGCGCCGTCGTCGCCGGCGACACCGACTGGGCACGCATCGCCGCGCTCTACGAGGAGCTGGCCAAGCTGCTGCGCTCCCCCGTGGTCGAGCTGAACCGGGCGGTGGCGCTGTCGATGGCGTACGGCCCTGAGGTGGGTCTCGGCCTGCTCGACCAGATCGCCGGCGAGCCCGCGCTGAAGGGCTATCACCTGCTGCCGAGCGTCCGCGGCGACCTGCTGTTCAAGCTGGGCCGCCGCGAGGAGGCGCGGGCCGAGTTCGAGCGGGCGGCGGCGCTGACCCGCAACGGCCGCGAGCGCGCCCTGCTGGAGTCCCGCGCGGCCGCCTGCTGAGCGCGCCGGCGCGTCAGACCCGGGCGCGTTCCGCGTCCATGATGGCGTCGAGCAGGCCGGGGAAGACGGCGTCCAGCTCGTCGCGGCGCAGGGTGTTGAGCCGCGCGGTGCCCGCGTAGTGCTGGCGGATGAGGCCGGCCTCGCGCAGGACGCGGAAGTGGTGCGTGGCCGTCGACTTGCTCACCGGCAGGTCGAAGTCGCCGCACTTGATGGCGGCGGCGGAGTCGCGGAGCCGCGTGACGATGCCGCGCCGCACCGGGTCCACGAGGGCTTCGAGGACCTGTTGGAGCGTGACCTCCCGGGGGTCGGGGTGCGGCGGGATGCGCTCGTCTGCCAAGACGTCTTCCATGACGTCATGGTAGGACAACCGTCGAAGTTCGACGGCGCCGTCACGGCCGGCCGACCCCCATGTACGTGAACCCGAGCGCCCGCATCGCGGCCGGGTCGAGCAGGTTGCGCCCGTCGTAGAGGACCGGGCGCCGCATCGACCCGGCGACCGCCGCCCAGTCGACGTCCTGGAGCTGCGGCCACTCGGTGACCACGATCGCGGCGTCGGCCCCTTCCATGGCCAGCTCCGGCGTCGGGTGGCGGGTCGTGGACGCCCACGGCTCGGCCGCGCCCGGCCGGGCCATCGGGTCCCAGCAGCGCACCTCGGCCCCTTCGGCGAGCAGCCGGGAGGCGAGCACGGTGCTCGGCGCCTCGCGCATGTCGTCGGTGCCCGGCTTGAACGTCAGCCCGAGCAGCGCCACCCGCGCCCCGGCCAGCGTGCCCAGCGCGTCGTTGAGCTGCTGGATGGCCCGCCGCTTCTGCAGGTTGTTGACCTCGATGACGGCCGACAGCAGCTGCAGGTGGTAGCCGGTGTTGCTGGCGAGCTGGCGCAGCGCCTCGGAGTCCTTGGGGAAGCAGGAGCCGCCCCAGCCGATGCCGGCCCGCAGGAAGTGGGGGCCGAGCCGGTGGTCGAGGCCGACGGCCTGGGCGACCTCCGTGACGTCCGCGCCGGTCTTCTCGCAGAGCGTGGCGATCTCGTTGATGAAGCTGATCTTGGTGGCGAGCAGGGCGTTGGAGGCCAGCTTCACCATCTCGGCCGAGCGCACGTCCATCGTCACGACCGGCCCGTCCACGCCTGCGTGCAGGTCGGCGACGAGCCGCGCGACCGTCTCGTCGGAGGCGCCGACGACCACGCGGTCGGGGTGCAGAAAGTCGTGGACGGCGGTGCCCTCGGCGGTGAACTCGGGGTTGGAGGCGTAGCCGACGTGCGCGAGGCCGCTCTCGTCGAGCACGGCGCGTACGCGCGAGCCGGTGCCGACCGGCACGGTCGACTTCACCACGACCGCTTTCAGGTCCTTCGCGCCCTCCAGGGAGCGCACCACCGACCACACGCGCGACAGGTCCGCGTCGCCGGAGGCCGAGGGCGGGGTGTCCACGCACACGTACGCGACCTCGGCGCCATCCAGCGCCTCGGCGAGGTCCAGGGTGAACGACAGCCGCTCCTTGTTGCGCGCGATCAGGTCGCCGAGCCCCGGCTCGTAGATCGGCACGTCGCCGGCCCGCAGCAGCCTCACCTTCTCGGGATCGATGTCCCTGACCACCACCCGGTGCCCGAGCTCGGCGAAGCAGGCGCCGGTCACCAGCCCGATGTACCCGGCACCGAAGACCGCCACCCGACGTTCCGGCTTGTCACCCATGAACCGACCATCCGTTTCGTGACTCCATCAGCACGACATCCCGCGCGCGCGGGATTGTTCACCTTAACGGCCTCCCGCGGTCGTCACGGATCCGAGGGGGGCCAAGGGCCCGCGGGACGGGCCCGCGGCGGCCCCTCCCCCGGTGCGCGGCACGCCGCACAGTGGCGCCGGGCCGGGATGTGCGCCGCGCCCATGGGGTCCGGGAAGGGCTTCCTACAGTTTCCAGCACGTCGGAGGAGGCCGACGCCCCGGGGGTAAGGCGACGGGCTCTCCACAAGCGTCCAGCCGCGCACCGAGAAACGGGAAAGCCCATGCACATCAGGAAATACGGGCAGGTCAGGAAGACAGGGATGGCCGTCGGCGCCGCCGCCGCGATCCTCGCGTTCAGCACCGCGTGCGTCGCGCCCGGGTCGGAGACCGGCACGGCGAGCAGCGCGCCCGCCTCGCAGGCCGCCCAGGGCGCCGACGCGCAGAAGCGGATCGCCTTCTTCGGCTTCGCCCGTGCGAACGCCTTCGCCGTCGCCACGTGGAACGGCATCGAGGAGTACGCCAAGGCCAACAACGCCACGGCCGAGTTCTTCGACCCGAACTTCGACGCCCAGACGCAGGTCCAGCAGATCCAGGACGCGGTCACCAGCAAGCGGTTCGACGTGTTCATCGTGCAGGCCAACGACGGCGCGTCCGTGGTGCCGGCGCTCCGGCAGGCCGTCGCGGCCGGGATCACGGTGGTGGCCGAGTTCACGCCGGTCGGGACCGCGTACGACACGGCCGACTCGCAGGTCCCCGGCGTGATCACGCTCGTGGACGTGCCCGCCGACAACGGCAAGAAGCTCGGCGAGCTCGGCGTCGAGGCGTGCCGCAGCAAGAACCTCAACCCCTGCAAGGTCGCGTACCTGGAGGGCATGAAGTCGCTGCCCCTGGACAACGCCCGAACCGAGGCCGCGGTCAAGGCCCTGGAGGCGGCCGACGGCGTCGAGCTGGCCTCCCGGGTGGAGGGCGGCTACACGCAGGAGGGCGGGCGCAAGGCCATGCAGGACGTGCTGCAGGCCCAGCCGGACGTCAACGTCGTCATCGGCAGCTCCCAGGCCATCGCCGGCGCGGAGAGCGTGGTCAAGGGCAAGGGCGTGCTGCTCATCGGCAACGGCGGCTCCCGCCAGGCGGTCAAGGCCGTCCAGGACGGGCGCTGGTTCGCCACCTACTACCTGCCGGAGAAGAGCGCCGGCGCCAAGGCTGCCGAGCTCGGCCTGGCCAAGGCCCGCGGCCAGCAGGTGGAGGAGTCCAACAGCGAGACCGTGCTCGCGCCGAACGACGGCAAGGGCACCAAGGAGGCGCTGGCCGGCGTCGCCGGCGAGTACGACGAGTAGGAGGAGCCGCCGGTGAGGATCGACCTTGAGGGGTTCGGCAAGTCCTACGGCGGCGTGCCCGTCCTGCGGGACGTGTCGTTCACCCTGCACGGCGGCCGGGTGCACGGCCTGCTCGGCGAGAACGGCGCGGGCAAGTCCACGCTGCTCAAGGCGGTGTGCGGGGCGGTGGCCCCGGACACCGGCCGCATCCTGCTGGACGGCCGGCCCATCACGGTCGGCTCGCCCAGGGACGCGCTGCGGCACGGGTTCACGCTCATCTCGCAGGAGCTGGCCCTGGTGCCGGCCATGACCGTGCTGGACAACGTGTATCTCGGCCGGTGGCGCAACCGGTTCGGCTGGCGCGACCGCCGCGCCGACCGGCGGCGCTTCGCCGAGCTGACCGAGCGGACCGGGTTCGAGCTGGACCCGTCCGCGCTGGTCAGGGACCTGCCGATCGCCGCGCAGCAGCAGGTCGAGGTGCTGCGCGCGCTGGCCTCGGGCGCGTCGGTCATCGGCATGGACGAGCCGACCGCGCTGCTGACCCAGAACGAGACCGAGCGCCTGCTGGAGGTCATCAGGCGCCTCGCGGCCGACGGCGCGGCCGTGGTGCTCATCTCGCACTTCCTCGATGAGGTGCTGTCGGTCTGCGACGACGTCACCGTGCTGCGCGACGGCCGGCACATCAAGACCGGCCCCGCTGCCGAGCAGACGCCGCAGAGCCTGGTCGGCGACATGGTGGGCCGCCCCGTCGAGCTGCTCTACCCCGAGCCGCGGCCGGTGCCCGAGGACGCGCCGGTGCTGCTCAGCGCCCGCGGCCTGCGCCGCGGCACCGCCGTGCGCGACGTGTCGCTGGACATCCGCGCGGGCGAGATCGTCGGCATCGCCGGCCTGGTCGGCAGCGGCCGCTCCGAGACGCTGCGCGCGATCTTCGGCGCGGACGCGCCCGACGCGGGCGTGGTCGAGGTGGCCGGTCAGACCGTCCCCGCGGGCTCCCCCGCCCGCGCGATGAAGGCCGGGCTCGCCATGGTGCCGGAGTCCCGCAAGGACCAGGGCCTCGTGCTCGGCCGCCCGGTCCGCGAGAACGTGGCGCTCGCCAGCCTCGGCAGCCGGCAGCGGGCCGGGTTCGTCAGGGGCGGGGCCGAGCGCGAGGCCGCCGGCGCCATGCTCGGCGGGCTCGACGTGCGCGGCTCCGACCTGGGCGGCCCCGTGTGGACGCTGTCGGGCGGCAACCAGCAGAAGGTGCTGTTCGGCAAGTGGCTCATGGACCGGCCCAAGGTCCTGATGGTGGACGAGCCGACCCGCGGCGTGGACGTGGGCGCCAAGGGCCAGATCCACCAGCTCCTGGTCGAGCTGGCCGCCGAGGGCATGGCGGTGCTGGTGGTCTCCTCCGAGGTCGAGGAGGTGCTGGGCCTGGCGCACCGGGTGCTCGTCATGCGGCACGGCCGCTTCGTCGGGGAGTTCGCGCGCGGCCGGGCCACCCCCGAGCAGGTCGTCGCGCTGGCCTTCGCCGACACCCCCGACACCGAACTTCCTGAGGAGAACCGATGACCGCCACCACCGCGGACGTCAAGGCGGACGTGAAAGCCGCGCCCGGCCGCTCGGCCCGGCTGCGCGACCTGGGGATCGTGCTCGGCGTGGTCCTCATCATCGTGGTGCTGTCGGTCAGCACCTCGACGTTCCTCACCACGGGCAACCTGGTCAACCTGCTCGACCAGGCCGCCGTGGTGGGGCTGCTGGCCACCGCCGCCACCCTGGTGATCATCTCGGGGTCGTTCGACCTGTCGATCACCGCGGTGCTGGCCCTGTCGGCGATCGTCGCCGTCGCGGTCACGAACGTGGCCGGGGTCGGCCCCGGCATGATCGCCGGCGTGCTGGCCGGCGCGCTGCTCGGCATGATCAACGGCATCGTGGTCGTCCGGATCAAGGTGCACTCGTTCATCGCGACGCTGGCGCTCAGCATCATCTACCGGGGCGTGGCGGTGATCCTCACGGCCGGCGCGATCGTCTACCCGGCCGAGGACCGGGCCACCGCCTTCCAGGCGCTGAGCTGGCCGACCGTGCTCGGCGGGGTGACCGCGGCGTCGCTGCTGTTCCTCGCCGTGGTCGCGGTCTGCTGGATCCTGCTGGCCCGCACCACGTTCGGCCGCCGCGTGTACGCGATCGGCGGCAACGAGGAGGCCGCCCGGCTGTCCGGCATCAGGGTCGGGCAGATCAAGGTGGCGGTGTTCGCCATCAGCGGCGTGTGCGCAGCCCTCGGCGGGCTCATCCTGGCCGCCCGGGGCGGGTCGGCGCAGGCGAGCCTCGCCACCGGCATGGAGATGACCGCCATCGCCGCGGCCGTCGTGGGCGGCACCAGCGTCATGGGCGGCGAGGGCGCGATCTGGCGCGGCCTGATCGGCGTCCTGCTCATCACGCTGATCGGCAACGGGTTCAACCTGCTGGGCTGGGATACGATATATCAGCAGGTCGTACAGGGTGCGCTCATCCTCGGCGCGGTGAGCCTCGACCGGCTGCTGCGAGGCCGAAGGAGCTAGGTGGAGGGCGCGCGGATCGGGATCCTGCTGGGTGCGGGGCGCGCGCACGCCGCACTCGTCGGCGACGGCGAGACCCGCCACGCCACCGGTCCCAACGCGAGCGAGCGGGTCCTCGCCCGGATGCTGCGCGGCCTCGCGAACGGCGTTCGCGTCGGCTCCGTCACCTGGGACGTCTCCGCCGAGCTCGATCCCGCCCTGGCCGGCACGCCGGTCGCGGCCGTGCGCGTGGTGCCCCGGCTGCCCACGGGCGGGCTCGGCTCCGGTCACCCTTCCCCGCTGCTGCGGTCCCTGCAGGCGCGGCGGGGCGCGGTGATCGGCGGGCACGACCTGTTCGGCGTCGAGCTGGCGCCGCTCGACATCTACGCCGTCCTCGCCGAGGCCGCCGCGGCCCGCGACATCCCCGCGCTCGCGGTGACCGCGAGCGGCGCGCCCGGCTGCGCCGACCACGAGCTGGCCGCCGCCGAGCTGGTCCACGACACCCGCCCCGAGGCGCGGGTGTCGCTGTCCCACCAGGTGGGCGGGCTGGGGCTGCTCGACAGGGAGGCCGCCACCGTCATCAACGCGGCGCTGCTGGCGCGGGCCGCCGAGCTGGCCGAGCGGTGCGTACGGGTGGGCGAGCTGGTCGGGCCGCAGGTGTCCACCTGGTTCGCGGCCGGCGACGGCGGGCGCATCTCGGCCGAACGGCTGCGGCTGCTGCCGGTGCTCGCGCTGGCCGCGTCGGAGGCGGCGGCGCTGACCGGTGCCGCCTGGCTGGCCGGGGCCGGGGACGCGCTGGTGGGGCTGGCCCTGCCGGACGCGCTCGCCGTGGGCCACGTCACGGGCGGCCTGCCCGAGGTGACCGTCGACCGGCCGGGGCCCGGCGGGGTGCGGATGGCCGTGCCGACCGCGTCGCTGACCCGCATCCCCGGCTCACCCGCCGCCTCGGCCGCGGCGTTCGCCCTGCTGGCCGAGCACGAACCCGACCAGGCGGTGGTGGCCGCCGGCTCCACCGGCGAGGCGGCCGTACGAGCCAGGGCCGTCGCCGCCCGGCTGCCCGCCCCGGGGCGGCTGGTGCTGCCCGGCGGCGAGCTCGCGGCCATCGGCGCGGCCTGCACCGAGCCGACGGCCTGGCTCGACACCGTCGTCTACGCCGAGTCGCGCGAGGAGCTCGACCGCCAGCGCGGCATCGCCGAGCAGCGCGCCCTGACGCTGGTCGCCGAGAGCGGCGCCCGGCTCGGCAGCGAGCGTGTGGTCAGCTCGCGGGCGGTGTCGATGTCGTTCCTGCGCAGCGGCTCCTACCGGCTGATGGTCCGCGCGGGCGGCGAGGCGGGCGAGGAGACGTGAGCGAGCGGCTGATCACCGCCGCCGACGTGCCCGCGCTGCTCGCCGGGGCGGAGTTCTTCTCCACCAGCGCGGCGGGCGAGGGCATCGACTTCGCCGGCGTCTGGCTCGGCGACATCCTGGCCCACACCGGTCCCGTACGCCTGGTCGCGGCCGGCGACCTCGACCCCGGCACCGTCTGCGCCGCCATCGGCGGCATGGGCTCCACCACCGCCATGGCCGAGCTGCCGCCCTCCGGCGCCGAGCCCGAGGCGCTGGCGCGCAGCCTGGAGGGCCGGTGCGGGCCGCTCGGCGCGGTGCTGCCGCTCAACGCCGCCAGCGTCAACGCGCTGTTCCCGGTGGCGGCGGCGGCGCTGCTCGGGCTGCCGCTCATCGACTGCGACGGCATGGGGCGGGTGTTCCCGCTCATCCACCAGACGACGTTCGAGCTGGCCGGGCTGTCGCTGGCGCCCATGGCGGCGGTCAGCGCGGGCGACGACTCGCTGCTGCTGGAGACCGGGTCGGCGCGGGCCGAGCGGCTGGCGCGGGTCGTCGCGCAGAGCGCCGGCGGGTGGCTGCTGTGCGCGCTCTACCCGACGCGGGTGGGCGAGCTGGCGGGGGCGGCGATCCCGGGCTCGATGAGCCGGGTGCTGGAGGTCGGCCGCGTCCTGCTCGCCCACGCCCCCGGCCGCCCCGCCTGGACCGGCGGCCCTGCGTGGACCGGCGGCCCGGCCCATCCACCCGGCCGCCCCGGCTGGACCGACGGCCCGGCCCATCCACCCGGCCGCCCCGGCTGGACCGACGGCCCGGCCCATCCACCCGGCCGCCCCGGCTGGACCGACGGCCCACCCCACCAGCCCGGCCGCCCCGGCTGGACCGGCGACCCACCCCAGCCGCCCGGCCCGCCCTGGGAGACCTGGGAGGCGGGGGCGTTCCAGGAGGGCGGGCCGGGGCAGCGGGGGGTCGTGGCGCCGCACGAGCGGCTGCTGGCCGAGCTGACCGCCGTCACCGGCGCGAGCGTGCTCGGCGGCGGGCGGCTGGTCGAGATCGGGCCCTCGGTGCGCCAGGCCGCCGCGCTCTTCCCCGGCAACCCGGTGGGCCTGGCCGTGCACGACCACGACAGCGGCCGCCTGATCCGCATCGAGGCGCACAACGAGCTGATCCTCGCGCTGTCGGACGGCTCGCTGGCGGCGGCCGTGCCCGACCTGCTGTGCCTGCTGGACCGGGGCACGCTGCGCATGACCGGGCCCGGCAGGCTGACCGCGGGCGACCTGGTGGACGTGCTGGTCGTGCCCGCCGCGCCGCTCTGGCACACGATCCCCGGCCTGGCGCTCGGCGGCCCCGGCGCGTTCGGCTTCCCGCTGCGGCACCCGAAGGAGGCGAGCCGATGAGCAGCGTACGCGCCCCGCGCGTCGCCGAGCAGCTCACCGTGGACGAGCTGGTCAGGTACGGCCCGCTGGGCCGCGCCCAGATGCTGGTCCGCGAGGACCTCGGCCGGCGGGTGTCCCGCGTGGCGCTGGTGTCGGAGCTGGACCAGATCCGCTCGCACGGACCGGGAACGGTCGTCGTGCTGTCGGCCACGCTCGGCCACGGCGCCTGGATGGTGGAGTCGGCGCTCCGCCTGGCGTGGGAGCGCAGCGCGTCCTGCCTGGTCAGCCCGGCCGAGGCGGGGCCGACGTCGGCGACGGCGCAGCTCGCCACGCGGATGCGGCTGCCGGTGTTCGCGGTGGGCGAGGACCCGGCCGCGTACGCGCTGGAGCTGGCCGCCGTGGTCGCCAGCCCCGAGGCGGCGCGGGCCCGGCTCGCGGCCCGCTGCGCGGAGCTGTTCGCCGAGCGCAGCAGCCCGCGCGGGATCCTCGGCGTGATCAACGCGGAGGTGCCCGGCGTGACGGCGGCGCTGCTGCTGCCGGACGGCCACCTGCTGGCCGGGCAGTCGGCGGCGGCGCGGGCCGAGCACCAGGTGCGGGTGGAGGTCCCCGGCCCGGACGGCCGCCGCTGGGCCGATCTCGTCGCCGGCCTGGCCGCTCCCCCGGCCCCGGCCTGGGCGGAGAGCGTACGGCTGATCCTGCGCCTGGCGCGCGCCCCGCTCACGACGTCGGTGGCGCGGGAGCGGGTGAGCGCCGTCTACGGCGCCGAGCAGGCGCGGGCCGCGCTGACGGCGCTGTTCGCCCGGCCGGGGCACGCGGTGGAGGCCGAGCCTGGTGTGGACCTGCCGGGCTGGCGGCTGGAGGGGCGGCACGTGGCGGTGTTCCTGCGTACCGATCCCGCGCTGGAGGGCGCCGGCCTGTCGCCGGGCGTGGTGTCGGCCTGGCAGGAGGTGCTGCCCGACCTGCCGCTCGCCCCGTGGCAGGACGGCTGGGCGAGCTGGTGGACCGAGCCGGAGATCGAGTCCGGCCAGGTCGCGGCGGCGCTGCGCAGGCACCTGGCCAGGATGCGCGTGCCGGTGCCGCTCAGCGCGGGCGTGGGCCGGGCCGCCGAGGGCGGCGAGGGGCTACGCGCCTCGCTGGAGCAGGCGGTGCTGGCCGCTGGCGCGACGGTCCGGCTCGGGCACGGCGAGGTGCGCACGTTCGACGAGCTCGGCTACCGGGCGCTGCTCGGCACGCTGGGCCAGGCGGAGCTGGCCGCGTCGGCGCGGCTGGTGCTGGCCGACCTGCTGGCCGCGCCGGACGGGCCGGTGCTGGTGGTGACGCTGGCCGCGGTGCTCGACTGCGGCGGCTCGACCGGGCGCGCGGCGGCGCGCCTCGGCCTGCACCGCAACACGGTGCTCGGCCGCGTGGAGCGCATCCGCGCCCGGGGCGTCGACTTCGACCACCCCGACCAGCGGCTCGCACTCCACCTGGCCTGCTACGCGCTCCTGCCCGAGCTCCAGAACGGCCAGCAGGCGACAACCCAGCAGCCGTAGGCCGACCGGCAGACAGGCCCGTCGGCAGAGGCCGGTCGGTCGGGGCGCGGACCGCCTGCCGATCGGCGCAGACCCGCGCGCGGACCCGCCGACAGCCCGGCGCGCAGGAACGGCGACGGCCGGCCCCGGAGCGCGATGCTCCGGAGGCCGGCCGTCGCCCCGCTGGTCAGGCGGAGAAGGAGTAGACCTCGCCGGCCCGCGTGGCCGAGACCTGGCCGTCGAGCACGTCGGCCCGGACCGCCTCGGCGTCGCGCTCGGCCGGGTCGCCGAAGCCGCCGCCACCACCGGTCTTGCAGAGGATGACGTCGCCCTTCTTCAGCTTCATGCCGTTGCACTTCAGCAGGCGGCGCTCGTCCTCCCTGCCCGGGTTGATGATGATCTCCGGCGGGGTGGCGTCGTGGCCGCCGAACAGGCCCCAGGCGGGCGTCAGCGACCGCTCGAACCACAGCGACACCGTGCAGTCGTGCAGCGCGGTGTACTCGCGGACCACGCCGTTGCCGCCGCGGAAGCGGCCGGCGCCGCCGGAGTCGGGGCGGATGGCGTACTCGCTGATCCGGAACGGGTAGCGGGTCTCGAACACCTCGACCGGGATGTCCTTGAGCGAGCCGTTCACGTTGTTGATCAGCGCGGTCTCGCCGTCGGAGCCGTCCCAGGCGCCCCAGCCGCCGAGCGTGGCCTCCAGGCTGACGTAGTCGCGCTTGGTGCGCGGGTCCGTGCCGGCCAGCAGGACGATCATCGAGTCGCCGTGGCTGGCCCCGGCGACCTTGTCCGGCATGGCGGGGGCGAGCGCCTTGGCGACCATGTCGATGAGCAGGCCGAGGTGCGAGAAGTACCACTGGCAGGCAGCCGGCGCCACCGCGCCGAACACCGACCCCTCCCTGACCTGGACGGTCATCGGGCGGAACGAGCCGCCGTTGCCGGGCACGTCGGGGCTGACCAGCAGCTTGTAGCCGACCCGGCAGGCCGAGACGGTCTGCGAGACGCCGCAGTTGACCGGGCCGACGGTCTGGTCGGCGGAGTCGCGGACGTCGAAGTCGATCTCCGAGCCGGACACCGTGATCTTCAGCCGGATCGGGATCGTCGTGTCCAGGTCGATGCCGTCGTTGTCGAGGCAGCCCTCGGCCTCGTACACGCCGTCGGGGATGGCCGCGATGACCTCGCGCTCCAGGCGCTCGGTCTGGGCGAAGATCTCGTCGCGGGCGGCGCGGAGGGTGTCCAGGCCCCACCGGCGCACGATCTCCTCCAGGCGCGCCTGGCCCATCTTGATCGTGGCGATCATGGCGTGCATGTCGCCGCTGGTCTGGTACGGGAAGCGCACGTTCGTGGCGATCGTGCTCATCGCGCCGTGGACGTCCACGCCGCCCTCGACCAGCTTCTGCGGCGCGAGCCGCAGGCCCTCCTGGAAGATGTTGACCGAGTCCATGGAGCCGCCGGGGTCCTTGGAGCCGACGTCGATCCAGTGGGCGCGGGTGGCGGTGAAGCCGACCAGCTCCTCGTCCACGAAGACGGGGCCGAAGATGGTCACGTCGTTGAGGTGGGTGCCGCCGAGGTAGCTGTCGTTGAGGATCCACACGTCGCCCGGCTGCCACACCTCCCGCCCGAACTGCTCCTCGGTGGCCTTGGTGCAGGTCTCCAGGTTGCCCAGGAAGATCGGCAGGCCGGCGGACTGGCCGAGGACCTGGTGCTGGTCGTCCAGCAGGGCCACGACGCAGTCGCCGCACTCGTAGATGATGGGGGTGTACGCCGAGCGGATGAGGGTGGCGTTCATGTCGTCGGCCGCGGCGGCGAGCGCGTTGCGGATGATCTCGACGACGACCGGGTCGACGGTCTGGGCGTCGGCGGTCTGGGCGGGGGTGGTCACTGCTCCTCCTCGGTGTTGCGAACGACCAGCGAGCCGATGGGGTCGACCGACACCGAGAAGCCGGGCGGGACGACCGTGGTGGCGGTGCTCTCCACGATGATCGCCGGACCCTCGAAGGAGTGGCCGGCGGACAGCGCCTCACGGCGCACCAGGATGGTCGGGCGGGCCTGCCCGTCGAAGACGACCTCGCGCGTCTCGTGCGCGAAGTCCGGCCCCTGCGCCTCCCCGACCTGCTCGGCGGCGCCGCGGCCGAGGTCGCCGAAGGCGGTGGTGCGCAGCGTCACGAACTCGATGGGCGCGCCCAGGTTGGCGTGGCCGTAGCGGGTCTCGTGCTGCTGGGCGAAACGCTTGGCGATGACCTCGACGAAGCCCTCGGCGGCCGGCTCGTCGGCGTCGGACAGCGGCACGGTGAGCGTGTACTCCTGGGCCGCGTAGCGGATGTCCACGGCGTGCTCGACGCGGCGGTTCTCCTCCGGGACGCCCTCGCCGGCCAGCGAGGCGAGGCCCTCCTCGGCCATGCCGCGCAGCCTGGCGGCCATGTCCGCGCCGTCGAGGTCGGCGTCGAGGTGGAAGTAGGTGTCGGAGAAGTCCTTGCGGATGTCGGTCTGCAGCATGCCCCAGGCGGAGAACGCGCCCGGGAAGCGCGGCACCACGACCTCCTTGATGCCCAGCTCGCGGGCGAGGAAGACGGCGTGCATCGGACCGGCGCCGCCGAAGGCGACGAGCGTGAACTCGCGCGGCTCGATGCCCCGCGAGACGGTGATCGTCCTGATGGCCTGGGCCATCTTGGCGTTGGCGACGTCGCAGACGCCCTCGGCGATGGCGAGGGTGTCCAGGCCGAGGCCCTGGCCGACGGTGTCGAGCGCGCGGCGGGCCGCCTCGGTGTCGAGGTCCAGCGTGCCGCCGGCGAACCAGTCGGGGTCGATGCGGCCGAGCACGAGGTTTGCGTCGGTCACGGTCGGCTCGGTGCCGCCGCGGCCGTAGCAGGCCGGGCCGGGGGTCGCGCCGGCCGAACGCGGTCCGACGCGCAGGCCGCCCGCCTCCAGCCAGGCCACCGAGCCGCCGCCGGCGCCGATGGTGTGGATGTTGACGACGCTCATGAGCATCGGCAGGCCCTCGATGTTGGCCTCGGGCGAGATGTCCGGCTGGCCGTCGATGACCAGCGACACGTCGAACGAGGTGCCGCCCATGTCCACGCCGATGAGGTTGGGCCGGCCGATCGCGCGGGCCAGCTCGACGCCGCCCATGGCGCCGCCGACGGGGCCGGACAGCAGCGTCTGCAGCGGGCGGCGGCGGGCCGACTCCGCGGTCAGGATGCCGCCGGAGGACTGCATCACGTGCATCGGCACGGTGAGCCCGCGCTCCTTGAGGTTCGCCTCAAGGCGCTCCAGGTAGCGGCGCACGACCGGGCCCGTGTACGCCTCGACCACGGCGGAGGAGGTGCGCTCGTACTCGCGCCACTCCTTGGCGGCCTCGTGCGACAGCGACACCGTCACCTCGGAGCCCAGCTCCTCCAGCAGGATCTCCCTGGTGCGCAGCTCGTGCGCCGGGTCCAGGTAGCTGAACAGGTAGGCCACCGCGATCGCGCCGAACCCGCCCTCGCGGTAGCGGCGGGCGGCCTCGCGCACCGCCTGCTCGTCCAGCGGCTCCAGCTCCTCGCCAGCGGCGTCGAAACGGCCGCCGATCTCCACGATGTCGCGCTTCGGCACCAGCGGCTCGGGCTTGCGGAAGTGCAGGTCGTACAGGCGAGTGCGGGGGCCACGGGCGATGTGGTACGTGTCGCCCGCTCCCTTGGAGGCCAGCAGCAGCACCTTGACCCCGCGCCGTTCGAGGAAGGCGTTGAGTCCCTGGGTGGTGCCGTGCACGGTGAACGAGATGTCACGGGGGGAGTCCACCAAGGACTCCAGCGCGGTCAGCACACCCCTCGTCAGATCGTCGGGCGTGGTGGACGACTTGCCGACATGGTAGCGGCCGGTCGTCTCGTCGTACCCGATGACGTCGGTGAACGTGCCGCCGATATCCATGGAGACCCGGTATCGGCTCATGAGCGAGCTCCTCTCTAGCAAGGCGGTGACGCGACCGTAGCCCGGTCACGGTCGCCGTGGGTGTGCGCGGCGACCACTCCCCCGGCGGTTCACCGTGCCCGGGGCCCTGTCGGGGGGTGCGGGGCTGCGGCAGACTGGCGCGGCAGCCGAGCCGAGACGGGGGGAGACGCGCGTGGCCGGGCCGCCGTACCTGGGAGACGAGCAGATCCGGCGCATGTTGCCGATGGAACACGCGGTGATGGCGCTGGAGGCGGCCTTCCGCGCGGGACCTCCCGGTCCCGACGCGCCCGCCGCCCGCGCCGGGCTGGGGGGCGGCGAGCTGGTGCTGTCGGCGGGCGAGCGCGGCCGGTGGGCCGCCGCCCGCCTGACCGCCGCCCCCGTGTCCCGCCTCCTCCCCTCCCCAGAGCCCGGTGACGACCCAGTGTCCGATGCGGTGTTCGACCCAATGTCCGATGCGGTGTTCGAGGCGGTGTTCGTCGTGTTCGACGCGGACGAGCTGCGGCCGCGGCTGCTGCTCGACGCGCGGGCGCTCGCCGTCCTGCGCGCGGCGGCGGTGAGCGCGCTCGCGACCCGGCACCTCGCCCAGGCCGACGCCCGGCGGCTGGTGGTGCTCGGGACAGGCGCCGACGCCCGCGCACACGTACGGGCCATGCTCGCGGTACGCCAGCCCGACGAGGTGCGCGTCGTCGGCCCCGACGCCCGCCGGGCCCGCCGCCTGGCCGAGGAGCTGGACGCCGAGCACGGCGCGAAGGTCGTCCCCGGCGACCCTGACGACGTGGCCGAGGCGGACATCGTGTGCGTCTGCCTGCCCGGCCCGCTGTTCCCGGGACCGGCTCCCAGGCCGGGGTCGCACGTCAACGTGATCGGCGGCCGGACGCCGGAGCCCGGGAGCCGGCGGCCGTACGTGGTGGGCGAGCACGCGGGGATGCCCGGCTGCGACACCGACCTGCACCACGTGCTCACCGGCGAGGGCACGCCGCCGCCCGGCGCGCCGACGTTGTTCACCTCATCGGGGCTGATCGCCGAGGATCTGGTCCTGGCCGCGGAGCTGGCCGCCAAACTCGGCTGAACCCGGGCGGCGCCGCCCGCGTACCCTCCTACATGCGCTTCAGGATGACCACGGCGGCCCTGCTGACGACCCTGCTGACGGCGGCGGCCGGGTGCGCCGCGGCCGGCGCCGATCCGGGCTACTCGCAGGCCGACGTGCGCTTCAACCAGCAGATGATCACCCATCACCGCGAGACGATCCACCTCGCCGGGCTGGCCGTCGAGCGCGGCTCCGGCGCGTACGTACGCGAACTCGGCGCCGAGCTCATCCCGAAGGAGCAGGCCGACATCAAGGCGATGTCGGACTGGCTCACGTCCTGGGACCAGCCGGTGCCGAAGGAGGAGACCTCGACGGCGGGCGCCGAGCTGAAGGCCGGGCCGGGCTTCGACCGGGGCTGGCTGACGCTGGTGTCCAAGCATCTCGAACACGGCATCCACATGGCCGAGGAGGTGAAGGCGGGCGGCGTGCACGGGCCGACGCACGAGCTGGCCGACCGCATCGTCAAGGCGCAGACCGAGGAGATCGCCGAGATCGCCGGTCACCTGGACTGAGTCGCCTGGACTGAGCCACCTGGGCTGAGAGGCCCCTTCTGACAACGATTCCCACGTCTGTGCCACGCGGTCGTAAGATCGTCCGCGCGCCTCGCCCCGGGGGCTCGACGTGAGGAGTGAACCGCATGGAACGCAGACGTTTTCTCGCCCTGGCCGGCGCCGCCGGCCTGGCCGCCGCCGGGTCCGCGAGCCCGGCGCTGGCGGCGAGCTACCCCTTCTACGACGCGGGCGTCACCGCCGAGGCGCACGCGAAGCTGGGCGAGCTGGCGCCGTACGGGGTGACGGCGTTCGCGTTCACGCCGTCAGGCGGCTGGGTGGTCGTCACCCAGGACGGCCGCTACTTCGCCCGGGGCATCCCCGACGCCTGCTTCACCGAGCTGGGGGCGCTGTCCAAGGCGGGCCGGCGGATCCACTGCCTGGCCTTCCCTCCGGAGGGCGGCGACCGCTGGGTGATCACCACCGACAAGGGCGTGTCGGCGCGCGGCCTGCCGGCGGCCTGCCTGGACCGGATCAAGTCCTACTACGCCGCCGGGCAGCAGGTCGTGGACGTGGCGTTCCCGCCCGCGGGCGGCGACCGGTGGGTGGTGACCGCCGCGAACGCCTTCTACGCCAAGGGCGTGGACGACGAGTGCTACCAGATGATGCGCAACCTCACCCAGGGCGGCCGCAAGCTGACCCGGGTCGCTTTCCCGAAGGCGGGCGGCTGGGTGGTGGTCGCGCAGGACGAGTACTTCGCGCGCGGCATCCCCGACGCCTGCTTCACCAGGATGGGGACGCTCGCGGGCGGCGGCTGGCAGGTGCACACCGTGGCGTTCGCGCCGGGCGGCGGCTGGGTGCTGAGCACCCGCGGCAAGGCGCCCGCGCTGCCCGCCGACAAGGTGCGCCAGGTCGAGAACAAGGTCGGCGGCGCGACGCTCTGGCAGCGCATGAGCGCCTACCACACGCCGGGCGTCACGGTCGCCGTGGTCGTCGGCAACAAGATCGCCTGGTCCACCGGCTACGGCCGGCTGGAGGCGGGCGGCGCGGCGGCCGCCCATCCGGAGAGCGCGTTCCAGGCCGCCTCGATCAGCAAGGCGGTGACGGCGCTCGGCGTGCTGCGCCTCGCGCAGACCGGCGGCCCGGCGCTGAGCGCCGACGTCCGCCCGCACCTCGGCTGGACGCTGCCGCAGCGCGACTGCGTGACCTCCACTGCCACCCCGACGATCGACCGGTTGCTCGCCCACCGGGCCGGCGTCGTCGGGCGCGGCTCGACCTCGCCGGCCGGCGCCTGCTCCGGGTTCGCCTCCGGCGGCGGCGGCTTCGCCGGCTACGGCCCCGACGCCACCGTGCCGACGCTGCTGCAGGTCATGAACGGCGAGGGCAACTCGCCGAAGATCGAGCTGACCACCACGCCCGGCGCCGAGTACCACTACTCCGGCGCGGGCTTCGTGCTGCTGCAGCGCATGCTGGAGCAGCGGACCGGCGGGACGCTGGCGGACTACATGCAGAGGGAGGTGTTCGCGCCGCTCGGCATGACGACCAGCTCGTACGCCCTCACGCCCGCCTTCGAGCTGGCCTCCGGCCACACCGCGGCCGGCGCCGTGATCCCCGGCAAGCGCAACCGCTACCCGGAGTCGGCCGCCGCCGGCCTCTACACGAACGTCCTCGACCTGTGCCGGCTGGTGTCCTGGCTCAACCGGGCGTACACCGCCTCCGGCGACATCGCCGGTCCGCTCAGCAGGGCGTCGGTGCGCACGCTGCTGTCGGAGGGCCCGCAGCCGGGCATGGGGCGCGGGCTGTTCCTCGCGGGCGCGGGGACCGACGGCTTCTCCTACAGCCACGACGGCTCGAACTACGGCTTCCGCTCGCTGTTCCAGGGCTATCCGAAGCTCGGGGCGGGGTTCGCCGTCCTCGCCAACGGCAGCGACGCCGGCCTGGTGAACGAGATCGCCGCCGCGATCAAGAAGGTCTACGGCTGGCCGTAGGAGGACCGGCGGACGCCGAGGGCGGCCACCACGGCGGCTCCGGCGCAGACGACCGCCGTGACGAGCGCGGCCGTGTGGACGCCGTTCATGAACGCCTGGTGCGCGCCCTCGGTGACGGACGCCCGCAGCTGGGCGGGCATGTCCGGCGTCACCGGGGCGACCCCCATCGCGACCGCGTCCTCGGCCGCGCGGAACCCCTCCGCGCCGGGGACGCCGGCCGCGGCGAGCTCGCCGGTGAGGGTGCCGGAGACCCGGCTGCCGATCAGCGAGACCAGCACCGAGGTGCCGAGCGCGCCGCCGATCTGGAGCGCGGTGCTCTGCAGGCCGCCCGCGACGCCGCCGTCCCTGACGGGCGCGTTGCCGACGATGGCCTCGGAGGAGGCGGCCATGACCATGCCGACGCCGAGGCCGAAGGCGACGAACGGCGGCCACATGGCGTGGTAGGACGAGCCGGCCGACAGCAGGGCCAGCCCGGTGGCGGCGGCGGCCTGCAGCAGCATGCCGAGCGGCATCGACACCCGCGCGCCGAAGCGCCCGGTGACGGCGGCGCCGAGCGGCGCGGCCACGACGGAGGCGACGCTCAGGGGCAGCGTGTGGACGCCGGCCTGCACGGGGCTGAGACCGCGGACGTTCTGCAGGTAGAGCATGAGGTAGAAGATCGAGCCGAGCAGCGCGAAGAAGTTGATCGCGGTGATGACGGTGCCGATCGTCAGCGTCGGGTTGCGGAAGAGCCGCATCGGCAGCAACGGGTGCTCGCGGCGGGTCTCGTACCAGCAGAAGAGGGTCAGCACGAGCAGGCCGGCCAGGCCGCAGCCGAGCGTCCTCGCGTCGGTCCAGCCCCACGTCTCGCCCTTGACGACGGCGAAGACGACGGCGACCAGCCCGGCGGCGAGCAGCAGCACGCCGCCCGCGTCGAAGCGGTGGTGGCCGGTGGAGGTCCTGGTCTGCGGCAGGACGAGGGCCGAGACGACCAGGGCGAGCAGGCCGATGGGGGCGTTGATGAAGAAGACCGACTCCCAGGAGACGTGCTGGACGAGCAGCCCGCCCACGATCGGGCCGAGCGCGGTCGAGACCGAGGAGACCATGGCCCAGATGCCGACGGCCATGCCGAACCTGCGGGGCGGGAACACCGCGCGCAGTGTGCCCAGCGTGTTCGGCATGAGCAGCGCGCCGAAGAAGCCCTGCAGCGCGCGGAAGGCGATGACGCCCGCGATGGAGCCGGACAGTCCGATCGCGACCGACGCGAGCGTGAACCCGGCCACGCCGATCAGGTAGTACGTGCGGCGGCCGTAGCGGTCGCCGAGCTTGCCGCCCAGGATGAGCGCGGCGGCGAGGGCGAGCAGGTAGGAGTTGGTGACCCACTGCAGGTCGGCGGTGGTGGCGCCGAGGTCCCTGCCGATCTCGGGGTTGGCGATCGACACGACGGAGCCGTCGAGGCCGACCATGAACAGGCCGAACGCGACGGCGACGAGACTCCACCACGGGTTGGCGCGCACGCCCCGGGGCGGCGGGCTGTGGGCGGGCGCGGTGACGGTGCCGGTCTGGTGTGCGGACATGCGGGGCTTGGTCCCTGTCTTTCGTGGAACGTTCCAACCGGGCCTTGTCGAGCGCGGCCCGGCGGGGTCAGGAGGGTTTCTGGATGAGGCCGGCCAGGCGGCGCAGAGCGGGCAGCGCGGCGGCGATGGCGGCCCTGTCGTCCTCGCCCAGCGAGCCGAACGCGCGCAGCACATAGCCGGTGAACAGGTCGTGGGCCTCCTCCACACGCCGCCGCGCCTCGTCGGTGAGGTGCAGGTGGAGCACCCGCCGGTCGGCCGGGTCGCGCTCGCGGCGCAGCAGCCCGGCCGCCGTCATCTGGGTGATCATGGCGCTGGCGTTGCTGGTCTTCATGAGCAGGGCCTCGGCGAGCTCACGGACCGTGATGCCGTCCCGCTCCCGCACCAGGCGCAACGCGGCGAGCTGGACCTCCGGCGGTTTGGGGTGCGGGAAGTCCAGCTCGATGCGCCGGTCGAGGGCGCGGTGCAGCAGAGGGATGACCTCCACCACCCCGTTCGCCGTCGGCGCGGCCGGTGCGGAGGGTGACATGCCCTCCATAATACCTATGCGAGCATAGCTATTCGCCGGAGGCGGCGGCCGGCACGGGAGCGCGGACGCCGCTGATCACGACGCCGCTCGCCGGGCGGGCGGGGACCCGGCGCAGCGAGATGCCGAGATCCTGCAGCGGGACGTCGTGGTCGAGCCGCGCCAGCCGGACCACCAGCTCCCGCAGCAGCGTGACGGTGACGTCCTCGCCGGGGCAGCGGTGCCCGGTGCGCGGGTCGCCGCCGCCCTGCGGGATCAGCTCGAAGGGGTCCATCGGGCGGCCGAGGAAACGTTCGGGGCGGAAGGAGTAGGGCTCGGGCCACAGGTCCGGGTCGTGGTTCTGGCCGTACACGTCGAGCAGCACGAGCGTGCCCTCGGGGATCTCGTGGCCGCGCCAGGTCAGGTCGCGCGCAGCGCGCCCGCCGACGAACGGCGCGAACGGGTAGAAGCGCCGCACCTCGTGCGCGAATGCCTCGGCGAACTCCTCGTCACCCGTCCGCAGCCGCGCCCGGTGCTCGGGCCAGCGGTGCAGCGCGTGGCCCGCGTACGCGACGAACCAGCAGACGGCCACCGTGGGCCGGATGAAGTTGAGCAGCTCCACCGCGGCCAGGTGCGGGTCGAGGCGCTCGCCGTGGGCGTCCGTGTGCCGGGCGACCGCGGCCAGCGCCGAGCCGGTGGGCGCGTGGATCGCGCCGCGCCGCACGTCCTCCAGCAGCTTCGTCAGCCGGGCCTCCTGGCGGTCGCGGGCCCGGCGGGCGCGCCAGTGGCGCGGCCCGAGCGTGGCGAAGCCGTCCACCATGGCCACGCAGTCGTCGGCCAGCTCGTCGGCCTCGCCGGGGGACATCGTGACGCCGGCCCAGGCGGTGACGGCACGGCCGAGCACGCGGGCGGCCTCGTCGAAGAGCACGACCGGTTCGCCGCCGGCCGCCCAGCCGGCCGCGGCCTCGTCCCAGGCGGCGGCGGTGCGCCGGCGGAGGTCGGCGATGCCCGCGGGCGTCATGAGCGACAGGAACATCGCCTTGCGGACCCGGTGGTCGGCGCCGTCCAGGGTGTGGACCGGCCCGTGGCCGAACAGTGTGCTCTGCACGAGGCCGGGGAGGGCGCCGTGGCGGAGCACGTGGTCCTCGTCGTAGAGGAAGCGGGCGGCGTCGGGGCCGCACAGGCCGGTCGCGCGGCGGCCCAAGACGCGGGTGCGGGCCACGCCGTCCGGGGCCTCGCGGCGGCGTGCGGGGAGCCAGCCGTAACCTTCAAGGAGCATGAGTGGGGTGTTGTCGAGCGGCATCGCCCCCAGGTTCCCTTTCCGGCGGGACCGAAACGGCCGGGCGGGGTGATCCGGGCCGTCAGGCCGCGCTCAGCCGGCGACTCATGAACAGCTCCAGCCGGGTACGGCCGCCGGGGTGGTCGAGCCGCACCCGATCGCACACGCGCTGGATGATCCGCAGCCCGAGGCCGCCGTGACCGGGCCGGCGCGGCGCGGCGCGCAGGTGCTCGGCGGTGAGGGCGCCCGCCTCGTCCGCGACGTGCACCGTGACGCCGTCGGCGTCGCTGCGCAGGCTCACGGTGCCGGGGGCGCGGGCGTGCTCCAGGACGTTCCCCGCCGCCTCGCTGACCGCGAGCACCAGCAGGTCGGCACGTGAGCGCTCCAGCCCGGCCCGTACGGCGAACGCGCGCACCAGCTCGCGCAGCGGGGCCAGGTCCTCGCCGAGCGGAGTGTGCACGGCCTCGGCGGGACGGAGCGATGTGAGCACGAAAGACACGCAGCCACAGTGCCCACATCGTCGGCTTTCAAGCGGACTGGTCCAAGTTTCTTGTGATTCGTCGCACCAAGGCCCGCAGGGGTTGGTGAGATGTACCGGAATTGACAGCTCTGTTTCACTACCGCGTCCAATTCACAGAATGACCTTCGGGGATCATCGTTGAGCCGCGGGTCATCATCATCGATCGGAAACTCGGCACCCCCCACTCACCCCCCTCGCCCGAGGAGTCCCCTCATGTCCCGACGTGTCCTCGCCATGCTCGCCGCCGTCGCCCTGCTGTTATCCGTCTCCCCACCCGCCCACGCCGCCGCCCAGAACGACGTCTACGTGGCGCTCGGCGACTCGGCCGCGGCGGGCCCGCTCATCCCCGACCAGGTGCTGCCCGAGCTGGGCTGCTGGCGCTCCACCCGCAACTACGCGCACCTGACGGCCCAGGCCATCGGCGCCCGCACACTGCGCGACGTCACCTGCTCCGGCGCCAGGACGACGCACATGTACCAGTCGCAGAGCACCGACCTCGGCTCGGTGGCGCCGCAGCTCAACGCCGTCACCGCGGACACCACGCTGGTCACCGTGCAGATCGGCGCCAACGACGTGGGCCTGACCGGCTTCATCGAGGACTGCCTCAACCTGCTGCCGCCGCCCGTCGGCGACGCCTGCAACGACGACTACATCGTCGACGGCCAGGACAGCTGGCGGGTCAAGACCGACGCGCTGCGGCCCAAGCTGATCCAGCTCGCCGGCGACATCCGCGCCCGCGCCCCGCAGGCCCGGATCTTCGTGGTCGGTTATGCGACGTACGCCCCGCCCAACGGCTGCTATCCGCGCGTCCCGATCATCAAGGCCGACGCCAACTACATCCGCGCCACCCTGCAGTACTTCAACCAGATGCTCGCCGAGCAGGCCGCCGCGGCCGGTGTCGGCTTCATCGACCTGCAGACCCCGAGCGTCGGCCACGACCCGTGCACCCCGCCGGGGACCCGCTGGATCGAGCCGTACGTGCCGGCCTCGGCCGCGACCCCCTTCCACCCGAACGCGCTCGGCATGCGCGGCTTCGCCGCCGTCGTCACCGCCGCCGTCTCGGGCGCCTGACCGAGTACGGGGCCACGGGCGCTCAGTGGCAGCCCGTGGCCCCGAACGCCAGGAACCGGGTGACCTCCTCCTGGCTGAAGTTGTCGTCGGAGCCGACGACCAGCGTGCACTCGCCGTTCGCCAGCCGCGGTCCCCAGGCCAGACCCTCGTAGTTCTGGACCTGCGGGGCCGCCTCGCCCAGATCGAGGACGAGCCGCTTGACCACCGGCCGGTACGCCCGCCCGTCGGCCAGGGAGCGCCGGCGAAGGACGTCGGTCGCGCCGCGCAGGTCGAACTCGTACAGCCGGGCGCGGTAGCCGACGCCCTGGATCCAGGACCGTTCGAGCGCGAGGTAGCGCAGGTCGTCCACGGCCAGGATCTCCGACACGCCGCTGTCGGCGTCGCCGGTCGGCGGGACGGGCGCGGCGGGCAGCGCGTCGAGCGGGTAGACGTACTGGCCGCGCGGCCTGCCGTCGCGGCTCCACACGGTGACCCGGGCGGGCGCGCCGCTCTCGGCGGTGGGCGGCGGGCCGTCCTCGTAGCGGGGGCCCTCGGTGACGGCGGTGACCACGCGGGGCGTGACGGCGAGACCCTCGAAGCCGAAGTTGCGCCGCGGGCCGCGTTCGGCGCGGGTCAGCCGCAGGCCGCGCGGCAGCGGGAACGCGCCGAGGTGGCGGCCCTGCCGGTCCATGGCGCGGACGGCGGGCTGGGAGAGCGGGATGCCGGGGTTGCGGTCGTCGGGCCGGTCGCCCTCGTCGCCCCACAGCAGCCGGCCGTTCCAGCGGTCGAACCTGATCGACTCGGGGTCGGCGGACTCGGGCTTGCCGTAGCCGGGGTAGGGCGTGCCGTCGGCGCGGGTGAGCGTGGTGACGCCGGTCAGCCGTACGCCGCGGAACTCCCCCGTGACGCGGTCGATGTGCAGGCGGCCGGTGTAGAAGCGGGCGGGGTTGTAGCGCCAGCGGTCGTCGGAGATGAAGTACCAGGTGCCGGTGCGGGGGTCGTGGTCGATGCCGGACAGGCCGCCCACCGTCGTGCCGTCCAGGCGGGTCAGATGCGGCAGGGTCCGCTCGCCGAGGAAGCGGGTGACGCGCACCGGTTCGCGTCGTCCGGCCGCTGACGCCGACGGCGCCGAGAACGCCGCCGCCACCACCAGAATGACGGCGACCGCCATTGTCCGTCGCATCCGAACCATTTATTCCCCCCATCAAGAATTGGCGATGACGGGGAAATGAAATCGCGAATCCGACGGGAAGTCCATGCAGGTGGAAGCGGCGAACGGCCTTAATTCGCGACATTTCACGAGAAACAAAAAACCGTGCGGCGACGAGTCTCCTCGCCGCCGCACGGAATCCGCGCGCCCGCCCGCCGTACCGGACCACGCGCGGACCGCCCAAGGGCCACCGCGCGGACCGCCCGAGGTCCGGCGCGCGGACCGCGCGGAGTTTGCCGCGCGGAGCCTGCCGGGTTACGCCGCCGATATGGTGCGGGCGCGGGCCAGGCTCTCGCCCCATTCCCTGGCCCGGTCCAGCTCGCCGGGGACGAGCGGGCCCAGGGTGCCCTCCACGTAGAAGCTGCGCGCCGGGCAGGCCAGCCGTACCCCGGCCCGGCGCAGCCGCCTCGCGACGCCCTGCGCGGCCGAGCCCGGCATGCGCGGCCTGGCGACCCGCGTGTCGAAGGCCGCCGCGTCGAGGGCGGCCGACGAGGTGCGCAGCGCTGCCAGCCACTCGCGCACCCCGCGGCCCCCGGAGACCAGCGGGCCGCCCTCGGCCTGCTCCGCGGCGGACTGCCTGGTCGAGACCCTGCTCAGCCCGAACGCGTGCGTCGGCCCGCCCACGACCAGCAGGCCCACGTCAGCGCCCACCACGTCGGGGGCGGTGGCGACCTCGGCCACCTCGGCCCGCATGGCGCCCGCCAGCCCTTCGGCGATCGACTCGGCGACCGCCTTCGTGTTGCCGTACATCGACTCGTACACCACCAGCGCGTACATGCGCCCTTCCTCCCTCAGCTCTCCCGCGGAAGCACCGGTTCGAGGTGGAACATGCCGGTCATCACCTCGCCCGCCGTGCCCTTCTGGTGCGTACGGCGGCCCGCCACGGCGGCGACCACGTCGGAGGCGGTGATGAGCCCGACCAGCCCGTGCTCCCCCACCACCGGCAAGGCGTCACAGCCGGAGTCGGCCAGGATCGCCGCCACCCGTGGCAGCGGCGTGCCGGGCCGCACCCGCGGCCGGCGCTCGCCCGTCAGCACCGCGCCCACCTGGCGTCCCGACTGCTCCCACGGCCCGCCGGACCAGGAGGCCGCGAGGTCCTCGCGGCTCAGCACCCCGAGCAGGTGCCCGCCGGACACGACGGGGAGATGGTGCACGTCGGCGCGGCGCATCAGCTCCCACGCCATCAGCGGCGACTCCTCCGGCTTGACGACGACCAGGATCCGGCTCATGACCTGCTCGGCCACCAGGGTCTCGACGCTCATGACACTCCTCCAGCGGCTCGCCTTCCCCTTTCATCGTGGCGTCACGGGGCGGGCCGCACCCGGGGACGAAGTCCCTGGATCGGGGTGCCGTTGGTCCCTTACTCCCGTGGGGCGGTGGCGACGACGGCGGTGGCGTCCAGCTCGTCGGAGCCGGTGACGCGGGCGGTCAGGCCGGCCTCCTCGGCGGCGCGGGCGGTGGCCTCGGCCTGGCGTTCGCTGGTCTCGATCAGCAGGTGGCCGCCGGGGGCCAGCCAGCCGGGCGCGCCGGCGATCACGCGGCGGACCACGTCGAGGCCGTCGTGGCCGCCGTCGAGCGCGGTCAGCGGCTCGTACAGGCGGGCCTCCGGGGGCAGCAGCCCGACGGAGGCGGACGGCACGTACGGCGGGCTGGCGATCAGCAGGTCCACCCGGCCGCGCAGCGTCGCGGGCAGCGGCTCGTACAGGTCGCCCTCGTGGACGGAGGCGCCGGGCAGGTTGCGCCGGGCGCAGCGCACGGCGGCGGGATCGAGGTCGGCCGCGTGCAGCTCGACCGGCCCGGCCAGCCCGGCGGCGAGGGCGGCGCCCATCGCGCCCGTGCCGCAGCACAGGTCGAGGACGACCGGCGCGCCGGGAAGCTCCCCGGCCAGGGCGACGGCCTGCCCGATGAGGAACCCGGTACGGGGCCGCGGCACGAACACCCCCGGCTCGACGGCCAGCCGGAGCCCGCAGAACTCCGCCCAGCCCAGCACGTGCTCCAGCGGCTGCCCGGAGACGCGGCGCTCGGCCATCGCCTCGACCTCGTCAGGAGTGCGGGCGGCGGCGAGGATGAGCTCCGCCTCGTCCTCGGCGAACACGCACCCGGCGGCCCTGAGCCGCGCGACGAGACCGGGAACGGCCTCCTTGGACGACAAATAACCCGACATGGGCGACTTTCCTATCAGATGCCGGTCATGTCACCGCGGCCCGTCCCCCCACAGAGCCGGTCCCGCCTGCCACCAGCATGACGTGGTTCAGGGCGGGCGGACCAGCCGGACAGACCAGCCGGACAGACCAGCCGGACAGACCAGCCGGACAGACCAGCCGGGGCGATCAGCCGAGCAGATCAGGTGGACAGACCAGGCGGATAGACCAGGCGGGGCGATCAGCCTGGCAGACCAGGCGGGCAGACGAGCCGGGGCGATCAACCGCGGTGCCGGGCGGCGGCGTGGGCGGCGCCGTAGCCTTCGGCGCGCACCGTGACGCGGCCCGCCTCGACGCGCAGCGCCACCTCCGTGGCGTCGTCCACGCCGGTGACGCCGGCCGCCGCCGCGAGCTCGCCGCTCTCGTCCCACACCACCCGCAGCCGCGGCCAGGCCGAGCGCGGCACGGCCGGGCGCAGGCAGCCGCACAGCTCGGCGAGTGTGAGCCTGGCCAGCGGGAACAGCTCCTCGGGCGCGCCGCTGACCACGACGGCGGTGACCTCGGCCCCGGGCGGCGCGGCCCGTACGGCGTCCTCGACGGCCGACAACCGGTGCATGCCGAGCACCGCCACCACGCCGTCGTCGGTGAGCCGTACGGGCTCGCCGCTGACCGCGTCCGGCACGGGCGACGACGGCGGCGACCACGGCTCGTCGCCGGCCGACAGGCGCGGCAGCAGCGGTGCGACGAACCACCGGTCGTCGAGGTCGAGATCGGCCAGCCGCTCGCAGGCGCGCACCACGTTGAACGGCTCCACGAACCCCGGCGCCGCCGCCGCAAGCTGCCCCGCCCCGTGCAGCAGCGTGAGCGCGGCCTCGGCGAGCCCCACCAGCCGCCCGTCCGGGGCGGGCGGCGGCCGCAGGCGTTCCAGCGCCAGCCCGAGCAGGATCGCGTCGAGCTTCACGAGCTGCGCGTACGGCACCCGCGTCAGCTCGTCGGCGAGGATCTCCGGCATCAGGTGCATGCCGAGCCGGCTCGGCCCGCGTTCGTCGTCGGTGGCGAGCGGCAGCCGGGCGAGCCAGGCGCGGGCCACCTCCCCCAGCGCCTCGCCCACGGTCAGCGCGGGCTCCGCGGGCGCGGGCGGCTCGGCGGACTCGGCCAGCTCGGCCAGCACCGCGAAGTAGAGCGCCCGCTTGCCGGGGAAGTTGGAGTAGACCGCTCCCCGCGTGAGCTCGGCGCGGTCGGCGATGCCGTCGATCTTGGCTTCCCGGTATCCGCGCTCGGCGAACTCCGCCCGCGCCGCGGCCAGCACTCTGGCCCGGTTGCGCTCCTGTGCCTGCGCTCTGGTCAGCCGGGCCATCGTCCTCCTCGCGTTGCCGGGTCCCGCCGGTCAGGATACCGTGAACACTCAAATGATGAGATCATCTGAAATGAGGGGTGGCCCATGGCCGACGTGCCAGAACTCGACCTGACCGACCCCGCGCTGCTGCGCGACCCCTCCGCCGCGTACGTCAGGGCGGCCGCCGACTCCCCCGTGGCGCGGCTCACCGGGCCGGGGTTCGCGTTCTGGGTGGTGCTGCGGCACGCCGAGGGCCGGGCGGCGCTCGCTGATCCGCGGCTGCGCACCCGTGAGGACAGCTACCAGCGGCCGGACGTCCCGGCCGACTGCCTGCCGTACATGACGACGATGTCCGAGCTGAACGGCGCCGAGCACGCCCGGCTGCGCCGCCTGGTCGCGCCCGCGTTCGCGCCGCGGCAGGCGGAGCGGTTCCGGCCGCGCGTCGAGGCCGTCGTGGACGCCCTGCTGGACGAGCTGCCCGGCCACCGGTCGGACGACGGCCCAGGAGGCGGCCCAGGAGGCGGCCCAGGAGGCGGCACGGTGGACCTGCTGGCGCGCTTCGCCCGGCCGCTGCCGATGGAGGTGATCTGCGAGCTGACCGGCATCCCGGCCGCCGACCGGCCGCGCTGGCGCGCGTGGGGCGCGGATGTCGCGGCGGGGCACGGGGCGGCGTTCGCCGAGGCGATCCCCGGGATCCTGGAGGGCGCGAAGGCCGCCGTGGCCAGGGCGCGGGCCGAGCCGGGCGACGACCTGATCTCCGAGCTGGCCCGCGTCCAGGAGGAGGACGGCGACCGGCTGTCGGAGGCCGAGCTGGTGACGATGGTGTGGCAGCTCGTCCTGGCCGGGCAGACGCCGACGAACCTCATCGCCAACTCCGTGGCCGCCCTGCACGAGCATCCCGATCAGCTGGCCGCGCTGCGCGCCGACCCGGCGCTGATGCCGGGCGCGGTCGAGGAGCTGATGCGCTGGTGCGGTCCGCAACTGCTGACCATCCCCCGGTTCACGGCGGAGGACGTCGAGATCGGCGGCGTGACGGTGCCGGAGGGCGAGCCGGTGACGGTCGCGATCCCGGCCGCCAACCGCGACCCGCGCGTCTTCGCCGATCCCGACCGGTTCGACGTGGGGCGGGACGCCGCGGGGCAGCTCGGGTTCGCGCACGGGCCGCACTTCTGCGCCGGGGCGTCGCTGGCGCGCGTGCAGACCGCGGTCGCGCTCGGTTCGCTGCTGCGCCGCTTCCCCGGCCTCGCGCTCGCGGGGCCGCCGCGGCGCGTCCCCGACCCGGGCACGGCCCGGCTGCTGTCGCTGCCGGTGACCCTGGGCACGGCGGGCTGACGGCCGTGACCCGCTCGACGGGACCGGCCTGCTCGTTCTGCGGGAAGGGCCAGAACGAGGTCCGGCGGCTGATCGCGGGGCCGCCGTCGGTCTACATCTGCGAGGAGTGCGTCGGGCAGTGCACCGAGCTCATGGCCGAGGAGGAGGCCGCGACGGCACCCGCCGGGCCGGCGCGCGACCTGCCCACCCCGCGCGAGATCCACACCTTTTTGGACCAGTACGTCATCGGCCAGGACCGGGCCAAGCGGACCCTGGCCGTGGCCGTCCACAACCACTACAAGCGCCTGCGCGCCCCCGTCTCCAGGGACGACCCGGTCGAGCTGGGCAAGTCCAACATCCTGCTGGTCGGCCCCACGGGCAGCGGCAAGACGTACCTCGTTCAGACCCTGGCGCGGATGCTGGACGTGCCGTTCGCCGTCGCCGACGCCACCGCGCTCACCGAGAGCGGCTACGTCGGCGACGACGTCGAGAACATCCTGCTCAAGCTCATCCAGGCGGCCGGCCACGACGTGCGGCGGGCCGAGACCGGCATCGTCTACATCGACGAGATCGACAAGATCGCCCGCAAGGCGGACAACCCGTCGATCACCCGCGACGTCTCCGGCGAGGGCGTGCAGCAGGCGCTGCTGACGATCCTGGAGGGCACGGTCGCGAACGTGCCGCCGCAGGGCGGGCGCAAGCACCCCCACCAGGACCTCATCGCCCTGGACACGACGAACGTGCTGTTCATCGCCGGGGGCGCGTTCGACGGGCTGGAGCGGGTGATCGAGCGGCGCGCGCTGCGGCGGGCGGCCGGGTTCGGCGGCGCGCCGCACGACCCGGCCGAGGAGGACGTGCTGGCCCGGGTCATGCCGCAGGACCTGGTGGCGTACGGGCTGATCCCCGAGCTGACCGGCCGGCTGCCGGTGCTGACGACGCTGCGCCCGCTGGACCGGGCCGGGCTGGTCCGGATGCTCACCGAGCCGCGCAACGCGCTGATCAGGCAGTACCAGCGGCTGTTCGAGCTGGACGGCGTCGAGCTCGCCTTCGAGGAGGACGCGGTGGCGGCGGTCGCCGAGCAGGCGCTGCTGCGCCGCACCGGGGCCAGGGCGGCCCGCGCGGTCCTGGAGGAGGTGCTGCTCAACGTGATGTACGAGGTGCCGGACAGGGACGACGTGGCCCGGGTCGTGATCACCCGCGACACGGTGCTGCACCACGTCAGCCCCGCCCTGGTGCCGCGCGCCCGCCGGCGGCCCGCCTGAGGTCCGCGTGCCGCCGGCGCGGGGCTCAGGCGTTCGCGAGAGTGTCGTCGAGCACCCGGCCGAGGAAGGCGTCCAGGTTGGCCACGGCCCGCGCGACCTTCTCCTCCGCCGTCAGCGACTCGAACCGCGTGCCCGCCTCGGTCTGCTTCCTGCCCCGTACGTACAGGGAGCAGGCGAGGTCGGCGCACATGTAGACGCCGACCGTGTTGCCCTGGCGGCCGGCGGCCCCGACGCGGGGCGCGGTGAACAGCGCGACGCCGGTGCCCGCGTGCGGGGTGACACACACCGAGCACAGGGTGCTCTTGGTGAGGCTCCTCCGCACGTCCTGGGCCAGGCGGAGCGCCACGCCGGTGAGCCCGCCGCCGCGCTCGGCCACCAGGTACGCCCGCTCGGGCGCCCCCGGGTCGCGCCAGCCCAGGAAGTCGAGGTCGGCCCAGGGGGTGGCGGCCAGGTCGCGCGGCAGTCCGAGCCTGCGGGCCTCCCCTTTGGAGCAGTTGACGAAGGACGCGCGCAGGTCGCGTTCGGTGACGGGGTTCATGGTTCTTCCCTCAAGCTAGGATCTCTAGGTATAAACCTAGGCTATCTAGTTTCGAGGGGCAAAGGGTTTGTGGGGGCCGACAGCTTTCGTATGTGCCGTACGGCGACGATCGGCACCGTCACGCCGATCAGGTTGCAGTACGCCACCGCCGCGTAGAAGCCGTCCGCGCTGCCGGCGGCGTGGGCCGCCGCCGCGCCCACCGCGACGATCAGGCCGAAGTAGATCGCGTTGAGCACGATGGCCAGGAAGCCGCCGCCGGTCTCCTCCATGACGGTCAGCGAGGCGAGCACGGGTCCCTGGACGGCATAGGTGAGCGCCACGGCGCCCAGATAAGCGCCCGCGGCCGCGGCCACCCCGGCGTCGCCGCCGATCAGCCGTGCCAGCGGGTCGTGCAGTGACCACACCAGCGCCGCGATCACAACGTAGGTGACGACGGTGACCTCGATGCCGCCGCGCATCGACGCACGGATGCGCCCCCGTTCGCCCGCGCCGCGTCGCTGGTTGATGGTGATCGCCGTGGCCGTGCCCAGGACCATGCCCGGCAGCAGCACGACGTTCTGCAGGGTGGCGGCGACGGTGAACCCGGCCACCGCGTTCTCCCCGTAGTTCCCGAGGACGCCGATGGCCGCGAGGTTGTACGCCGAGATCACGAGGAAGGACATGGCGATGGGCACCCCGATGCGGCGCAGGTCGGTGAACACCCCGCGCCGCCAGATCCGGGCGGCCGCCGGATGCCACAGCTCGGTGCGGCGCAGCAGCACCAGGCCCATGGCCAGGCCGGTCAGACCGGCTGCCGCCTCGGCGACGGGCACCGCCGTGATCCCGATGCCGGCGCCGAGCCCGAGTCCGGCCACGAGGCCGACCCGCACGCCCGCCGTACAGATGACCAGGACGGTGGCCTGCCGCACGTGCCCATAGCCGCGCAGGCCGGCCGCGCACAACTCCCCCGCGACGGCCAGCAGGCCGGCGGCGCTGGTCCAGCGCAGGAAGGAGACGAACGTGTCCCGCAGCCCGGCGTCCGCATGAAGGAGACCGGGCAGGGAGGGAGCCGCGACCGCGAGGACCAGGAACAGGGCCGCGCCGAGCCCGAGCCATACCCTGGCCAGGCTGGCGGCGTTCGACATGACGTCCTGGGGGCGCCCGGCCCCCTTGCTGATCGCGGCGGCGACCTGGTTGCAGACCGCGAAGCCCACGCCCAGGGCAAGGACGACGAGGGCGACAGGCTGATAGAGGGAACGCACATAAATCGCCTCTCCCCCCATACGTCCAAGAATGGCGATAATTCCGAGCTGGGCGGCAAAATTAACGGACCCGGCCACGAAAAGGGGAACAGCGAGGCCGGAGATGGTCCGCCATACCTCCCTTCTTTCGTGCGCGACTGAGGGAAACATGCGGACCTCCGGGGACATGAATTGGCCTGTGGGAACATAGCGAAATTTCTCGAAAAATGTCCACAGGGGCCTTGCCCCGGAAATATTTCGGTCAGAAAGCCGCCGGGGTCGGCGGACGAAGGCCGGCGGCGGGTCAGGCCGTCAGAGCCGAATACGGACCGGGACCGTGCCGATCGTCACGCGATGGTCGGAACACGCTCCGCCGCAGGCCGTGCCCTTGCCCAGCGCGTCACCGGTGTACGGGCCGGCGATGGCGCTCTCCCGGACGAAGAGCAGGTCTATCTTGGGGCGCTGGCCGCAGGGCTCCTCGACGCCGATCGGCTCGCCGTCCCCGTTGACCTCGTTGACGGTCGTCTCGCCGACGCCGGGGCAGCTCGGGTCCTCGTCGTCCAGCTCCCTGTACGCACCGGTGTTGCCGGCGTTGTTCGGCACGTCGAGGCTCGACGAGTACCAGCTGTCGAGCCGCTCGTCATACGGCCGCGCGTTGAAGTCGCCGGCGACGAGGACGGTGTCGCCGTTGTCGTGGAGGTCCTCAAGGTGGCCCCGTACCGCCTCCAGCTGCTGTGTCTTGATATTGCTCCCGCCGATCGTCGCCTCCGAGCCGGTGATGTGCGTGGTGCAGAACCGCAGGTGCGGCCGGGCGTCCAGCGGCGCGCAGAGGAGCTTGTGCACCCCGCCGCGCCCGTCTGCCGGCAGGTCGTATTTCTTGGCGATGCCGAGCTGCCGCCGGCTGAAGAGAGCGACGCCGAACGGCTCACCGTCGCAGGTCGTCTCCCGGATGGTGGCGAAGCGGGCGAAGCTGTCGCCCTCGGGCCAGTCGGCCGCCTTCAGCCGGTCCTGCAGTGCCACGTACTGGCTCCAGCACAGTTCGTTGAAGGCCGCGAAATCCGCGTCGCGGTTCACGATCGACGCGGCGGCGGCCTCGACCATGCCAGTGGTCGTGGAGCCGTCGTTCATCACCCAGCCGGCCACGTTCCACTGCCACACGTTGATGGTCTCGACCACCGTATCGGCGGCGTGTGCCGTGCCCCCGGGCAGCAGCGTCGCGCCCCATGTCAGCACTGCGACCAGTGCGCGGGCGAACGGTCTCATCTCACGTACTCCGATCTCGCTCCGGTGGGCAGGTCCAGCATTCGCGCGCACAGCGCGTCCATCGCGCGGTCGGGCAGCACCCGCCGCAGCCGGGTGAGCAGCTTGGCGTGGCCGCCGACCGGATAGCGCGTCCTCGGCCGCCGGGAGGTCATCGCCCTCACCACGGCTCCGGCGATCACCTCGGGCGGGCTGCCGCTGCGCTGGTTGCTCGCGGCGATCTTCCCGATGACGTGCTCGATGGTCGCGCCGTAGTCGGCGCGGCCCTGCGGCGAGAACAGCTCGGCGACGGCGCGGCGTCCGTTCTCCACCAGCTTGGCGGGGGCGCTGCTCCGCGTGGCGCCCGGCTCCACGATGCTCACGTGCACGCCCCACGGGCGCAGCTCCATGCGCAGCGCGTCGGTCACCGAGACCAGCCCGTGCTTGGCGCTGGTGATGGGGCCGAGAAACGGCAGCGTGATGCGCCCGCCCTCGGATCCGACGTTGATGATCCGCCCTCTGGCACGCTTGACCAGCGGCAGGAACGCCTGGGTGACGGCGAGCTGGCCGGTGAGATTCACCTCCAGATGACGCCGGAACTCGTCGAGCGGCACCAGCTCCATCGGCCAGGGCGCGCCGATCCCGGCGTTGTTGACGAGCCCGGCCAGCCCGGCCGCGCCGGTGGCCTGCTCCACCCGCACCACGGCCGCGGCGATCGAGTCCGCGTCGGTGACGTCGACGTACAGGGGGATGATCCGGTCGCCGGCCGCGTGGCGCAGCGCCTCGCCGTCGGCCGTCTCGCGTATTCCGGCGAAGACGGTGAAGCCCCGGGCGGCCAGCGCCAGAGCCGTGGCGCGGCCGATTCCCGATGACGTTCCGGTGATCATGACCGTTCGTGACATCGCTGCTCCCTTCACGAGGTAACTCAACGATGGTGAGTTCACGATAACTCGCCATCGGCGCGAAACTCAACATGGGTGAGTTACTCTTGTGGAGTGAGCGAGACCCGTCAGAAGAGGGCCGGCGGGCGCCGTCCCGGCGTGTCAGGGACGCGCGAGGCGATCCTGGCCGCGGCCCAGCACAGCTTCACCGAGCAGGGCTACACGGCGACCACCATCCGGGGCGTCGCCGCGGCCGCCGGCGTGGATCCGGCGCTGGTCCTGCAGTTCTTCGGCAACAAGGACAAGCTCTTCGACACCGCCCTGCGGGCCGATCCGCCCGTCCGGTCGCTGACCGCTCTGGTGCACGACGGCGACCTCGCGGACCTCGGACAGCGGCTGACGCGCCGCTATCTCGAGCTCTGGGAGGCGCCCGGCACAGGAGCACGCCTCCTCGCGGTGGTGCGCGGCGTGTCGGCGTCGCCGAGCGCGTCGGCGATGGTGGCCTCGTTCATGTCGGACGAGGTGATGCTGCCCCTCGCCCGCGCCATCGGGGCGGATCGAGCCGAACTGCGGGCCAACCTCACGGGCGCGCACCTGCTGGGCATCGCCACGGCCAGATACGTGCTGCGGGTCGAGCCACTGGCCTCCCTGGAGCGCGAGCACCTGGTCGCGATCCTGGCTCCCCTCGTCCAGCGCTACCTCAGCGGTGATCTCGACTGACGCGACGGCCCGCGGGCCTTTCCCTTCGAGCAGTTGACGAGGAAGCGCGCGGGCCGCGCGCCCTCACAAGGCGGCCGGCAGCACCGGGCGGCCACGGACGCCGGGGTCGGCCGCGAACACCGCCCCCGCCTGCGGCTGCTCGGCCCGGTCCACGCCCAGCGCCGAGGTGGTGATGAACAGCCGGCCGAGGTCGTCGCCGCCGAAGGCCACCGCCGTGACCTGGCGCGCCGGCAGCGCGACGACGGCGTCGAGGCGGCCGGCGGGATCGTAGCGGTGCACGGCTCCGCCCTGCCAGAGCGCCACCCAGACGCCGCCCTCGGCGTCGACCGTCAGCCCGTCGGGCTGGCCCCGCTCCGGGTCGACGTACGCGAACGGCCGCCGCCCGCCGAGCCCTTCGTCCGGGTCGTAGTCGAACACGTCCACCCGGCCGGTGGCGGTGTCGGCGTAGTAGGCGAGCGAGCCGTCGGGGCTGAAGTCGAACCCGTTGGAGATCGTCACCTCCGGCAGCACCACGCGCAGGGCGCCGTCCTGGCCGGCCACGTAGAACGAGCCGCGCCCCGGGGCGGCGTCGTAGGCCATGCTGCCGATGTAGAAGCGGCCGTCGGGGTCGCAGCCGCCGTCGTTCATCCGTACGGACGGGTCGCTCCACGCCTCGCCGCCCAGCGGGCGCAGCGGTGCGTCGAGGTCGTCGGAGTCGGCCAGCAGCAGCTCGCGCTCGGCGGCGACCACGTAGCCGCCGGCCGCGCGGGGGCGCAGCGCGGCGGCGACCTTCTTGCCCACGTGCCGCCGCCGCACCGTCGCGCCGTCGAGCGCCAGCACGTCGCCGGCCAGCATGTCCACCCAGCGCAGCCCGCCCCAGCGGGCGGACCACACCGGCCCCTCGCCGTGCTCGGACACCGGGTCGGTCACGGGGTGGACGGTGATGCTCATGCCGATCTCCTCCAGGGTGCTGGACGTGATGTCGACACGATGCTCCCACGCGCCCCCTCTTCCCGCGCCCGGGCTCAGCGGCGGCGCGGGCGGCGGGCGGGCCTGGCGGGCCGGGCAGGGGCGGGCCGGGCGGCCGGACGGGAGGCCGTCTCAGCCCAGTGGGCGGGCCGGGTCAGAGCGGCCGGGATGCGGGTGGCGGCGTCGCCGGCGGCGGCGTTGAGCTGGGCCTGCGTGAGGAAGATCGCGCCGGTGAGGTCGGCGCCCGCCAGGTCGGCGCCGCGCAGGTCGGCGCCGACGAGGTCGGCCTCCCGCAGGTCCGCGCCGCGCAGGTCCGCCCCGATCAGGTAGGCGCCCCGCAGGTTCGCCCGCCGCAGGTCCGCGCCCCTGAGCCGGGCCCCGATGAGATCGGCCCCACGCCGGTCCTTGCCCCGGCCCTTTCCCTGGGGGCCGGATCTGACCAGTTCGCTGACCCGCAGCAGCAGCTCGTTGACCGCGGCCCGGTGCGGGGCCACGTCGTACTTCTCCAGGGCGCCGGCGTCCTGCCGGGTGAGCCGGTCGGTCTCGTCGAGCGCGCGGCGCAGCTCGGCGTGGACCGGCCGGGCGGGCTCCAGGGACAGCGCCTCCGCGAGGTACCACAGCAGCTCGTGGAGCTGCCGCATGACCGGGAAGACGGCGTACATCTGCCCGGCCGTCTCCGGCGCGGCCCGCCAGCTCCGCCCCCCGAACGTGACCTGCGAGACCTTCTGCCCCGCCCCGAAGCAGTCGAAGACCGTGCAGCCGGGGTAGCCGCTCGGACGCAGCCGCTCGTGGATCGAGCAGCGGAAGTCCTCGCGCAGGTTGCGGCAGGGGTCCCCCGCGGCCTTGTCGGCGGCGAAGTCGGCCGAGGCCGCGAACGGCAGCGCGACGCAGCACAGGCCGAAGCAGCTGCCGCAGTCGGACAGCAGCTCCAGCTCACGGAAGTCGTCAGCAGGGGGCAACGTGCGAATCTCCTCGGGCGCGGGCGGACGCTCAAGGATAGTCACCCGTACGTGTACGGCGTGGTGGTGGCCAGGGCGGCGAAGCCGAGCCGGGTCAGGATCGGCCGGCTCTCCGCGGAGGCGTCCACCTGCAGGTAGCGGTATCCGCGGGCGAGCGCCTCGCGGGCCCGGTAGGCGACCAGCGCCCGGTAGATGCCGCGCCCCCGCCACTCCGGATCGGTGCCCCCGCCCCACAGGCTCGCGAACTCGGTGCCGGAGTGCAGGTCCATCCGGGCGGCGCTGACCGGCACGTCGCCCGCCATGGCGAGGACGGCCACGACGCTTCCCTCGGCGAGCTGCACGGCCAGCCGTTCCCTGATCCGTACCCGGCTGGCGCCGAACACCCGCTCGTGCACGTCGGCCACCAGCTCGACGCCGTCCATGCCGGTCACCGGCACCAGCCGCACGCCCTCCGGCCCAGCGGCGGGCAGGGCGGCGGGGACGGCGATCCGCGCGGTCTCGGCCACCATGAGGGTCTCGGGCGGCTCGGCGGTGAAGCCGGCCGCGAGAAGCCGCCGGTCGAGGTCGGCCGGGCGGTCGTGGTCGTAGAGCTTCCACTCGAACTCCGTGCCCAGCTCCGCGTAGTGGCGGATCTGCTCGGCGATGGCGGCGTCCGCGGTCCGCTCGTCGAGGTCGGACCACAGGACGCCGTTCCAGCAGGGCGCGGGGCCGGACTGGCGGACGACCGCGCCCGCCCGTTCCACCACGGCCCCGGGCATCTCGGGCACGGGCTCGCGGCGGAAGCGCCGCTCGTACAGGCTCAGCACCTCGTCGTGATTCACGCGTCAGCCCCCGAAGCGGCGCTGGCGGGCGGCGAAGCTGCGCAGCGCGCGCAGGAAGTCGATCTCGCGGAAGGCCGGCCAGTACGCCTCGCAGAAGTACAGCTCGGAGTAGGCCGACTGCCAGAGCAGGAAGTTCGACATGCGCTGCTCGCCGCTGGTGCGGATGACCAGGTCGGGGTCCGGCTGCCCGGCGGTGTAGAGGTGGCCGGCGAGGTCGTCCGCGGTCAGCGTCTCGGCCAGCTCGTGCATGCTCTGCCCGGCCTCGGCCCGCTCGTACAGCAGCTCGCGCAGGGCGTCGATGACCTCCTGGCGGCCGCCGTAGCCGATGGCCAGCGTCAGGTGGAAGCCGGTCGCGCAGTCGCGGGTCGCCTCGACGGCGTTCTTCAGCGCGCGGGCGGTGGTGTCGGGCAGCATGTCGAGCAGCCCTGCGACGTGCACCCGCCAGCGGGCGCCCGGGCGGGCGAGCCGGTCGGCGACCATCTCCTCGATGACCCGCAGCAGGAAGGCGACCTCCTTGTCGCCGCGCCGCTGGAGGTTCTCCGTCGAGCACAGGAACACCGTCAGGTGCCTGATGCCGAGGCTCTCGCACCACACCTGCACGTCCTGGATGTGGTCGGCGCCGTACTGGTGGCCGATGCTCGGGTTGGGCAGGCCCTTCTGCCTGGCCCAGCGGCGGTTTCCGTCGATGATGAGACCGACGTGCCGGGGCAGCGGGCAGGTCGAGACCTGGCGGCGCAGGCGCCGGGCGTACAGGGGATGAAGAAGATCGCTTACGTGCACCCCCTAAGAATGGCGTGCGGGGTCGGCCGGTTCGGGAGGATTCGAGAAAGTCGGCACCGGGAGGTCGCCGTCATCCGGGGTCGGCCGCGGGGCGATCCGCTTCCCCGGCGGTTTCCCTGACGGCTTCTCTGGTGGCCTCACCGGCGGCTTCCCCGGTGGCCTCCCAGGCGTCTCCCCAGCCGACGTCCCTGGCGCGGCGGTAGAGCTCGCCCTGCCGCTTGGAGACGAGCACGTCGCGGATGCCGCCAGCGTCGGTGCACAGGCGCAGCGACACCACGCCCTTGCGCTTCTGCGGGTGGCGCAGCACCCGGTCGGCGGCGGGGGCCGGCGCGGGGCGGGCGGTGGCGGCGACGTAGGCGAACTTCTCGTCCTCGAAGCTGAGGGTGCCCGCCTTGACCTGGCGGTGCAGGGACGTCCGCGGCAGGCGCACCGAGAAGTGGCACCAGTCGCGGCCGGGCTCGATCGGGCAGGCGCGGTCGTGGGGGCACGGGGCCACGACGCTCAGGCCCTCGGCCAGCAGCACCTCGCGGGCCGCGGCGATCGTGGCGTAGCCGGCGGGCGTGCCCGGCTCGACGACCAGCACCATGGCGGCGTCGCGGGCGAGCCAGCGTACGACGTCGGCGCGGTCCCGCTCGGCGAACTCGCCCAGCGCGTACGACATGGTCGCGAGATCGGCGCGCGGCCGGTCGAGGCCGGACCCGACGGCGGCCTGCCGCCAGGCGGTGCCGCGCACCCCGGGGGCCTGCGCGGTGCGGGCGAGGCGTCTGCCGAGGTCGATGATCTGCGGGTCGCGTTCGATGACCGTGACCTGGCGCAGGGACGGCCAGGTGGCCCCGGCCGCCCAGATCGCGGCCCCGGTGCCGCCGCCCGCGTCGAGCTGGCTGACCGGCGCGAACCCCGGGACGCGGGCCGCCGCATGTCGCATAGCCAGCGCGGCGGCCTCGTAGGTGGCCGGCATGCGGTAGGCGGCGTAGGCGGCCACGTCGGCCTGCCCGCGGATGTGCGCGGCCTCGCCGGGCGCACCGGGCGCGCTGGTCGCACCGGTCGCGCTGCCGCGGTAGCGCTCGGTGAGCCGCGCGACCGAGCGGGCCAGCTCCTGGGGCGAGTGCCGGGCCAGGGCCTGGTCCAGGGCGGCGCGGAGGTCGTCGGGCAGCATGGGCGGAGTCGCTTTCGAGAACGGGCGGGACGGTGCGGGGAACGCCCGCACGCTGGGCCTCGGCCATTATCGGCCATCCACGCGACCACGGCGCCCCACGCGCGGGAGCGCCCGCCTGTGCGGGAACGCCCGCCTGTGCGGGAACGCCGCCCCCCGCGCAGGCGAACCCCGCGCGAAAGCGCTCTCCGCGCGAAGCGCCCCCCGCGCGCAAGCGCCGCCGCGCGGGGGGGTCAGGCGTCGAGGAGGGCGGCCAGGCGTTTGGGGGCGACCAGGCGGTAGCTGTCCCTGATCAGCTCGTCGAGCTCGTCCCAGTCGTGCCCGGCCGCCAGCCACGCCCCCACCCAGCCCTTGGCGCCGACGTAGGGCGGCACGAAGAAGCGCTCAGGCTGGGAGCCGACCAGCGCCTCCTGCACGCCGGGCCCGGCCTTGAACGTCATCGACCGCCCGTCCTCGCTGGTCATGACGAACAGCTTGCCCCGCACCCGGAAGCTGGGCGCGGTGTGCCCGCCGAACGGCTGCTCCTCCGTCTCGGGCAGGCCCAGGCAGATCTCCCGCAGCCGCGCCGCCACCTCGTCGTCGATCATGTACGCCTCCCGCTCGCCGAGACGCCGACCGTACCGCGCGGCCCCGACAATTTCCCTCGCTCAGCTCCCGGGCGTCTCGACGAGCGGCGTGTCCACCAGGTGCTCGATGAGGAACCACGTCTGCAGCTCGTTCGTCCGGATCACCTCGGAGACGAGCAGGTCGTTGGTGCCGTCGTCGCCCATCTCCTGCGCCCGGCCCGCCGCGTCGTGGCAGGCGACCAGGATGGTCTCGTGGGCCTCGATCAGGCGGGAGAGCATGGCCGGCACCTCCTCGCAGCCGTTCGGCGGGCGCGGGATCACGGTGATCTCGGCGACGTGGCGCGGGTCGCCGACGGCCACGCCGCCGAGGGTCTGCACCCGCTCGGCGATCTGGTCGACCAGTTCGAGCTGCTCGCCGGCGTGCTTGTCCAGCAGCAGGTGGAGCTGGTAGAAGGTCGGGCCGCGCATGAGCCAGTGGTGCTTCTTGTACAGGGCGTGGAGGATCTGGGTGTCGGCCAGGATCTGGTTGAGCCGCTCGCACGAGTACATCCGGGCGTCCCGCGACAGCCCGAGCGGGAACATCCGCACGGTGCCGAACTCCTGGATCTGCACGCCGTTCATGTGCAGCCACGGCTGGCTGTCGGTCTTGGACCGCGTCGCCTTGGCAGGGCGTCTGGTCGTCATGCGCGTCTCCTCACGACGGCGGATGGCAACGATCCCCTTCAACCTCCCCTCTGCCGCGCCAAGCGCCGCCGCGAGCCGGCACAAGAGACGGTCAATCCGCGGCGGCCCGCCGGGGGAACGCGTGCCGCCTGGCCACCACGGCCGTCACCAGGGCGCAGGCCAGCAGCGGGAGCGCGGTCCACGGCAGCGCCGCGGCGCCGGCGGACTCCAGCACGAGGCCGCCGGTGAGCGAGCCGGCGGCGATGCCGGCGTTGTAGACGGTGGTCTGCATGGAGGTCGCGACGTCGGCGTGGCCCGGCCCGGCGGCGTGCACCAGCGCCGTCTGCAGCAGCGTCGGCACCCCGCCGAACGCGGCGCCCCACAGGGCCACGGCCGCCAGCGGCGTCCAGCCGGGCCCGCCCAGCAGGGGCATGACGGCGACCATCACGGCCAGCACCACGAGCAGGGCCGCGCGGGGCCGCCGGTCGATCGTCGCGCCGGTGGCCCAGATCCCGGCGACGGTCCCGGCCCCGAACACCAGCAGCACGACGCTCGTCGCCGCCGTCCCCGACAGCTCGGCCAGCGGCGCCAGGTACGTGTAGACGGCCTGGTGCCCGACGAGGACGAGCGCGGTCGTGCCGAGGACGACGCGCACGCCGGGGGCCGCCGCCACCCGCCGCAGCGGCGTACGCTCCCCCGCCGCCTCGCCGGGGAAGTCCGGCACCTTCCACAGCACCCATCCGACCAGCGCGACCGCCACGCAGGCCAGCCCGGCGAAGGTGGCCCGCCAGCCGAGGGCCGCGGCGAGCGCCGCGCCCGCGGGCAGGCCCGCGCACAGGGCGACGGTGATGCCGGCCGAGACGATGGCGATGGCCCGTCCGCGCCGCTCCGCGGGGACCATCCGGGCGGCGTACCCGACGAGCATGGCCCACAGCAGCCCGCCCATCACGCCGGCGAGCAGCCGCGCGGCGAAGGTGAGCGGATACCAGGAGGACGCCGCGGTGACGGCGTTGAGCAGCGCGAACCCGCTCAGCGCCGTCACCAGCACGGGCCGCCGCCGCAGCCCGCGCACCAGGGCGGTGAGCGGGATCGCGGCGAGCGTGGAGGCCACGGCGTACCCGGTGACGAGGAAGCCGACCCGGCCCTCGGGCACGTCCAGGGCCTCGGCCATGCGCGGCAGCAGCCCGGCGGGCAGCAGCTCGGTCATGACGGCGGTGAACGCCGCGGTGAACAGGGCCAGCAGGCCGGCCCAGGGCAGGCGGGAGTCCCGCCCCGGAGGAGCGGTCATCGTGTCGGTCATGCGACCATGCTGAAACCTTCTCATCAATGAGAAGGCAAGCGAGGAGGCCGCATGAGGATCGGGGAGCTGTCGCGCCGCACGGGCGTACCGGCTCGGATGCTGCGCTACTACGAGGAGCAGGACCTGCTGCGCCCGGACCGGGCGGTGAACGGCTACCGGGTCTATCCGGAGGCGGCGGTCTACCGGGTGCAGCAGATCCGGGGGCTGCTCGACTCGGGGCTGACCACGGACATCATCCGCCGCGTCATCCCGTTCCTCGACCGGCCCGACGACATCCATCTGCATCCGGACTGCCTGACGCCCGAGCTGGCCGACCTGCTCAGGTCGGAGGCGGCCCGCATCCAGCAGCGGGTGGAGTGCCTGTCACGCAACCGGGACCGCATCCTCGCCTACCTGGAGGCGGTCGAAGCGGCCAAGCAGGAGGCCGGGCGTTGAACTCTCTGGAGGCCGTGCTCGCCGCCGCCGAGCGCGGCGCGCCGCCCGCTCCGGACGGCGGGCTGACGGTGGTGGCTCAGCCGTCCCCGCGCGACCTGGGCGTGATCGCGTTCACGGGGCACACGGTCGTCTTCGCCGACCTGCCGCCCGCCTGGGTACGCGAGCGGCTGCCGGCCGGCGACCTCTCGGCCCCGGTGAACCCGCCGTTCCTGCTGGAGCTGGGCCTGCGGACCGGGCGGAGCGCAGGGAACCTCGACCTGCTCGCCGTGGCGGACCCGCTTCCCGGTCCGCCGCCGCTCGCGCTGCGCGAGGTGACCGCGGCCGATCATCCACGGGTCGAGCGGGCCCTCGCCTACCGTGACGAGGTGCGCGTCTGGACGTGCGAGGGCGGCCTGCTGACCGTGGGGCGGGGCGTGGCCGGCCGCTGGGAGGCCGCCGTCGAGGTGGAGCCGGGCCACCGGGGCCGCGGGCTCGGCCGGCTCCTCGCCACGGCGGCCCGCCACCTGGCGTCCCGGCCGCTGTGGGCGCAGATCGCGCCGGGCAACGCGGCGAGCGTGCGGGCCTTCCTCGCGGCCGGGTACGTCCCGATCGGCTCGGAGGTCCTGCTGGTCCCCGGCTGAGCCGGGCCCGTACGTCAGGGACGGCGCTGCTACGCTTCACGGCGTAGCAGAGTCGGGTCCGTACGGGGAGTCGCGCGTTGGTCGTCTACGCCGGTCAGGGTGACGCCCGCCGTTCGATGGCGCTGCTGTGGCGCGACGGGCAGGAGCGGCGCGAGACCCGGCCGGGGCCGAAGCCGGGGCTGAGCGTGGACGTGATCGTCGACGCCGCCATCGAGGTGGCCGACGCCGAGGGCATGGCGGCCCTGTCGATGCGCAAGGTCGGCGAGCGGCTGGGCCGCAGCGGGATGGCGCTCTACACGTACGTGCCGAGCAAGGGCGAGCTGGTCGACCTCATGTACGACCGGGCGATGGCCGAGCTGCCCGCCGAGTACGACCTGAGCGGCGGCTGGCGCCCGGCCGTCGCGGCGTGGGCCGAGCAGACCCGCGCCTTCTACCTGCGTCACCCGTGGATCCTCCAGGTGTCGCAGGCCCGGCCGGTGCTCGGGCCCAACGAGTTCGCGGCGCTGGAGACCCTGGTCGGGATCCTGCGGGCGACCGGGCTGCGGCCGGCCCGGGTGCGGGGCGTGGTGGCGCTGCTGTACGACTTCGTGCGCGGCGCGGCCCGCACGGTCGCCGAGTCGCGCGAGGCCCCGTCGGAGACCGGCGTGTCGGACGAGGAGTGGTGGCGGGCCCGCGCGTCGCTGCTGGAGGAGGTGGCTCCCGGGTTCGCCGGGCGCTACCCGATGGCGCGGTGGGTGGAGTCGGAGGACGACTGGCCCGGCGGCGACGGCGAGCCCTACCTGGAGCACCGGACCCGCGAGGCGTTCCTGGCGGGCCTGGACGTGGTGCTCGACGGCATCGAGGCCAGCACCCGCAGGACATGACCGCGGCGAGTCAGGCGCGGCGGGCTCGGCGATTTGTTCAGGCGTGCGCGCCCACGGTGACCGTGCCGACGGTCAGCCGTGGCCGGGCCTCCAGCACCTCGCCCAGCCGCTCCACCTGCTCCTCCAGCTCCCGTTCCGCCTCCGGGCCGAGCTCGTGGAGCGGCTCCACGGTCACGTCGAGGCGGTCGCCGGAGCGGCGCTGGTGCCAGACGCCGGCCACGACGCCGTCCACGAGCAGCACCGGGAAGTTGCCCGCCTGCCCCCGGTTGAGCGCCCGCGCCGCCGCCGGCCCGGCGTACAGCAGCTCGCGGGGCCGCCCCGCCACCACGTACGCGTCGAAGTACGGCAGCAGCCGCACCCCGCGCGGCGGCTCCTGCGGCACCGCCGTGTCCCCGGCGACCACCCAGGCCGGCCGCCCCTCGAACAGCACCTCCTCCAGCCCGGCCCCCTCGAAGGCGCGCGCCGCCCACCGCGCCGGCCCGCCCGCCCACTGCGCGAACTGCTCCGGCGTGGCCGGCCCGTACGCCGTCAGGTAGCCCCGCACCAGCTCGCCGAGCCCGTCCACCACGGGGGCGGCGGCGGGCGGCGCGGTGTAGGTGACCTTGCGCCCCCGTCCGGCCCCGAACACGAACGCGCCCCGGTGCGCGGCCAGGTGCATCGCCTGCCGCCAGCGCGGCCAGTTCCCGCCGAACGCCGGCATGACGAGGTCGCCCGCCCAGGGCCCGGCGAGGTCCACGACCCGGTCGCTCAGCTCGTCGATGGTCAGCTCGTCCGCGGCGACCGCCTCGGTGATCGCGGCCACCACCCGTTCGGTCTGCTCGGGGGTGAGCCGCACGGACGGCCCGAACGGATTCCTGCCCGCCGGCAGCGACGACAGCGCGCTCACCCACGTGGCCAGGTCACGGGCGGGCAGGACGTGGACGGTGCCGCGCGGCCCGTACGTCTTGACCAGCTCGCCGCCGCGCCGCAGCGCGGCGCGCACGTGCGCGCGGGTGGCTCCGGCGAGGCGCAGGCCGACGGAGACCTCCGCCGCCGACATCACCTGGGCGTGCGCGCCGCACATGGCCGCCACGACCTCCGCCGGGCCGGTCCTGGCGGGCTCCGCGCCCAGGCCGGCCCGCTCCAGCCGGCGCGCGCTCACCTGCGGCCACGACAGTGCGATCATCGACGTTCTCCTCGGTCGGCCCGTCCGCTTTCACCGCTCACCGTAGGGACGAATGCGGAAAGGTGGGTTCCGCGTCGGCGGTTCAAGTGCGACGCAAGTGATCGGCAATTCGGGATCATTAGGGTCACCGCTCATGAACCGGCTCAGTCCCCGTCTCGGCCCCCTCACCGCGCGCCAGCGCTGGCGCCGCCTGCGCCTCCAGGCGTACTCCTGGTCCCTCACCGGCGCCTACCGGCTCGGCGCGCTGCACCCCGCGATCTGGCGGCTGGTCGCCCGCAGTTACCATCCGGCGCTGGACCGCGTGGCGGCCAGGCACGCCCGCGTGGCCTGCCAGTTCGCCGCCGTGGACGTGCCCGCCTACCGGCACTTCCTGCGCGAGAACGGCGCCGAGCACGCCAAGCGGCTCGCCGACTTCCCCGAGACCACCAAGCAGAACTACGCCGCCGCCTACGACGAGGAGAGCCGCTGCCAGGAGGGCAGGCTGCACCGGGCCGGCGTGATCGTGGACGAGTCGTCCGGGTCGAGCGGCAAGCCGTACAACTGGGTGCGCGGGCCGCGCGAGCTCAAGGGCGTGTACCGCAACGCGGCTGGCTACATCGACCTGGTCTTCCCCGGCAGGCGGCTGTTCGTGGTGAACGCGTACTCGATGGGCGCCTGGGCCACCGGCACCACCACCGGCACGGCCATGGCGCGCATCGCGATGGTCAAGAACACCGGGCCCGACCTGGAGAAGATCGCCGACACGCTGGAGCACTTCGGGCCCGGCTACGACTACGTGGTCTCCGCGTACCCGCCGTTCCTCAAGCACCTGCGCGACCATCTCGACGAGCGCGGCTTCCCCTGGCGGGACTACCGGATCCGGGGCATGGTCGGCGGCGAGGGCATGACCGAGGCGCTGCGCGACTACCTGGAGGAGCGCTTCGAGGAGGTCCGCTCCGGCTACGGCGCGAGCGACCTGACGATCGGGATGGGCGCGGAGAGCGGGTTCAGCGTGTGGCTGCGCAAGCGCCTCGCCGTCGATCGGGAGCTGCGCGAGCGCCTGCTGGGGCCGGACGAGCAGCGGCTGCCGATGATCTTCCACTACAACCCGCTGGAGACGTTCCTGGAGGTCAACGCCGCAGGCGAGCTGCTGTGCACGATCAACACCAAGACGACCCTGCAGCCCAAGCTGCGCTACAACGTGGGCGACGAGGCCGCGCTGCGCACGCTCGCCGAGGTGCGCGCCGCGCTCGGCGACGAGGCGTACGAGCGCGCCTGGACCGACGAGCGGCTGAACCTGCCGCTGCTGTTCCTGTTCGGCCGCAAGGACTCGACGATCTCCTACATGGGGGCGAACCTGTATCCGCAGGACGTCGAGTACGGCCTCTACCAGGGCAACCCGTACGCCGCCGCGATCAACCGGTTCTGCCTGTCCCTGGAGGAACTGCCCGGCCTGGAGTACCGGCCGGTGGTGAACCTCGAGATACGCGGCGAGGTGGACAGGGAGGAGCTGGCCGCGCTGTGCCGCAAGGGCGTGCTGGCCCACCTGAGCGCCGTCTCGCGCGACTTCGCCGAGTCGCTGCGCGAGGACCCGACGGCCGCCGACCTGCGGGTGCGGGTCTTCGGCCCGGGCGAGGGCCCGTTCGCCGGGCTCACCAAGATGAAGAACGTCTACCTGGTGAAGGACGCATGAGGACCACCGATTTCAGCAAGGCGCCGCCGCAGGGGCAGGCGACGGCGATGTTCGTCGGGGCGACCCGCTACCGGGGGCCGCTGTCGATCGTCGTCCTCTCCTTCACCTGGTGGCGCATGGTGCGCGACATGAAGCGGATGCGCGGCTACCGGTGGCACAAGGTCTACTGGGAGTTCCCGTTCACGCTGGGCACGCTGGCGTTCTTCGAGGACCGCGACGCCCTCATGCGCTTCGCCCGCACCCGCCACCACCGCAGGCTCATGCAGTGGGTGACCGACGGCACGAAGAACGCCACCGGCGGCTACATCCGGGTCTACAACGCCGAGCCCGAGGGCTACAGCAACGGCGTGTGGCGGGCCGAGGGCGACGGGATGGCGCACATCGAGACGTTCACGCCGCTGTCGACGGAGAGCGCGGGCCCGCCGGTGAAACGCGCATGAGCGGGCTGGAACGTGTCACGAGCCGGGCCGGCCTGCGCGACTTCCTGTCGCTCACCGACCGCCTGCACGCCCCCGGTGACGGGCCGCCGCGCTTCGTCCCGCCGCTGCACGCCCAGGTCCGCGCGTGGATGCGCCAGGGCGTCGCCCTGTACGTGCTGCGCCGCGCCGGCCGGGTCGTCGCCCGCACGACCCTGCACACCGACGCCGCGTTCGACGCCAAGCTGGGCGAGCGGCTGCAGCTCTTCGGCCTCACCGAGTTCACGGAGGACGCCGCCGAGGAGCTGTTCGACGCCGTGTGCGAGGCGGGCCGCGCGGACGGGCGGCGGACGGCGTTCGGCCCGGTCTCGCTGCTGCCGAACCAGGCGGGCGGCGTCATCACCTCGGGCTTCGCCGAGCGCGGCTTCATCGACAGCGCCTGGAACCCGCCTTACTACCCGGCCGCGTACGAGGCGTACGGCTTCGCCCGCCGCTTCGAGTCCGACACCTGGATCTGCCCGGTGCCGCAGGAGCCGGTGTTCGCCTTCGACGACGCCCGCGTCGCGGCCGAAGGGCTGGAGGTGCACCGCGGCGACCGCCGCCGGATCGCCGAGCAGCTGCCGATCCTGCGCGGCATGCTCAACGCCTCCTTCGCCGGGCTCGGCTACTACACCGAGATCTCCGCCGAACAGCTCGCGGCGCAGACCGACGGGCTGGCGCACCTGCTGGACGAGGACCTGCTGCTGTATCTCACCAAGGCGGGCCGGCCGGTCGCGTTCGTGCTGTGCCTGCCCGACATCTCCGAGTTCGTGATGCGGGTGCGCGGCGACCTCCACCTGCTCAACCAGCTCCGCCTGCTCGCCACCCGCTCCCGTCACCGGCGCGAGGCCGTGCTGGTGATCAAGGGCACGGTGCCGGACGAGCAGGGCCGCGGCTACATGCGCCTGCTCTCGCGCGAGCTGCACGCGGGCCTGCGCCGCGGCGGCTACCGCACGCTGCGCAGCACGTACGTCGAGCGCACCAACCCCGGCTCGGCCGCCCAGTACACCGCCATGGGCGGCCGCCCCCTCCACGGCTACGCCTTCTACGCCAAGGACCTCACGTGAACGAGCTGCGGGCGCTGGAGCCCGACTTCTGGCGGGCGCCGAGCGCGCACAACACGCAGCCCTGGACGCTGACGTACGAGGACGACCGGGTGACCGTCGGCTGGGACCCGGACCGGGCGCTGCCGGTCAGCGACCCCACGGGCCGCGACCTGCGGCTCGGCCTGGGGGCGTTCGTGGAGTGCTGCCTGATCGTCTGCGCGTCGGCGGGCCTGCCCGTGGCGTTCGCCGCCGATCCAGGGCCGCTGCGCGTCGGCCATCTCGTGCGGGCCGCGGGGACGTACGCGACGCCCTTCACCACGGCCGACGTGCGCGCCCGCGGCGCCAACCGGGGCGAGTACCATCCCGGCCGGCTGCCGGACGAGCTGGTGGCCGGGCTGACCGGGATGCGCCGCGTGCCGTGCCGCGACCTCGCCGACCTGCTGCACGCGGCCGACCTGCACCAGTACGGCTCGCCGGAGGTGACCCGCGAGCTGCGCCAGTGGCTGCGGCTGACCCGCAGGCACCGCCGCTACCTGCTCGACGGCCTGAGCGACCGGGCGCTGCGCCTGACCCGGCTGGAGGCGGCGGCGCTGCGCGCGTCGCTGGCGCTGTACCCGGCGCTCCGGCCGCTCGGCCTGCCCCGCGTCCTGGCGGGCGCCTCGCGCGGGCTGCTCGACCACGACGGCGACGTGCTGGTGCTGGTCGGCCCGGCGGGCGACGAGGTGGAGCAGGGGCGGCTCCTCCTCCGGCACTGGCTCACCCTGTCGGGCGCCGGCTACGCCACGCATCCGCTGAGCCAGATCATCGACAGCCCGGGCACGCGGCGCGAGCTCGCCGCCCGCCTGGGCGTCGCCGATCCCTCCTCGCTGCTGCACATCGCCCGCGTCGGCCGGCCCCGCTCCCCCGCCTCGCCCTCGTCCCGGCTGCGCGGCCGATAAGGGGTGCAGCCGCGTCCAAGTGATCTCCAAGCATGCCCGGCCAGACTGGAAACATGCAGGTCATCGTGAAGATCGCCCAGGGCTCCGTGCGGGGCGCGACGCGGGACGGCGTCGCCTCCTTCCTGGGGGTCCCGTACGCGGCCGCGCCGGAAGGGCCGCTGCGTCTCCGGCCGCCCGCCCCGCCGCCCGCGTGGGACGGGGTGCGGGACGCCGTCGCCTACGGCGCCGCGCCGCCCCAGCTCCCCCCTGCGCCGGGGGTGCCGCCGATCTGGCGGCCCGGGGACGGCCTCGCCTGCCTGAACCTCAACGTGTGGAGCCCCGACCCGGGAGGGGCGGGGCTGCCGGTCATGGTGTGGCTCTACGGCGGGGCGTGGCAGGTCGGCGCGACGGCCATGCCGCAGTACGACGGCGCCGTACTGGCCCGCTCCGGCGTCGTGGTGGTGACCGTGGACTACCGGGTGGGCTTCGAGGGCTTCGGCCACCTGCCCGGCGTGCCGGACAACCGCGGCCTGCGCGACCAGGTCGCCGCGCTGGAGTGGGTGCGCGGGAACATCGCCGCGTTCGGCGGCGACCCCGGCAACGTGACGGTGTTCGGGCAGTCGGCGGGCGCGGCCTCGGTCGCGCTGCTGACGGCCGCGCCGGCCGCCGCGGGGCTGTTCCGCCGGGCGATCGCGCAGAGCATCCCGGCCGGTCTCCGCACCCCGGACGAGGCCGGGCGCGTCACCGGGGCGCTGGCCGCGGCGGCCGGGGTTCCGGCGACGTACGAAGCCCTCGCCGGGCTGCCGCCCGAGGCCGTCCTCGCGGCGCGGGACGTCACGGGGGCGAGCCCGTTCGGGCCGGTCGTGGACGGCGAGCTGGTCACCGGGCCGCCGTGGGCGGGCATGGCCGGTCCGGCCGCGCGCGGCGTGGAGCTGATCTGCGGCTTCACGCACGAGGAGTACCGCGGGCTCGCCCCTGGCGGACCGCCCGCCGGGGTCGATCCTGCCGCTGCGGCGGCCTCGTTCGGGCTGGACGCCGACGCCGTGCCCACGTACGGCCTGGCGCATCCCGGGGCCGGTGACGCCGAGCTGTTCACCGTGCTGATGTCGGACGCGCTGGTCCGCATGCCGACCACGTGGACCGCCGAGGCCCACGCGCGGGCCGGCGGCCGTACCTGGCTGTACGACTTCACCTGGAAGGGACCGGCGCTGGGCGCGGCGCACGGCGTGGACGTGCCGTTCACCTTCGGCGACGGCCGGAGCCGTTTCGCCGGCCGACTCCTGGGCTCCCCGCCGCCCGCCGGTTTCGCCGAGCTGTCGGAGCGCGTCCGCCGCGCCTGGACGTCGTTCGCCGCCACCGGCGACCCCGGCTGGCCCCGCTTCGACCTCGACCAGCGGCGCACCCGCCTCTGGGACCTGCCGCCCGCCGACGTGCCGTACCCGCTCGCCGACTTCCGCCGCATCTGGGGCCGCCCGCCGCAGCGCTGATCCCGCGTAGAGTTCGCGGTCATGAGATCCGGATGTCTCGTCGCCGTCGCGTGCGCGGTCCTGGCGCCCTTCGCCGGGCTGTTTCTGCTGTTCGCCATCCCTTCGTGGGCGAACGACAGGAAGCTCGAGGCCCTCGGGGACCGCCTCCTCGCCTATCCGCCGCCGCCCGAGACCTTCCACACGGACAACACCGCCGAGGGCTCCATCGCCCTGCGAGGGAACGGCAACCACTGCGACTACCAGGTCCGCATCTCCCTGTCCACGCACCTTTCCGAGGAGGCGGTGCTCCGCTACTACGCCGCCGCCCGCATCGCCGGGGTCGAGACCGAGCGGGCCTCCTTGCGGATCTACTTCGAGAGGGGCCAGGACGTCGACGGCCTCCCCACGTCCTTCATCGTGGAGGCGTCCGACAGCACCGACGCCGGCCTGGACCTCCGCTGCCACTGAGCCCATAGCATGAGCCCGTGAAGTACATGCTGATGATCTACGCCAACGCCGAGTCGCAGCAGCACGTGGCCGATCACGAGGCCGACGTGATGGCCGAGGTGGACGCCCTGATGAAGGAGCTCGCCGAGAGCGGCGAGCTGGTGGGCGGGCAGGCGCTCGACGGGCCCGCCACCTCCCGCGTGGTCAGGGTGCGCGGCGGCGTGCCAGCCGTCACCGACGGGCCGTTCCTGGAGGCCAAGGAGTTCCTGGCGGGCTACCTCATCGTGGAGTGCGCGAGCGTCGAGCGGGCCACGGAGATCGCGGCCCGGTGGCCGGACGCCCGGCTGTGCGCGATGGAGGTGCGGCCGATCATCGACGAGGTCGACCCGCCCGCGGGCGAGGGCGGCCCGGCTCTGGGATGACCGAGGTCGAGGCGCTGCTGCGGGAGCTGGCGCCGCAGGTGCTCGCCATCCTCGTACGGCGCCACGAGCAGTTCGCCGCCTGCGAGGACGCCGTCCAGGAGGCGCTGCTCGACGCCGCCGTCCAGTGGCCGCGCGAGGGCGTGCCGGACAACCCGCGGGCCTGGCTGGTGACGGTGGCCTCGCGGCGGCTCATCGACCTCGTACGCAGCGAGCACGCCCGCCGGCGGCGCGAGGAGAGCGCCGGGGCAGGCGAGCCCGCGGACGCCTACACCGTGGCCGGGCCTGGCGAGGAGCCGGCCGGCGATCGGGACGACACGCTCACGCTGCTGTTCCTGTGCTGCCATCCGGCGCTGTCGCCGCCCTCGCAGCTCGCCCTCACGCTGCGGGCCGTCGGCGGGCTGACCACGGCGCAGGTGGCGGGCGCGTTCCTGGTGCCCGAGGCGACGATGGCGCAGCGCATCAGCCGGGCCAAGCAGCGGATCAAGGCCGCGGGGGCGCGGTTCGAGCCGCCGCCGGAGGGCGAGCGGGCCGAACGGCTGCGGGTCGTCCTGCACGTGCTCTACCTGATCTTCAACGAGGGCTACACCGCGACGGCCGGGCCGCAGCTGCACCGCGACGAGCTGACCGGCGAGGCGATCAGGCTGGCCAGAGCCGTGCACCGGCTGCTGCCGGACGACGGCGAGGTGGCCGGGCTGCTGGCGCTCATGCTGCTCACCGAGGCGAGGCGGCCCGCCCGCACCGGGCCGGACGGGCGGCTGGTCCCGCTCGCCGAGCAGGACCGCGGACTGTGGGACCGGCGGCTCGTCGCCGAGGGCGTGGAGCTGGTGAGCAAGGCGCTGTCCACGGCCCCGCTCGGGCCCTACCAGGTGCAGGCGGCCATCGCGGCCGTGCACGACGAGGCCCCGTCGGCCGCCGAGACCGACTGGCCGCAGATCCTCGCGCTCTACCGGGTGCTGTCGGGGCTGGACGACAACCCGGTGGTCGAGCTCAACCACGCGGTCGCCGAGGCCATGGTCCACGGCCCCCGGGCCGGGCTCGACCGGCTGGACCGGCTCGCGGCCGACGGCCGGCTCAAGGGCCACCACCGGCCGGCCGCGGTCCGGGCGCACCTGCTGGAGCTGGCTGGCGACCACGCCGGGGCGGCCGACGCCTACCGCGAGGCGGCCCGGCTGACGGCCAGCGCCCCCGAGCGCGACTACCTCGAGGCACGGGCGGCGGGGGTGACGGGCCCGGGCGACGCGGGCAGGGGCAGGGCATGAACGTGGTCGCGCTGTCCGACACCCACGCGCCCCGGCGCTGGCGCTCCTGCCCGCCCCGGGTCGCCGAGCACCTGCGGGGCGCGGACGTCATCCTGCACGCCGGGGACGTCTGCGTCGCCTCGGTGCTGGCCGAGCTGGCCGCGTACGCGCCGGTGCACGCGGTCAAGGGCAACAACGACGGCCCGGACGTGACGGCGCCGGAGACCCTGGAGCTCACGCTGGACGGCCTGCGGATCGGCATGATCCACGACAGCGGCCCGGCCAAGGGCCGCCTGGCCCGCCTGCGGCGCCGCTTCCCCGAGGCGGACCTGGTGGTCTTCGGCCACTCCCACATCCCGCTGGACGAGTCCGGCGACGGCCTGCGCATCTTCAACCCGGGCTCCCCCACCGACCGCCGCCGCCAGCCGCACGGCACGATCGGCCTGCTCACCGTCGAGGACGGCGTCCTGACCAGGGCCGAGATCGTGCCCGTCACGTAGACCCGGTCGTCCTTCATCCGCCGGTACCACTCCCGCCGTGGCAGGCCGGCGCCCGCCTACCGCCGGCGGCGTAGCGGAAAAGACGACGCCCGCGGGATTCGCCGGCCGCGCGGCGACGAGATTCTGACTCTCGGACGGTCTTAAGAGGTGCGGTAAGGCGACGGGAACGAGACCGTAAGCGCCCTCCCGCACCCTGATCACAGGACATGACGAGAAGGGCGATCGAGATGAGCAACCCCTACAGGATCGACGAGGACATCACGCTGACCGGCTTCACCGGGCGGGCGTACCGGCCGGGTGACGACCGCTACGACGAGCTGCGCCGCGCGCTCAACCCCGCCGTGGACGCCCGGCCCGCGCTGGTCGCCGAGGCGTACGGCATGGCGGACGTGCGGTCGGCGCTGCTGGCGGCGCGGGCGCACGGGGTGCCGTTCGCGGTGCAGGCCACCGGGCACGGCACGCACGCCGGGGCCGAGGGCGGCGTGCTGGTGCGGACGACGCCGATGGCGTCGGTGCTGGTGGACCCCGTCCGCCGGATCGCGCGGGTCGGGCCGGGCGCGCGCTGGGGCCACGTCATCGCCGCCGCCGCGCCGTTCGGGCTCGCGCCGCTGTCCGGCTCGGCGCCCGACGTCGGCGTCACCGGCTACACGCTCGGCGGCGGGCTCGGCTGGCTGGCGCGCAGGCACGGCTTCGCCGCCGACAGCGTGCTGCGGGCCGAGGTGCTGCTGGCCGACGGCCGGCACGTGACGGCGAGCCCGGACAGCCACCCCGAACTGTTCTGGGCGCTGCGCGGGGGCGGCGGCGGGTTCGGCGTGGTCACCTCGCTGGAGTTCCGGCTGCACCCGGTCTCGCAGGTCTACAGCGGGTTCGCGTACTTCCCGATCGAGGTGGCGGGCGAGCTGCTGGAGGCGTACCGGACCTGGATCGACACCGCCCCCGACGACCTCAGCACCGCCGTCGTGCTGCGGCGCATGCCCGACGAAGGGCCGCTCGCCGGGCGGCACGTGGCGCAGCTCAAGGTCGTGCACGCAGGCGACGAGGCGGAGGGCCGGCGGCTGCTGGCGCCGCTCCTGCGGGCGGCCGGTCCGGCGCTGCTGGACGAGACCCGCACGACGACGTACGCGGACACCGCCATGGGCGGCACCCCGATCCGTCACATGTCCATGCTGGAGGAGGTCCCCGGCGAGGTCGTGGACGTGCTGGTCGCCGCGGCCGGGCAGGCGCAGACCGTGGAGGTGCGGCACTGGGGCGGCGCGATGAGCCGTCCGGGGCCGGACGCCGGCCCCGTCAGCCACCGCCGCACCCGGCTGTCGGTGATCGTGGACACGCCGGTGCCGGGGCTCGCCGAGGCGCTGCGGCCGTACGACAACGGGGGCACGTTCCTCAACTTCCTCGCCGACACCGGGCGTACGGCCGCGGCCTGGTCGGAGGCGGACCACGCGCGGCTGCGGGAGGTCAAGCGGGCCTACGACCCGGACGGCTTCTTCCGCGTCGGCCACGTCGTCGAGCGGTGACGGGCGGAAAACCCGTCGCCCCGCCGGAAGCCACTTCACTACACTCGCCCCGAACCCGCCGCGATCGAGAAGGGAAGGACCCCGCCATGCGCCCCGTCAGCGCCGCCGTCGTCCTCCCGTCCTCGCGGTACGAGGTGATCCTGGTGTCCTCGTCGCCCCGGCGCCGGCTGCGCGGCCGTCGCCGGACGCCCTGACGAACGCCTCCTCTTCCTGATCCTGCCGGGCTGTTCGCCGGGCGAATCGCGCTGTCCTCGTTTCCCGACCTTTCACGAAAGGCCGCAGGCCATGCGCACCCGTGTCGTAGCCGACCCCCTCGCCACCGTACGCAACCTCGGCGTCCTCGCCCACGTGGACGCCGGCAAGACCACCGTCACCGAGCGGATCCTGTACCTGACCGGCGCCACGTACAAGCGCGGCGAGGTGCACGACGGCACCACCGTCACCGACTTCGACCCCCAGGAACGCGACCGCGGCATCACGATCTTCGCCGCCGCGGTGAGCTGCGACTGGGACGGCCACCGGATCAACCTCATCGACACTCCCGGCCACGTCGACTTCTCCGACGAGGTCGAGCGGTCGCTGCGGGTGCTCGACGGCGCGGTGGCCGTCTTCGACGGCGTGGCCGGGGTCGAGCCGCAGAGCGAGTCCGTGTGGCGGCGGGCCGACCGGCACGGGGTCCCGCGGGTGGCGTTCGTCAACAAGATGGACCGGGCGGGCGCGGACCTCGACGCCGTGGTCGCCGCGATCCGGGCGCGGCTGCACCCCGTGGCGCTGCCCGTCCAGCTCCCGATCGGCGCGGAGGACGGCTTCCGCGGCGTGGTGGACCTGGTCCGGATGCGGGCGCTGGTCTGGGACGGCGGCGGCGCGCCGGTGCGGGAGGAGCCCGTGCCCGAGGAGCTGCTGCCGGAGGCGCGGCGGCGGCGCGGGCTCCTGGAGGAGACCGTGGCCGGGCTGCACCCGGGCGCCCTGGAGGAGTTCTGCGCCGCCCCCGCCGGAGCGGCGCTCTCCGACGAGACGCTGGCGCTCGCGCTGCGGGAGCTGACGCTGTCCGGGGCGGCCGTGGTCGTGCTGTGCGGGGCCGCCTACCGTGACCGCGGGGTGGAGCCGCTGCTCGACGCGGTCGTGGCGTACCTGCCGTCGCCGCTCGACGTGCCCGCCGCCGCGCGGGCCGCCGATCCCGCGGCGCCGCTGGTGGCGCTGGCGTTCAAGGTGAGCGCGACGGCGACGGGACGGCTCACGTACGTGCGGCTCTACGCGGGGACCCTCAGGAAAGGGGACGCGGTGCTGGACGCCGGCGCGGGACGCGTCGAGCGGGCCGGGCGGATCCTGCGGGTGCAGGCCGACCGGCACGCCGAGGTGGACCGGGCGGTGGCGGGCGACATCGTGGCGCTGGTCGGGCTCAAGGCGCCCCGCGCGGGCGCGACCCTGTGCGCCCCGGACGCCCCGGTCGTGCTGGAGCCGCCGAGCCCCGCCGAGCCCGTCGTGTCCGTGGCCGTCGAGGCGCGGAGGAGCGCCGACGCCGGCCGGCTGGCCACGGCGCTGGCCCGCCTCACGGAGGAGGACCCGTCGCTGTCGGTACGGGCCGACGCCGAGACCGGGCAGACGCTGCTGTCCGGGATGGGCGAGCTGCACCTGGAGGTGGCGGTGGAGAAGCTGCGCCGCGACCACGGCCTGGCCGTGGCCGTCGGACGTCCGCAGGTCGCCTACCGGGAGACGGTCGTGCGCGGAGTGCGGGGCGTGCTGTACCGGCACGTCAAACAGGACGGCGGCGCCGGGCAGTTCGCGCACGTCGTGCTGGACGTCGAGCCGCTGGACGGCGAGGAGTTCGCGTTCGGCTCCTCGGTGACCGGCGGGCGGGTGCCGCGCGAGTACGTCCGGGCGGTCGAGGCCGGCTGCCGCGACGCGCTCGCGGCGGGGCCGCTCGGCGGCCATCCGGTGACCGGGCTGCGGGTGACGCTGACCGACGGGGCCACGCATCTGAAGGACTCGTCGGAGCTCGCCTTCCGCGCCGCCGGGCGGCTGGGGCTGCGCGCGGCGCTGGCGGCGTGCGCGATGGCGCTGCTGGAGCCGGTGGCCGAGGTCACGGTGACCGCGCCGGACGAGGCCGCCGGCGCGGTGCTCGGCGACCTCGCGGCGCGGCGCGGGCGGGTGACCGGGTCCGTGGCGCGGGCGGGCACGGTCGTCGTCACGGCGACGGTGCCGCTGGCCGAGGTGTTCGGGTACGCGACGCGCCTGCGCGGCAGGACGCACGGCCGCGGCACGTTCACGGCCCGGCCCGCCGGGTACGCGCCGGCGCCGTGACCGGCGCGGGCCGGGCGGAGCGATCCGCCCGGCCCGTCCGGCTCATGGGGCCGGCGGCTCGTTCAGTGAGCGGCGGCGGCCGTCGCGGCCGTCGCCGTCGCCGTCGCCGTCCAGTAGGCGGCCCTGGCGACCTGCGGGAACAGGCCCTTCGGGTGGTTGCGGAACATCGGCTCGGTGCCGAACATGACGACGGCCGCGCCGCGCTCGTCCCGGCCGCTCACCACCGCCGCCTGCCCCCTGGCCTGCTCGGGCCCGCCGGCGCCGGTGCGGGGGTCGGCCCGCCAGTGACCGGCGACGAGAGGTCCGTCCGCCGCGTACGACTGCTCCACCCTGACCTCCGGCCCCAGGCCGGTGAACCAGCGCGGCGAGTACACGAACGAGTGTTCCGGCGACCCGGCGCCGACCGGCCCGGCGGAGGACGCCACGCGCACGACGCCGTTGGCGTCGGAACGGCCCGCGACCGCCGTCACGGTGAGCAGCCCGGCCGCCGCGTTGAACGCCGCGCCCGTGCCGCCCCGGGTGATGACGCCGCCGGTGGTGAGGAAGGCGTCGAGCGCCGCGCGGGCGTCCGGGTTGAGCGCGGTGTAGCTGAGCCCGCTGGAGACGACCAGCACGTCCGTGGCGCTCCAGTCGAATCCGGCGTTGAGCACGGCGGTCGACACCGGGGTGACCGGGAAGCCCAGCTCGCGCAGCGTGAACAGCTCGTCCGCCGCGACGGCGGCGGCCAGCCGGACCGGCGCCAGCGGCCTGCCGGTCGCGCCGGCGGCCGGGGTGAAGGCGACGCCGTACCGGTCGGAGACGGTCCCGGCCGCGCGGCGGGCGCTCGCCGGGACGATCGCCCGGCCGTCGTCGGTCCAGGTCAGGGCGACGCCCTGGGCGAGCAGGTCGTTGACCGCCCGGACCTCCTTGGCGTCCACGACCTTGAGCGCGAGCGGCCCTGAGCCGCGCGGCACCGATCCGGTCGGGACGGCGGCCTTGACCGGCTCCGCCGCCACGCGCGGCGCCGATCCGGTCACGGGCTCCACGGTGGCGCCCCACAGCAGAGCGTGGCTCCAGCCGGAGATGTCGTACATCGCATCCACCCGTGGTGAGATGTCCGCGCCGGGCTCCAGCATCACGTTGGCCAGGCCGCGCTTGGGCTGGCGCATGTCCACGACGTACGACCCGGCCGGGTAGGTCCGGCCGTCCGCGCGGAAGGCGTGCCTGGCCCGCCCGACCCTGACGTCGTTGGCCACGAGGTGGTCGACCAGGCGGGCGGCGGCGGTGGCCGAGCGCTCGCCGGTGATGACGTACGCGCGGGGGAAGGTCGTGGTGTAGACGTCCTCGGGGCCGAAGCCGGGCACGATGCCGAGCGGCACGGTCCTGGCCGGCTCCCCTGCCGCGCCGCGCCGGAACACCTCGATCTGGTCGGCGATCAGCGCGTCGTGCCGGGCCTGGACGAAGGCGTAGGAGGCGCGGATGGCGGCGGCGGCCACGTCGGTGTTGATCGCCGAGCGACGGCGCAGCTCTTCGACCGGCAGGTTGGCGTAGTCGGCGTTGTTGACCCGCAGCGGGATCTCGACGGTGTGCGAGGCGACGGCCCCGTGGAAGGGCGCGTACTGCGGGGTGAAGATCGGCGGCCAGTCGTCCCAGCCCTCGGCGCTGTCGCGGAACGGGATCTGCGCCGGGTGCACGCCGTCCTTCTCGGCGGTGTAGCCGAGGCCGTTGACGGCGGCCTCCATGCCGAGGCCGTTGGCGTAGGCGTTCCTGATGAACAGGTCGTACTCGTAGTTCGCGCCGTGCGGCGGGGTGGTGGGCTCGATGAGGGTGCCGTTCACGTACCCGTGCAGGTCGATCATGGTGACCGGCTGGGCGTCGATCATGAGCCGGCGCATCGCCCTGACCTCCGGCTGGGAGGCGGTGACGAAGTCCCGGTTGAGGTCGAAGCCGTCGCCGTTGGGGCGCACCCCGTTGACCCGGCCGTCGGGGTTGGCGGTGACGTTGAAGTAGAGGCGGGTGCGCGCGAGCAGCGCGGCGACCTTCGGATCGGCGCTGGTGGCCAGCTCCTCGATGGTACGCAGTGAGGCGTCGGTGCCCTCCCACTCGTTGCCGTGGATGTTGGCGTTGACGTAGAGCGGGGCCTTGTAGCGGGCGGCGAGCCTGCGGTCGCGGGCGGTGGCGGCCGGGTCGTCCGCGATGCGCTCGCGCAGGCGGGCCTGCTCGCGCGCCTCGGCGCGGCTTTCCGGGGCGGTGACGGTGACGAGGTAGAGGTCGCGGCCCTGGGCGCTGCGCCCGATGATCTCGGCGCTCACCCGGTCGCTGCGCCGCTGCAGCTCGTTGAGCTTGGGGGCGATGCCGTGGTAGGGCACCAGGCCGAGCTTGATGGAGGCGTCGGCAGGGTTCTCGGGCGGTTCGGGAAGTTCGGTGCGGCGGGGGTAGCCGAGGTCGCGGGACGGGCCGCCGGACGGCTCGCCGGTCGTGGGAGGGGCGGGGGTGCGGAGGGTTCGGGCCTGCTCGTCGCCGCCTGCCGCCTCCTCGTGGCGTTCGGGGCCGTTGCCGAAGTCGCGTACGGCGGGCTGGGGTGGCGCGGGCGGTTCGGCGGTCGCCGTCCCTGCCGGGGCGAGGAGCACGGCCGAGACGGCGATGCTCGCCAACGGGATGGATAAGCGCACGGCGGCCTCCATGTGCATGAATGAGAGGTGCGTTCCGTTCGTACGATTTGTCGAGGAACGCGGCAAGGCACCGTGATCAGAGCGACGCTCAATCCATGTCAATCCGTGGTCATTCCGGCGTCAAGCGGGCCTGCCAAGGCGTGTCTGACCATTCACAGTGCTCTAGCGGGCCAGGCGGTCCAGCAGCTCGCCGAGCAGCGCGCGTTCGCCAGGGGTGAGGTCGCCCGGGTCGTCGCCGACCAGCGCACGCAACGTCAGTGCGGCGCTCGCACGGGTCGCGGGGGCGTCGGCGGAGGGTGTGTGCAGGACTCCGGCCAGCGCGGCCTCGCGGACGCGTTCGGACAGCCTGAAGTCCGGCTCCGGCTGGCTGATCAAGGTGAGCGTGATGCCGACGTTGGCGGCGAGCACCTGTTCGGCGGCTTCGTCTGCCGGCACCTTGAGCAGGCCCCGGGCGGCGGCGGCGGTCAACCGCTCACGCAACGCGGCGTGCGCGGGAGCGGTGACGGCGCAGGGCTTTCCCGGCTCGGCGCGGCCGTAGAGCAGCCCGTAGAACGACGGGTGCTCCAGCCCGAACCGCACGTGCCTGTCCCAGCCCTCGCGCAGGTCGTGCAGCGGGTCGTCGGAGCTCTCGACCGCGGTGTACTGGGTGAAGCCGTGGTTCACCACGGCGTCGATCAGGCCCTGCTTGCTGCCGAAGTGGTGGTACAGCGTCGGGGCCTGCACCCCGGCGCGTTCGCACACCGCCCTCGTGGACACCGTGCCGCCGCTCTCCAGCAACTCCGCCGCGGCGAGCAGGAGTCGGTCCCGTGCGTTCTGCATGCTTGCTACATTAGCTTATATAGCGCTACATTGCCCGCTATAGCGGAAGGAGAAGTCCATGAGGACTTGGTTCGTCACTGGCGTGACACCCGGAGGGTTCGGCCTGGTCTATGCCGAGGCTGCGCTGAACCAGGGCGATCAGGTGGTGGTGACCGCACGCCGGCCCTCCGAACTGCAGGAATGGGCTGAACCGCACGGCGACCGGGTGCTGGTTCTCCAGCTCGACATCACCGATGCCGAGCAGGTGCGTGCGGCGGTCAGGACGGCGGAGGAGCGGTTCGGCGGGATCGACGTGCTCGTCAACAACGCGGGCCGAGGCTGGTTCGGCTCGGTCGAGGGGGCCCCCGACGAGATGATCCGCCGCACGTTCGACCTCAACCTGTTCGCCGTGGTCGAGGTGATACGCGCGGTCCTGCCCGGTATGCGGGCACGCGGCGACGGCTGGATCGTGAACATGTCGTCGGTGGCGGGCCTCGTCGGCGCACAGGGGTTCGGCTACTACTCAGCGGCGAAGTTCGCGCTCGAAGGACTGTCGGAGACACTGCGCCACGAAGTTGAGCCGTTCGGGGTGCGCGTGCTCGTCGTGGAGCCGGGAGCGTTCCGCACCAAGGCTTTCGCCGGCTTCCGGAACGAGCCCGTCAACGAGACCGTCGACGCCTACGTGCCGATGGTCGAGGGCGTCAAGGCGGCGTTCGTGGAACATGACGGCAAGCAAGAGGGTGACCCTGAACGCGGAGTGCAGGCCGTGATCAGCGCGATGAACGCACCCGTTCCGCCGAAACGGATCGTGCTCGGCAACTCCGGCTACGACGTCGTTGTCGCGATGCACGAGAACGCGCTCGCGGAGCTGCGCGCGAACGAGAAGCTCTCGCGCGGTGCGGACTTCTGAGCCAGTCGCCAGAACGCGAGGAGCCTCGTCGGTGCCCGACTTGACCCCTGCTCGGCACCTCGAGCTGGTCACCGCGCCGCACGGCCTGCGGCGGGTCGCCGCCCGCATCGTCATCGTCCCTGCTGAGGTGCCGCAGGGACGTACCAGGACGCGCCCGCGTCCTGTCACCCGAGAAGACCGGAGAGCGGAAATGGACGACTTCACCCTTCCCAAGGCTGTCGAGAACTTCGTCGCGGCCACCAACGCGCACGACGCGAACGCGCTGGCCGCGGTCTTCGGCGACGGGGCCACCGTGCGCGATGACGGGACGACCTACGCCGGCGAGGCCGAGATCCGCGAGTGGATCCAGGGGCACCTGATCAACCCCAAGATCGTGATCACGCCGACCTCGTTCGCGGGCGACCGTCTGGTGGCCTCCGGGGACGGTGAGTTCCCCGGCGGGCCTCTGTCCTTCGCGTTCGTGTTCGGCATCAAGGACGACCAGGTCACCGACCTCGCGATCGACCCCGTCTGACTCATCACCGGCCGGGGCGGCCCTTCGCCCCGGCGCGACATCCCCGAGCGTCGCCCGCGCGCACCAGCACGCGGCCGGAGCCCAAAAAGGACCCGGACGGCTTCTTCCGCGTCAGCTACCGCAGAAGGAACCGAAGGGCGCGCTCGGCCACGAGCGGGGCCGTCTTCCCTTCCGGCCCGAAGTGGCCGAGGCCGGGCACACTTTCGAGCGTGGCGTGCGGAAGGGTGTCGCGTACGACGTCGAACTCCGCTCTGCTCGCGGGCCGCGTACGCCCCCCGCACAGCAGCAGCACCGGAGCGGTGACGTCCGCGAACAGGGCGAGCCGGCCGTGCTGGGCCGCCAGCTGCTCGTGCTCGGCCAGGTTGGCCTCGAGAAGCGGCCGCATCCGCTGCCAGCTCGGCCCGCGGAACCCGATCCGCAACACGGTGCGCAGGTACCAGTGCGGCATCTTGGCCATGAAGGCGGGCGCGCCGCCCGAACCCCGGATGAAATGGGCGAACGCGCCGTAGGGGTCGCCCGCCGCCAGCCGCTCCCGGTAGGGGGCCATCCAGTGCGTGGGGACGGGAGCGACGGGAACTCCGGGCTCGTAGACCGCGATGCGCTCGAACACCTGGGACGACCGCGCGGTCTCCAGGACGACGAGCCCGCCGTAGCTGTGGCCGAACGCCAGCCGCGCGCCGGTCTCCTCCTGGACGGCCAGCAGGTCCTCCACTTCCTTGCCCAGGTCGTACCGGGGTCCCTGGGGGCCGCTGGCGCCGCGTCCCCGCCGGTCGACGACGTGCACGGTGAAGGAGCGGGCCAGCACGGAGGCCAGCGGCAGGTAGTCCTGCGAGGTCCGCAGATTGCCGCCGAGCACGATGAGGTCCGGCCCGGCGCCTAAGGTCTGATAGCTGATCGGCGTGCCGTCGGCCGAGGAGACGGTGCTCGTCCGCGTGATCTGGGTGGTCCGGTTCATCTGGTGGGCTCCTGTTCCGTACGGTCCAACGTCGCGAGCAGTCGCGCGGTGTGCTCGGCGAACTCGGCATAGGGCACGCCGCTGTGCGCGACCAGGGCGGCCAGCTTGTCCTCGAACTCCTGCCGGAGCGAGGCCACGACCCGCTTTCCCTCATCGGTGAGGCTGAGCTGCCTGCGGTTCCCGCCCGCCGGGTCGGGCCGGACGTCGAGCAGCCCTTCGGCGGCGAGGACGGCGGTCATGCGGCTCACGGACGGCTCGGTCACGCCCAGGCCGTCGGCGAGGGCGCGCTGCGTCGAGAAGCCCAGCTCGCCCACCAGGGTCAGCGCGAGGAAGCGGCTGTAGGAGATGTTGTGCTCGGCCCGCAGGATCCGGTCGGCCATCCGGTCGAGCCGGGCGACGAGCACGTGCAGGTTGAGGCTGAGGTTTTGTTCCACAGCCTCTAACTTAGCATGTTAACTTAGCATTGCAAGTCCCAATGAGCCGGCCGGCGCCGGACCGGTCAGTCTCCTCGCTTCAGCTCCCCGATCGCGGCCACCGGGTGCCCGCCACCGCCGTTGCATCTCCACAGCGCCGCCCCACCCGCCCGTTCCGGATACAACCCGAGAGAGTGTTCCGGGCAGGTCGGCCAGGCCCGCCATTCCTGCTCGGCGATCACCGCCTGGGCGAGATCGGCGATCAGCACAAGGGCGGCGACCGGTTCATGCTCTTCGCCGTCGAGCAGCCCCTGACTGGAGTACTGCCCCTTGTACTCGACGCGCAGATATCCGTGGTCGTCCCATTCCGGGACATCGAAGCCGAGCCGCCCGCCGACGCCGGTCGCATCGATGTCGCGCTGCACGGCGAGCACCGCGTCATCCAGCACCTTGTCAGTGTTCATGTTCGGCATCTTGCCGCATTCGTCCCAGTTCGCGAGAACATCCACTGCGAACGGGTGCAGTAATTTCGCGAAAATACTGCGCGCAATAAGCAGTAAATGAATCCTTGACAAATATCGCGGGCGCATTGATTATATCGATTTAATCCCGCGCCCCCACGCGGGCCTCACCCCGAGGAGCCCGTCACGATGAGCCTCCCCACCGGCCCGCGCGCGCGCCGCCGCGCCGCGACCCTCGCGCTGGCCGCCCTCCTCACCACCCTGGCGACCGCGCCCCCGCCCGCCGCGGCCGCCCCGGTCGGGGCCGCCCCGATCGCCGAAACGGGCGCGACCGGCGGCGCGGGCGCGGGACCGCGCCTCGAACGCCTGGACCGCGGCCTGGTCGCCGCCTCCACCCCCACCGGCGTGTTCCTGAGCTGGCGACTGCTGGGCGACGAGGTCACCGGCCACGGCGCCACGGGAATGACCGGCGCCGACTTCCGCGTCTACCGCGACGGCCGGCCGATCGCGACGGTGACCGACAGCACCAACTACCTCGACCCGGCCGGCACGCCCGCCTCCCGCTACCAGGTGGCCCCGGTCACGAGGGGCCGCGAGGGCGGCCGCGGCGCCGTTGTCACGCCTTGGCTTAAATCGTTTTTTGATATCAAGCTCACCAAACCGGCCGACGGCGTCACCCCGACCGGCGAGGCGTACACCTATTCCGCCAACGACGTGAGCGTCGGCGACGTGGACGGCGACGGCCAGTACGAGTACGTCGTCAAATGGGACCCGTCCAACTCCAAGGACGTCTCCCAGCGCGGCTACACCGGCAACACCTATCTGGACACGTACGAGCTCGACGGCACCCTGCGCTGGCGGCTCGACCTCGGCGTCAACATCCGCTCCGGAGCCCACTACACGCAGTTCCTCGTCTACGACTTCGACGGCGACGGCCGCTCGGAGCTCATGCTCAAGACCGCCCCCGGCACGAAGATCATCCGGTACGGCGCCCGCGGCCAGGTCGTCTCCGAGCGCTACGTCACCATGCCCAAGGCCGACGTCAAGGCGGGCCGCTCCCATGCCGACGACTACCGACTGAGCGCCGCCGGCTACTTCGACCACCTCGTGGCCATGTTCGAGAAGTGGCACGAGCACCCCGAGGTGGTCGCCGGGCGCTGGCCGCGGACGCTGGAGGAGGCGTTCGGGATCGCGCCCGCGCACACGTACCCGCTCTCCCATGAGGCCGCCGTCGAGCTGGCGAACCATTTCGTGGACGTGTACGCGCCGGGCCGCAGCGCCAACAACCGGCTGCGGGAGTTCGCCGGGTTCGTCGTCAGCGGCCCCGAGTACCTGTCGGTGCTCGACGGCGCGTCCGGCAAGGAGCTCCAGACGGTCCCGTACAAGCCGGGCCGCGGCGACGACGGCCTCATGTGGGGCGACTACGCGATGGCGCGCGTGGAGCCGGCCAACCGGGTGGACCGGTTCCTGTCCGCCGTCGCCTACCTCGACGGCCGGCGCCCGTCGGCGGTCTTCGCGCGCGGCTACTACACGCGCACCACGCTCGTCGCCTACGACTGGGACGGCCGGCGGCTCAAGGAGGTCTGGTACGCCGACAGCGGCCACGTGCCGATGGCGAACCCGTTCAACGCCTCCCCGCACGGCCAGCCCGGCACCAACCCGAAATACGCCGACATCACCACGCAGGGCTTCCACTCGATGAGCGCGGCCGACGTGGACGGCGACGGCCGGCAGGAGATCGTGTACGGCGCCGCCACCATCGACGACGACGGCGACGTGCTGTACTCGTCCTTCGCCGAGGCCCCGCCGCAGAGCAATGTGCCCGGCCAGACCGTACGGCTCGGCCACGGCGACGCGATGCACGTCGGCGACCTCGACCCCGACCGTCCCGGCCTGGAGATCTGGACCGTGCACGAGGGCGGGCGCAGCGCCCCGTACGGATGGGCGATGCGCGACGCGGCCACCGGCCGGGTGCTGTTCGGCGGCTACAGCGGCGTGGACACCGGCCGCGGCATGGTCGGCGACGTCGACCCGGCGCTCCGCGGCCTTGAGGCGTGGTCGTCGATGCCTCCCGACCAGGCCGTCCAGGCGGGCCTGTGGTCGGCCCGCGGCGACTACCTGGGCCGCGACGTGCCGGGGACGAACATGAGCATCCGGTGGGCGGCCGACATGACGACGCAGCTCGTCAACGGCACCGCCACGACCGTGCTGCAGACGCCGACGATCGACGACCGGCGGCGCGGCACGCTGCTCACGGCCGAGGGCACGCTGACGAACAACTGGACGAAGGGCAACCCGGGCCTGGTGGCCGACGTGTTCGGCGACTGGCGGGAGGAGCTGCTGGTGCGCACGGCCGACAGCTCGGCCCTGCGCGTCTACCTCAGCACCGAGGTCGCGGACCGCAAGCTGTACACGCTGATGCACGACCCGCAGTACAGAGTGGAGGTGGCGCGCCAGCAGACGGCCTACAACCAGCCCGCCTACCCGAGCTTCTACCTCGCCTCCGACCTCGACTGGTCGAAGGTGCCGGTGCCGCGCCTGCGCTGAACGCTCCGAACACGAAGGAGGGCGCCCCCGCGCGGGGACGCCCTCCTTCGTGGCCCGGCCGTCAGGTCACTGGTTCTTGACGGAGACCGGGCGGACGCTGGTGTCCTTCTCGGCCCAGGCGCCGGTGGAGAAGGCCACCGGCTGGCTCTTACGGCCCACGCCGTCACCCCACTTGGTGATGACGTAGTCGATCTTGATGTGGCCCTCGCCGTCGACGCCGTCCACGCCCAGGGTGTCGGGGTTGAACGTGCCGCCGGTCAGCTCGGCGAAGGTCTTGGCGTCGAGGTCCAGCATGACGCCACGGTCGGAGGGCTCGCCGGGACCGCGGTCGCCGACGAAGAAGGGCAGCTTCTTGCCCTTGTACATCACGTAGCCCTCGGTCATGAGCGGCCAGCTCGGGCTGGCGGCCAGACCCTTCTGCATGGGCTTCCCGGCGGCCGGCAGTCCGGTGTCGCCGGCCCGGCCGGAGGAGTCGTCCCAGAAGTACGACGCCTTGGTCGAGCCCGTGAGCAGGGTCGCCTGGGCCTTGGCGGCGCTCACCGGTGCGGTGGTCTGCGCGTCGGCGTGCGCGGTGGCCGCGCCGATGGACAGGCCGCCGAGGGTGGCGGCGGTCAGCAGGCTGAGAGCTCGCGTGCGGACGGACATGGTCAAGGGAAAGTCCTTCGTTAGGGAACACGGAGGTTGCGCTCGCTTGACTGATGTAGCCGGGCCTAAGCCAATGCGGTCGCTACGTGGAGCGCGTGCGGATCCGGAGATTCCGGAGATCCGATGCCAACGGGAGACTGGCTACCCGCTGACCAACGCCTACCAAGCTACCGACCAAACCTGGACACATGCAAACAAATCACCATATATCCGGCAAAGATCTACCTCGGTAGGTAAAGCGTCGGATACGTAACGCCACCGAGGCGGGCAGGATTCCCATCGCCCGGCAATCCGCGCATACAGCACAAGGAGCGCCCAACTGGTTCCGCACCGAGGCGCCCGCCGACCTGATCGAGGCTACGGTTGCGAGCGAGACGGCGGCCGTCACGGCGCACTTCAAGGCAACCGCCGATCGCACGTCGAGCTGTCTTCACGCTCCCCAGATCCACAGGTACCGGTGCGGGGCGTCGTCTCCCAGAACGCACAACCTCCCGAGGAACGACAGATAGCGCCGCTGGTCCGCCGTGAGTGGGGCATCCGCGGCCAGCAAAGCGTCGATCTCGTCCAGCAGCGTCCGCATCTGCGCCCGGTTGAACATCGTGTCCCCGTAAGGATCGACATGGCCGAGCATGGGCTGCCCGGCCTTGGAGATCGCCGGGCAGTCCAGCACGTCGAGCGGGAAGTACTCCACCTCCGACAGGACTCTCTTGAATTCGGACAGGAGCCGCACTCTTATAGTGGCCATCGTCAGACACGATACATAGTGACCAGTCAGCCTTGCTTGTCAGGCACGACCGCGTACCTGGTGCTCAATTTTCCGCAACTGTCATGGCCATGCCTGTCGAGCGCATGGTCGACGCCGTCCGCTTCGTCGGGACCCGGCGTGTAGTGGACGAGCACGCTCGCCCTACCCACCCCGACGTAGTAGGTGGGGGTTCTGCCACCGAGCCGGCCAGGAGATCAACGTCCCGAACCGGCCCCACCCCGAGATACTCGAATGGCACCTCGACGAGATTCTCTTACGCACATAGGCCGAGAGAAAACCGAACCAGAGCATGCGCGACTTCAAGGAGGAAGTTCGGGGACCGCCTCGGCGTGTGTCACACGCCAACCGTAGTGGCCATAGACAAAACCTTGCGTCGCAAGCAGACCCGCCAGGACACCCGCCTGGCGGGCCGCCCTCTGGCAACGAGCACGCCTGCAACCTGCAGGTGCCCCGCCATCCCCGCTGCGGCAAGCTCATTGCGGCCCCGCGCGCCCACCCAAACCTCAGTTACCTCTGGCAGCCCTCCCTGTACAGCGCCCCCTGAGCGTGGTGGATCTTCAAAAAGGGCTTTACACCTCCGAGGCGACACCTGATGTTACGAGTTTTTTAGGTAGAACTTATGGTGATCTATATCACATTGATCATGAAGCTCGCCGCCAGTAAAGCTTGTTTGCTATCTCATGCTCACCCCGATTCAGAGGTGTTAGTGAACAAGTTAGTAAGCACATCGAAACGCCGCTGGCTCACCTCGGGACAATTAGCGATCGCAACGGTGCTCACGGTGACAGCATCGTTGCTAGTCGCGGGAACCATCCCGTCAGCCCAGGCCGAGCCGGAGCCCACCGGACCAGTTACTCCCGTCGATAACCACGTTCCCCCAGCCGGAGGACCCGGACGCGCTGTTCCGAGCAGCGCTAACCGAAGCCAAAAAGCAGAACAAACCGGTCGCAGTAGAAGCCGTGTACACCGAATCCTCGCGTACATGGGCCTATCCGGACGGCCATCTGTCCACCCAGTCCTATAACGGCCCCGCCCAGTTGCGGCGCGGCAAGACATGGGAGTGGATCGACACCACCCTCGTCGAAGAGAACGGCGTGCTCAGGCCCCGGCTGGCTAAGGCCGGGCTACGGCTGTCGCCCGGCGGCACCGGACCGTTCGCCTCCATCCGCATGGGACGCGGCAGCAGCTTCGGCCTGTCTTGGCCCACCGCGCTCCCGAAGCCGCAGATCAAGGGCAACGTCGCCACATACACAGGCGTCGCCGGCCCGGCCGCGGACCTGGTGGTGACCGCGCTGCCCACCGGATTCCGGCATGACGTGGTGCTGCGCGAGCGGCCTGCCGAGCCGGTGGAGTTCCGCCTGCCGGTGCAGGCCCAGGGCGTCAAGCTGGCCAAGACCAAGTCCGGCGCGCTCACTCTCTCCGACGACGAGGGCAAGGACAAGGGCGAGAAGATCGCCTCCGCGCCCGCCCCGCGTATGTGGGACGCGGCCGCGGCCAAGGCCGACGCCAAGCAGCCGGGACGGGAAGCCAAGGTCGCCACCGACGTGGTCAAGGGCGACAACGGCGACACCGTCCTGGTGCTGAAGCCGGACGCGAAGTGGCTGGCCGACCCCGCGACCCAATATCCGGTCACTGTGGACCCGACCACCACGCTGACCGTGACGCAGGAGACGTCGGTCATGTCGCCGAACTCCGCCACGGGTGCCGGGCAGGTGTCCCGGTCCAACCCCCGGAGCTGCCCCACCCCCTCCACCTGTGGCTATACCAGAGAGTCCGCCACCCGCGCGCTGCTGGCCTTCGACACCGCGCCGATCAGCGGCCGCCATGTGGTCGGGGCCACCATGCAGCTGTCGCTGCGCGGCAACGCCACCACGTGCAGCAACCTGCAGGCGGTCACCGCCTCCCTCATCACCGAAGAATGGGAAGCGGAAGAGACCTTCTGGGAGAACCAGCCGGCCACCCGCCCCGACGAACGCTCCTCTCTCGACCCCTGTATTCAGGTACGCACCGACGGGGCGATCTGGAGCTGGAACCTGACCGCGATGGCCCAAGCCTGGGCCACCGGCACCGCCAACCACGGCCTGCAACTGCGGCTCGGCACCGAGCTGCCGGTGCCCAAGGACCTCAGCGAGTCGTACAACTTCTGGGCCCAGATGTTTGGCGGCTCCCGCGTGCCGAAACTGAGCGTGGACTGGGTGCTCCCGCCGGCGATCCCCACCGTCACCGCCGAGTCGATCGACTCCATGTCCGGTAACGACGCCATCGCCCGCAGCACCAACGTCAAGGTCACCTACAAGTCCACCGTCCCCGAGGCGACGAACCTGGACTACACCGTGACCGTCAACGACTCCACCATGGCGCCCCCGGCCGCCCAGCTACCCACCGGCGAAGCGGCCTGGTGGAAGCTGGACGAGACCTCCGGAACCACCGCCGCCGACGCCACCGGCAAGGGCTTCACCGCCAACCTGAGCGGCGCCTACAGCCGCGTCCCCGGCCAGCTCGGCCAAGCGGTCAAGCTGTCGCCCGGCGGCCAGATCCGCACCGCCGCACCGGTCCTGAACACCAACCAGAGCTACACCGTCACCGCCTGGGTACGCCTCGACAGCGGCGCCGGCGACCAGGCCGTATTCTCCCAGATGGGCACCAACCAGCCCGGCTTCAGCCTGGGCTACCTGGCCTCCAACGCTGCCGAGCTGGACCAGCGCTGGATCCTCACCCTCAACGACGCCGACACCGCCAACGCCAACCCGGTCCCGATCGGGTCGAAGAAACTGGCCGGCGTCGGCCGCTGGACGCATCTGGCCGCCCAGTACGACGCGACCGCCCACAAGATGCGCCTGTACGTCGACGGCGAACTCAACGCCGAACGCGACCACACCGCCGGCTGGAACGCCCGCGGCGCCTTCCAGATCGGCCGCGGCACCGTCATCGCCGGTGACGAGGCCACCCTCGACGGCGCCGTCGACGACGTGCACGCCTACCAGAAAGTGCTGACCGGCGACGAGATCCGCGCCCTGGTCGGCGTCCCCGGAACCACCACCCACAACAACATCCCGTCGGGCCAGGCGCTGGACAAGGTGTTCACGCTGGACAACCCGGCCAGCTTCAAGTTCGTGGTCAAGGCCTGCCGCAGCGGCCTCAACCCCCCTTCCTGCAACGAAAGCCCGGCCTACCGCATCACCTCCGACGCGCCGGTGCTGCCCTCCGACACCGAGACCGGCATGGCAGACCCGGCCCAGCCGATCCTGTCCGGCATGGTCAACCGCCCCTCCGGCGGCCTGGTGACGGCCAAGTACTACCTGTACGACAACAACGGCCTGCCGGTCGGCTCTGCACCACTCGGCAGCCGCACCGTCAACGGCGGCCAACGCGCCTCCTTCCAACTTCCGGCCAACACCGTGCAAGCCGGCCGCACATACAAGTGGCAGATGGTTGCCTGCGTCACCGGCCCACAAGACGACGGCTCCGACCCTGGCCCCACCCCCACCCCCACTCCCACGGCAACACCGACTTCCACACCCTCGCCGACTCCGACTTCCACGCCTACTCCGACTCCTACTCCGTCCGGTCTGGTGGCCGCTTACGACATGAACGAGGGCAGCGGCGGCACCATCACCGACCCCATCGGGGGCAACGACGGCAGCGCCTCCGGCACCACTTGGGTCACCGGCAAGTACGGCAAGGCGCTCTCCTTCAACGGCACAGACGGCAGGGTGGACATCGAGGACGCCCCTTCCCTGCGTCTCGGCAACAAGCTGACCCTGTCAGCTTGGGTCAAGCCCAGCACCGTGGACGGCTGGCGCACCGTCATCGCCAAGGACAACGACAACGTCTTCGACCTGTCCTACGGCCTCTACGCCGCCAGCGGAAACGGTCCTACCGGCTATTTCACCATCAATGGAGAGCCAGAGTCCGTCGGAGCCACCAGCAACCTGACCGTCAACACCTGGGCGCACCTCGCCGTCACCTACGACGGCACCACCGCCCGCCTTTACCGCAACGGCACCCAGATCGCCCAGGAAGATCTCAGCGGCTCGATCACCAACGACGCCGGCCTCCTGCACATCGGCGGCAACGACATCTGGGACGAAGAGTACTTCAAGGGCGTCATCGACGAGGTCCGCATCTACAGCCGAGCACAGACCGCCGCCGAGATCACCACCGACATGAACACCCCGCTCGGTGGCACTACACCTGTAGCCAGCACGGTCCGTGCAACCACAACCGATACCATCACTGCCTCCACAGAGGGATCAGACGTCGAGGAAATCTGCACTTCCAAGACCGAGGCCATCAGCTTCACCACTCCCGGCACACCGTCACCCGACCCAGTGGAGGACGTGCGGAAGCTGACGCTGGGCAAGGACAACTTTGTCATCAAGACAACGAAGATCGATCCGACCGCCTGTAACGGCGCCCCCTGCTCCTTGCAGAATGCCGACCGGCTGCAATTTGGTGGAGTGGAGCAGAACAAGATCGCATCAGTGCTCGGCGTCAAGTTCGACGAAATCCCAGATGGAGTAACCTTCACAGAAGCAGTGCTCAAACTGGGCTCCTCGTCATGTGCTAGCACATGTCCCGCCGATATGCTGATCACAGCGGCCCCACTCGCCAAAGCGGTGACGAGCGACACAAAGGGCTCCGATCTGTCGAGCGATGTGGACACCACAGTCGCCCCCTTCAATATTCCGATCTCATCACCCCAGGCAGATGTCGCCAATAGCAATTCTACTTGGTATTTGCTTACCTCGGACCACGAGGAGCCGGTCGAGTTCAGTGCTCCAGGCGCTGCAGAACAACTCTCGCTGGAAATCACGTATGTGCCAGCCCGCCCACCGAGCAAAGTGTTGAACCTCGCAGTGCAACCCGGTGACAGCAGCATCGTCGCAAGCTGGGGTATACCGGAGGACAACGGCGGCCTTGTGCTGCTGGATGGATACGACGTAGAGGTCATCGATGACAGCGGATCGACAGTCAAAGAAATAGGCGTAAAAATTCCTACTGCTTCTATCGGAGGACTATCGAACGACACTCATTACACAGTCCGAGTCCGCTCTCGCACAGCATTTGGGATGAGCGAATGGGAATCTGCGACAGCCACTCAAAGGTGGTTCCCAAGCCGCCGTCCACACCACACGAATGCGTACTCGAGAGCCAGTCGCAGGTTCAGAAAGCCAGGGCAGACGCCTCCGAGTCATCCATCCCCGACTACACCGATCGAATTCGGGCATATTACACAGCCCAGGACGAGGTGCTGGAGGGCCAAGCCGAGACGATTTGGGATGCTTCCGGGATAACAGCAACCTCACCAGTTACCGCGCAAATATCCCTGCTCAACGATGAACTCGTCGGACAGCATGACGGCTTGTCCGATGGAAAGGTAGAACGAACCAACTCTGAAGTCATCGTAGAAAACGTCGTCGTTCAGCAAACCGGAGACGGAGGGGCTCGGGTGACGGCGACGGTGAAGCGGCTCTGGGACGAAACTGCGGCGACCGGAGCGGTCACCTCCTCCACGAGGTCGAGTGACGAGCCTGGAGAAATTGACCCAGACGAAGCCACAATCTCTATCTTTGTCTTCGACCGGTGCGGTGGTCTGACCATCATCGAGGCGCCGATTCCAGCCGAACAAGACCCCACAGACTTGCACGATGGTGGCACGTGCTCCTCAATTCCAGGTACTTCGCGCGTCGCAGCAGCCGATGACTGCGATGGCGGCCTGGTGAAGGGTGGTCCATGCAGAGTGACCGACAAGTCGCTGTACGGCCCGGATGGCCTGCAGTGCGAGGTTGATCAGCAGCTCGGCAAGAAGGGCTGGTATTTCCGAACCGCAGTAAGCTCGGACTGGATGTACCACGCCGGACAGGATGGGCTGGATGACGAGGAACTCTGGATAGTAGAGAACTTCCGGAACACCGTCCAACTCTATCCAGGAAAGAACGCCAAACAGGGCTGGGGATCCACCTTTGCCACGGCGTTCGACAAGGCTGCCCACGTCGCATATATTGCCAGTGCGTGCTACACCGCAACACGTCTCAGTTTTGAGGTAGCCGGCATGGTCGCCATCGCACCTGGCAGTTTCGGCGACTCGAGTCTTGGCGGCGGTCTCGCCGCGACCACGAGCGCAAGTCAAGACTGCAAGGAATACTTTCCATCCCCCGGCGGAAAAACAGGCAATCATAAACTGTCGGATTCCATGCTCGTCACCGGTCGCTGCCCAACGGGCGCACTAGACTTCTGTACCATCCGGCATTTCCGTCACCAGCTCGACAGTGAGGCATACTGGGACTTCAAAGCCTGGGAAACCATGCCGAATGGCCAGAAGATCAACAAGCGCTATAAGTCACCCACGATCAGGCACACTGTATGGATAACCGCCAAGAGAGATTGGCGCAATCCCGGCGGTAACCCATTGAATCTGAATTTCCAGCTCGCCAGCTCGGTTGGGAGATATCAGTACTCCAACTGCATAACTCCCGGCCTCGACTGAGATTCAGTCAAGCGGATAGGAGAGAGCCGACACTCTTTCCCATCCGCTTTCGGCCAAACGAAAGAAGAGGGACATGAAGCTAATTAATCGGTTACCCTCCAAAAAAGCAGCAATGCGTGCTTCGGCAGCAATTTTACTAGTGGCTGCTATATCGATCTGGGGAGTAAATAGGACTCTGTTCGAACCATGGCGTCCCTTTGTGTCCAGCAACCGTCTCGAGCTCGTCGCACTTAACGCCTTCGCTGTGTCACAGATCGATTATCAAGTAGATTTCCTCGAGATGAAAAGTGCCGGTCTACTCGAAGACTCTCCGATTACGGCCAGGGGTGGCTTTCTGCCGATTCTACTGGAACCGCGCAGCCCCGAAGGGATCTCCTCTGGGCATTGGATACAAAGCGCGATCCAATTTCATTCGTCAGGGAGAATATCCAATCCGCACCTTGGCAAGTCCGCCACTCTTTCCAGGGCATTAATCGGCAACAACAAGCCTTTCGGGGACACTGAATCACTGATCTCCGCATTGTCTGAAAGGCGTATAAGCGCCGAGGTTCAGGTGCTCGTGAAACCCAAAACCCCTCTCACTGATGCAGGGGTTTCGAATCTTCTGACCGCGCCGCTCACGCCTGACACTATCTTCATATCACCACCATCAAGTTCTGCCGCAGTATTGCTCGCCTGGGATCGAGAATCGTGCGAACTTAGAGGAGTCAGAGGTTGCCAGCAATCGCGTGCCACCATCAGCGTTTTCTCTAAATGGGTAGACATGCTACGACCGGAGGACGATCTAATCCTCAAGCACTACAGCTTGAGGTACTCCAAAATGCAAGCATATGCCAGGGAGGGTCGCATTTCGGCTTTTATAATGACGGCCCTACCTGAAGATATTGAACATCTCCTCTCGGATCCGCGCATTGCCTGGGTTCACTTTCTGCACCTTCGCCAGCGCTAGGAAATTCTAGAATCCGGGTAGAGTAGGCATGCCTGGACGAAGTCGAGGAGGGCGAGAGCGGCCTCGCGGGATCTCCTACGCCGGGCTGGCTCCGGTGCTGCAGTTGCTCGAGCGGGCAGGTCTGGAACGCTGGTCAGCGCGCGCGTGAGCACGAACTCAGCAACCGGTGTCAACGCGGTAGCGAAAGTGACCTTGATTGTGGTCGGGATGGCCTGCGACGTCGGCAGCATCAACAGCATCAACGATCTGCGGCGAGGTGCACGAGCTGTTGTTTGGCATCCGTGCACCACCCACGCTGGGCTCGTTCTGCGCCCCTTCACCTGCTATAACGTCCGCCGATCTGGACAAGGTCTCCCGGCAGCTGCCGGCCACCCACGTCCCACTGCCGCTCGGGCCATCCGCTCGTGCGGAGGGTAGGCGAGCATCTATCTCCTGCGATCTGAGCTGATTGCCCGACTGCTGTCGCTGATCGGCGCGGTCGTCACGGGAGAGACGCTGTGCAGCTTGCGAATGGCCGCGACGCTGATGCGCCGGGTCGCGACACTCGCCGCCGAACGGCGCCCACAACCGCGGGTCCCGGCGCTCACTCCGCGCGAGGACCGGGTGCTCGGGCTGCTCGAACTGGGCCTGACGAACCAGGAGATTGAGGAACGGCTGGGCATCGAGATGCGCACGGTGAAGAACCACGTGCACGACATCCTGGAGAAGGTGGACACCCGCCGCCACAGTGAGGCCTTAGCGAAGTCCCGACAACCACGAGTCGGGGTTTTCTGCGGATGAGACCTATTCTCCGGCCGGCCAGCGCGACTCGCCCGACCGGCCAGACCAGTGAACATCCTGTCCTGAGCGGGTGCTAAGCCGGTGACCTCCACGTTCCCGCGGCGGGCGTCGCCGGGAAACCCAGTTCGGCGGAGAACTCACGGGCCGCCTCCGCCACCACGGCCCCCATCTCGTGCAGCCGCTCCGGCGCCGCCGCCCGGGTCACGGACACGCTGATCGCCGCCGTGATGAGCCCCCGGTGGTCGCGTACGGGCGCCGAAACCCCGGCAGCACTGTCGTCCAGCTCCACGTTCGAGACCGCGTAGCCCGCCGACCGCACATGCGCGAGGTCGGCCAGCCAGTCGTCCTCGCTGGCCACCGCGCTGTCCAGCCCGGACGGCAGCACAGTCCGCAGCAGCGCCCGCACTCGTTCCTCGTCCCACTCGGCGAGCAGCGACCGGCCGGCGGCGGCCATGATCACTGGCACCGAGACGCCCTCCCACACGCGGTGGTACGCCCGCGACGACGGCACCGACAGCAGCGTCAGGACCTGGTTGCCGCGCAGCACGCACAGGTAGGCGTCCTCGTCGAAGGCGCCGGCCAGGCGTCGCAGGTAGGGCGCGGCGACCCGGACGAGCCGGGCCTGCTGGGTGCGCGCGGCCAGCGCGAACAGCCGCCAGCCCAGGCGGTAGCGCCGGGTGACCGGGTCCCGCTCCACCATGCCTTCCAGCTCCAGCGCCCGCAACGCTCTGGAGATCTGGCTCTTCTCCCGTCCCAGCCGCTCGGCGATCCAGCTGACGCCGAACCCGTCCGCGTCCCTGTCATCGCCGTGACCTGCGAGGACTTCGAGGATATCCATGTCCCGCCGCAGCCCCGCCGAGGGTGCCGGAGGCTTGTCGCTCATCCACGTCCGTTCATCACAGAAGCATTGCGCTTTTGTTGCGCTAGCTGCACCTGGTTTTGCACTGACCGCAACTCTTGGCATACGTTTGCGAGCCTCTGACAGCGTAAGCGAAGGTGGTCCTTGTATGAGTTTCGGCGAGTACGTGGTCTCCCGATGGGACACCCTCTCGCTGGCCGCCGCCGAGCACGCCCTGGTCGTGGCGATCGCCATCGTCCTGGCCAGTGTGGTCGGCATCGGCGTCGGCGTCCTCGGCCACGGCTCGCCGCGCGTGCGGGAAGGGTCGATCGCGGTCTCGGCGGCGATTCTGACCGTCCCCTCGCTGGCCCTGCTCACCCTCCTCATCCCCCTGACCGGGCTGGGCTGGGGGTCCACGCTGATCGCGCTCACCGCGTACGCGTTCCTGCCGATCATCCGCAACACCGTGACGGGCCTGCGCGGCCTGGACGCCGCCACCGTCGAGGCCGGCCGCGGCATGGGCCTGAACCGCCCGCGGCTGCTGCTGCGCGTCCAGCTCCCGCTCGCCTGGCCGATGATCCTGACCGGGATCCGGATCTCGACGCAGATGGCGATCGGCATCGCCGCCATCGCCGCCTTCGTCGACGGGCCGGGGCTCGGCAACCAGATCTTCGAGGGCCTCTCCCGGCTGGGCTCGGTGAACTCGCTCAACGCCACGCTCGCGGGAACGCTCGGCATCGTGATCATCGCGGTGCTGTTCGACCTGTTCTTCGCCGCCGTCCGCCACCTGACCACCCCGAGGGGGCTTCGTGTTCGACCGTGACCTGTCCGACCGTGACGCCGAGGGCGTGCGCATCGAGCTGCGCGCGCTGACCAAGCACTATCCGGGCCAGCCGGCCCCCGCGGTCGACAACGTCACCATGGACATCCCGGCCGGCGAGCTGGTCGTCTTCGTCGGCCCGTCGGGCTGCGGCAAGACCACCACGATGAAGATGATCAACCGGCTGGTCGAGCCCACCTCGGGCGAGATCCGCATCGGCGGGCGCGACGTGCTCGGCCTGAACCCCGACGAGCTGCGCCGCCACATCGGCTACGCCATCCAGCAGGTCGGCCTCTTCCCGCACCTGACCGTGGCCCAGAACATCGGCCTGGTCCCCAAACTGCTCGGCTGGCCGCAGCCCCGGATCGCCGCCCGCGTGGAGGAGCTGCTCGCCCTGGTGCACCTGGAGCCGTCGGCCTTCCACGACCGCTACCCGCGCCAGCTGTCCGGCGGCCAGCAGCAGCGTGTGGGGGTCGCCCGCGCGCTGGCCGCCGACCCGCCCGTGATGCTCATGGACGAGCCGTTCGGCGCCACCGACCCGATCACCCGTGAGCACCTGCAGAACGAGTTCGTCCGGCTGCAGAAGCAGCTCCGCAAGACGATCATCTTCGTCACCCACGACTTCGAGGAGGCCATCAAGCTGGGCGACCGCATCGCCGTCCTGCGCGAGGGCTCCCACATCGCCCAGTACGACACCCCCGCCGCCATCCTCGACCGCCCCGCCGACGACTACGTGGCGGGCTTCATCGGCCAGGACGCCACGCTCAAGCGGTTGGCGCTGCTGCGGGTCACCGACGTCCCGGCCACCTACCCGCGGCCCGACCCCCGGCTGCCCCAGATCGCGGCGGACGCCAGCCTGCGCGAGGCGCTGGACCTCATGCTCGCCCACGGCACCGACCGGTGCAGCTCGACGGCCGGCGTGCTGAGCTACGCGACCTTGTGCGCGGCCGTCGGGAACCGGTCACAGGAGGAGCTGGTCGCCGGTGACCGCTGAAACCCTGCCGACTGAGACCCTGCCCCTCACCCCCGTACGGCGCGTCCCGCGCGGCGTCCGCCACCTGATCACGCCCGCCGCCGTCGCCGCCGCCCTGATCGCCCTGTACATGTGGGTGGGCACGCTGGAGCTCGACTCCATCGAACAGCGCAGCCTCAACCGCGCGGTCATCCTGGCCAAGACCGTCGAGCACCTGCAGATGACGCTGGCCGCCACCGCGCTCGTCGTGATCGTCGCGATCCCGCTCGGCGTGGCCGCCTCCCGCGCCCGCAACCGGCTCATCGCCCCCGTCATCCTGACCCTGGGCAACCTCGGCCAGGCCGTTCCCTGCATCGGCCTGCTGGTGCTGTGCACGTTCCTCATGGGCGTGGGTTTCCAGACCGCGCTCGTCGGCCTGGTCGCGTACGCGGTGCTGCCCGTGCTGCGCAACACCATGGTCGGCGTGCAGCAGGTCGATCCGGCGCTCATCGAGGCCGCCCGCGGCATGGGCATGACACGGGGACAGATCCTGCGCCGGGTCGAGCTCAAGCTCGCCGTCCCGGCGATCCTGGCGGGGCTGCGCACCGCGCTCGTGCTGACCGTCGGCGTCGCCACGCTCGGCGCCTTCGTCGCCGCGGGCGGCTTCGGCGAGCTGATCATCAACGGGCTCAAGCTCAACCGCATGCCCGTCACCATCGTCGGCGGCGTGCTGACCGCCTGCGTCGCCTTCTTCATCGACTGGCTCGGCAGCCTGGCCGAGAACCTGCTCAAACCACGCGGGATCTGACCGTACTGGACAATCGAGAGGCTTTTTCATGCTCCCCCGTCCCCTCAGGACGACCTTCGCCCTGCTCGCCGCCGCGGCGCTGACCGTCGCCGGCGCGAGCGCCTGCGGCACCGCCGACGCCGTCGAATCCGGCAGCGCGGGCAACGAACTGGCGGGCAGCAAGCTCGTCGTCGGCTCCAAGGACTTCACCGAGAACATCGTGCTCGGCAAGATCGCCGCCCAGCTGCTCAAGGCCCACGGCGCCGACGTCGTCGACAAGACCAACCTCGGCGGTACGGCGCCGAACCGCAAGGCTCTGGAGGCCGGCGAGATCGACCTCTACTGGGAGTACTCCGGCACCGGCTGGATCGAGCACCTGAAGAAGACCGAGCCGATCCGGGACTCCGCCGGGCAGTTCAAGGCCACCGCAGACGAGGACCTGTCCAAGAACAAGATCCGCTGGATCGGCCCCACCCCGTTGAACAACACCTACGCCCTGGCCATCCGTTCGGAGAAGGCCCAGGAACTGGGCGTCAAGACGCTGTCCGACGTGGCGAAGCTGGCCGAGACCAACCCGGAGGCGGTCACGCTCTGCATCGAGACCGAGTTCTCGACCCGCGACGACGGCCTGCCCGGGCTGTCCAAGGCGTACGGCATGAAGATCCCGAAGAAGCAGGTCAGCCTGCTCGACACCGGCGTCGTCTACACCGAGACCGACAAGGGCCAGGTCTGCGACTTCGGCGAGGTGTTCACCACCGACGGCCGCATCGCCGCGCTCGGCCTGACCGTCCTGGAGGACGACAAGAAGTTCTTCCCGAACTACAACGCGGCCGTCACGGTCCGCCAGGACACCTACGACGAGCACCCCGCCCTGGAGAAGGTGCTGCAGCCGGTGATCGCGAAACTGGACGACGCCACCATGCAGCGGCTGAACGCCCGCGTGGACGTCGAGGGCGAGGAGCCGGGCAAGGTCTCCGCCGACTGGCTGCGCGAGCAGGGCTTCCTCGGCTCGACCGGCGACGCCTGAGCATCGTGCCGCCGGACGGCGTGGACCAGGAGCTCCAAAAGGAAAATGACGCCTGGCCCAAACTAGGTTGCACTATGCAATGATATTGCACGGCGACCTACGTGGGAGGGGGGCGCTGGATGAGCGCGCAGGGGGCGTTGCGCTGGCTGCCGTTCGGCGTCATGGCGGCCGTCGCGGTGACCGACGTCCTGGCCGGCCCCTCCCTCGGCTTCCTCCCGCTGCTCACGCTCGGCCCCAGTTTCGCCTCGGTGTCCGGCAGCGTGCAGCGCACCGCCATGGTCGGTCTGGTCGCGCTCGCCCTGTGCATCCCCCTGGCCGCCTACAACGACCTGCTGCTGCGCTGGCAGAACAACCTCACCATCGTCACGATCGTCGGCGTCACCGGGGTCGGCATGCTGGCCGGGCACCTGCGGCTCAGGCGCGAGCGCGAGCTGGCCGACGTGCGCCTGGTGGCCGAGGCGGCCCAGCGCGTGCTGCTGCGGCCGGTGCCGCGCAGAGCCGCCGACCTGCGGGTGGCGCTGTCCTACACCTCGGCGGCGGCCGAGGCCCGCATCGGCGGCGACCTGTACGAGGTGGTCACCACCCCGCACGGCGTACGGCTGCTGATCGGCGATGTGCAGGGCAAGGGCCTGGAGGCGGTGGAGACGGCGGCCTGGGTGCTCGGCGCCTTCCGCGAAGCCGCCTACGACGAGCCCGAACTCGACGAGGTGAGCGCGCGGCTGGAGGCGAGCCTGTCCCGGCACCTGGGCGGCGAGAAGTTCGTCACCGCGATCCTCGCCGAGGTGCGCGACGGCGAGATCCTCCTCCTCAATCACGGCCATCCCCCGCCGCTCCACCTCGGCGCGGACGGAAGGGTCGCCGCCGTGGAGCCGGCCGACGCGGGTCTGCCCCTGGGGCTCGGCCCTCTCGCGAGCGACCGTCCGAAAGCGCATCAGGCGCCTTTCCTCGGCGGGGACCGCATCCTGCTGTTCACCGACGGCGTCATCGAGGCCAGGGACGACGGCGGCGCCTTCTACCCCCTGACCGACCGCGTCCATCTCCTGCGGGCGGATGATCCGCAGGACGCGCTGGACGCCCTGCGCGCCGACCTGGTCCGCCACACCGGCGGTCCGCTGCCCGACGACGCCGCCATGCTGCTGCTGCACAGGCAGACCTGACGCTCCTCAGGCCGGTGGGCGGCGGTACCTCACCCAGACGTCGCCGGTCTGCACGTAGCCGGTGAGGCGTACGGTGACGCCGTCGGCTGCGAGCGGCACGGGCGGGTGGTTGTGGACGGCGCCCAGCCGGCGGCGTACGACGTCCTCGTCGCGCACCCGCCAGCCGCGCGGCACCACGACGACGATGTCGCCGAACCAGGAGGTGATCTCGACGTCGAGCACGACCTCGCGGTGGGGGCAGTCGGCCCGGGTGAAGTCGATCCGCGCCTTGCCCCAGCGCCCCGCCCTGGCGCTGATGTACGCCGGGACCGTCCAACGGCCCGCCTGCTCGACCCGCCCGCCGACCGTGTGCAGCTCCAGACCGCCGCCGACCTCGGAAGGGGCCGGCCGCGCGGGAACGCCGGGGACCGGCAGGTCGGCGACGACCCCGTCCAGGTCGCCCAGCGTGCGGGCGGCATAGGCGCGGTCGACGCGCTCGTGCAGCTCCTCCAGGGTGATCCGCCCTTCAGCGACCGCGACCCGGAGCAGCTCGGCCACGCGCTCGCGGTCGCGGTCGCCGGCCCGCAGTTCCCGATGATCGGTCATGGCGACCACATTAGGCCGAGATGTACACCCGGCCCAGGCGGTCAGCGGGCCGATCTGATCGCCGCGATCAGGTCCTCCGTCGTCGTGATGGAGTGCGCGAACGTCGGCCCGTTGAGCTCGTGCGCGGCGTGCATCATCTCCGCGCTAAAGGCCGCGGTCGCGTCCCTGACCAGGGTGACGTGGTAGCCGAGCTCCATCGCGAACCGGCCGGTCGACTCGACGCAGGTGTTGGCCAGCAGGCCGATGAGGATCACGTGGGTGATGGCGTGCTGGCGCAGCAGCAGGTCGAGGTCGGTGTTGGGGAACCCGCTCTGCGCCCAGTGCTGCTTGACCACGATGTCGCTGCCCGGCGCGACGAGATCGGCCCGCCACTCGCCGCCCCAGGCGCCCTTCTCGAAGGAGTGGCGCTCCTGGATGCCGCGCTGCGTGGGGTTGGGGTGGTCCCAGTCGTCGTAGTCGCCGGGCCGCCACTGCCGGTGCGGGACGACGAAGACCAGCATCCCCGCATCCCGCGCGGCGGCGGTGATCGCGCGCAGGTGGTCGAGGAGGTCGACCTGTTCGGCGATCTCCCGTACCCGTGGCCAGATCTTCCCGCCCTCGGACAGGAAGTCGTTGTACGGGTCGACGAGGAGGACGGCGGTCCGGTGGATCGCGTAGGAGGCGCTGCTCACGCCCGTGGTGTACCCCGGCCCCGGGCCGGTCTTGCGGCGTTGACCACTTCCGGACGGCGGGCAGGATTGTCTTTGCCGGGCCACGGGCAGCGGAGGGTGTGACCGACGCCCAGGAGGCCGCGCCCAGGCTGCTGGCGCTGCGCGCGCTCAACCTCGGTGACCTGCTGGTCACCGTGCCGGCGCTGCGCGGGCTGCGCCGCCGCTACCCGGACCACCGCCTGCTGCTGGCCGTCAACCCGGCGCTCCGGCCGCTGGCGCGGCTGACCGGGGCCGTGGACGAGGTCGTCCCGCACCGCAGTCTCCGCCCGCCCCCCGTCGTGGCCCCCGACGTGGCCGTGGACCTGCACGGCGTGCTGCCGGACAGCGTACGGGCCGTCTACGGCACCCGACCCCGCCGCCTGGTGGCCTTCGCCTGCCCGGAGGCCGGGCACCCGGACGGGCCCGCGGTGCGGGACGTGGAGCACGAGGTGGCCAAGTGGTGCCGGCTCGTCCGCTCCGACGGCGGCGACCCGGACGAGGCCGACCTGTTGCTCGCGCCGCCGCCCGCGCCGAGCCCCCGGCCCGGGGCGGCCGTCGTGCATCCCGGCGCGGCCTACGGCAGCAAGCGGTGGCCGCCGGAGCGGTTCGCCGCCGTCGCGGCGGCGCTCGCCGTAGCCGGCCACGACGTCGTCGTCACCGGCACGGCCGCCGAACGGGAGCGCGCGGCGCGGGTGACCGCCCTGGCCGGGCTGCCGGCGCGGGCGAACCTGGCCGGGCGGACCGGCCTCGACACGCTGGCGGCGCTGGTGCGCGGGGCGGCGCTGGTGGTGTGCGGGGACACGGGGATGGCGCATCTCGCCAGCGCGTACGAACGGCCGTCGGTCGTGCTGTTCGGCCCGGCCTCGCCGCGGATCTGGGGCCCGCCGCGCAAGCCGGTCCACGCCGCCCTGTGGCACGGCGACAGCGAACAGGAGGTGCAGACGGACGTGCCGGACCCGGCGCTGCTGCGCATCACCGTCCAAGAGGTGCTCGACGCCGCCGCCAGGGTGCTCGCCGCGTAGTTTGCCCAGGTGGGAGCCGGGCACGACGGTCGTCATGACGGGGCTGGTCGACGGGGTGCGGACGATCGCGGTGCTGCGCGCCAACGCGCTCGGCGACCTCGTCGTGGCGCTGCCCGCCATCGGGGCGATCAAGGACGCCTACCCGGACGCCCGGCTGGTCCTGCTGGGCAACGCCTGGCACGCGGCCTTCCTGGCCGGGCGGGCCGGCCCGGTGGACGAGGTGGTCGCCATGCCGCCGATCGCCGGGCTCACCACCCGGCCGGAGGCCCGCCCGGCCCCCGAGGAGCTGGTCGAACGGCTGCGCGAGCGGCGCTTCGACCTGGCCGTGCAGCTGCACGGGGGCGGGCGGCACTCCAACCCGTTCCTCCGGCGGCTCGGCGCCCGCGTCACCGCCGGTTTCCGCACGCCGGACGCCGAGCCGCTGGACCGCTGGCTGCCGTACCACTACTACCAGCACGAGACCCTGCGCTACCTGGAGGCGGCCGCGCTGGTCGGGGCCCGCGCGCGGGAGTTCGAGCCGCGCGTGGCGGTCACCGGCGCCGACCGGGCCGAGCTGCGCGCCGTGCTCGGCGAGCCGCCGCCCGGCCTGGTCGCCCTGCATCCGGGCGCGACCGACCCGCGGCGGCGCTGGCCGGCCCGCTCGTTCGCCGCGGTCGGCGACCGGCTCGGCCGTCCCGTCGTGGTGACGGGCACGCCCGAGGAGGCGGACCTGGTGGCGGAGGTCTGCGCCGCCATGTGCCGCCCCGCGACGCCGCTGGTGGGCGCGCTGAGCATCGGCGGCCTCGCCGCCCTGTACGAGCGCTGCGACCTGGTCATCGGCAACGACACCGGCCCGCGCCACCTGGCCGCCGCCGTGGGCGCCGCCACGATCGGCCTGTACTGGTGCGGCAACCTGGTCAACGCGGGCCCGCTCACCCGGGTCAGGCACCGGCCGTTGGTGTCCTGGATCATCGCCTGTCCCCGCTGCGGCGCGAGCGGCGTGGACCTGCGGGCGGAACGGTGCCCGCACGACGCCTCCTGGGTGGCCGCGATCACCGTGGACGAGGTGACCGAACAGGCCGAGGACCTCCTCCGCCAGAGCTGATCAGGGCGGAGAGGCCGCCGGCCCGTCCCGATCCAGGCAGGCCGCCGGCCCGCCCCGGTCCGGGCGGGCCGGCGGTCCTCGCTTACGCGGCGGCGGGCCCGAGGAGCACCGGGAGCTCGCGGACGTCGTTCCCGATGAACGACGGCTGCCGCGCCGGCGAACCCACCGGCCACGCCGGCGCCAGGCGCGGGAACCTCCCGAACAGCGCGGGCAGCGCGACACTCGCCTCCAGCCTGGCCAGCGGCGCCCCGAGGCAGAAGTGCATGCCGTGCCCGAAGGCCAGGTGCTGCCGGTCGTGCCGGTCGATGTCGTAGCGGCCGGGATCGGGGTTGACCGCCGGGTCACGGCCGTGCGCGCCGAACCCGATGATGATCAGCTCCCCCTTGCCGATGGTGACCCCCTCCCCCAGGTCGAGGTCGGCGGTGGCGTAGCGGAGCGGCAGGTGCATGATCGGCGGATGCAGGCGCAGGCTCTCCTCGATCACGTCGGCCCAGCGCCCGGGGTCCTCGCGCGCGGCCGCGAGCTGGTCCGGATGAGTGAGCATGGCGGCGACCGCGTGGTCGATGAGGGAGACGGTCGTCTCGCTGCCCGCCCCGATCATCAGGATCAGCGTGCTGACCAGCTCGTCCATGCTGAGCCGGTCCTCGTCGCGCCGCCGGGTGGTCAGCAGCAGGCTGGTCATGTCGTCGCCGGGCCGGGCGGACTTGGTGGCGACCAGCCGGTGGATCGCGGCGTACATGCCCCGCTGCACCTCGGCCGCCTCGTCGGGGCCGAGGCTGGTGTCGAGCACCGCGTCGATGGTCGCGAGCATCGCGGGCCGCTGGTCGTCCGGCACGCCGAACAGGTCGCAGATGACCCGGGTGGGGACACGGTAAGAGAAACGGGACCGCAGGTCGAGCGGCCGGTCGGCGGGTAAGCCGGCGAGCTCGTCGAGCAGCGAGGTCACGATCGCCTCGATCGCGGGCCGCATCGCGTCGATGCGGCGGGCGGTGAAGGCCCGCCCGACGAGGTCCTTCAGCCGCTGGTGGTCGTCGCCGTCGGCGGTGAACATGCTGACCACATCGACCCAGGCGGTCAGCCAGGCGATCGCGAAGGGCCGGTAGCCCGGCCACGACCTGCGGGCGTCCTTCGAGACGTCGGGATGGGTGAGGAGCCGTCTGACCACGTCGCCCCTGGTCACCGACCAGGCGACGAGGTCTCCGGGGAGCAGGACCCGCACGGCCGGGCCGGCGGCGCGCAACTGGTCGGCCTGTTCATACAGGCGGTGGCCGGTGGTGTCGAGGGGGATCGGTGCCATGGTCACGGAGACCTCCAGCATTCGGCAGGGATGAGGGGGTGAGGGTGTCTGCCGTATGGGGGCGGAAGCGGATTCCGAGGCTCGCGGGGCACTGGTGGAACGGCCCGTGCCGGTTGGGCGTGTACGGGTCGATGAGGTCGAGGTCCCACAGGTGGCCGAGGAGCGCCTCGATGCCCGTCTGGGCGATGATCGCGGCGTGGCTCTCGGCCGGGCACCGGTGCGGCCCCGCCGACCAGGCCAGGTGGGAGCGGTTGCCGTAGCCGGGCCGCGGCGCGGCGGGGTCGGTGCCGGTGGCGGCGTGGCTGATGAGGATCGGCACGCCGGCCGGGATCGGCACGCCGTGCAGCGAGGTGTCGTGGCGGGCGTAGTGGACCGAGAAGTTGGCCATCGGCGAACGGGTCCACAACACCTGCTCCATGGCCCGCCGGACGGTCACCGCGCCGCCCGACAGGTCGCCCGCGTAGGAGTCGTCGGTGAGCAGCAGCCGCAGCGTGGAGGCGATCCACGCGGCGGTCGGGATGGTGCCCGCGCCGATGAGGACGACGAGCTGGTGCAGGATCTCCTCGTGGCCGAGCCGCGCCGGGTGGGCCAGCATCCAGGAGGTGCAGTCGTCGTCCGGCCGTTCGCTCTTGAGCTGGATGATCTCGGCCAGGACGGCGGCGAGGTCGGCCGCGGCCTGCTCGGCCTGCGGTCCCGCGCCGATCATGCCCTGGCAGCCGGTGACCATGCGCTCGACCATCTGCGCGGGACAGCCCAGCAGGTCGGCGAAGACCAGCAGCGGCAGCAGGTCGGCGTACTGGCTCATCAGGTCGGCGTGGCCGTCGCGGGCGAACTCCGCGATCAGCCGCCCGGCGTGGCCGCGGGTGCGGTCGTGCAGGCGGTGCAGGTTGATCCGGGCCAGGCAGTCGTCCATGGCGTGCCGCAGCCGGGCGTGCCGCTCCCCGTCGGCGTACAGCAGGCTGGGACGGAAGGCCATCAGGGCCAGCACCGGGCTGTCGCGCGGCACCAGCCCGCGGGCCAGGTCGCCCCACATGCGGCTGTCCTTGCTGTAGGTCCCGGCCTCGTTGAGCAGGTCGCGGGCGGCACGGCGGCTGACGACGACGAGCGCGCGCACCTGCGGGGCGATCTCCGCCCAGGCCACCGGGCCCTCGGCACGCAGCTTGTCGTAGGCGTCCTCGGGGCGGGCGGCGAACTCCTCGCCGTACAGGCGGACGCCGGCGGCTGCGGGGATGATCATCGGGCGGGCTCCAGACGGGACTGCGTGATGATGGCGGTGACGAGGGCGATCAGCCCCTGCTTGGCCGAGCCCAGCTCGCGCGCGTCGAGGCTGACCAGCGCGCGGTCGGCGGGCAGGGCCAGCGCCTCGCGCAGCTCGGCCTCGCGGTGCAGGGGCGCGCCGGCGAAGTGGTTGATCGCGACGGTGTACGGGAGCCCGGCCTGCTCCAGCAGGTCGATCGCCGGGAAGCTCTGGTCGAGGCGGCGGGTGTCGGCCAGGACGAGCCCGCCCAGCGCGCCCTCCATGAGGCAGCGGGCCATGCCGCTGAAGCGCCGCTGGCCGGGCGCGCCGAACAGGTAGAGCACGATGTCGGGGGTGAGCGTGAGCCGGCCGAAGTCCATGGCGACCGTCGTGGTGCTCTTGCCCCGCAGGTCGTCGAGGTCGTCCACGAGCTGGCCGGCCTGGGTCAGCCGCTCCTCGGTGTGCATCGGCCGGATCTCCGACACGGTGCCGATGAACGTGGTCTTGCCCACCGCGAACGGCCCCAGCACCACGATCTTGACGGGGCGGGCGGCCGCGGGGACGTAGCGGTCAGAGTTTGTGTAGGGCATCGAGCACCTGCTGCAGGAAGTCGAGGTCGTGCCGCCCGGCGGCGGGCGTGTAGGGGGCCCGGGCGCTCAGGTGGCCGCTGTGGACCAGCCCGGCGACGATCATCTTGACCACCGCGCCGGGCAACCGCAGGTGGTGGGCGACCTCCGCGACCGACAGCACGCCGGGCCGGCACAGCGTCATCGCCCGCTGGGCGTGCGCGCCGAGACCGGCCGGCGACCGGTGCGGGTCGGCGATGAGGAGGGTGGCCTCGTCCAGGGCGGAGCGGGACGCGGCGGCGCCGCCGCCGGTGACGGTGTGCGAACGCACCATCCCGGCCCGCCTCGGCCGCCCGTACGACGGCGGCCCGGTCACGACGGCTTGCCCCGCTCCCGGGCGCCGAGCACCGGCTGCAGGCCCCTGATCGTCTTCATGATGGCCTGGATGGCCACGGCGACCGGCCCGGTCGTGGACCCGCCGCGGACCGCCGCGGCCAGCCCGGTGCGCTCACCGGCGGCGAACAGCAGCACGGTGACGTCCGACAGGTCGCTGATCATGTGCCGCCAGGGGGCGGCGAGCTCCTGCTCGGCGGGCATGCCGCAGAAGCCGGCGAGCTGGCGCTGCAGCGACTGCAGGCCCGCCATCATCGCGGCCGTGCGCTCGGCCTCCTCCCTGCTGAGGCCGTGCGAGCGGGCCAGCAGCAGGCCGTCGGTCGTGAACAGCATCGCGTTGATGAGGCCGTCGTTGTCGGTGACCAGGCGGTTGAGGTGCCCGGTCATGTCGATGGTGTCGGCGGTGGGCTGGGTGGTCATGGCTGGTGCTGTCCTCGGTCGGGGTCGCGGACGGGGTCGCGGTCTGTGTCACGGTCGGCGTACGCGGCGCGGAGCGCTTCGAAGATGGACTCCATGCCGCCGTCCAGGTCGTCGGCCGGCACGGCGTCCCCCATCGGCCCGGGCGGGGCGGCGGGCCTGCTCTCCGGCACCCGTACCCGCCGCTTCGGCAGCCCGGACGTCGTGGTCGCGGGCGCCTCGGCACCGTCCGTCTCGTCCTCGAACTCCTCCGGCGGAGGGGCGGTGACGGGCGCCGGGTCAGGAGGGATCAGGTCGTCGGGGACGGTGGCCCAGTCGGGATGGGCGGGGCCGGGGGCGGCGGGATCGGTCGAGGGCGGAATGTGGATGATCATGTGCGTCGGCACGAGGCACACCGCCTTGACCCCGCCGCTGCTGGACGGCGCGCCGACGTCGACGCGGAAGCCGTAGTCGTGGGCCAGGCGGCCGGCGACGGCGAACCCGAGCCGCCGCTCGTCCTTGAGCGCGGCGGCGTCCATGGGCGTGTCACTGGACAGCAGGTGCTCGGCCTCGGCCCGCTGGAAGTCGTTCATGCCGAGCCCGCGGTCCTCCACGACGACGCGGTAGCCCGCCTGCACGGCCTGGACGTACACGTCGACCCGGTCGTCGGAGTAGCTGGTGGCGTTGTCCAGCAGCTCGGCCAGCGCGACGATGATGGGCTCGGCGACCCGCCCTTCGACCACGACCTCCCCCGCGTCGGGCTGGTAGGTGTAGTCGACCCGCAGGTAGGGCCCGATGCGGCCCCTGGCGCTCTCGACGATCTCCCTGAACGTGCAGTCCTCCCGCTGGACGCCCGGCCAGGAGCCGGCCAGGATGCGCAGCCGCTGGAGGCTGTGCAGCGCCTGGGTGGCCAGGTGGTCGATCTCGATCAGGCCCTGGTGGTAGCGGGGCGTGCCGGCGTGGTCGTCCAGCTCCTCGTCGATCTTGATCTGCAGCCGGGTGAGTGCCGCCTGCGCGGTGTCGGCGACGCCGCGCACGCCCGAGCGCGCGGCAGCCGCGACGTCGCCGCGGATGGCCGAGGCCCGTTCCCTGAACAGGCTCTCGGCCTCCCGGCAGTGGACGGCGACGGCGGTCTCGGTCAGGCACTCGTTCAGGAGCCCCGGGATTTCCACGGCGGGATGCCCGGCCTCGATGTCGGCCACCGCGCGCAACCGTTCGACGAGGCGGCCGTATTCGCTCACGGCGGCGTCGTACCATTTTTTATTGATCTCGGCCTGTTGTGCGGCGCTCTCGGCATTCTTGCGCGCCGTCTCGGCCTTCTGCTCGGCGGAGCGGGTCTCGCGCCGGGCGACGTCACGGGCGCGAAGAGCAGCGCGTTTGGCCCTGGCCTGCCACAGGAGGGCGCCCGTCAGCGCGAGTACGACGGCCACGAGCACACCGCCGAGCAACGCGCCGACCAGGAGATCCGGTGTAATCATGACGATCCTTGGTCGGTCGGGACTGCCTTGACTTCACTTTTACCAGTTCTCCACCGCGACTCCACGGGAAATCGTCAGCGAATTCCACACGAGGAAATTCGAAGTTATTACGAGAATTATTCATAAACGCGGGCCGCCGTCGCCCACGATCTGGTGTGAACCTGCGGGCCCCTTCGGCCGTCGAACCCTGCATGACACCACACACGACGGCTCGCGCCGCGCTGGCGACGGCGCTGGCCGCTGGACTTCTGCTGGCCGCCGCCCCCACCGCACAGGCCGCGACGGCTCCCGGCACGTTCGGCCCTCACGGGTACGGCGGCGTCCGGCTCGGCATGAGCGCCAAGGCCGCCAAGGCCACGGGCAAGATCAGGTACAAGAAGACCTTCGACTCCGACACCTGCACCGGATGGGAGCTGAAGGCGCACCCGGCCGGCAAGGACGCGGTCGGGCTCTACATCTCGAAGAAGCGCGGCGTCGCGATGATCTTCGCGCCGAAGGGCGCCCGCACCCCGGCGGGCATCGGCCTGGGCTCCACCCTCACCAGCCTCAAGAAGGCTTACCCCGGGCTGAAGACCGCCGCCAGCGGCTACCCATACATCAAGGTCCCCGGCAACCCGAAGGCGTACTACGCGTTCCTGGTCAACTCCAACAAGCGCGTCTACGAGATCGCGCTAGCCCTGAACACCCAGGACTGCGCCAACTAGGTCAGCCTCCGGCGGGCGGGGCGGTGCTGGCGCGCAGGATGAGGGTGGTGGCGAGCTCGATGCGGGTCCCTGCGGGGCCGCGCGGGTGGGTCAGCTCCTCGCTGATGAGCCGTACGGCCTCGTTCGCCATCTCGTCGAGCGGCTGGCGCACGGTGGTGAGCGGCGGCGACATGGTCGCGCAGAGCGGCGAGTCGTCGAAGCCCACCACCGACAGCTCGGCGGGCACCCGGACGCCGCGCTCGGCCGCGGCCTGGTAGACGCCCGCGGCCTGCAGGTCGGAGCCGGCGAAGACGGCGGTGGGCGGGTCGTCGCGGTCGAGCAGCTCGGCCCCGTGCCGCTTGCCACCGGAGACGAGGAAGTCACCGTAGCGGGTCAGCCCGGGGTCGGGCTCGATGCCGAAGGTGCGGTGGGCGGCGAGGTAGCCCTCGTAGCGGTCGAGCGTGCACTGCACGTCGAGCGGCCCGCCGATGAAGCCGATGCGGGTGTGGCCGAGCTCCAGCAGGTGGGTGGTGGCGAGGACGCCGCCGTTCCAGTTGGTGGCGCCGACGGCGGAAAGGCTCGGGTCGCGCTGCCCCACCGGGTCGAGCAGGACCAGCGGGACGTGCAGCAGCTCCTCGATGGCCCGGATCTCCTCGGCGTTCGCGCGGGAGAGCACGAGCACGATGCCGTCGGTGCCGCGCTTGCGCATGATGCCGATCCAGCGCCGCAGGTCGAAGTCGGGCCGCGCGGAGGACGTCACCACCAGCGAGAACCCCCAGCGGGCGGCGGCCCGCTCGGCGCCGTCGACGACGACGTGCGCCCAGGGCGAGCCGAGCCCGTCGATGAGCAGGTCGACGATGCCGGCCCGGGGCGTGGCGGGCGGGCGTGGCGCCTCGTAGCCGAAGGCGCGCACCGCCTCCAGGACCTTGTCCCGGGTGGCGGCGGAGACGTGTTTCTTGCCGCTCAGGACCTTGGACACCGTGGGCACCGACACTCCGGCTGCCGCCGCGACGTCCGCGAGCGTGGCTCGGCGCACCGAAATCTCGCACCTCCACAACTTTCCGGAAAGTATCAGAAATCCAGCCATCCCCGATGAGCTGCGGTTACCGCCGGCATGCCGCTCTTTTTGGAGATCTGTTGACATTACTACGTGCCGGAGCCTACCGTAACGCTTCGGCAATGTCACGGTAATATTTCGGAAAGTGCACCAGAAACTTTCTGACAGACTTCTGTCAGCGCTTTGGGAAGACTTCGAGGGGTCATGCCTGCACGTGTGGAGCAGTCGGCGTCGGAGCTGGAGGAACGCCGCGCGCGGCGGGTCCGTGAGTTGATGGCGGAGATGACGCTGGACGAGAAGCTCGCCCAGCTCGTGGGCGTGTGGCTGAACGTCAACCGCGACGAGGGCGTGGTCGCGCCGCTGCAGGACTCGATGCAGGGCGAGGAGGTGGAGTTCGAGGCGTTCGCCGGCGACGGCCTGGGCCAGGTCACCCGCCACTACGGCACCCGCCCGGTCGAGCCGGCCTGGGCGAGCGGCGTGCTGGCCGCCCGCCAGCGGTGGCTGCGCCGCGAGACCCGCCTCGGCATCCCCGCGCTGGTCCACGAGGAGTGCCTGACCGGCCTCGCCGCCTGGCGGGCCACGGTCTACCCGGTGCCGCCGGCATGGGGGGCGTCGTTCGATCCCGCGCTGGTCGAGCGCATGGCGGCGCGGATCGGGGCGGACATGCGGCTGCTCGGCGTCCACCAGGGGCTGGCGCCGGTGCTCGACGTGATCCGCGACCAGCGGTGGGGGCGGGTCGAGGAGTGCGTCTCCGAGGACCCGTACGAGGTCGCCACCATCGGCGCGGCCTACGTGCGCGGCCTGCAGTCGGCGGGCGTGATCGCGACGCTCAAGCACTTCGTCGGCTACTCCAACTCCCGGGCGGGCCGCAACCTCGCGCCGGTGCACGCAGGCGCCCGCGAGGTGGCCGACACGCTGCTGTTCCCGTTCGAGGTGGCGGTGCGCGACGCCGGCGCGGGCTCGGTCATGAACTCCTACGCCGAGATCGACGGCGTCCCGGTGGCCGCCGACGCCCACTACCTGACGAAGGTCCTGCGCGAGGAGTGGGGCTTCGACGGCACCGTCGTGGCCGACTACTTCTCCGTCGCCTTCCTGCACACGCTGCACGCCGTGGCCGAGGACGCCGAGGACGCGGCCGTGCAGGCGCTCACCGCGGGCATCGACGTCGAGCTGCCCACCGGCGTGGCCTACCTGGAGCCGCTGCGGAACGCCGTCGTCTCCGGCCGCGTCGCGGAGGACCTGGTGGACCGGGCGCTGCTGCGGGTGCTGCGGCAGAAGGCGCGGCTCGGGCTGCTCGACGACGAGCCCGCGCTGGACGAGCCCGCGGAGACCGTGGACCTCGACGGCCCGGAGTCGCGCGAGGTGGCGCGGCTGCTGGCCGAGGAGTCGGTCGTGCTGCTCACCAACGACGGGGTGCTGCCGCTCGGCCCCTGCGAAGGACGCCGCCTGGCCGTGGTCGGGCCGAACGCCGACGAGGTGGCCGCGCTGTTCGGCTGCTACTCCTTCGTCCAGCACGTGCTGCCGCACTTCCCCGGCGTGGAGGCGGGGATCACCGCGCCGACGCTGCTGGAGGCGCTGCGCGCGGAGCTGCCCGGCGCGGTGATCGAGACCGTGCGCGGCACCGGCGTGGACGACGGCGACCGCTCCGGCATCGCCGAGGCCGCCCGCCTCGCCGCCGGCTCCGACGTGGCGGTGGTGGTGCTCGGCGACCGGTCGGGGCTGTTCGGCCGCGGCACGTCCGGCGAGGGCTGCGACGCGGAGAGCCTGGAACTGCCCGGCGCGCAGCGGGAGCTCGCCGAGGCGGTCATCGCCACCGGCACGCCGACCGTGGTGGTGCTGATGACCGGCCGCGGGTACGCGGTGCCCGGCCTGCTCCGCGACGCCGCCGCCGTCGTGCAGGCGTTCTTCCCCGGCGAGGAGGGCGCGGGGGCGATCGCCCGGGTGCTGAGCGGCGCGGTCAACCCGTCGGGGCGGCTGCCGATGAGCCTGCCGCGGGCGAGCGCCGGCCAGCCCTACAGCTACCTGCACCCGAAGCTCGGCGGGGCCGGTTCCGTGAGCAACATCGACCCCGCGCCCGCGCTGCCCTTCGGCCACGGGCTGAGCTACACGACTTTCACCTACGCGGACATGACCGCCGACGGCGAGGCCCCGGCCGGCGGCCCGATCCGCTGCTCGGTCACCGTGCGCAACGCCGGCGACCGGCGCGGAGCCGAGGTCGTCCAGCTCTACGCCGCCGACCGCGTCGCCTCGGTGACCCGGCCGGTCGCCCAGCTCGTCGGGTACGCCCGCGTCGAGCTCGACCCCGGCGAGCGGGCCCGGATCGGCTTCGAGGTGCCTGCCCGGCTGCTCGCCTTCACCGGCCGCGACGGGCGGCGCATCGTGGAGCCCGGCGCGGTGGGGCTGTCCTTCCGCCGCTCGGTGCCGGACGTCATCGAGGAGCGGGACGTGACGCTGACGGGTCCCGTACACGAGATCAGCGGCGAGGAGCCGCGCCTGACCGTCGTGACCGTCGAGCGGGAGGTCTGACATGAGTCGTATGGACGCTTTCCGCCGGCGGATGGGCGGCCTCGCCTACGGCGGCGACTACAACCCCGAGCAGTGGGACCGCGAGGTGTGGCGCGAGGACGTGCGCCTGATGCGCGAGGCGGGGGTGAACCTGGTCTCGCTGGGCGTGTTCGCGTGGGCGTCGCTGGAGCCGGAGCCCGGCACGTACGAGTTCGGCTGGCTGGACGAGGTCATGGACCTCCTCCACGACAACGGCATCGCCGTCAACCTGGCCACCCCGACGGCCGCGCCGCCCGTCTGGCTGACGCACCTGCACCCCGAGGTGTTCCCCATCAGGGAGGACGGCCAGCCGTTCGGGTTCGGCAACCGCCTGCACTACGACCCCTCCTCGCCGATCTACCGCCGCTACGCCGCCGCGATCACCACGAGGCTGGCCGAGCGCTACTCCTTCCACCCGGCGCTCGCGATGTGGCACATCAGCAACGAGTACGGCCCCACCGCCTACAACGAGGCCGCGTCGGAGAACTTCCGCCGCTGGCTGCGCCGCAGGTACGGCACCCTCGACCGGCTCAACGAGGCGTGGACCACCCGCTTCTGGGGCCAGGTCTACACCGACTGGGAGCAGATCGACGTCCCGCACATCCCGCGCACCTGGATGAACCCCACCCGCAGGCTCGACTTCAAGCGCTTCACCTCCGACGCGCTGCTGGAGTGCTTCGTCGCCGAACGCGACATCGTGCGCTCCTTCCGCGACGACATCCCGGTGCTGACCAACTTCATGCGTTTCTTCCGGCACGCCGACTACTGGAGGTGGGCGCCGGAGGAGGACGCGGCGGCGCTCGACATCTACCCCAACCCGGCCGACGCCGGCTCGCACGTCTCGGCGGCGTTCAACTTCGACCTGTTCCGGTCGCTGAAGGGCGGGCAGCCGTGGCTGCTGATGGAGCAGTCGAGCAGCGCCGTCAGCCAGTGGTCGCTCAACATCGTCAAGGAGCCCGGGCGGATGCGGCTCGGCTCGCTCCAGGCGCTCGGGCGGGCGTCGGACTCGGTGATGTTCTTCCAGTGGCGGGCGAGCCGGGGCGGGCAGGAGCGCTTCCACTCGGCGATGCTGCCGCACTCGGGCCCGGACTCGCGGACGTTCCGGGAGATCAAGGACCTGGGGCGGGAGATGAGGCTGCTGGCCCCGCTCGCCGGGACCACGTCGCGGGCGGAGATCGCGATCCTGTTCGACTGGGACGGCTGGTGGGGGCTGGAGGAGGTCTTCGGCCTGCCGCGCAGCGACTTCAGCTACACCGACACGGTGATGCGGCACTACACGCCGCTGTGGGAGCGGCACCACGCGGTGGACGTGGTGTCGGCCTCCTCGCCGCTGGACGGCTACAAGGTGCTGGTGGTGCCGAACGCGTACCTGATCGGCGACGAGGGTGTGCGGCGGATCACCGAGTTCGCGCGGGCCGGCGGCACGGTGCTCATGTCGTTCTTCTCCGGGGTCGTGGACGCCGACAACCGGGTGCGGCCGGACGGCTACCCGGGCGCGTTCCGTGAGCTGATCGGCGCGAAGATCGACGAGTACTGGCCGGCCAGGCCGGGCGAGCAGTTCACGGTCGAGTTCAAGGGCGGGCCCACCACCACCTCCACCTGGTGGCGGGAGGACCTGCGGCTCGAAGGCGGCACGGCGCTCGCCACCTACGCCGACGGGCTGCTCGCCGGGCAGGCCGCCGTGGTCGAGAACCGCTACGGCGCCGGGCGGGTCGTCTACGTCGCGACCCTGCTGGAGCAGGCGGCCTTCGACGAGCTGGTGGCCGGCACGGTCGAGGCGGCGGGGGTGCGGGCGCGCTTCGCGGGCGTCCCCGCCCACGTGGAGTGCGCGGTGCGCGGCGACGAGACCCACGAGTACGTGTTCCTGCTCAACCACAGCGGCGAGTCGGGCGCGTCCGTGCCTCTGGAGGCGGACGGGACGGACCTGCTCACCGGCCGGGCCGTGACCGGCCGGGTGGAGCTGGAGCCGCTCGGCGCGGCGGTCGTCAGGATCGCCCGCTGAGCGGCGGCCCTCACGCCTCCGGCCGCCGCGTGAGGCGGAGCTTGGACTGCTTGTGCAGCGGCTCCCAGTCCGCCATGAACGTCGCCGTGAAACCGTGGCGGCCGGCCAGCTCCACCAGCGTCTCGGTGCGGTAGTAGAAGTCCTCGCGCAGCACCTGGTGCTCGCGGCCCTCGGTGCGGTCGAAGGTGAAGTCGAAGTGCGCCTCCGGCTTCATCACCCGCCCGACGTGCGCGAAGCACTCCTCGATGACCTCCAGCGGCGAGTGCGAGAAGACGCTGTGGGCGTGCACGACGTCGAAGAAGCCGCTGGGCAGGAACTCCAGCCGCAGGTCGCGGACCGGCGTCAGGTGCGGCAGCTTGTCCATCAGGCCGTAGCGGACGAGGGTGTCCTGAGCCGCCATGAGGATGTCGGGCGAGATGTCGAGGCCGTAGTAGTTGCCGGTGTGCAGGTAGTCGATGAACAGCCGGCCGGCGCGCAGGTTGCCGCAGCCGATCTCCAGCATCCGGCACTCGGGCTTCAGCCCGTGCCTCACGAGGTAGTCGAACTGGGTGCGGCCGAGCGCGAGCCAGCGCCTGTGCGTGTGCGAGCCGACCGCGCCCTCCGGGTCGCGGGCGGTGTCGGAGCGCATGACGCGGCGGTAGTAGGCGATGTGGTCGTGGCTGCGCAGGCGGAACCAGGTGTCGCGGGCCAGGCGCCGCAGGTGCGGCGCGATGCGGTGCGGATGTCCCGCGGCGTAGGCCATCTGGTGGACGAGGCTCGATCGGGTACGTCTCACGCTACGAACGTAGGTCAGCCGCCGGTGCGGTCAGCAGGCCCTTGCGGCACTCTTGAGTGCTTGTTTGCGCAGCCTTTCTCACCACCGGCGGAACACCCACGCGCGTGGGCTAGCTCAAGTAGTCGCGCAGCGCCAGTGACCGGGAGGGGTGGCGCAGCTTGGACATCGTCTTGGCCTCGATCTGCCGGATGCGCTCACGGGTGACGCCGTAGACCCTGCCGATCTCGTCGAGCGTGCGCGGCTTGCCGTCGGCCAGGCCGTAGCGCATGGTGATGACGCCCGCCTCCCGCTCGGAGAGCTGGTCGAGCAGGTGGTGGAGCTGCTGCTGGAGCAGCGTGAACGACACCGCGTCGGCCGGGGAGACGGCCTCGGTGTCCTCGATGAGGTCGCCGAACTCGCTGTCGCCCTCCTCGCCGAGCGGCATGCTCAGCGAGACCGGCTCGCGTCCGTAGCCCTGGACCTCGATGACCCGGTCGGGTTCGAGGTCGGTCTCGGCGGCGATCTCCTCCGGGGTCGGCTCGCGGCCGAGGTCGCTCTGCAGGCGGCGCTGCACCCGCGCGACCTTGTTGATGAGCTCGACCATGTGGACGGGGATGCGGATGGTGCGGGCCTGGTCGGCCATGGCCCTGGTGATCGCCTGCTTGATCCACCAGGTCGCGTAGGTGGAGAACTTGTAGCCGAGCCGGTAGTCGAACTTCTCGATGGTGCGGATCAGGCCGAGGTTGCCCTCCTGGATGAGGTCGAGGAAGAGCATGCCGCGGCCGGTGTAGCGCTTGGCGATGGAGACCACCAGCCGCAGGTTGGCCTCCAGCATGCGGCGCTTGGCCTCGACGCCGTCGGCGGCGATCCACTCCAGGTCGCCCCTCAGCTCGTCGGAGAGCCCCTCCTCGGTGTCGAGGCGTTCGCGCGCGAACAGGCCGGCCTCGATGCGCTTGGCGAGGTCGATCTCCTGCTCGGCGGTGAGGAGCGGCACCCGGCCGATCTCCTTGAGGTAGGCCTTGACCGAGTCGGCGCCGAGCGGCGCACCGCCGTCGGCACTGGTGTCGTCCAGTTCTAGAACCTCTGCTGCTTCGGACAAGACTTTCTCCTCGCTCGCTTTGGACGGACGCACGGAACGTGGTGAGAACGGGACTACGGCATCGCCACCTCGAACATCACGGAACAACCACCGGCCGCACGGGCCGCCCAACTTCCAAGCTACCCAACAGGAACGACTCGACAGCACGTTCAGTTCCGCAGGCTCCCCTCGCGCCTGCTGTCCGTCCTGGGCGGCAGCCAGGTGAACCTCCCCTCCTCGACGCCGGCGAACGCCATCAGGCGCGCCCCCTCGGCCTCCAGCTCCTCGCGCACCCCGGCGGGCAGCGGGTGGAAGGGCTCGGCCGTCAGCACTCCACCACCAAGATTCCACATGCCACCGACAAATCCGTCGACGAGGAACGTGGGATAGATCGCGGCGCCGACGCAGACCGCCTTGCGCTGCTCGGCGGTCATGAACCGGCCGCGGTCGGCGTAGGCGACGACGAGGTTGTCGAACCAGGGCAGGAAGCGCACGGGCGCGGGCGTGCCGGGGTCGGCGAGCGGCAGGCCGTCCAGGTCGTAGAGGACGCGGCCGGTCTCGTCCCGGTAGGTCCGCAGGTCCGGCATGCCCTCCATGACCGTACGCAGCCGCGTGAGCCCCGACCAGGCCTGCACGTCCATCACCGACGCGGGGCCGAACGCCGCCAGGTACCGCCGCACCAGCCGCTCGGCGGCGGCCTCCGTGCCGAGCGGGGCGTCGAGGGGGCGGCCCAGCCAGTGCTCGGCCAGGGTGAACGGCGTGGCGCCGCCGCGGCCCCAGACACCGTTGGGCGGGGTGTGGACGATGGGCAGCAGCGTCTGCACCGCGTAGCCGAGCGCCATCGGGTCTGCCTGCGGCCACCGCTCGCGCAGCAGGTCACGGATCTGGGGCCGGGTGAGGACGCGGCCGTCGCGGTGCGCGTCCGCCAGGTGGGCGCGGGCCAGCTCGGTGAGCTCCGCGTGGTCCACGTCCTTGAGGGCGCGGCCGAAGGCGCCCTTCCTCGCGCGGTCGAGGACCGGCTGCACGAGCGGGCGCAGCCACACGTAGTCGTCGGCGAGCGAGAGGTGCTGGGTGGCGCGCAGCAGCGGTCCCCGGACGACCTGCCCGCTGTGGAGGAGGGCGGTCAGGTCGTCCTGGGTGAAGGAGGCGAGACGCGACCAGAGCCCGATGTACGGCGCGTCGGCCTCCTGTCCCTGCAGCGCGACCAGCCGCGCGACGGCCTCGGCGGGAGGCAGGGCGGCGCGGGCCAGCAGGAGCTGGCGGTCCAGGGTCGTCCGGTTGAGCACCCGGCGGTCGAGGATCATCCGCCGAGCGTAGGCGTCAATGCGGCAAGGATGATTCCGCGTTGAGCAGGTCGTCGAGGGCGGCGCGCAGGTGCCCTGCGAGCTCCCAGGCATCGGGGATCATCGCCCGGTCGGTGACGACGCCGATGTCGAGCGAGCCGTTGTAGGAGAAGGCGGTGATGTTGACGCCGCCGCTGACGTCCGTGATCACCGAGACCGGATAGTGGGTCAGCAGCAGGTTGCCGCACACGTACAGCGGGAACTGGGGGCCCGGCACGTTCGAGATGATCACGTTGATCGGCGGGACGGTCTCCCCCACCAGCGCGAACGCCGAGCGCGAGGCCAGCCCCATGAGCGCGGCCGGCATCGAGGCGCTGAACTCGCGCAGCCAGCGCGCCGGCGCCAGCGCGAAGCGGTCCTTGATCCGGCGCATGGCCCTGCGCACCTCGTGCAGCCGCTCGACGGGGTCGGCGACGTGCGTGGCGAGCGGCGCGGTCATGATCGTCACCTGGTTGCCCGGCCCCGGCATCCCGGCCTCGCGCAGCGAGAACGGCACCCCGGCCACCAGCGGCCGGCCCGGCACGCCGCCGTGCCCGGCCAGCCAGCCGCGCAGCGCGCCCGCGCACACCGCCATGACCACGTCGTTGACGGTCACGCCGAACGCCTTGCGCACCGCCTTGACCTCCTCCAGCGGCAGCGACACGTACGCGAACCGCCGGTGCTGCGAGACCGGCCCGCTGAACGGCGTCCGGGGCGCGGGCAGGGCGGGCAGCCCGGGCACGGCACCCGCGCCGGCCATCCTGCGGGCGAGCCCGGACAGCAGCCGGGTGCCGGGCAGCCACGACACGACGGGGATCTCGTCCAGGTACGGCACGGCCGCCGCGGCGAACCTGACCGCCCGCGCCGGGTTCGCCGCCAGCCTGGCCAGGCCGCGCGCCACCATCTCCGCCTGCCCGGGCGGCGGCTCGTCCCGGTCGGGCTGTGGCTCCTCCGTGCCGGGCGCGGGCGGGGGCGGCGGCTCGGGGGTGGTGTCGAGCAGCGCGGCCAGCACGTCGGCGCCGCCGATGCCGTCCACGGCGGCATGGTGGATCTTGGTGTAGAGGCCGGTGCGGTCGCCGGACAGGTTGTGGACGAGGTAGATCTCCCACAGCGGCCGGCTCCGGTCCAGCCGGCGGGCGTGCAGCCGGGAGACCTGCTCGGCGAGCTGCCGGTCGTCGCCGGGCCCCGGCAGGCCGATCTCGCGGACGTGGTAGTCGAGGTCGAGGTCGTCCTCCTGCACCCAGTACGGGTGGTCCAGCCCGAACGGCACCGGCGCGAGCCTGCGCCGCAGGGCGGGCACGGACGGCAGCCGCCGTTCGAGCAGGGCCTGCAGGTCGGCGCGGTTGAGCCGGCCCTCCAGGATGGCGAGGCCGGCGATGTTCGCGACGTTCGTGGCGGTCTCGATGCTGAGGAACTGCGCGTCCAGGGCGGTGAGCTGCGGCACGGCGTACCACCTCCGTCCCGAACCAATCAAACTCCGTCCGGCGCGGCAAGCACCGTCAGGCCGTGACCTCCAGGTCGTGGGCGGCGGCGTCGGGCTCGGCGAAGGCCAGCATCCGCAGGCCCTCCTCCGCCACCGCGTCCCGGGGGAACTTCGCCTCGAAGGGGCTGATGAGCAGCTTCGCCTTCTTGCCCGAGCGCTTGATCTGCCACGTCCCCGCCGCGAACCCGTCCACCAGGACGACCGCACGCACCCGCAGGTTCTTGGTGGTGACCAGGCCCTTGTGCGCGTCGGCCAGCAGCCGGGTGCGGTCGGCGTGGCCGAGGACGAGCGTGTCGAAGTCGGGCAGGAACCGCACCGGCGCGGGCACGTCGCCGCCCGGCCGGGGCGCGCCCGGCAGGTCGAACAGCTCCTTGCCGGCGGGCCCGGCGAGCCGGTCCAGCTCCATCGCCTCCATGACCGGCCGCAGCCCGGCGAGCCCCGACCAGGCCTGCACGTCGGCGGGCGTGGCGGGGCCGTACGCGGCCAGGTAGCGCTCGACGAGCGCCTGCGGGCGCGGCTCCGGGTCCAGGCCGATGCCGGGCGGGGCGAAGGCGGGGTCGCGCGGGAAGCTCCACCGGTCGTCGGTCGGCACGACGGCGAGGGGGGTCAGCATGCGCACGGCGTAGCCGAGGGCCCGGTCGTTCGCGCCGGGGAACTCCTCCAGCAGCTTCGGGCGCAGCTCGTTGAACGTGTGCGGCCGCTCGGCCAGCATCCGGCCGGCGGCGGCGACCACGGCCGCGGCGTCGTAGCCGTCGAAGCGGCGCGCCGCGGCGGCCAGCACGGGCGCGAGCAGCGGCCGGAACGCCGCGAAGTCCGCCGCCGTCACCAGGTGCAGCGTGGCCCGCCACATCGTGGCCCGCAGCACGGTCCCGGCGTGCAGGGCCTCGTGCAGTCCGGTCCGTTCGAAGTTCGCCAGCCGCGACCACACCCCGAGGTACGGCGGGCGCGGCTCCTGCGCCTGCAGCCCGGCCAGCCGGTGCACGACGTCCGTCACGTCGCCTTCGTACCGGTCGAGCAGGTGCTGCCGGGACAAGGTCGCACGGTTGAGGTCGCGGAGGGTGAGCATTTACCTATCATGCCCTTCCCCATCAAAGCGGTACGCGCCTGCTACCCCGCTCTCAACGACGGCTACGCCTATCTCGACGGTGCCGCAGGCACGCAGACCCCGCGCTCGGTGATCGAGGCCATCTCCGACGCCTACCGCGGCGGGATCGGCAACGTGGGCGGCGCGTTCCCCGCCAGCCACCGCTCCGACGCGATCGTGGCCGCCTGCCGCGCCGCCGTGGCCGACCTGGTCGGCGGCGACCCGCGCGGCGTGATCCTGGGCCCGAACATGACCACGCTCACCTACCGCCTGTCCCGGGCGCTCGCCGGGCCCGGGGACGAGGTCGTCGTCTCCCGGCTCGACCACGACGCCAACGTGCGCCCCTGGACGCAGACCGGCGCGACCGTGCGCTGGGCCGAGGTGGACCCGGTGACCGGCGAGCTGCCCGTCGAGCAGTACGCGAGCCTCGTCAACGAGCGCACCCGCGTGGTGGCCGTGACCGCGGCCAGCAACATCATCGGCACCCGTCCCGACGTGGCCGCCATCGCCGAGCTCGCCCACCGGGCGGGGGCGCTGATGTACGTGGACGGCGTGCACGCCGCCGCCCACGGGCCGGTGGACATGCGGGCGCTGGGGGCGGACTTCTACGCCACGAGCGCGTACAAGTGGTCGGGGCCGCACGTCGGCGCGGTGGTGGCCGACCCGGCGCTGCTGGAGACGCTCCGGCCGGACAAGCTGGCCTCCTCGCCCGACACGGTGCCGGAACGGTTCGAGACGGGCACGGCGGCCTTCGCCGACCTGGAGGGCGTGACGGCCGCCGTGGACCACCTGGCGGCGATGGTGCCGGGCACCGGCAACCGGCGCGAGCGGCTGCTCGCCTCGATGGCGGCGGCGGAGGAGCACGAGATGGAGCTCTTCGGCGTCCTGATCGAGGGCCTGGAGACGCTGCCGGGCGTCACGGTGTACGGCAAGCCCGCCCGGCGCACCGCCACGGCGTACTTCACCGTCGCCGGGCGGACGCCGCGCGAGGTGGCCGAGCACCTGGCCCGGCTGCGGGTCAACGTCTGGAACGGCCACAACTACGCCTGGGAGCTGACGGGCGCGATGGGCATCCGCGACACGGGCGGAGCCGTGCGCGCCGGCCTCGTCCCCTACAACGACCGCTCCGACGTGGACCGTCTCCTGGAGGGCGTCGCCCAGTTGGCCTGACCGCACCACTCCCCCTGCCCCGGCCCCCTGCCCCGGCGGCCCGGGGCAGGGGCGGACGGGTCAGCCGGCGAGGCGGGGCAGGACGCCGGTGTTGCGCAGGCGGTCGCGGGCGGCCGCGATGGCCTCCGTCGTGGTGGCGAAGACCTGGCCGGCCTCGCTGAGCCGGGCGATCACCCCCAGCGCCTCCAGCGGCTGGTGGTGGCCGTCCGGGATGCCGGAGACGTAGACGAGGATGCCGCGCCGTTCGAGGCGTTCGATGGCGTCGCCCAGCACCAGCGCCCCGCTGGCGTCGATGCCGGTGACCCGTGACATGCGCAGCACGACCACCGACACGCCGGTCACCGCCGACAGCTCCCGCAGGAACCGGTGGGCCGCCGCGAAGAACAGCGGCCCCGCCAGCCGGTAGGTGACGATGTGCTCGGCGAGCAGCGCGTGCTCGTCCTCGGTGTGCTGCAGGTGCTCCTCGTGGCGCAGCGGCTCGGGGTCGAGGCGGGTGTTGCGGGCGAGCTGGCGCAGCGCGAGCGCCCCCGCCACCACGAGCCCCACGACGATGGCGAGCACCGTGTCGAGGATGAGTGTGGCGACGGCGGTGAGCACCAGGACGACGGCGTCGGACCGGGTGGAGCGGAACAGGGCGCGCACGGTGCCGACCTCGATCATCCTGATGGAGGTGGCGAGCAGCACGCCGGCCAGCGCGGCGAGCGGGATCTTGGACACCAGCTCGGCCCCGGCGTAGACGATGGCGGCGAGGATGCCCGCGTGCGAGATCGCCGCGAGGCGCGAGCGGGCGCCGGCGCGCACGTTGACCGCGGTGCGGACCATCGCGCCCGTGCCGGGCATGCCGCCGAACATCGGCGCCACCAGGTTGGCGACCCCCTGCCCGAACAGCTCCCTGTCGGGGTCGTGCCGGGGACCCCGCGTCATGCCGTCCGTGACGGAGGCCGACAGCAGGGACTCCAGCGCGGCGAGGGCGGCCACCGCGACGGCCGGCCCGACCAGCGACGGCAGCACGGCGGCGTCGAGGAAGCCGAGCGAGGGCGCGGGCAGCCCCGTCGGCAGGGTGCCGATGCGGGCCAGCGGCAGCTCGGCCGTCTCGGCGACGACGGCGGTGACGACCACGACGAGCAGCGAGAACGGCACCGTGGGCCGCAGGCTCGCCCCCACGAGCAGCACGGCGGCCACGGCGATCGTGACGGACATGGCCCACCAGTGGGGGCGGGCCAGGAAGTCGAGCAGGGCGTGCCAGGCGACGACGGCGACCTTGTCGTGGCCGCTGGCCGGCACGCCGAGTGCGGTGGGAAGCTGCTGCAGCCCGATCACGCAGGCCACGCCCACGGTGAACCCGGCCACCACCGGGGCGGGCACGAGCGCGATGCAGCGGCCCGCGCGGGCCAGCGCGAGCACGATCAGCAGCAGCCCGGCCAGCACGCCGACGGCGAGCACCCCGGAGGGGCCGTGCGTGCTCATGATCGGGATGAGGATGACGGTCATGGCGCCGCTCGTGCCGGACACCTGGACCCGTGAGCCGCCGAAGAAGGCGGCGAGCGCTCCGGCGACGATGGTCGTGGCGAGGGCGGACTCGGCGCCCATGCCGGAGCTGATGCCGAAGCCGAGCGCGAGCGGGAGGGCGACGATCGCCACGGTGAGCCCGGCCACGAGGTCGCGGCGCGGGGTGCGGGTCATGGCGACGAGGCCGGCGGGGTCGGGCAGGACCGCGCGCAGCCGCTCCCAGGCGAAGGAGAGCCGGACGGCGGTCACGATCCGTGATCCTTCACAATCACCGGGTAATCGCATTTATCCGTAAATGGGCCTTCCATTGTCACTCCTTCTGGTAAAGAAACCCGCAACGCTCATTGCATGACGATGCACATCGTCAAGGCGTTGTTCAGAATATCAAGCGCACCTTGGACGACCTGGTTGAACACCGGCTTTCTCGCGTACAGCGGAAAGCATCATTACCGGATTAATAACCATTAATCGTCAACAAGGAGAATGCCCGGTTCGCGGCATCAATAGCCTCCAGCTCGACCTCGGCGAGCGGACGGCCATCGGCGAGCCACTGCCAGATGCGGCGGGACAGCACCCGCTGCGCGGCCAGCGCCTGGGCGGCGAGCAGCGCGGCGGTCAGGTCGTCCAGCCCGCCCGACTCCACGAGGGCGCCGGCGAGTGCCTGCTCGTCGCGGGAGATCTGCTGGAACATCCGCGCCTGGAGGCTGGGCGTCGAGAACACCATGCGGTGGAAGGCCATGACCTCGGGGTGGTCGTTGAGCCCGGTGACGGGGTCGCGGCGGGCGAGCCCGTCGAGGAAGTGGCGGCGCAGCGCCTCCAGCGGCGTCTCCCCCTCGGCCCGCGCCCGCACCACGCGGGCGGACTCGCCCTCGTGGTCGGCGATGCGGTGCAGGACGAGGTCCTCCTTGGCCGGGAAGTACTTGAACAGCGTCGGCTTGGACACCCCGGCCGCCGCAGCGATCTCGGTGACCGGCACCTCGTCGAAGCCCCTCCGCAGGAACAGCCCGATCGCCGCGGCGGAGATGGCCTCACGCACGCGCTGCCGCTGGAGCTCCCGGAGTCCCGTCACGGCGCCAACTCTAGCAAGGTGTTAACCTGGTCAAAATATTGACCGAGTTAACACTTGAGGAGGCGCGATGGGGACGCTCGACGAGGAGCGCGCGTACGTCGAACGCTGCCGGGCGGGCCTCCGCCGCATGCTGGAGGGCGCGCGGGACAACGTGATCGTCGGCGAGACCGTGGCCGGCGACCGCTACAGCGCCGAGCGGCTGGGCCGCCACCTCAAGAGCCTCGCCAAGGAGCTGAGCGAGGAGCCGGAGGGCCCGCCGTTCTTCGGCCGCCTCGACTTCGGCGCGGACTCGGCCGAGCACCAGGGGCGCGCGTACCACATCGGGCGCCGGCACATCACCGGCGAGCACGGCGGCCCGCCCGTCGTGATCGACTGGCGCGCGCCGGTCGCGCGGGCCTTCTACCGCGCCGGGGCCCGCAATCCCCAGGGCGTCGCGGTGCGCCGCAGGTTCGGGTGGTCGGGCATGACGCTGACCTCGTACGAGGACGAACGGCTCGACCGGGGCGAGGAGGGCGGGGGCCGCCTCCTGGCCGCCGAGATCGAACGCCCCCGCGTCGGCCCCATGCGCGACATCGTCGCCACCATCCAGCCCGAGCAGGACGACCTCGTCCGCGCCGACCTCGACGTGAGCGTCTGCGTCCAGGGCGCGCCGGGCACCGGCAAGACGGCGGTGGGCCTGCACCGGGCCGCCTACCTGCTCTACGCGCACCGCCGCCGGCTGGAACGCGGCGGCGTGCTCGTCCTCGGCCCCAACCGCGCCTTCCTCGGCTACATCTCCGCCGTCCTGCCCGCGCTCGGCGAGGTGGACGTCGAGCAGACCACGCTGGAGCGGCTGCTCGCGACCGTGCCCGTCACCGCCGCCGACAGCGAGGAGGCGGCGGCCGTCAAGCACGACGCCCGCATGGCGGAGGTGCTGCGGAGGGCGCTGTACGGGCGGATACGCAAGCCGGTCGAGCCGGTCACCGTGGCCGACGGCTCCTACCGGTGGCGGGTCGGGGAGGACGAGCTGCGCCGCATCGTGGACGACGCCCGCCGCGCCGCGCTCCCGTACGGCGTGGGCCGCGAGCGCGTGCACGCGCGGACGCTCGAAGCGGTCCGCCGCCAGGCCGAGGCCCGCGGCGTCACCGTCAACGCCGCCTGGAGCCGCAGGACGGCCCGCGCGCTCGCCCCCGCCCTGGACGCACTCTGGCCGCCGGTCAAGCCGGAGGAGGTCCTGTACGAGGTCCTGAGCGGCCCCGCGGACGACGGCGCGGACGACGGCGCGGACCCGGCGCGCGGGGTGCTGACCGACGCGGAACGGGCCGCGATCACCTGGGCCAGGCCCCCGCGCGGCCCCAGGAGCGCGAAATGGACGGCCGCCGACGTGGTGCTGCTCGACGAGATCGCCGGGCTGATCGAACGCCCGCGCGGCTACGGCCACGTCATCGTGGACGAGGCCCAGGACCTGTCCCCGATGGAGTGCCGCGCGGTGGCCAGGCGCAGCGAGCACGGCTCGCTCACCGTGCTCGGGGACCTGGCCCAGGGCACCACGCCGTGGGCGGCGGCCTCGTGGCCGGAGCGGATGGCGCTGCTCGGCAAGCCCGAGGGCGAGGTCGTGGCGCTGACGACCGGCTTCCGGGTGCCGGGGGCCGTGGTGGAGCTGGCCAACGGGCTGCTGGAGTCGCTGGAGGCGGACGTGCCGCCGACGCGGTCGTACCGGTCGGACGGGCGGGTGCGGGTGACCGCCGTCGAGGAGCTGGGGAAGGGGGTGGTGGCGGCGGTGCGGGAGGCGTACGGGTTCGAGGGGTCGATCGGGGTGATCGCCGCCGACCCGGGGGCCGCGGAGCTGGCCGCGGCGCTGCGTGAGGAGGGCTTCGACCTCGGCGACCGGCTCAGCGTGGTGGAGGCGTCGCTGGTCAAGGGGCTGGAGTACGACCACGTGGTGGTCGCCGAGCCGGCCGCCATCGCCGAGGGCGAGCGGCGCGGGCTCAACCGGCTGTACGTGGCGCTCACCCGGGCCGTGTCCCGGCTCGACGTCGTCCACGCGCGGCCGCTCCCGCCCCAGCTCGCCCGCACGGGGACAACGGGCTGACAAGGCCCTGGCGGAGGTGTGTGATGGAGGTCCCCGCCGGAAGGAGCCCGCCCGGTGCCCCACCCCGACGACCCGCCCCCGGACGACGCCGCGCGGCGGCGCCGGGGAGTCGACCAGGTGCCGTCGGTTCTCGGGTGCGTGTGCGCGGCGGTGGCCGTGCTGTACGCGCCCGTCCTGTTCGGGCTGGCGGGCATCGTCCTGGGCGTCGTGGGCCACCTGCGGGGCGAGCCCCTGGGCAGGTGGGCCGCGCTGGCCGCGGGAGCGGGCATGGGGGCGGGGACGGTGCTGACGCTGGTGCTGGAGAGCGTCGGGTGAGACGCCTGATCGTCAGGCTCCCGCCGCACGCGGGGCGGGCGTGAGATCCTGTACGGGTGCTGTCGCCGATCGACGTGTTGCGCGAGGAGGTGGCCGCCCGGCTGGCCGCGTTCGACCGGCGGGAGGTGCCGCCGGTGGGCGGCGTGCGCCGGGCCGCCGTCACCGTGTGCGTGCTGGAGGACCCCGGCGGCGTCCCGTACACGGTGGTGATCAAGCGGGCCTCGCGGGGCCGCAACCCGGGGCAGTGGGCGCTGCCCGGCGGCCGGCTGGACGACGGCGAGCAGCCGGTGGAGGCGGCGCTGCGCGAGCTGGCCGAGGAGACGGGCCTGACCGGGGTCGAGGTGGCGGGGCTGCTCGACGACTTCGTCACCGACTCGGGGTTCGTGATCACGCCGGTGGTGGCGTTCGGCGGCCGGCAGCGGCCGGTGGCCGATCCTCGTGAGGTGGCGTCGGTGCACGAGGTGCCGCTGGAGTGGTTCCTGGCGCCGGGGGTGCCGCGGTGGGAGGGCGAGCTGCTGCAGATGCCGCTGGGGCCGTCCATCGTGATCCACGCGCCCACGGGGGCGATTCTGTGGCAGTTCGCCGAGGTGGCGCTGCGGGGGCGCGAGCAGCGGGTCTTCGACGTCGTCCAGCCGCACTGGACGCGGACATGACCACGCCGTCGGCGAGCCGGTGGAATAGCGGGCCCCGAACGTCCGTTAGCATCAAGAGGCCGATGTGGTCAGTGTCCCCCGGGCCGCAAATTACCGCCTTCACGGAATACCGTTCGGCTGGAGCCGTGTTGTGCACCTCGCCGAGGAGGCGACCGCCACATCGGCCTCAATCTTTCCAGGCGCTCCGCTCACCGGCGGAGCGCCTGCTCTATGGTGGGTGGCCGAACGCCCGATGATCCAGGAGAGCCTGTTGCTTTACGAAGTGGTCAAGTTCGCCGCCGCTCCGCTGACGCACGCGATGTGCCGGCCGCACATCACCGGCGCGGCGCACGTACCGAGGAGCGGGCCCGGGATCCTGGCCGCCAACCACCTGTCGGTGCTCGACTCGTTCCTGCTGCCCGCGCTGCTGCCGCGGCACGTGACGTTCACGGCGAAGAACGAGTACTTCGACGGCAACCCGATCTCCGGCTTCTTCATGCGCATCGGGCGGAGCCTGCCGATCGATCGTGAGAGCGCCCACGCCGGTCAGGCGATGCTGGAGGAGGCAGCGGCGCTGCTGGAGCGGGGCGAGCTGTTCGGCATCCACCCCGAGGGCACCCGCTCCCCCGACGGCCGCCTCTACCGCGGCAAGATCGGCGTGGCCTGGCTGACGCTGAAGACGGGCGCGCCGGTGCTGCCGGTGGCGCTCAGCGGCACCGAGAAGGTGCTGCCGCTGGGCTCGAAGGTGCCGCGCCCGGCGCGGATCGGCATCGCGATCGGCGAGCCGATGCGTTTCGAGGGCGACTACCGCAGCGCCCGCGACCGGCGGCGGGTCACCGACGAGGTCATGGCCGCCATCCAGCGGCTCTCCGGGCAGGAATACGTGCCCGTCTACGCCTCCAGCGTCAAGGGGGCCGACGGAGCGGCCGTGGCCCGCACGACGTCGGCGGAGGCGGGGGGCTGATCGGTGGCACGGGGCCGGACCATCGCGATCGTGTCCACCGCGGCCGTGCTGGCGGTGGGAGCCGCGGCCGGCGGCGCCTACTACGTGCTGCACACCCGGGGCACTCCCGCCGGCACCGCGCAGCGGTTCGTCGCGGCCTGGCAGTCCGGTGACGCCGCCGCGATGGCCAGGGAGCTGGCGACACCGCAGCAGCTCGGCGTCTACGAGCAGCAGCGCACCGCGCTCGGCGTGGAGCGCACCTCGGTCCGGCTGGGCCAGGTGACCGAGGGCGACGGCAAGGCACGAGTCCCCTACACCGTGACGCTGAAGCTGAAGAGCATCGGCGGCTGGTCCTACGACGGCCGGCTCGACCTGGTCGTGGCCGACCGCACCTGGAAGGTCGACTGGTCGCCCACGGCCCTGCATCCCCAGCTCACGGACGGGGCCACGTTCTCGGTCAAGACGCGCTGGCCGCAGCGGGCGGAGATCACCGACGCCGACGGCGGGCGCATCGACGACGGCTCGGCCGGCGGCTCGGTGCAGCAGCTCGTCGGCTACCTGGACAAGGCGTCCAAGGACGACGTCGCCAAGCTCGGCTCGGCCTACAAGACAGGCCAGGCGATCGGCCGCGGCGGGCTGCAGGAGACGTTCCAGAAGCGGCTGGCCGGCACCCCCTCCACCGACATCAAGCTCGGCGGCAAGACGCTGGAGACCATCGAGGGCGCCGAGGGCGAGCCGGTCAAGACCTCGCTCGACCCCCGTGCCCAGGCCGCCGCCGTGGCCGCGGTGAAGGACGTGGAGAAGCCGACCTCCATGGTGGCGATCCGGCCTTCGACCGGGGAGATCCTGGCGGTGGTCAACAACCGCGGCGGGTTCAACCGGGCGCTGGACGGCCGCTATCCGCCGGGCTCGACGTTCAAGGCGGTCACCGCGATCGGGCTGCTGGCGGCCGGCTTGTCGCCCGAGGACACCGTCACCTGCCCCGAGTACGCCACCGTCGGCGGCCTGAAGATCCGCAACTCCGACAACGAGGCGTTCGGTTCGCTGTCGTTCCTGGACTCCTTCGCCCACTCGTGCAACACGACCTTCGCGCCGCTCGCCCAGTCGAAGCTGGGCGGGACGAAGCTGCTGAAGACGGCCGAGGCGGTCGGCTTCAACCAGCCGCTCAACATCGGCGTCCCGGCGACCCCGGCGAGCTTCCCCAAGCCGGAGTCGGACGCCGAGCTCGCGGCGGAGTCGTTCGGGCAGGCCAGGATCACCGCCAGCCCCCTGTCGATCGCCTCGGTGGCCGCCGCCATCGCCGACGGCACGTGGCGTCCGCCGACGCTGGTGCCGTCGCTGAAGCAGAAGGCGGCCGAGCGCAAGCTGCCCGGCGGGGTGAAGAGCCGCCTCCACACGATGATGGCGGCCGTCGTCACCAAGGGCACCGCCAAGAAGGCCGGCCTGCCCGCGGGCACGCGCGGCAAGACCGGGACGGCCGAGTACAACGTCGGCGACAAGCTGGAGACCCACGCCTGGTTCATGGGGTTCAAGGGCGACGTGGCGTTCGCGGTGATCGTGGAGGGTGGCGGCGGGGGCGGCGCGGTGGCCGCGCCGGTCGCCGCCACCTTCCTGAAGAACCTCTAACCGGCCGGCCGCAGGAAGCGGCGGACCTCCGCCGCGACCTGTTCCGGCCTGCCGCGCATCGCGGCGTTCGAGGTGGCGCTGTGGTCGAGGCCGGGCAGGTCCACACGCTGGCAGCGGGGCAGCACTCCGCGCAGGGCCGTGAGGGCGTTCCTGAGGTAGGCGGGGCTCCTCGTGCCGCCGAGCAGCAGCACCTCGGCCCGCACCCGGCGGTAGGCGTCGAGGTCGTCGGCGGTCTCGGCGACGACCTGGACGTCCTGGCGGAGGGTCGGCGCGAGCTCGCGGAACGTCGGCTCGCCGTCGGCGGCCGTCCTGTCCTGCCGTTTGAGCATCGCGGTGGTCATGGCCTCCAGCAGGGGCCGGGGCAGCAGGCCGAGGAACGCCGGGCCCATGCGGGTCCCCAGCATGCCGGTGACCAGCGCGGCGGGTACGCGGCCCGCGGCGAGCTCCCTGTCGAAGCGCTCCAGCCAGCCGGTCGGGTTGGAGCCGTCGAGGTCGAGGGGCGGCTCGAAGGCGATGACCGTACGCAGCTCGGGGCGGGCCAGTGCGGTGCGCAGGGCGACGATGGCGCCCGAGCTGACGCCCATGACATGCTCGGCGCCGGTCGCGGCGAGCAGCGCGGAGAGGTCCTCGACCTCGCGGGCGAGCCCGTAGCGGGGTCCTGCCGGGCCGCTGCGGCCCCGGCCGCGCCGGTCGGGGACGTAGCAGGTGAACGCGCCGGACAGGGCCTCGGCCAGCTCGATGTTGCCCTGCCCGGTCTGCATGGCGCCGTGCAGCAGCACCAGGCCGGGGCCGTCGCCGCCGAGGCGGCGGTAGGCGATCTCCGTGCCGTCCTGCGACGTCACGCGGTCAAGTGTGATCATGTTCGCTCCCCATGGTCGGGACCGCGGCGGGGAGCCCGGCTATTGTTGCCGTTGCCACCTCGTGGCCGGGGTCCGCGCCGCGGGTCTGTCGGATGCGAGGTCACCCCGGCGGCGGTGTGCCAGCACCGCCGCCGGGTTCTTGCTTCAGTCGTCCAGGCGTCCCCTTTCGGCGGCGGCGGCCACGTCGTCGGGGAGCCGGCCGGTCTCGCGGTAGGCGCGCCAGGCGTCCAGGCCGGGGAACGTGCCGTCCGTGAGCTCGGCGAGCAGGCCGCGCACCCAGGCGGCCTCGGCCTGCCGCATCGCGAGCGCGTACTCGGCCTCCAGGAGGAACAGCCGGGGCACCTCCCGCCCGTCGCGCTCCAGCTCGTCCCGGCCTGCCGCGACGTGCCGCTCCAGGACGGCGAGCCGCCGCCGCAGCAGCTCGGCGACCTCGTCGGGGCCGAGACCGCCGAGGACCGACAGCCCGGCCTCGAACGCCGACGGCTCGTCCGCGGGGGCCGCGAGCAGCTCCCGCGTCCAGTCGGCGGCCTCCGCGAGGCCGGCGTCGGTGACGCGGTAGACGGTCCGCTCGGGGCGGGCGCCCTGGCGGTTGCTCTCCACGGCGGCGATCAGGCCGTGTTTCTCCAGGTTGCCGACCACCGTGTAGAGGGAGCCCCATTTGATCCGCATGTCGCGGTCCTTGGCACGGGCCCGCAGGACCGAGGCCATCTCGTACGGATGCATGGGGCGCTGCACGAGCACGGTGAGCACGGCCAGTCCCAGCAGGTTGCGTACGGGCCGCCGCTTCGCCATGTCGCTCTCCTTACTCGTTTGCGAGTATACGTCTGCGAGTATTTTCTGGCAATGATCCGCGCTTTGCATGCAATGTATGCAAACGGCTAAGATCCATCCCGTGCAGACCGATGTGGCGTGCGACCGGTTGCGGGAGCTGATTCTCGGCGGGGCCTATCCGCCGGGCGCGCGGCTCACCGAGATGGAGGTGGCCGCGAGCCTGCGGATGAGCCGGACCCCCGTGCGGGAGGCGCTGCGGGCGCTGGCCGCCGACGGCCTGGTCCGGCCGGCCGGGCGCGGCGTCACGGTCGTCGCCCTGGAGGAGGGCGACCTGGACGAGGCCTACCAGGTGCGGGCCGCCCTGGAGGCGCTCACCGCCGAGCTGGCTGCGGTGCGGCAGCGCGAGGGCCGCATCGCCCCCGCCGACCTGCGCGCGCTGCACGACGTCGCGGCGCGGACGGCGGCCGCCACCGCCGAGGGGCGTCTGGCCGACGCCGTGCCGCTCAACCGCCGCTTCCACCAGACGATCGCGGAGCTGGCCGGCAACGCCCTGGCGCTGCGCACGCTGGAGCGCGTCTGGGACCAGATCCAGGTGTCCACGCTGCGCTCGCTGGCGCCGCCCGACCGGCACGCGTACGTCTCCGCGCAGCATGAGGACCTGCTCGCCGCGATCACGGCGGGCCGCCCCGAGGAGGCCGCCGCCGTCGCCCGCGCCCACGTCCTGGACACCCGTACGACCACGAGCCGAGCACATGAACCGCGATCCGAGGGAGAGCGCCCATGAACCGCCATCACACCTACGCCACCGTCGTGACCTGGACCGGCGACAAGGGCACCGGCACCAGCGGCTACCGCGACTACGCCCGCGACCACGAGCTGTCCGCCGACGGCCCGGCCGCCGTCATCCCCGGCAGCTCCGACCCGGCCTTCCGCGGCGACGCGTCCCGCTGGAACCCCGAGCAGCTGCTGGTCGGGGCGCTGTCGCAGTGCCACATGCTGTCCTACCTGCACCTGTGCGCGGTCAACGGGGTCGTCGTCACCGCGTACGTCGACCGCGCCGGCGGCACGATGGAGCAGACCGCGGCGGGCGGCCACTTCACGGAGGTCGTGCTGCGTCCCGAGGTCACGGTGGCCGCCCCGGAGATGGCGGAGAAGGCCGCCGCGCTGCACGCCGACGCCCACAAGGCCTGCTTCATCGCCTCCTCGGTGAACTTCCCGGTACGCCACGAGCCGGAGATCCGCGTCGCGACGACGTCGTCATGAAAACGGGTTGTGCAGGACGTTCACCACGATCATGGTGAGGAGATGACTGCACGACCGTCCGCCTCGTTTCAAGGATTCCCGCCCGAGGCGCGCCTGCTGATCGTCAACGCCGACGACTTCGGACTCCACCCCGAGGTCAACGAGGCCGTCATCCGGTCGATCGAGGACGGCCTCGCCGCCTCGTGCAGCCTCATGACGCCCTGCCCGGGCGCGGCGCACGCGATGGCGCTGCTGCGCGACCGGCCGGAGATCCCGTTCGGCGTCCATCTGACGCTGGTGTGCGAGCAGCCGGGCCGCCCGTGGGGCCCGCTCGCCCCGCGGGCGCTGATCCCGTCGCTGCTGGACGCCGCCGGCGGGTTCCCCTCCTTCGAGGACGCTCCCGGCGTGCTGGCTCGCGCCCGCCTGGACGAGATCGAGATCGAGTTCCGGGCGCAGCTGCGCGCCGTGCTGGACGCGGGACTGGAGCCTTCGCACCTGGACTGGCACTGCCTGGCCGACGGGGGGCGTCAGGACGTGTTCGAGCTGACTCTGGAGCTGGCCGACGAGCACGGCCTGGCGGTGCGGGCCTGGCTGGAGCCGTCGCGGGAGCTGCTGCGCGCCCGCGGGCTGCCCGCGCTCGACCACGACTTCCTGGACAGCTTCGCCCTGGACGTCGAGGGCAGGGCCGAGGCGTACGCCCGCGCGCTGCGCGAGCTGCCGCCCGGCCTGAGCGAGTGGGCGGTGCACCCCGGCCTCGGCGGGCCCGCGTCACAGGCCGCCGACCCCGACGGGTGGCGGGTGCGCAGCGGCGACCACGAGTTCCTGACCTCGCCGCGGGCTCGCGAACTGCTGCGACAGGAAGGGATCACCGTGCTCGGCTACGGCGAGATCCGCCGCGCCTGGGCGGAACGGCGCTGAGGGCGTCAGAGAGCCCTTACCGGGCCTGAACCGGACAGCGCGCTGAGGACGGCACAGAGCCCTTACCGGGCCTGAACCGGACAGCGCGCTGAGGGCGTCAGTGAGCCCCCGCCGAGGCGGGGATCGGGGCCGTGTCGGTGGCGAGCTCGGCTGCCGGTTCGCCGGGCACCGCGCCCAGCGACAGCCCCGCGGCGGGCTCGTTGTGCAGGACCATGATCAGGAGTGTGGAGACCAGCGTGGCGATGAGCACCCAGCTGACCAGGATGATGACCGTCGAGCGGCGCGGCCGGCGCCAGGCGCCGGGCTGCCCCTGTGACCTGGCCTCGCTGCGACGGACTCGTTCGTTGAACGACTCGAGCCGTGCGACGAGTCGCGGATCATCCTCGACGAGGTACTGCTCGATCTGGGCGAGCATCCGCTCCTCGTCCTGCGACCAGGCCATACGTGCACCTCCGGAACGCAAGCTCTGTGGCCTCTTCCTGCCCAACCATGAAGATCATTAGCCACGGCCTGACCAGGTAATTGCACCCTCTTTTCGGTTTGCGATCAAGCTCGAACTTTTGTTCTAATCATGGCATGCGCTGGGACAACCTGCGCCTGACCGCCGATGGTGAGGCCGATCCGTCCGTCCCGCTGTTCGCTCGCGGAGCGGTCACGCGGACGTTCGACACGCCCGAGTTCCAGGGCATGACCTTCTACGAGATCCAGGCCCGCTCGATCGTCAACCGCGTGCCGGCCGCCAGTCGCGTGCCGTTCGAGTACACGATCAACCCCTATCGCGGCTGCAGCCATCGATGTGTTTACTGTTTTGCCCGGAAAACGCACGAATATCTTGATCTGGATTCCGGGGCGGACTTCGACTCCAAGATCGTGGTCAAGGTCAACGCCGCCGAGCTGGCCCGCAGGGAGCTGTCCTCGCCGCGCTGGGGCGGCCACCACATCGCCATGGGCACCAACGTCGACTGCTACCAGCGCGCCGAGGGCCGCTACCGCCTGATGCCCGGCATCCTGACCGCGCTGCGCGAGGCCGCCAACCCGTTCTCCATCCTCACCAAGGGCACGCTGATCCTGCGCGACCTCGACCTGCTCGCCGAGGCGGCCGAGGTCACCGAGGTGAGCGCCGCCGTCTCGGCCGGGTTCGTCGATCCGGAGGCCTGGCGGGCGGTCGAGGCGGGCGCGCCCCACCCGATGCGCCGCCTTGAGGTCTGCCGCACGCTCAACGACCACGGCATCGCGTGCGGGGTGCTGATGGCGCCGGTCCTCCCCTACCTCACCGACTCCCCCGCCCAGCTCGAACGCACCGTCAAGGCGGTCGCCGAGGCGGGCGCCACCTACGTCACGCCCATGGTGCTGCACCTGCGGCCGGGGGCCCGCGAGTGGTGGCTGCGCTGGCTCGCCCGCGAGCACCCGCGCCTGGTGCCGCGCTACCTGGAGCTCTACGGGCGCGGCGCCTATGCGCCCAAGGCCTACCAGGCGCGGATCACGGCGCAGGTGCGCGAGCTGGCGGAGCGCTACGGCGTCGGCCGCGGCGTCCCGGCGTCGGCCCGCCGCCGGCTCCGCCCGGCCCCGCAGCACGGCCCAGGGCAGGGCCCGCAGCACGGCCCGGAGCACGGCCTGGGGCAGGACTCGCCGCCTGAGCAGCTTCGGCTGCTGTGAGGGCGCATATAGGCGGCATGTCGGGTTTCGTGCACAAATGGGTAGCAATGAGCTTGGTGCACGAATCATCGCGTGCGCTCTGTCCGTACAGGGGGGATTCCAATGGCAGACACGAAGAAGAAACCTGCCACGAAGTCGGGCAAGTCGAAGAAGCAGGCCATCAAGACGAGCCGGCAGGCCAAGGAGACGAAGAAAGAAACCAGGAAGGGCTCCGACGAGAGCTGATCTATGGTGACATGATCGGACAGCCGGGAGCCCGGCTCCCGGCTGTCGCATCGACCGTGGAGCTGCCGCGATGTCCGCCTACCTGCGCTTCCCTTCCGTGTTCCAGGACGTCGTGGTGTTCGCCGCCGAGGACGACCTGTGGATGGTCTCCGCCCAGGGCGGCCGGGCCTTCCGCCTCACCGCCGGGCTGGCCGAGGCCGGCTATCCGCGCATCTCCCCCCGTGGCGACCAGCTCGCCTTCGTCGGCCGCGAGGAGGGCCCCGAGGAGGTCTACGTCATGCCGGCGTCCGGCGGCGCGGCCCGCCGGGTGACCTTCCACGGCGCGCGCTGCACGGTGACCGGCTGGGACCCCGAGGGCCGCATCCTCTACGCCAGCGACCAGTCCCAGCCGTTCGAGGGACGCAAGTGGCTGCACCAGGTGGCGCCGGGCGAGGTGCCGGAGCGGCTGCCGTACGGTCCCGCGAACTCCATCGCCCACGGCCCTGGCGGCATGATCGTGCTCGGCCGCAACACCGCCGATCCGGCCCGCTGGAAGCGCTACCGGGGCGGCACGGTCGGCGACCTGTGGATCGACCCCACCGGCGCGGGCGAGTTCCGGCGGCTGATCCGGCTGCCGGGCAACCTCGCCTCCCCCTGCTGGAGCGGCGGGCGGGTGTGCTTCATCAGCGACCACGAGGGCGTCGGCAACGTCTACTCGTGCCTGCCCGACGGCGGCGACCTGCGCAAGCTCACCCATCACGACGACTACTACGCCCGCAACCTGTCCGGCGACGGTCACCGGCTGGTCTACCACGCGGGCGCCGACCTCTACCTGCTGGAGCCCGGCGAACGGCCGCGCCGGCTGGAGGTGGCGCTGGCCAGCTCGCGCACCCAGCGCAACCGGCGCTTCGTCGAGGCGGCCGACTACCTGGAGAGCGCCACGCTCAGCCCGGACGGCAGCGCGCTGGCGATCACCGCGCGCGGCAAGGCGTACACGATGGCCGGCTGGGAGGGCCCCGTACGCCGGCAGGGCGCCGAGGACGGCGTCCGCTACCGTTTCCTGACCTGGCTCAACGACGGCGTACGGCTGATCGCGGCGGCCAGCGACGACGACGACGAGGAGCGGCTGGTCGTCCTGGAGAGCGGAGAGGGCGGCCCCGGCACGGAGGTCGCCCGGCTGGGCCGGATCACCGCGCTGGTGCCCGACCCGGCGCACGACCGGGTGGCCGTGGTCAACCACCGCTACGAGCTGCACCTGCTCGACCTCGCCACGGGCCGCTGCGACCTGGTGGAGGCCAACCCGTACGGCTCGCCGGAGGACCCCGCCTGGTCGCCCGACGGCTCGTGGCTCGCCTACGCCGCCCCGCTCAACGCCCAGACCACCGCGATCAAGCTGCACCATCCGGAGAGCGGGCGGACGGTGCAGGCGACCGAGCCGGTGCTGATCGACTCGATGCCGGCCTTCGACCCCGAGGGCCGCTACCTCTACTTCATCGGCCAGCGGACCTTCTCCCCCGTCTACGACCAGCTCCAGTTCGACCTGGGCTTCCCGCTCGGCACCCGCCCGTACGTGGTGGCGCTGCGCGCCGACGTGCCGGACCCGTTCGTGCCGCGCCAGCGTCCCCTGGAGCGGAAGGACGACGACGAGGACGGGGACGAGGACGAGGAGGGCGGCGAGGAGCGGCCGGAGGCGCTGCGCGTGGACGTGGACGGCCTGGCCCGCCGGGTCACCGCCTTCCCGCTCCCCGAGGGCCGCTACGAGCGGGTGGCCGGGCTGAAGGGCAAGGCGCTCGTCCTCACCAGCCCGGTGGAGGGCGACAACGTCCTGCACCTGTACGACTTCGCCAAGAACGACAACGAGACCTTCGCCGAGGGCGTCACGGACTTCGAGCTGGGCCGCGACCACAGGACGCTGCTGTACCGGACCGGCTCGCGGCTGCGCGTGGTCAAGGCGGGCGAGGTGCCGGGCCACGACGACGACCGGCCGGGGCGCGAGAGCGGCTGGATCGACCTGTCGCGGATCAAGGTGTCGGTGTGCCCGGAGGCCGAGTGGCGGCAGATGTTCCGCGAGGCGTGGCGGCTGCAGCGGGAGAACTTCTGGACCGAGGACATGGCGGGGGTGGACTGGCCGGCCGTGTACGACCGCTACCAGCCGCTGGTGGACCGGGTGACGACCCGGGGCGAGTTCTCCGACCTGCTGTGGGAGCTGCACGGCGAGCTGGCCACCAGCCACGCCTACGAGAGCGGCGGCGAGTACCGCCCCGGCCCCGACTACACGCAGGGCAAGCTGGGCGTGGACTGGGAGCGCCGCGACGGCGTCTACCACATCGCCTCCCTCGTCACCGGCGACCCGTGGGACCCGAAGGCGACCTCGCCGCTCAACCGGCTCGGCCTCGACGTACGCCCCGGCGACGCGGTGCTGGCCATCGACGGCGCGCCCATCGGCGACGGCGTCGCGACCCCGAACGAGCGCCTGGTCAACCAGGCCGGCGAGGAGGTCGAGCTGACCCTGCGGCGCGGCGAGAAGGTGTTCGCGGTCACCGTGCGGACCCTGGCCGACGAGCAGCCGGCCCGCTACCGCGACTGGGTCAACCTCAACCGGGCCCGCTGCCACCAGCGCTCCGGCGGCCGGGTCGGCTACCTGCACGTGCCCGACATGGGGCCGGACGGGTTCGGCGAGTTCCACCGGGGGTTCCTCGCCGAGCACGACCGGCACGCGCTCGTCGTGGACGTGCGCTTCAACGGCGGCGGTCACGTCTCGGCGCTGCTGCTGGAGAAGCTGGCCCGGCGCCGGCTCGGCTACGACTACCCGCGGTGGGGGGCGGCGGAGCCGTACCCGCCGGAGTCGCCGCGCGGGCCGCTGGTCGCCATCGCCAACGAGTGGGCGGGCTCCGACGGCGACATCTTCAGCCACACCTTCAAGCTGCTGAAGCTGGGGCCGCTGGTGGGCAAACGCACCTGGGGCGGCGTCATCGGCATCTGGCCGCGCCACCAGCTCGCCGACGGCACGGTGACGACGCAGCCGGAGTTCTCCTTCGCCTTCGACGACGTCGGCTGGCAGGTCGAGAACTACGGCACCGATCCCGACATCGAAGTGGACATCACCCCGCAGGACTACGCGCGCGGCGTGGACACCCAGCTCGAACGGGCCATCGACGTGGCGTTGGAACTGCTGACCGAGCATCCCCCGCACACGCCCGATCCGCGGCATCGGCCGCGTATGCAACCTTAGTCACCCCTGCGGCGTCTAATGATCATAGGTGAGGAAAGCACACCGGGGCTGACAGTGCTTCCCGCTCACGCAAGACCGCTCAGGTGAACGCCGGCCGGCGCAGGTGCGACACGACCTCGCGCACGGCCGTGAAGTGTTGTTGATCGCTTTCTCGTTCTCAAGGGGGACCCGTACGGTGCGCGCACTCGCACGCAAGGGCAGATCGGCCGCGCTGCGGCTCTATCGGGGGTACAACCGGCGCAAGGCGCGGAGCGCGCCGCCCCCCTCGACGCAGCGGATCCACATCCTGCTGCTGCACGCCCACGGCATGGGCGGCACGATCAGGACCGTGTTCAACCTGGCCGGCTACCTGGCCGAGGAGCACGACGTGGAGATCGTGAGCATCCTGAAGGAGGCCGAGGAGCCGTTCTTCCCCATCGATCCCCGGGTGCGTTTCCGCTTCCTGGACGACCGGCTGCGGCCGAGCCGCAACCCGCTGCGCGCGCTGCTGTCGAAGCGGCCGAGCCGGTTGATCCCCCAGGAGGAGTCGGCCTACCACCGCTTCAACATGTGGACCGACCTGCAGCTCGCCCGCTACATCCGGTCGCTCGACACCGGCGTGCTCATGGGCACCCGTCCGGGGCTCAACCTCGTGATGGCCCAGTTAGCCCTGCCGGGGGTGATCACGATCGGGCAGGAGCACGTGGCGCTGCGCACGCAGCCCGAGCCGGTGCAGAAGCTCATCAAGTGGCGCTACCGCCGCCTCGACGCCCTCGTCACCCTCACCAGGGCCGACCTGAACGACTACCGCGAGGCGCTGCCGAAGAAGCCGCGCAAACTCACCCGCATCCCCAACGCCGTGCCGCCGATGTCCGGCGACCCGTCGAAGCTGGACGCCAAGGTCGCCGTCGCGGTCGGCCGCATGACCCGGATCAAGGGCTTCCACCGGCTGATCACCGCCTGGGAGACCGTCGCCGCCGCCCACCCCGACTGGAAGCTGCGCATCTTCGGCGCCGGACCGCAGGAGGACAACCTGCGGGCGCAGATCGCCGAGGCGGGGCTGCAGGACAAGGTCGAGCTGCCGGGGCCGACCACCGACGTCGGTGCCGAGCTGGAGAAGGCGTCGGTGTACGTGATGAGCTCGCGCCACGAGGGCTTCCCCATGACGGTCCTGGAGGCCATGGCCAAGGGGCTGGCGATCGTCAGCTTCAACAGCCCGCACGGCCCCAAGGAGATGATCAAGAACGAGGTGGACGGGCTGCTGATCAAGCCGCGGACGAACGCCAACCTCGCGGCCGGCATCATCCGGGTCATCGAGGACGAGCAGCTCCGCCGCGACCTGGGCGCGGGCGCGCTGGAGAAGGCGGAGACGTACAGCGTGGAGGCGGTCGGGCGCAAGTGGGACGCGCTGCTGGCCGAGCTGCTGGCCCGCCGCGACGGCACCTACGTCCCACGTACGGCCCAGCCGCCCGCCGAGCCGCCCACCGAGCCGCCCGCCGAACCATCCGTCCCGGAGGCCCCTGCGCAGGCCGTCGCCGCGCCGCGCGCCCGGCTCACGGTGGTGCCGGTCACTCCCGAGGTCACGCCCTGATCCCGGTCTGGGGTGGGGCCATGGCCGATCCCCGGGAGAGCGGCGTGGTCGTCCTCGACGCCAAGGGTTGCGGGCGCCCGCCCACCCCGTCGGCTGCACGCGCTGTCGCTGCTGCCGCTCGGCGTGCTGGCCAGGCTGGTCGCGGGCGGCGCCACAGTCGCGGCGGCGGTCGCGGCGGCCGGGCTGGCGCCGGTGCTGGTGGCCTGCGGCGTGGTCTACGGGCTGACCACCACGCTCGCGGGGCCGCACCCGGCCGCCCGCGACATGGACTGCCTCCGCGGCCAGGGCCCGCCCGCCTCCGACGCCGTCCCGGAGCCGTCCGGGAGCCCATGAGGCCGCAGGTGCCTGAGCCCGTGAGGCCGCCGGCTCAGGCACGCGCAGTCCAGGCACGCGCGGTCCAGCGCAGGTTCAGGCGGCGGTCCAGACCTGCGCGGTCCGGCGCGGGTTCAGGCGGCGGCTCAGGTGCGGTCGGCGGTCAGCGGGGCGCGGAGCAGCATCGCGGCCACCTCGGGGCCCAGGATCGGGTCGTCGCGGAAGGCCGCCACGATCGCCGCGCGCAACGCCTCCCTGCCGTCCCCGGTCGCCCTCGCCGCCCGTTCGATGAGCGCTCGGGTGTGGGCGTCGCCCCGGCCGAACACCCGCTGCAGCACCCGCGTGCCGAGGGCGACCGGGGTGCCGGCGGCCGACTCCCTGGTCCTGGCCAGCACGCTCACGCCGTAGGCGTCGATGGCGAGGGTGGCGAAGGGCATGACGTCGTCGGCGACGTCCACCGGCAAGTGCCGCGAATTCCGCATAAGACCCTCCCCTGAGGTCTGTAGGCGATGGTAGCCCGCCGACCGCCACAGGCGAGGGCATACCCTGTCGAATGTGCCTGCCCCGTACCTCACCCTCACCGCCCCCGTCGAGCACGAGACCGAGGTGCGGCGCTCGCGCTTCATCTGCGCGGTCGCGCCCGCGCGCAGCGTGGAGGAGGCGGCGGCGTTCATCGCCGGGCGGCGGCGCGAGCACGCCGGCGCCACCCACAACTGCACGGCCTATGTCATCGGGCAGCGCGTCCAGAAGGGCGACGACGACGGCGAGCCGGGCGGCACCGCGGGCACGCCCATGGTGCAGGCGCTGGTCGGGCGCGGCTACAGCGACGTGGTGGCGGTGGTGACGCGCTACTTCGGGGGCGTGCTGCTCGGCGCGGGCGGGCTGGTGCGCGCCTACGGCTCGGCGGTGACCGAGACCCTCGACCGGGCCGAGCCGGTGCGGATGGTGCCGGCCAGGCGGGTGCGCGTGGCGGTGGCGCACGACCAGGCCGGCCGGGTGGAGAACGACCTGCGCGCCTCGCGGTACGCGGTCGAGGACGTCGCCTACGCCGCCCAGGTCACCTTCAGCGTGGCGGTGGGCGAGGACGAGGTGGCGGCGTTCGGCGAATGGGTGGCGACGCTGACGGCGGGCCGTGCCCGGGTGAGCGTCGGCGAGGATGTGCACGTCCCCGCCTGACGCGTCCTATCCCTCCAGGGCGTACTGCATGACGCGGAACTTGGCCTGCGCCTCGGCCAGCTCGGCGGCCGGGTCGGAGTCGCCCATGATGCCGCAGCCGGCGAACAGCCGGGCCCGCCGCCCGCGTACGAGCCCCGAGCGCAGCGCGATGCCCCACTCGCCGTCGCCGTTGGCGTCGATCCAGCCGACCGGCCCCGCGTAGCCGGCGCGGTCCATGCCCTCCAGCTCACGGATGATCTTGGACGCCAGGTCGGTCGGGGTGCCGCCGACGGCCGCCGTCGGGTGCATGGCGGCGACCACGTCGAGCACCGACGCCCCGTCCGCGAGCCGCCCGGTGACGTGGCTGGCGAGGTGCTGGACGTTGGGCAGCACGAGCAGTTCGGGCTCGTCGGGCGTCTCCAGCGACGAGCAGAGCGGACCCAGCGCGGTGCGTACGGAGGCGATCGCGCACTCGTGCTCGTGCCGGTCCTTGGCGGAGGCGAGCAGCGCGGTGCCGCGGGCGAGGTCGTCGGCGGGACCGGTGCCGCGCGCGGTCGTGCCGGCCAGCACCAGCGACTCGATCTCCTGGCCGGTGCGCCGGATGAGCAGCTCGGGCGTGGCGCCGACCAGCCCCGCGACGGAGAACGTGTAGCACTCGGGGTAGCGGCCGGCCAGCCGCGACAGCAGCAGCCGCACGTCGATGGCCCGCTCGGCGGTGGCGACCAGGTCGCGGGCGAGCACGACCTTCTCCAGCTCGCCGTCGCGGATGCGGGCGGCGGCGCGGGCCACCACGTGCTCCCACTCGGGCGCGGTGAGGCTGCCGTCGCCGTAGCTGATGCGGCCGGGGTCGAGCACCGGCGTGACGGTCTCCAGTGGCGCGTCGCCGATCGTGGTCAGCCAGGCGCGGCCGTCGCGGCGGGCCAGCACGGCCTGCGGCACGACGAGCACCGAGCCGTGCGCGTCCTCGTCGAAGGTGAAGCTGCCGAAGGCGACCGGGCCGGTGCCCGGCCCTCCCGCTCCGGGGACCCCGGCCCCGCCGAGCACGTCGGCCAGCCACTCGCGGGCCCAGGCGAAACGGCCCGAGCCCGGAGGCACGGCGACGCGGGCCGCCTCACCCCATCCGACGATCCCTTCGCCGTTCCTGATCCAGGCGTACGGCGACGACCTGGGCAGGGAGGCCAGCAGGTCGCCGGGATCGCCGACCGGTGTGGTGCGAACCGGCAGCGGGCGGGTTGTTCCGAGCGCGACACTCACTCAAGACATGCTATGCGTCACCTGAACATGTTCGACTCTGACCCCCGTGAATGCCACGTTAAGGCAAGCAAATCCGGAAAAAAGCGGAACGGTTGGGGGGCGGGGCCGACCGGCCGGCCTTCGGGCTGTCAAGCCGCCATATGAAGTCGGTCCCGAAACGGCAGACCTGCCCGGACGCGATGGCCGGGGCCTGCCCGGCTCTCTACCTTTGGGGCCATGATCGGTCGCCTGGCCCCTGTTCTCGCCGCTGCTAGTGTCCTCACCGGTACGGTCACGGCTCCGGCCGCCGCCGCGACCTCCACCTCCTTCGCCGAGCCGGTCCCCGAGGTCATGGCCGCCCTCGGCGACTCCATCTCCACCGGCTTCAACGCCTGCGGCTGGTACGTCTCCTGCACCTCGCGCTCGTGGTCGGCGGGCGACCACGCCTCCGTCTCCAGCCACTACCAGCGCCTGTCGAAGCTGTCTGGAACGCTCCAGGGCCACAACCTCAACTTCGCCGCCCCCGGCGCGACCAGCGCCGACCTGCTCGGCCAGGTGAACAAGGCGGTCGAGGCCAAGGCCGACTACGTGACCGTGCTCATCGGCGCCACCGACGCCTGCGTACGCACCGAGAAGGCCATGACCCCGGTCGCCACCTACCGGCAGCGCCTGGAGACCGCGCTGGACACGCTGCGCGCCGGGATGCCGACGGCCCGGGTGCTGTTCGCGAGCGTCCCCGACCTGCGGCGACTGTGGCAGGTCGGCAAGGACGACCCGGTGGCCCGTACGTTCTGGACGCTCGGCCGGGTCTGCCCGACGATGCTGGCCAACCCGTCGTCGACGAAGAAGGCCGACGCCGCGCGACGGGACCGGGTCCGCGCCCGGGTGATCGCCTACAACCGGGCCTCCGCCGAGGTCTGCGCCGCCTACGGCCCGCAGTGCCGCACCGACGGAGGGGCGGTCTTCTCCTTCCCGTTCACGCTGGAGCACGTCAGCAAGTGGGACTTCTTCCACCCGAGCGCGGCGGGCCAGCGGGCGCTGGCCGCGCAGACCTTCAAGAGCGGCTTCGACTGGATCGACCCCCGCTGATCGTCTGCCCCCTCATCGGCACTGGGCGAGCATCGCCCTCTTGTCCGCCGGGGTGACCGGGACGCCGTACTTCACGGCGACCTGGGCGAAGCGGGTGACGTACGCGCAGCGCACCCGCCGCTGCGGCGGCAGCCAGCCCGACGGCCCGGCGGCGTCCTTCTCCTCGTTCGCGGCGCCGTACACCGGCAGCAGGTTGAGCGGGTCGTTGGCGAAGTCGAGCCGCTTCGACATCGGCCAGCGCCGCGCGCCCATGCGCCAGCCGTAGTTCAGCGGCACCACGTGGTCGACCTGCACCTCGTCCGCGCGGTTCTTCCGCCAGCGGATGACCCGGCCGGTGTAGGGGTCCTCCAGCGTGAGCGACACGACCTCGCAACGCGAGCCGGCGCGGTACTTCACGTTCCTGCCGTCGCGGGCCAGCAGGTCGTCGCGGGTGCGGCAGCCGTTCCCCGCGTACGGCACGCCGGGCGCGGTGTCGGCCCAGTTCTCGCCGTAGCGGGTGCGTTCGTAGCCGGCGTTGGGGCCGAGCCCCCGGGTGCGCAGCCGCCGGATGAGGGCGCGTGCCTCGGCCTTGTCGGCGTCGGAGATGATGGGGGCCAGACCGGGTAAGGTGCCGCCGGTGTTGCCCAGCGGGCTGGCCGCCGTCGCCGGTGGTGTCCTGGCCGTGCCGACGAGGGAAACGACGATGATGGCTCCTGCGAGAAGGGCGAGGGCGTCCTTCGTGCTCAATCGGGCCTCCGAGCGCGCTTCCAGATCTCTAGAGAAATTCCCGGCTTGAGGTGTTCCGACACGGGAGGATTGTGTGACCGAACGCCCGATCGATCCTGACGTCGATCTCCACGTCCCGGCGCAGCGCGCCGAGCTGCACTGGCCGGTCCTGGCCGTCATCGCGGCCGGCGGGGCGCTCGGGGCGCTGGCCCGCCACGGCCTGCAGTCGGCGCTGCCGGCTCCGCCGGGCGGGTTCCCGTGGGCGACGTTCTGGGTCAACGTGTCGGGTTGCCTGCTCATCGGGGTGCTCATGGTGGTGATCACCGAGGTGCGGCCGGCGCACCGGCTCGTACGGCCGTTCCTCGGCGTGGGGGTGCTGGGCGGGTACACGACGTTCTCGACGTACGTCGTGGACGTGCGGCGGGTGGTCGAGGCGGGCGCACCGGTCGTCGGGCTGGCCTACCTGGCCGCCACGATGGCCGCGGCGCTGGCCGCCGTCGCCACCGGCATGTGGCTGACCCGGCGGGCCGCCGGGAGGCGGGCGGCGGCGGGATGACGCTGCTGCTCATCGTGGCCGGCGCGGCGGTCGGCGCGCCGCTGCGCTACCTCGCCGACCGGGCGGTGCAGGCCCGGCACGACACGGTCTTCCCCTGGGGGACGCTCGCCGTCAACGTGGCCGGGTCGGCGCTGCTGGGGTTCCTCGCCGCGCTGCCGGTGGACGGCGGGCTGATGGCGCTGGCCGGCACCGGGTTCTGCGGGGCGCTGACGACGTACTCGACGTTCGGCTACGAGACGGTGCGGCTGCTGGAGGTGGGCGCCCGCTTCCACGCCGTGGCCAACGCCGCCGCCGGCGTCGTCGCCGGGCTCGGCGCGGCCTACTGCGGCGCCGCCCTGGCCCAGGCGCTCTTGTGACGCGCTCACGGTTCGACCAGGACCTCGCGCAGCAGGTCGCGGGGCGGGCGGCGGCGCCACTCGCGCGGGTAGCCGAGCGAGACCTCCTCGAAGCGGACCCCGTCGTACCAGTTGACGCGCGGGATGTGCAGGTGGCCGTAGATCATCGCGGCCGTCGGGAAGCGCCGGTGCCAGTCGCGGGTGGCGGTGGTGCCGCACCACTGCGCGAACTCCGGGTACCACAGCACGTCCGTGGGCTCGCGGACGAGCGGGTAGTGGTTGACGAACACCAGCGGCACGCCGTCGTCGGCCGCCGCCAGCCGCCGCTCGGTCGCCGCCACCCGCACCCGGCACCACGCCTCCCTGCTCGGGTAGGGGTCCGGGTGCAGGAGGAACTCGTCGGTGCACACCACGCCGGTGCCGCGGGCGTACTCCAGCGCCTCTTCCTTGGAGTCGATGCCCGGCGGCAGGAACGTGTAGTCGTAGAGCAGGAACAGCGGCACGATCCGCACCGGCCCGCCCGGCCCCTCCCACAGCGGGTAGGGGTCCTCCGGCGTCAGGACGCCCAGCTCCCTGCACATCGCGACCAGGTGCTCGTAGCGGGCCACGCCCCGCAGCTCGGGCGGGTCGCCGCGCGGCGTCCACAGCTCGTGGTTGCCCGGCGTCCACACCACCCGCTCGAAGCGGCCCGCGAGCAGCCGCAGCGCCCAGCGGATGTCCTCCACGTTCTCGGCGACGTCCCCGGCCACCAGGAGCCAGTCGCCGGGCGCGGACGGTTTCAGCTCCTGGACGATGGCGCGGTTCTCGGCGTAGGAGACGTGCAGGTCACTGACCGCGAGCAGGCGGCCATCAGGGCGGGCGGGCAACGGGGGGCCTCCTTCCGGCTGTCACGAGCATGCCACGCGGACGCGCCTCTCCCCCACCCCTGCCGGTGTGAAGATCCGGCCGGGACCCCCTAGGGCCCCGGCCGGGAGCGGCGTAATAACGGGCCGCTCCGCAGCAGCTCGCGGCCGTTCCTCCTGATCCGGTAGGTCATGCGCGCAGCCAGGTCCGCAGCGCGCCGACGGCGAGGTCCATCGCGGCCCTGGCGGCGTTGGTGCCGCGCAGCGCGTCGAGCATGACGAAGTCGTGGATCATCCCGGCCAGCCGGACCGCCGTCACGTCCACGCCCGCCGCGCGCAGCCGGGCCGCGTACGCCTCGCCCTCGTCCCGCAGCACGTCGGCCTCGCCGTTGAGCACGATCGCGGGCGGCAGGCCGCGCAGCTCCTCGTCCGTGGCCCGCAGCGGCGAGGCGTGGCTCTCGGCCCGCTGCCCGGCGTCGGTCGTGTACTGGTCCCAGAACCACTTCATGCCGTCGCGGTTGAGGTAGTAGCCGGTCGCGAAGTCGTGGTAGGACTCGGTGTCGAAGCTCGCGTCGGTGACCGGGTAGAACAACGCCTGGCCGCGCAGCCGCACGTCGCCGCGTTCCTTGGCCATGAGGGCCAGCACGGCGGACATGTTGCCGCCGACCGAGTCGCCGGCGACGGCCATCCGCCCGGCGTCGAGGCCCTTCTCGCCGCCGTGCTCCGTCACCCATCGGGCGGCGGCGTAGTTCTGCTCGATCTGGGTCGGATACTTCGCCTCGGGGGCGCGGTCGTACTCGGGGAAGACCACGGCCGCCTCGCAGCGCACGGCCAGCTCGCGCACCAGGCGGTCGTGCGTGCGGGCCGAGCCGAACACCCAGCCCGCGCCGTGGATGTAGAGGATCACCGGCAGGGCGCCTGTGGCGCCCTTGGGCCTGACCAGGCGCACCGGCACGGTCCCGGTCGGGCCGCCCTCGACCTCGATCCACTCCTCGTCGATGTCCGGCTTGGGCACGCCGGACCCGGACTGGAGCTTCTCCAGCACCTCGCGGCCCTGCTCGGGCGGCAGCTCGTAGATGAAGGGCGGCTCGGAGGTCGCCTCGGCGAACTCCCGCGCCGCCTGTTCCAGCACGACCTTCCTGCTCACCGGCGACCTCCGGGCTCTCGCGCCTGCACCTTGCCCGGATGGTTGTGCCTCGCCCCGCCTCCAGGCACCCGCCGGGAACCGTCAATTCCCGCCCAAGAGCCTCACTCGCGCCGCAGCTCGTGCGCCAGCTCCTCCAGCTCCGCCCCGCCCGCCATGAGCGCCGTCAGCTCCTGCGGGGTGATGTCGGCCTTGGCGTACTCGCCCATGCCGGCGCCCCGGTTGAGCAGCAGGAACCGGTCGCCCACCGGGTGGGCATGGTGCGGGTTGTGGGTGATGAAGACCACGGCGAGCCCCCGGTCGCGGGCGCGGGCGATGTAGCGCAGCACCACCCCGGCCTGCTTGACGCCGAGCGCCGAGGTGGGCTCGTCGAGGATGAGCACGCGGGCGCCGAAGTGCACGGCCCGCGCGATCGCCACCGACTGCCGCTCCCCGCCGGACAGCGTGCCGACCGGCTGGTCCACGTCGCGGATGTCGATGCCCATGGCCCGCAGCTCCTCGCGGGCCACCCGGCGGGCCTTCGCCACGTCGAAGGCGAGGCCCTTGCGCGGCTCGGAGCCGAGGAAGAAGTTGCGCCACACCGACATGAGCGGGATCATCGCCAGGTCCTGGTAGACGGTGGCGATGCCGCGGTCGAGCGCGTCGCGCGGGCTCGACAGGCGCACCTCCTCGCCGTCCACGAGCAGCGCCCCCGTGTCGTGCTGGTGCACGCCGGACAGGATCTTGATGAGCGTCGACTTGCCGGCGCCGTTGTCGCCGAGCACGCACAGCACCTCCCCGGCGGCCACGCCCATCGACACCTCGCGCAGCGCCAGCACCGAGCCGAACCTCTTGCCGATGCCGCGGGTCTCCAGGATCAATGCCGCACCTCCTCGGCGTAGCGGCGCACCAGCCGGTTGGCCAGGGTGGCCAGCAGCAGCATCGCGCCCAGGAAGAACTTGAACCAGTCGGCGTCCCAGCCGAGGAAGACGATGCCCTTGTCGGCCATGCCGAAGATGACCGCGCCGATGGCGGCGCCGACGGCCGAGCCGTAGCCGCCGGTCAGCAGGCAGCCGCCGATGACCGCCGCGATGATGTAGATGAACTCCTGGCCGATGCCGATGTTGGCCTGGACCGAGGTGTAGCGCAGCGCCAGGATCGAGCCGACCAGCCAGGCGGCGAACGCCGTGGTCATGAACAGCGCGATCTTCGTCCGCGCGGCCGGCACGCCGACCGCCCGCGCCGCCCGCTCGTCGCCGCCGACTGCGAAGATCCAGTTGCCCGCGCGGGAGCGCATGAGCACCCACGTCGCCACCGCCGTCGCCAGCAGCCACCACAGGATCGCCACCCGGAACGAGGTGCCGCCGAGGTCGACGGTGCCGGCCAGCAGGGCGCTGGCGCCGTCGTACCCGTCGGCCCTGCGCAGCCCGCCGACCTGGACCGTCCCGGTGATGGCCTTGGTCACGCCGAGGTTGACGCCCTGGAGCATGAGGAACGTGCCGAGCGTGACGATGAAGCTGGGCAGCCGGGTGCGGGTCACGATCAGCCCGTTGGCGAACCCGACGGCCAGCGCCACCGCCAGCCCCGCCAGCATGGCGAGCCACACGTTGAGCCCGAACCTGGTGGCCAGCGTGACCAGGATGAGCCCGCTGGTGCCGGTCAGCACGCCCGCCGACAGGTCGAACTCGCCGCCGATCATGAGCAGCGCGACCGCGACCGCCATGATGCCGAGCGTGGCGGCCGGGTCGAGCCAGTTCGCGACGCCGGCCGGCGAGCGGAACACCGGCGACTGGGCGGCGAAGAACGCGAACACCAGCACCGCGCCGACCACCGCGCCCAGCTCGGGCCGGATGAGCAGGCGGCGGGCCAGGCCGACGCGGGCGATCCGCTCGTCGGCGGCCGCCGCGCTCGTCCGGCTCATCTGGTGCCCGCCTCCGCCAGCTTGGCGACCTGGTCGGCGTTGTCCTTGGTGACGAAGCCCGGCCCGGTGTTGACCGGCAGGCCGCCGCCCACGGTGTTGAGGTTGGTGGTGTAGAGGCGCAGGAACGTGATGGGCAGGTAGCCCTGGAGGTACTGCTGCTGGTCCACGGCGAACAGGACCTCGCCGGCCTTGATCGCGTCCACCACGTCGGCCGACAGGTCGAAGGTGGCCACCTTGGCCGTCGATCCCGAGTCCCTGACGGCGTCCCTGGCGGCCACGGCGACCGCCGGGTTGAGCGCCAGCACGCCGTTGACCTGCTTGTCCGACTGGAGCTTGGCGGTGACCTTGGACGTCACGTCGGCCAGGTTGCCGATGTCCACCTGGAGCCGTTCGACGGCGCCGCCGAGGGTCTCCTCGGCGCCCTTGCAGCGCTGGTCGAGGCCGACGTTGCCGGCCTCGTGGATGACGCACAGCAGCTTGGTGACGCCGGCCGCCTTGAGCTGCTCGCCCGCGCCGCGCCCGGCCACGTCCTCGGACTGCCCGACGTGGGTGAGCGCGCCGAACGCCTTGGAGGAGTCGGCCCCCGAGTTGATCGTCACCACCGGGATCTTCGCGGCGACGGCCTTGCCGATCGCCTCCTTCAGCGCGTCGGGGTTGGCCATGGAGACCACGAGGCCGTCCACCTTCTCGGCGACGGCCTGGTCGATGAGCTGGGACTGCTTGGCGGGGTCGCCGTCGCCCTGGTAGGTGACGGTGACGCCGTACTGCTCGCCGGCGGCCTCGGCGCCGTTCTTGACCACGTCCCAGAAGGCGTCGCCGGCGCCGCCGTGGGTGATGACGGCGTACTTGCCGCCGCTCTTGGCCGGGGATCCGGCCGCCGGAGCGCTGCTCGGCGCGCTCTGCCCGGACGGGGACGAGCAGCCCGTGAGGGCGAGGGCTCCTAACAGTGCCAGCACGATCGGGGTACGTCTCACGAGGACACCTCCAAGACCAACAGGCTTGGCCCGGTTCTACCTCAGTGTCAACGTGTCGTATAGACAATAGGACAGACGTACTTGCAGAACGGAAGACTACGTTCCCTATAATGCGAGCATGACCAGGGCACCCATGAGCGGCCGCAAGGCACAGGCCGCGCGGAACGACGAGCTGATCCTCCAGGCGGCGCGGGCGGTCTTCACCGCCGACCCCGGCGCCCCCATCGCGGCCGTCGCCGAGAAGGCGGGCGTCGGCATCAGCGCGCTCTACCGCCGCTATCCCAGCAAGGAGGCCCTGCTGCAGAAACTGTGCGGCGACGGGCTGAAACTCTACATCGAGGTCACCGAGCGGGCGCTGGCCGAGGAGGGCGACCCGTGGGAGGCGTTCGCCGGCTACCTGCGCGGCATCGTCGACGCCGACACCAACTCGCTGACGATCAGGCTGGCCGGGACGTTCCAGCCGACGGAGGCGCTGGGCCGCGACGCGATGCGGGCGGGAGCCCTGGCCACCGAGATCCACCGGCGCACGGTGGAGGCGGGCGTGCTGCGCCCCGACCTCACCACCGCCGACATCGCGCTGCTGCTGGAGCAGATCGCCTCCATCCGGGTGGGCGACGAGCGGCGGATCTCCGAGCTGCGCCACCGCTACCTCGCCCTGATGATGGACGCGCTGCGCCTGCCGCCGGCCCGCCGCGAGCTGCCCGGCCCCGCGGCGACGGACGAGGAGCTGTCCTCCCGCTGGTGGACCGGCTCCTGAGCCGGGTCAGACCTCGGCGGCGAGGTGGCGGGCCAGCGCGACCGTACGGCGGGCGCGGGCCAGCACCGGCGCGTCCACGAACCGGCCGTCCGGCAGCGCCACCGCCCCGAGCCCCGCCCCTTCGGCGCGCTCGGCCGCCGCGACGATCTCCTCGGCCCTCGCGACCTCCTCCTCCCCCGGCCGGAAGGCCCGCCGGATCACCGGGATCTGCCGGGGGTGGATCGCGGTCCGGCCGAACAGGCCCGTCGCGCGCCCGGCCCGGCAGGAGGCGGCGAGCCCGTCCTCGTCCCTGACGTCGGGATACACCGACATCGGCACCGGCGGCAGCCCGGCCGCCGCCGCCGCGAGCACCGCCTGGAGCCGCAGGTGGTTCATGGCGGCCTCGTCGGTGATCGACAGCTCGGCGGCGAGGTCCTGCTCGCCGAGCGCGATCCCGGCGACGGCCGGATGCGCGGCGACGGCCGCCGCGCGCAGGATCCCGGCCGCCGACTCCAGCAGCGGGTACGCCCGCCCGTCCGCGATCCCGTCGAGCACGGCGGGGTCCTCGACCTTCGGCAGCCGTACGCCGTCGGCCAGGCCGCCGACCGCCTCCAGGTCCGCCCGGCCCCGGGCCGTGGTGAGGTCGTTGACCCGGACGTGTACGGCGGCGCCGGCCGGGGGCCGCTCGCGCAGGTAGGCGACGGCGTTGGCGCGGGCCTCGTCCTTGCGGGCGGGCACGACCGCGTCCTCCAGGTCGATGATGACCACGTCGGCCCCGGACGCGGCCGCCTTGGCGAACCGTTCAGGCCGGTCGCCGGGGACGTACAGCCAGGTCACCGGCGGGATCACGCGATCACCCCGGCCTCGCGCAGCTCGGCCAGACGCTCGCGGGAGTAGTCGAGCTCGGTCAGCACCTCGTCGGTGTCCCTGCCGAGCGGACGCCCCGGCCAGCGGATCTCGCCCGGGGTGTCCGACAGGCGGAACATGACGTTCTGCATGGTGACACTGCCCAGCTCCTCGTCGGGCAGCTCGACGAACGTGCCGAGCGCCTCGTACTGCGGGTCCCGCGCGATGTCGGTGACGTCGTAGATGGGCGCGACCGCGGCCTGCGCCTCCTCGAAGCGGGCGATCACCTCGGCGGCGTCGCGCTCGGCGATCCAGGAGGCGACGGCCTCGTCCAGCTCGTCCACGTGCTGGACGCGGCCCTGCCCGGTGGCGAACCACGGCTGCTCGACCAGGTCGGGCCGGCCGACGAGGGTGACCACCCGCTCGGCGATCGGCTGCGCGCTGGTGGAGATGGCCAGCCAGCGACCGTCGCGGGTGCGGTAGGTGTTGCGGGGGGCGTTGCTGCTGGAGCGGTTGCCGGTGCGCCGCGGCACCACGCCGAGCGCCTTATACGCGGTCATCTGCGGCCCCAGCAGGGCCATGATCGGCTCGATGATGGCCAGGTCGATCACCTGGCCGCGCCCGGTGCGCTCGCGGGCGTGCAGGGCCAGCATGATCGCGTACGACATGGCGAGGCCCGCGATGCCGTCGGCGAGGGCGAGGGGCGGCAGCGTGGGCGGGCCGTCGGGCTGGCCGGTCATGGCCGCGAAGCCGCTCATCGCCTCGGCCAGCGTGCCGAACCCCGGCTGCCGCGCCATCGGCCCCTGCTGCCCGAACCCGGTCATCCTGGCCACGATCAGCCGGGGGTTGAGCTTCAGCAGGTCCTCGGGGTCGAGGTCCCAGCGTTCGAGCGTGCCGGGGCGGAAGTTCTCGATCAGCACGTCGGAGCGCTCGCACAGGCGGCGCAGGATCTCCTGGCCCTCGGCGCGCGACAGGTCGACGGCGGCGGTGCGCTTGTTGCGCGCGAGCGTCTTCCACCACAGGCCGACGCCGCCGGCCGACGCGCCGTGGCCGCGCGACGGGTCGCCGCGCCGGGGGTGCTCGATCTTGATCACGTCGGCGCCGAAGTCGCCGAGCATCATCGCGGCGGAGGGACCGGCGAACAGCGTCGCCGCGTCGATGACCCGCAGGTCGCCGAGGATCGTCATGGTTTGCAAGTTATAAGAAATATGTCATAGGTCAATTCGACGAGAACGTACGGGACACTGGACGACATGTCAGCGCTGGAGCCGCGGCCCCCCGTCAGCAAGGCCGAATACGTCTACAACACGCTGCTCGACGACATCCGCAACGCGCGCATCCCCGGCGGGACCGCGCTGCGGGCCGGCGAGGTGGCCAGGCGGCTCGGCGTGTCGGTCACGCCGGTGCGCGAGGCGCTGCGCAGGCTGGAGAAGGACCGCCTCATCAGGTACGAGGCGCACCACGGGGCGACCGTGGTGGACCTCGGCGAGGAGGCGCTGGCGGAGTACTACGGCCTGCGCGCGGTCGTCGAAGGGCTCGGCGCCCGGCTCGCCGCCGCCCGCGTCACGGCCGAGGAGCTGGCCGAGCTGCGCGAGCTGCACACCGCCATGGTCGAGGACGCCGCGCGCGGCCGGAGCGACCGCCTGGGCGAGCAGAGCCTCCGCTTCCACCTGCGCATCGTGGACATCGGCGGGCCGGCGTTCCTCGGCGCGCACGCGCGGGCGGTGCGCAACAGCGTCCCCGTGCCGGCGGAGGCGTCGCTGTGGCTGGCGCGGGACCAGGTCCAGGCCCAGCTCGACGCGCACGAGGCCATCCTGGAAGCCCTCGCGGCGGGCGACGGCGACGCGGCCGAGCGCGTCATGATCGAGCACGTCCGGCACGCGGGCGCCTTCCGCGCCCGGACCACCTGACCCGCCACCCCTTTGCAAGGGGGGTGAGCGGTGATGCACGATGCCACTCTGGTGCTGTACCCGCCGATCGCGAAGGGCCGTAATCGTGGCGGACACGTGGATCCTGCATCCGGACTACCGGACTCCCCCGGTCCCCACGGGCTCAGGCATCGCCCCCGGCCCCTGGCGGCACCCCGAGGGCGGCCACATCATGAACGGCACCTACCAGCGCCCCCTGCCCGAGCGGCGGATCGAGGTCGTCACGGTCTGGTACGGCTACCCGCTCAGCCACTGGCGCGGCCCCCGCATGCCGCGCTTCAGCAGCCCGCTCGTGTCGGCGTGGAACCCCGTGCTCGCCCAGGGCCTGACGGTCGACCCCGCCGCGCCGGTGCCGTACCGGGACGAGCTGTGGTGCGACCGGTGGATCGCCGAGGCCCTGCTGTACGGGCGCAAGCCGTACGGGGCGTTCACGCTGCCCGTGGAGGAGGCGCTGCGCTGGTTCGACGCGAGCGGCGGCAGCGGCCTGGTCTACCGGGCCGAGCTGACCGGAGAGCTGGTCCGGGTCGTGGCGGGCACCGCCGCGCGCTACGCCCTGCTGTTCGACCTCGACTCGCTCATCGCCGACTACCTGGAGGCGCTGCCGCCGGAGCTGGCCGAGCCGGAGGCTGCGGCGCTCGACGAGCACCGGCGTGACTCCCTCGCCGTCCGCTACGTGCTCACCGACGACGCCGAGACCCGCTTCGCCCGCGCGCCGCTGTCGGTGCGCGGCCTGACCCTGGGCTACCCGCCGCACGAGACCGCCGAGCGCATCGCCGCCTCGGCCGCGCCAGGGCCGCGCCCGGTATCGTCGGGGCCATGATCAACGGGGTTCTGTTCGACCTGGACGGCACGTTGCTGGACCACCGGGCGGCCGCCGACGCCGCGATCGCGGACTGGCTCGCGGCGCGTTTCCCCGGCCATCCGCGCCAGGCCGAGGCGCCCGCGTTGTGGGCCGCGCTGGAGGGCCCGTACCTCGCGCGCTGGCAGGCGGGCGAGTGCACGGTGCAGGAGCAGCGCCACCTGCGCCTGCGCGCCCTGTGCCGGGAGCTCGACGTGCCCGAGCCCGGCCCGGACGACCTCGACGCGGCCTACGCCGACTTCGCCGCCCGCTACCGGCGCAGCTGGACCGCCTTCCCTGACGCGGCGGCGGCGGTGGCCGCGCTGGCCGGGCCCTCGGGGCCGGCGCTCGGCGTGCTGACGAACGGCACGCAGCCGATGCAGGAGGCGAAGGTCCGCGCGATCGGCCTGGCCGGGCCGCTGCGTACGGTGCTGACCGGCGAGGTGCTGGACGGGCACTACAAGCCGTCGCCGGCCGCCTACACCGGCGCCGCCGCGGCCCTCGGGCTGGCGACCGAGGAGGTGCTGCTGGTGGGCGACGACATCGTGCGGGACGTGACGGCCCCGGCGGTCACCGGCATGCGCTCGGTCTGGCTCGACCGGCTCGGCGTGGAGGAGGCGCCCGCCGGCTTCCCACGCATCACCACGCTGGCCGAGCTCCCCGCCCTCGTCGCGTCACTCCGCTGAGGAGAGGGCGCTGAGGAGGGGCCGGGCGCGCCGGACGGTCAGAGCCCGCCGGACGGTCAGGGCGGTCAGAGCGCGGCGGACGGTCAGGGCGCGGCGGACGGTCAGGGCGGTCAGGGCGCGGCGCGGCGCGGGCGGCTGCTCACCTCGGCCAGGGCGGAGCCGGCCAGGTCGAAGCCGCCGACGTGCGCCAGGTAGTCGCCCTTGGCCAGGGGGTCGCCCAGATAGACGCCACCCGCCTGTCGCACCAGCAGCGCCCCGGCGGCCACGTCCCAGGGGCTGGACAAGGTGCCGTAGGTGGCGTCGGACCAGCCGGCCGCGACGTGCGCCAGGTTGAGCGCCGCGCTGCCCGGCCGCCGGATGGTGGCGAACGAGCGCAGGAGACGCCCGTAACGCAGCAGCGCCTCATCCCCCTCGGCGTCGAGGTCGCCCGGCTGCGGGTAGGAGCACAGCAGCATGGCCTCGCGGTCGCGGGTCGCGCCCCGGCTGCGGATCGGCTCGCCGTTGCACCAGGCGCCCTCGGTGCTCGCGGTGAACGCGTCGTCGCGCACCGGGTCGTAGACCACGCCCGCCACCAGCTCGCCGTGCACGGCGGCGGCGATCGAGACGCAGAAGAAGGGCAGGCCGGCGGCGAAGTTGGCGGTGCCGTCGATCGGGTCGACGTACCAGACGAGGTCGCCGGAGCCGGTGGCCCCGCCCTCCTCGCCGACGACGGCGCTGCCAGGGGCGCGTGCCTCGATGACCGCGCGGATCTCCTCCTCGGCGGCCCGGTCGTGCTCGGTGACGGGGTCGTGGAAGTCGCGTTTGGTGTCCACCTCGGGCCGGGACCGGAACGCCTCGCGCAACCGGGGGCCGACGGACCTGGCCGCCTCGGCGGCGGTGTCGAGCAACTCTGTCGCATCCATCGTCCCCACCCTAACGTGCCGATCGTTTGTCATGACATTCTGACCTCGGTTAAGCTGATCAGCATGACCGCGAATCTGGCGATCGACCTGGATCGATCCAGCCCCGTGCCGCTCTATTTCCAGGTGGCCGAGCAGATCGCCGAGGCCATCCGGCGAGGCGACCTGCCTCCTGGCTCGCGGCTGGACAACGAGATCCTGCTGGCCGACCGGCTCGGCCTGTCGCGGCCCACGATCCGCCAGGCGATCCAATACCTCGTGGACAAGGGCCTGCTGGTCCGCAAGCGGGGCGTCGGCACGCAGGTGGTGCACGGCCAGGTCAAGCGCTCGGTCGAGCTGACCAGCCTCTACGACGACCTGCGCCGCGCCGGCCAGGAGCCGGCCACGCAGGTGCTGGCGCTGGAGCCGCGCACGGCCGACGAGGACGTCGCCGCCGTGCTCGGCGTCGAGCCGGGCTCGGACATCCTCTACCTGGAGCGGCTGCGCTTCGCGGCCAGCGAGCCGCTGGCCGTGCTGCACAACTGGCTGCCGCCGGGCCTCGCCCAGCTCACCCGCGCCGACCTGCAGACCCGCGGCCTGTACGAGCTGCTGCGCGGCGCGGGCGTGCGCATGCGGGTGGCCAACCAGCGCATCGGGGCCCGCGCCGCCTCCCAGGCCGAGGCGCGGCTGCTGGCCGAGCGCCGCGGCGCCCCTCTGCTCACCATGGTCCGCACCACCTACGACGACCAGGGCCGGGCGGTCGAGCACGGCTCGCACGTCTACCGCGCCTCGCACTACTCCCTGGAGGTCACGCTCATCGAGCGGTGAGCAGCCCTCCGCGTCACCCCTCGGCAGGCGGGTGGCGGCGGACGATCACCAGGGCGACGTCGTCCTCCCGCGCGCCGAAGGTGTCGATGAGCCGGCCGGCCGCCTCGTCCATGTCGTCGCCGATCTCCTCGGCGGCGCGCCGGGCGATCTCCAGGCTGTCGTCCAGATACTTGTCGCGGTCCTCCACGAGCCCGTCGGTGAACATCAGCACCGCCCCGCCCGGCGGCACCACGACCCGGTCGATCCGGTAGACCTCCTCGGCGACGCCGAGGAGCAGGTTGCCGAAGCGCTCGTGGTAGCGGGCCCCGCCGTCGCCGTCGAGCAGCAGCGGCGGGATGTGGCCGGCGTTGGCGATCTGCGCCTCGCCGGTCGCCGGGTCGAGCAGCGTGAGGCACACGGTCGCGGTCATCCGCGGGTGGTAGCGGCGCAGCACGTCGTTGAGCAGCGACAGCGACTGGTCGAGCTCCACCTTGCCGATGAGCGAGGCGCGCAGCGCGTGGCGCAGCTCGGCCATCACGGTGGCGGCCAGCAGCGAGTGCCCCTGGACGTCGCCGACCGCGACCAGGACCTGCTCGCCCAGCTGCAGCACCTCGTAGAAGTCGCCGCCCACCTCGACGTTGTCCACCGCCGGCTGGTAGCGCCAGACGATGTCGAGCCCCGGCACCTGGGGGACACGCGAGGGCAGCAGGCTGCGCTGCAGCGTCAGGGCGATCGCGTGCTCCTCGGCGTAGGCGCGCAGCGCCTCCACCGCCAGCGCCACGGCCTGGCCGAGCTGGCGCAGCATGCTCAGCTCGTCCTCGTCCAGCTCGGGGTCCGGCTCCACGCCGAGCAGGACGGGCGGACGGTCGCGTTTGGTGCGCGACAGCACGGCCGTGATGTCGAGCCGGGACGGGGTGTCGGGCGCGATCCCCGACCAGTAGTCGTGCGGGATGATGAGGAACTCGGTGCCGGCCCGCTGGCCGAGGGCCCGCTCGCCGAGGAACTGCAGCACGGGCGGCTGGACCGTCCTGAACGTGGGGGTCCCCTCGGGCGCCAGCGCGGTCAGCCTGCGGGTGCGCCCGTCGGGCGCGAGAGCCACCACCCCGGCACTGCGCCCCAGGATGCGGCTGGTGCCCGAGACGGCGGTCGACAGCAGCTCGTCGAAGGTCTGGGCGGCGTTCATGGCCAGCGTGAGGTCGGTGAGCGCGCCGAGGCGGGCGGCCAGGCGCTCGGCCCGCTGCCGCGCCCGGTGGTAGCGCAGGGCCGCCTCCACGGTGGCGACGAACTCGTCCGGCTCGACCGGCTCGGCCAGGTAGCCGTCGGCGCCCCGGTGCAGGCCGAGCGCCCGGTCGGCGGCGGTGATGGCCGCGCCGGAGATCTGGATCACGGGGATCGAGGACGTCGCGGGGTCGGCCTTGATGCGCTCGCACACCTCGTAGCCGGAGATGTCCGGCAGCCGGACGTCGAGCACCACCAGGTCGGGATGGAGCTCGGCGATGCGCTGCAGCGCCTCCAGGCCGCCGGTGGCCTCGACCACGGCGTACCCGGCGCGGCGCAGCCAGCTGGACAGGATGTAGAGCTTGGTCGGGGTGTCGTCGACGACGAGGATCGTCGCCTCCTGCGGCGTCGCGTCACTCATCACGGCTCCCCAGTGCCTGGCGGATGGCGTTCAGCAGCACGTCCCTGCGCAGCCCCTGCTTGCCGAGCACGGCCTCGGCCCGCTCGGGACGCCGGTGCGTCTGCGCCAGCGTGACGATGATCACGGGGACGTTCCGCAGCCGTTCGTCGTCGGCCATGCGCTGCAGGACGGCCGTGCCGTCGAGGCCGGGCATGAGCAGGTCCAGCAGGGCCAGGTCGGGCGGCGCCGCGGCCATCGCGGCGAGCGCGGCGGCGCCGTCGGGCGCCTCGTCGATGTGGGCGGCGAACCCGGTGAGCATGCGCCGCACCCCGGCGCGGAAGTTCTCGTCGTCGTCGGCGACGAGGATGCGCTGGGCGACGGGGACGTCGTGCGACTCGTACGGCAGCCGCAGCACCGCCGTGGTGCCCTTCCCCGGCGTGCTGGCCAGGGTCAGCGTGCCGCCCATCGCCTGAGCCAGCCGCCGCGCGTACGCCAGGCCCAGGCCGGTGCCCTTGGCGCGGGTCTGCGCCGGCCCCGGCACCTGGTAGAACTCCTCGAAGACCCGTTCGAGGTGCTCGGCCGGGATGCCGATGCCCGTGTCGGCGACGGTGAAGACCGTCTCGCCGGCGGCCGGGTCGCGGGCCACCTCCAGCACGACCTCGCCCTCCTGGGTGAACTTCAGGCTGTTGGCCAGCAGGTTGCGCAGGATCCTGGTGAGCATCGCCTCGTCGGCCGGCATGGTGAACGGCGGCGGCGGGACGACGACGCGCAGCGTGACCTGGTCGGTGCTCTGCGCCGGCCCCATCGTCATGCGCAGCCGTTCGGCCAGGGCGACGAGGTCGACGGTGGTGAACTGCGGGTCGAGCCGCCCCGACTCGGCCTTGCCGATGTCGAGCAGCTCGCTGACCAGGGTCAGCAGGGTCTCGGCCGAGGAGCCGATCAGCTCGACCTGCCGCGCCTGCTCCTCGCCCAGCGGGTCCCCGCCGGGGCCCGTGAGCAGCCGGACCAGGCCGATGATCGAGTTGAGCGGCGTGCGCAGCTCGTGGCTGACCGTGGCCCAGAACCGGTTCTTGGCGTCGCTGGCCTCGCGCAGCTGCACCGACTTCTCGTCCAGCTCGGCGTAGAGGGCGACGACGCCGCGGTTGGTCTCCTCCAGCTCGGCGGAGAGCTGGTTGTACAGCGCCATGACCCCCTGGTTGGTCTCCTCCAGCTCGGCGTTGAGCTGGCGGACCGCCTCCAGGGTCGAGGCGAGCTCGTGGTTCTGCTGGCGCAGCTCGTCCAGCGCGCTGGACGGCGCCATGGCGTTGACCTTGGTGCGGATCTGCGCGACCGACAGCGCGGACGCGCTCGCCGGCAGCCGCTTGCGCAGGACCACCCGGCCGCGCTCGCCGGCGTCGACGACGTCCATGAGCCGCCCGGCCATGGTCACGCCCTCGGCCACGTGGCGGGCGGCGGCGTCGGGGAAGCTCACCTCCATCACGAGGTCGTCGAAGTCGAGGGCGAAGGCGACCACCATGCCGGACGCGCCCTCGATGACGATCTCCCTGCCCAGCTCGCTGAGCGCGGTCGCCACCCGGATCTGGTCCTGCTGGGACATGCCGAGCGCGGCGGCGACCTCGCGGCCCACCTGGCGCATGGCGAAGACGTCGGACTCGCCGGCTACGGTGACCGTGGTCAGCGGCGCCGCCCTCACGGCGTCCTCCTCATGGAGCCGTCCCCACGGCGAGCACGGCCGCGTCGTCCCTGCGCGTGCCGGCGTCCCGCAGCAGGGTGGCGGCCACGACGACCGGGGAACGGGAGACCAGGCCGGGGAAGGAGACCGGGTCCCACCGGTCGGAGAGCCCGTCGGAATGCATGACGAGCACGCTGTGCGGCGGGACGGCGTACTCGTACTCGCGCAGGCGGCTGCGCTGGTGCCCGGCGATGCCCGGCACGGAGATCATGCCCTGGCGGCCCTCGGCGTGCACGATCCAGCCCGAGATGTTGCCGAGCCCGGCGTAGCGGACCACCCCTCGCTCGCGGTCCAGCCGGGCGAGGGCCACGGCGCCGCCCCTGGTGCCCGTCAGCGCCTTGTGGATGCGCTCCAGCAGCTCCAGCACGGGCAGGTGGTGCTGCTGCTCGAAGACCCGCACGGCCTCGCGGGAGGCGGCGGCCGCGGCGGGGCCGTGGCCGAGGCCGTCGCACATCAGGCCGATGGCCGTGCCGCGGCTCTCGACGTACGCGAAGGCGTCGCCCGAGACGACCTCCTCCCCGATGGGGCGGGTCAGCCCGCTCACCCGGGAGTCGGGGGCCGGCACGTCGTTGGCGGTGAAGCACATGGTCACCACCGTGCCACGTCCGGGCAGGGAATAGACCTCGTGGGCCGAGGCCATCCTGGCGATCCCGCCGAGACCGACGCCGAGCGTGCCCGCGGTGGAGTAGCCGTCCCGCACGGCGCTGCGCACGTCGCGCATGCCCGGCCCCTTGTCCAGGGCGACCACCTCGACGGCGGCCGCCGCCTCGGGGTGGGCCCGGATCAGCATCGTGCCCTCGACCGCGTGCTTGACCAGGTTGGAGGCCGCCTCGCTGACGGCGACGGCCACCCGCCCGCGGTCCTGCTCGTCGAAGCCGCACGCCTCGGCCAGCGCCGTCGCGGCCCGGCGGGCCGCCCCGATGGCGCTGGCGTCCTCGATGCGGACCCAGGGCTCGTCCCCTGAGCGGATCATCTCGCCCACTTGATCACTGTGATCCGCGTCCCTTCGCCGGTCTTGGACTCCAGGTCGAACTCGTCCACCAACCGGCGTGACCCGCTCAGCCCCAGGCCGAGGCCGCCGCCCGTGGACCAGCCGTCGGTCAGGGCCAGGTCCAGGTCGGGGATGCCGGGGCCCTCGTCGGTGAAGTCCAGGCGCAGTCCGTCGCGTACGCCGTTGTTGACGACCTCGATCCGCACCCGGCCGCCCCCGGCGTACATCAGGGCGTTGCGGGCGAGCTCGCTGGCCGCGGTGACCAGTTTGGTCTGGTCAACCAGCGACAGGCCGACCTGCTGGGCGCTGTTGCGCACCTGCTGGCGCACGATGACCACGTCGCTGTTGCCCGCGATGGCGAGCTCCTGGACGGGCGTCACTCCGGCACCGCTGCCGGGTCGGCTCCGTCGCGTTCCTTGAGCATCGCGACACCCTTCTCCAGATTGAGCGCGGTGCGCACGCCGCCGAGCGACAGGCCGAGCTCGACCAGTGTGATCGCGACCGCGGGCCGCATGCCCACGACGATCGTCTCGGCGTCCAGCATCCGCGAGATCGACGCGATGGTCGAGAGCATGCGCCCGATGAAGGAGTCGACGATCTCCACGGCGGTGATGTCGATGATCACCCCGCGGGCCCGGCTGTCGACGATCGCGTCCGCCAGGTCCTCCTGCAGCATGAGCACGCTCTGGTCCTGCAGGTCGATCTGGATCGAGACGATGAGGAGGTCGCCGAGCTTGAGAACGGGGACACGTTCCATCAGGCCCGCTCCAGCCCGACGACGACGTGCTTGTCGGCCCGCTGCGTGACCTGCACGCCGCTCTTGCGCAGCGCGTAGGCGAGGGCGTCGGCCAGGGAGGACTTGGTGACGATGTCGCCGAACTCGATGCCGAGGGTGACGATCGTGTGCGCGATCTGGGGGCGGATGCCGGAGATGACGCACTCGGCGCCCATGAGCCGGGCCGCCACCACGGCCTTGAGCAGGTGCTGCGCCACCTGGGTGTCCACGGCCGGCACGCCGGTGATGTCGATCACGGCGTGCTCGGAGCCGGTCTCCACCAGGCCCTGGAGCAGCTTCTCCATGACGACCTGCGTACGGGCCGAGTCGAGCGTGCCGACCAGCGGCACCGCGAGGATGCCGTCCCACAGCTTGACCACCGGCGTGGACAGCTCCAGGAGCTGCTCGGCCTGGTCGGTGATGATCTTCTCGCGGGCGCTGACGAAGGTCTCGAACGTGAACAGGCCCAGGTCGTCGATGTGCCGCGCCAGCCAGATGTAGCCGCGCAGGGCCTCGACGTCGTCCTCCGCCTCGATCAGCCCGTACACCGCCTCCTTCAGGCTGAACACCACGGCGGCGGTCTCCGCCGGCGTGAAGCCCTCCCTGGCCTGCGCCCGCGACAGGTCGGCGAGCAGGCCGCGCAGGTCGGAGGCGTCCCCTCCCTCGCCGATGAACTGCAGCAGGGCCTGGTAGAGCTCGCGCAGCCGCCCGGCCAGGACGCTGCGGTCGGCCCGGCCACCGACGGTGGCGCCCGCGAGGTCGATCCAGCGCTTGAGGATGGTCTCCTCCTGCGCCCGCAGGAGTTCCGCCACGCGGAGCTGGCCGGCGTCGCCGTGAGCTGTCAAGGTGTGCTCCCGAAGATGGGGTGTTTTGTCATGAATCGACACGAAGGCTACCGGGCTTTTCGCTCCGCCTCTATGCGTTCCCGTCGGCGGCGCGCCCGCAAGCCGGTATTTCGCAAGCGCTGATCAAGCGCCATGCAAACCACCTTGCCTAGAAAAGGCCAGGAAGGTCGGAGAACAGGAAGAACGGGGAAAGACAGTGAGCTCCGTAACGTGGCTGCCGCTGACGATCGCGGGTGTGACGATGCTCATCACGGCCGGGGTCTGGGTGCCCATCGCCGTCGCGGCGCGGGCCGGGCGGCAGCTGCTCGCCACCGGCGTCCCCGCGCAGGCCGTCGTCGAGTCCGTGACCGACACCGGCATGTCGGTCAACGAACGGCCCGTGGTGCGCTTCGTGCTCGCCGTACGCGGCGCGGACGGCGAGGTCTACCGGGTCACGCACCGGCAGTCGCTGCCGCGCATCCCGATGGGGATCCTCGCGCCCGGCGCGGTGCTGCCGGTCAGGGTGGACCGGCAGCGGCGCGAGCGCGTACGGATCGACTGGGCGGCCTGGCAGCCCGTGCCCGGCGCGTACCCGGCCCCCTACCCCTACAACATGCCCCGGTAGCCGCGGCAGCTCAGACCCGTTCCAGCTCGATGACGACCACCGAGGCGGGCTGGAGCGCCGGCGCGGGCAGCCCCAGCTCGGCCAGCGCCGCCCCCGGCAGGCGCACCGGCCCGTCCGCCCACGACGGCATGAGCGCGGAGCCGGGCACCGGCCCGGCCACGCGCACCTCGTAGCGGGCGGCCGGATCCAGGCCGGGCAGCCGCAGCGGCGCGGGGGCCGACTCCGGCCGCGAGCTCAGCTGCGCGTAGCCGAACACCGCCCGCTCCGGCAGCACCACCCCGTGCAGCAGCGCCGACGGGTCGGGATGGTCGGCGCGGACCACCCGCCCGGCGTGCAGCACCGGCCGCAGCCGCTTGTGCAGCGCGATCCAGACGCCCAGCTCCTCCAGCTCCGCCTCGCTCGCCGAGGTGAGGTCCCACTCCACGCCCATGTGCCCGAACAGCGCGGTGCCCGCGCGGAAGGCCAGCGGCAGCGACCGGCCGGTGATGTGGTCGCGCGGCGCGCCGACGTGCGCGCCCATGCGCTCCGGCGGCACCAGCAGCCCGGTCCAGCGCTGGATGGCCTGCCGGTCGAGCGCGTCGTTGCTGTCGGAGGTCCACACCCGGTCGGTACGGGCCAGCACCCCGTAGTCGACGCGGGCGCCGCCCGACGAGCACGACTCGATCTCCAGCCCGGGATGGCGGGCGCGCAGCTCGTCCAGCAGGCGGTAGGCCGCGAGGGTCTGCGCGTGCACGCCGGGCACCCCGTCGTGGACGGGCTCGGCGATGTCGCGGTTGTGGTCCCACTTGATGTAGTCGAGGGCGTACTCGGTGATCAGCGCGTCGATCCGCTCCAGCAGGTACGCGTACGCCTCCGGCCGGGCCAGGTCGAGCGTCTGCTGGTTGCGGTGCGGCGGCGGCAGGCGCTCGGCCCGGCCGAGGACCCAGTCGGGGTGGGCGCGGGCCAGGTCGGAGTCGGGGTTGACCATCTCCGGCTCGAACCACAGGCCGAACTGCATGCCGAGCCCGCGCACCCGCTCGGCCAGCGGGTGCAGGCCGTGCGGCCAGACGCCCTCGTCGACGTACCAGTCGCCGAGCCCGGCCCGGTCGTGGCGGCGGTGGCGGAACCAGCCGTCGTCGAGCACGAACCGCTCGATCCCGGCCGCCGCGGCCCGCTCGGCCAGCTCCAGCAGCCGGTCCAGGCCGTGGTCGAAGTAGGTCGCCTCCCAGTTGTTGAGCGTGACCGGCCGGACCGGCAGCGGCCGGGCGGCCCGCAGGTGGTCGTGCAGCCGGGCGCTCGCGGCGTCCAGGCCCTGCGCCGACCAGGTGAAGTAGACGAGGGGGGTGCGGTAGCTCTCGCCCTGCCGCAGGACGATCTCGCCGGGCTCGGGCAGCTCGCCCGCGCCCAGCAGCGCCGCCCCCTCCTGCAGGCGCTCGGCGTAGTGGACGTGGTCGCCGCTCCAGCCCGCGTGCACGGCCCACACCTCGCCGGAGCGGAAGCCGAAGCCCTCGGTGCCCGCCACGAGCAGGCCGGTCGCGTCGTGCCCGGTCCGGCCGCGCCGGTTCTCCCTGCTCCACACGCCGTGCGCGAACGCCCGCCGCTGCGGCACCTTCTCCAGCGCCCAGCGCCCGGTGAAGTCCAGCAGCTCGCCGGCCCGCGCCGGGATCGGCAGCGCGCACACCAGGCCCGCCAGCCGGTACGGCGAGGCCGCCGTGTTGGTCACCGTGTGCCGCAGCGTCACCACCCCGTGGGCGTCCATGCCCAGCTCGCTCACCAGCGCCAGGCCCGCCCGCTCGTCGGCCGCGGTGATCGTCACCGTGCCGCCCCTGCCCGGCTCCGCCGCGACGTCCGCGCCGCCCAGGGTCCAGCGCACCGGCCAGTGCTCGCCGTCGCGGGAGCCCGCCAGGCCGGGGCGGCCGTACCATCCGTCGCCCTGCGCGGGCAGCAGCGGCGGCGCGCTCACCAGGGACGCCAGCACGGGAAGCAGCTCGGCCCCGTCGTCCGTGCCGGGCGCGGCGCCGAAGTGGCGGACGCGGGGCAGGCCGGGGCCGGAGGCGTCGAGCAGGAGGGCGACATCCGCGGCGGACAGCATCAGGTAGGACAAGCCGGGCTCCTTACGCAACAGGCACAGGGGGTGTGACGCGCGGAAAGACGCTATCGAACCCGGCTCCGCCGGGGCGAGGGAAGGCCCCTCCGGCGGGCGGTCGCCGGAGGGGCCTCGATCAGAGCGGGAACGGCGTTCAGACGGAGATCCGCCCGGCGCCCGCGCCCGCGGTCACGATGGACTTGACGTTGCAGGGGGTGTCCAGCGTGTAGGAGTAGGGGATGGAGGCGACGCTGCCGCCGGCCTGGCCGCTGCCGGAGTTGACGAAGCAGTTGTTGCGCGCCACCAGGTTGCCCGGGTCGGAGTCGCCCTCGCCCCGGTGGAATGGGTCGTCGGTGTTCTCGAAGTAGTTGCCCTCGACCAGCACGCCCGCCTCCTGCGTCGAGGCCACGCCGTAGCTGCCGATGTTGCCGTAGTAGTTGTTGTAGACGTGCACCGGGTTGCCGAAGCGCACCCGCGGGTGACGCTGGTTGGTGCCGTCGAACCAGTTGTGGTGGTACGTCACCCGCAGGTGGCCGCGGTCCTCCGAGCCGTTGCCGTCGTCGTGGCCGAGCAGCATCGTCTTGTCGTGGGAGCTGACCCTGTTCCAGGAGATGGTGACGTAGTCGCTGGCCCGCTTGACGTCCACCGCGCCGTCGTAGCCGTTGCTGAAGCTGTTGTGGTCGATCCACACCCGGGTCGAGTACTGGACGTTGATGGCGTCGTCGTTCCAGTTCCTGAAGGTGAGGTTGCGCACGATCACGTTGGACGCCTTGGAGATGTTGAGCCCGCAGCCCGAGATGACGGCGCCGGAGTTGCCGATGATCGTCTTGTTGGAGCCGACCTTCAGCATGCCCGAGCAGGAGATCGTGCCGGAGACCCGGATCACCCCCGAGCCGCTCGCGGACAGGGCGCTGGTCAGGGCCGAGGAGGAGGTGACGGTGGTCGGGCTCGTGCCGCCGCCGCCCGTGGTGCCGCCGCCCTGCGTGGCCCAGCCGACCGGGCCGTCCGCGTTGGCGATCCTGACGGTGCCGCCGGACTCGGTCGCCGTCCAGGTCTGGGACGAGCCGCCGGTGCAGCTCTCCTGCTGCACGGCCTTGCCCGCGGAGGTGCTCGCGCCCTCCACGCCCGCGCACTTGCCGCTGTGCGCGTTCACGAGCGTGTACGCTCCGGGCGCCGGAGCGGCGGCCGCCGCCGAGGCCATGACGACGCCGGTCACCGCGGAGGCGGTGAGGGTGACGACGCCCGCGAGGACCGCGCCCGTCCTGCCGATGGATGTGTGTCGCACGATTCTGCTCCTTGCTGGCCCTAGCGGACCGTCAGGTCCGCGAATGGTGTCCCCCCAGCGAGCATCCGTTCACATACGTGATCTACGTACGTGAGAGCGAACATGCCACAACATAGGTAAGCGCTTTCCAACTGTCAATCGTCGCTGAAACTTTCATGACAACGGCTTGTCGAGGACAGTGATCCACTTGATGACCTGCGGTGACTCCGATGTGTGCATCGGTCCTGACGCTGCGTGCGGTGGCCAGCCCTCCGGCGATCGTTTAGGTTAGGCTCGCCTAATTTTGTTGGAGGAGTCGGGGATGAGCTCGCCGTTTCACATGTTCCACGTCCAGGTAGACCGGCTTGAGCGGCTGAGCCCGTCGTTCCTGCGGGTCACGTTCACCGGGGACGACCTCGGCCATTTCGCCGACAACGGCTACGACCAGCGGATCAAGCTCATTCTGCCGCTGCCGGGCTGCGGGCTGTCGTACCTGCCGTCCGGACCGGACTGGTACCAGCAGTGGCGGCAGCTCGACGACACCAGGCGCAACCCGATCCGCACCTACACCGCGCGCCAGGTGCGGGCGGACGTCCGGGAGCTGGACGTGGACGTCGTCATGCACCCCGACGGCGGGCCGGTCGCCCAGTGGGCGGAGCGGGTCCAGCCCGGCGACGAGGTCGCGATCCTCGGGCCCGACGCCCGCTACGACGGGGTGCACGGCGGGCTGGAGTTCCGGCTGCCCGCCGGCAGCACGACCGTGCTGCTCGCCGGCGACGAGACCGCCGTGCCCGCCATCTGCTCCGTCCTGGAGCGCCTGCCCGCCGGGGTCACCGGCGAGGCCCTGCTCGAGGTGCCCTTCGACGACGACGCCCTGCCCGTCGAGACCTCCTGCTCGGTGCGCGTCGGCTGGCTCCCCAGGAACGGCGGCGAGCGCGGCGCCCAGCTCATCCCCGCCGTCCAGGCCGCCGCCGGGCGGCTGCTGACGTCCCCCGGCGCCGGCGCGAACGGCTTCAGCGACGTGGACGTGGACGCCGAGGAGCTGTGGGAGGTGCCGGAGGAGGACGCCGCCGACCCGCTGTACGCGTGGCTGGCGGGCGAGGCCGGCGTGATCAAGACGCTGCGGCGTCACCTGGTGGGCGAGCGGGGGATGGATCGGCGGGCGGTCGCGTTCATGGGGTACTGGCGCGAGGGGCGCGCCGAGGGCGGCGGCTGACGCCGGCTCAGGCTGGGGCGCAGGCCGTCGTCACGGTGTGGCGCTCCTGCTCGGTCGGGGGGCGTACCCAGGTGAGGCCCGGGCCGCCGGCGGCGAGCATGCCGGGCACGACCTCGCCCAGCACCTCCCCCGGCGTCGCGTCGGGACGCTTCTCGCGCGCCTCCGCGTACAGGTCGAGCACCCGCCCGAGGTCCAGCATCAGCGTGTTGCGCCCGGACGCCTCGGTGTCGGTGACGGTGACGAGCAGGGACGCGCCGTCCGCGAATCCCTCGACGCCGGCCGCGCCCGGCGGGCAGACGACCGCCCGTACGGCCTCGGCGAAGGCCGTACGGTCCATGCCGTCCACCTCGTCCGCCGGCCATTCGGCCCGCAGGTGCAGCACCCCGGGCCGCTCGGCGGCGGCGTACTCGGCCATGAGGCCCGCGACCGCGCCCTGCGGGTCGTGCAGGGCGGCCTCCTCCAGGGCGGCGAACCCGTCGGCGAGCAGCCGCAGCGAGATCAGCCGTGGCGGCGTGCCGTCCACCGCGAGCACGTCCCGCTCCCAGTCCGGCCGCAACGCCTCGCCGGTGGCGTCGTACGCGCCCAGCCCCTCCACGAACGCGGCGTCCGCCTCCGGCGTCAGGCCCGGCCCCCACTCCGGCGCCCGTCCGGCCGCGAAACCCCCACCGGCCTCCGGAGCGGCGGGCCGGGCACGGCGCAGCCACCAGACCAGGATCCCGACGACGACGGCCGGCACCGCGACTGCGATCCACACGTTGTGCTCTCCCTCGTACCTACCGGGGCAGCAGCGTAATGTGAGCGATCACGCCAAAAGCGGGAATCGCACAAAAAGCCCCGGCTGACCCGTCTGGAGGCGCAACGGTAGGTTGTGCCCGTGTCGATGATTCAGGTTCCAGAAGAGATCCCCCTGAAGCTGGAAGACGGGTTCGACCGCATCGGGCGCGAGCTGGCGCTGCCCGCCGGCTTCCCGCCCGCCGTGCTGGACGAGGCGGCGTGGGTGGCGCAGGTGCCGCGGCTCAGCGGCAAGGACCTCACCGACCTGCCGTTCGTCACCATCGACCCGCCCGGCTCCATGGACCTCGACCAGGCACTCCACCTGGAACGGCTGCGCGCCGGCTACCGGGTCTGGTACGCCGTCGCCGACGTGGGCGCGTTCGTCCGCCCGGGCGGGATCATCGACGCCGAGGCCCGGGCCAGGGGCGAGACGGTCTACATGCCGCAGGGCAAGATCCCGCTGCACCCCAAGGTCCTGTCCGAGGACGCGGCCAGCCTGCTGCCCGGACTGCCGCGCCCGGCCGCGGTGTGGCGGATCGACCTCGACGCCGACGGCCGCACGATCGGCGCCGACGTGCAGCGCGCCCTGGTGCGCAGCCGCGAGCGCCTCGACTACGCGTACGTGCAGGCCGCCGTCGACACCGGCACCGCCGACGGCGTGCTCGGGCTGCTGGCCGAGATCGGGCGGCTGCGGCTCGCGCTGGAACGCGAGCGCGGCGGCGTCACCCTGCCGACGCCCGAACAGGAGGTCGTGCCCGCCGACGGCGGTTACCGGCTGGAGTACCGGGTGCCGCTGCCGGCCGAGGCGTGGAACGCGCAGATCTCGCTGCTGACCGGCATGGCCGCGGCGGCGATGATGCTCGACGCCGAGATCGGCATCCTGCGCGTGCTGCCCGCCTCCCGGCCGGACGACCTCGCCAAGGTCCGCCTGGTGGCGGGGGCGCTGGGCGTGCCGTGGCCGGACGGCGCCGGCTACGGCGAGGTGGTGCACGGGCTGGACCCGAAGAACCCGCGGCAGGCGGCGTTCCTGCACGAGTCACGGGTGCTGCTGCGCGGCTCAGGCTACGAGGCGTTCGACGGTGCGCCGCCGAAGGAGGCGGGGCACGCGGCGGTCGCGGCGCCGTACGCGCACGTCACGGCCCCACTGCGGCGGCTGGTCGACCGGTACGCCACCGAGGTGTGCCTGGCGGTCGCCGCCGGTGAGCCGGTGCCCGCCGACGTGCGGGCGGGGCTCGCCGGGCTGCCGGAGCTGATGGCCGTGTCCGGGCGGCGGGCCTCGGCGGTGGACCGGGCGTGCGTGGACCTGGTGGAGGCGTTCCTGCTGCGGGGGCGGGTCGGGGAGGCGTTCGAGGCGGTGGTGATCGACGTGGACGAGCGGCGCGGCGGCGGGCAGGTCCAGCTCGTCGAGCCCGCGGTGATCGCCCGCTGCGACGGCCCGCTGCCGCTCGGCTCGCAGGTCACGGTCCGCCTCACCAAGGCCGACCCGGCCACTCGAGAGGTCCGCTTCACCCTCGACGGCTCCCCCTGAGCCGCGACGGCTCCTCTGACGCGCCGCGCCTTCGAGGCGCGGCCCCTTGGAGACGCCGCCATCCCTTCGAGGCGCGGCCCCTTGGAGACGCCGCCACCCCTTCGAGGCGCGGCCCCTTCGAGATGCCGCCGCCCCTTCGAGACGCGGCGGTGTCCGCTGAGGCGCCGCGGCTCAGCGCGGGTGTGAGCGCATGCCGTCGCAGACCACCTCGGCCATCGAGACCTTCCCTCCCCTGGCCCGCGCCAGCCGCTCGGCCGTGAGGCAGCCGCGCAGCAGGTCCTGCACGTCCTCCGTGCGCAGGTCGCCGCGCACCGCCCCGGCCCGCTGGGCGCGTTGCAGCAGCCGCCCCAGCGCGGCGGCGAAGTCGGCCTCCAGCGTCGTCCCGCGCCGGAACGCCGGTCCCGTGCCGCCCTCCAGCATCTCGCACAGCGCCTGGTTGGCCGAGGCCTGCTCGGCCACCGTACGGAACCAGCCGAAGAACGCCCGGCCGGGGTCCTCGGCGGTGGCGAGCGCGCGCGCGTCGGCCACGAAACGTTCCATCCGGCCGAGCAGCACCGCCTCGAACAACGCCTCCCTGGTCGGGAAGTGCCGGTAGACGGTGCCGACGCCGAACCCGGCCCGGCGGGCGATCTCGTCGAAGGAGATGGTGAGGCCGTCGCTGGCCAGGGCCTCCTGGGCGATCTGCAGCACCCGTTCCCGGTTGCGGCGGGCGTCCGCGCGGAGCAGTCTGGCCGTGCTGTGATCGTCGCCCATGCGCTCCACCCGCCTTCACCGGCAACCGGAGGGATCTCTCCGATTCTACCGGCGGACTTCCCGGACAAACAGCCCCGATGACACGAGAACACCCGCCCTTCGGGAAGGACGGGTGTCCCGTGCGCGGCGCCACCGGATCACGGCCCGGCGTCGGCGCCACCGGGTCCAGGCACGAGCGGTTCGCGCGGCCACGGCACCGGCCCGGACGACCGCACGGCATGAGCGGCCTCCGCGCGACCGGCGCGCGAGGCCCCGTGTCCCGCGCCGGCCCGATCCCCGGCCCGATCCCCGACCCGGTCCTCGGCCCGGTCCCTGGCCCGGTCCCTGGCCAGGCGCGGGACGCCGGCCCGCCTGAGCCGGATGCGCTCGTGCCTGGGCACCGGCCGCAGCCCGATCACCCGCGCGCCCGACGGCACCTGCCGCAGGTCGTGCGTGATGAGGATGGTCGTCCGCCCCGCCATGAGCCGCCCCAGCGGCGCCATGACCTGCGCGGCCGTCTCCTCGTCCAGCCCGGTCATGGGCTCGTCGAGCACCAGCACCGGCGCGTCCCGCAGGACCGCCCTGGCGATCGCGACGCGCTGCCGCTGCCCCCCGGACAGCAGCCGCCCGCGCTGCCCCACCGGCGTGTCGTACCCCCGGGGCAGATCCTTGACGAACTCGTGCACGCCGGCCGTCTCCGCGGCCCGGATGATCTCCTCCATGGAGGCGGCGGGCCGCCCGTAGGCGATGTTGTCCCGTACGGAACCGGAGAACAGCATCGTCTCCTGGTGCAGCACGGTGACGTTCTCGCGCAGCGACTCGCGCGTCAGGCTCCGGACGTCGGCGCCGTCCAGCAGGATGCGGCCCTCGTCCGGGTCGTAGAAGCGCAGCAGCAGCTTGGCCAGCGTGGACTTGCCCGCCCCGCTGGGCCCGGTGATCACCAGCACCTCCCCGGGTTCGGCGACGAAGGACACCTCGCGCAGCGCGGGCCGCGAGGCGCGTCCCGGATAGGCGAAGCCGACCCGGTCGAACTCCACGCGGCCCCGTCCCTGGCCGGCGGCGACGGCCGAGGGGGCGTCGGTGACGGCGGGCCTGGCCCGCAGGACCTCGATGATCCGGTCGGAGCCCGCGGCCGCCTCCGACACGGTGAGCGCCAGCTCGCCGAGCCCCTGGACGGCCGGATAGAGCAGGGCCAGGTACGCGGCGAAGGCGAGCAGGCCGCCGATGGTCAGCCGGCCGGCGGCGATCTCCCACGCGCCGACGCCGAGGACGATGATCAGGCAGACGGTCTCGATGACCTGGACGACCGGGCCGTACAGACCGGACAGCCACGCCTGCGACAGGTTGGCGCGCAGCCAGGTCCGTCCCTCGCGGTGCAGCCTGCGCGCCTCGTCGCGCTGCCGGTTGTACGCCTGCACCAGCGGCTGGTTGGCCAGCCCCTCCTCCAGGACGCTGTTCATCGCGCCGTTGCTGTGCCGCTCGCGCGCGGCCGCGACGCGGAACTTCGCCGCGAACAGCTTCGACACCAGCAGGAACGCCGGGATCAGGGCGAGCGTGACGAGCGCCAGGTCCCAGCGGACGAGGAACGCCGCCCCGGCGAAGAACACCACGCTGGCGGCGGTGGTGATCGCCTTGACCAGCCCTGAGCCGACGAGCTCCTCGATGGCCTCGACGTCGTCGGTGAGCCGGGCCATGAGGTCGCCGAGCCGCCGCTTCTCGGCGTAGTCGGGCGCGAGCGTCTGCAGGTGGCCGAAGATGCGGTCGCGGAGTCTCAGCAGGAAGCGTTCGGCGGCGAGGGCGGTGGCGTACGCCCCGGCGAACGACGCCGCCCCCGCGACCGTGGCGAGCCCCAGCCAGCTGAACGCGGGGACCCAGAAACCCTCCAGGTCCCGGGTGGTGAGCACCTCGTCCGTGATGTGGCCGAACAGGCGGATCGCGGCGACCTCGCACAGCGCGGCCAGGACGGCGAACACCACTCCGGCGGCGAACAACGGCCGCAGCCCACGGGTGTCCGGCCAGAACTCGCGGAAAGTCCGGCGAAGGGTGATCGCCGGGGCGAGTTCGCGGCCGGAGGCGGAAAAGGAGAGCCGGCGGCTGAGCCGCCGGCTCTCACGTGGCGCTGTCAGCACCCCCAACCCCACCACCTACGGCGGGCGCAGGCCCAGCGGCGGCGCCAATAGCGACGCCGGCAGCCCCATCCCTGCTGGTACCCGACGTGAGTGAGCTGCGTGTTCGCCATGATTCCTCCCCCGTTGAACGGCCGAACACTTGACAATTCGGACGTTACCCGACCAAGTCGCATAATTCACGACATTTCAGCCGAAACCGTGAAAGCTTGACCGGTAAAACGCGACGAGAACGGCGTCTCATCGTTCTTGTTAAATCCGCCGCAAATGAGTAAATGAACCAAAGAATCGTCACGCCACCGCCAACGGTTCTTCCGGGGCATGGCCACAAGTCGGCCCCGCCCGCTACTTTCGGCCGATGGCCGGCCCCTCACCGGTCGCCACGATGGGACGCATGACGATCCTCGGTGTGCTCCTCATGATCCAGGGCTTCGGCGCCCTCGTCGCCGTCCACGTCTTCGACCGCGACTTCGGCCTGCTCCACCTGGTGTTCGACGGCGGCGCGCTGACGGTCGCCGGGATCGTCACCGGCGTGCTCGGGCTCGCGCTCACCGTCGCGGGCATCGCGCACGGCGACGAGTGAGGGCCGAGTGGCCGGCCCTCACTCACCGGACTCAGCCGGTCAGGTCAGCGACGAGTACGCCACCACTCCGCGCCGCATCGCGTCGACCGCCTTGCCCGCCGTCTGCCGGATCCTGCTGCCCGGCGCCGCCGCGTTCTGGAGCTGCCCCAGCAGGTCCATCAGCTGCTTGATCCACCGGACGAAGTCGCCGGCCGCCAGCTCGTTGCCGTTGACGCCGTCCATCAGCACCGCGTCCAGCGTGTGCCCCTTCGTCCACCGGAACGCCGCCCACGCGAACCCCAGATCCGGCTCACGCAGCGTCGACAGCTTGTGGTCGGACTCGATGCCCTCCAGCTCCCCCCACAGCCGCAGCATGGCCGTCAGCGCGTCCTGCGCCCGTCCTGCGGGGATCTTCGGCCGGCGCGCGTCGTCGGCCGCCCGCGACTCGAACACCAGCGCCGACACGCACGCCGCCAGCTCGGCCGGGTCCAGCTCCTCCCACAGGCCCTGGCGCAGGCTCTCGGCCGTCAACAGGTCGAGCTCGGTGTAGAGGCGGCCGAGACGGCGGCCCTCGTCGGTGACGGTCTCGCCGTCGAGGTAGCCGAGCTGCTCCAGCACCGAGCAGATGCGGTCGAACGTCCGCGAGATGACATGCGAGCGGCCCTCCACCCGGCGGCGCAGCCCCTCGGTCTCGCGCAGCAGCTTGTAGTAGCGCTCGGCCCAGCGGGCGTGGTCCTCGCGCTCGTCGCAGCCGTGACACGGATGCTGCCGGATGCGCCGGCGCAGCTCGTTGATCTCGTCGTCCTCCATCGCGTGGTCACGCACGCGCGGCGGCTTGCCGAGGTCACGGTCGCCGATCTTGGCCAGCAGCGTGGAGACCAGGTTGGCGCGTTCCTTCGGCGAGCGGCCGTTGAAGTTCTTCGGGATGCGCAGCTTCTCCAGCGGCTCGACCGGCACCGGGAAGTCGGCCGGGTCGAGCTTCTTGACCTGCTTGCCGATCGTCAGCACCAGCGGGCTCGGGCCGTGCCCGCGCGGGTTGCGTCCCGGGTCCAGGACGATCGCCAGCCCCGCCCGCCGCCCGCCCGGCACCCGGATCACGTCGCCCGGCTGCAGCGCCTCCAGCGAGCGCACCGCCGCCGCCCGCCGCGCCGCGCCGCGCTGCTTGGACAGCTCGGCCTCCCGGTCCGACAGCCGCCGCCGCAGCGCGGCGTACTCGGGGAAGTCGCCCAGGTGGCACGTCATGGCCTCCTGGTAGCCCTCCAGCGCCTCCTCGTGCTTGCGGAGCTGCTTGGCCAGCCCCACCACCGCCCGGTCGGCCTGGAACTGCGCGAACGACTCCTCCAGCAGCGTGCGCGCCCGCTCACGGCCGAACTGCCCCACCAGGTTGACCGCCATGTTGTACGACGGCTGGAAGCTGGAGCGCAGCGGATAGGTACGCGTGCCGGCCAGCCCCGCCACCGACAGCGGGTCCATGCCCGGCTGCCACAGCACCACGGCGTGGCCCTCGACGTCGATGCCGCGCCGCCCCGCCCGGCCGGTGAGCTGGGTGTACTCCCCCGGCGTCAGGTCGGCGTGCGTCTCGCCGTTCCACTTGTCCAGCTTCTCGATCACCACGCTGCGGGCCGGCATGTTGATGCCCAGAGCCAGCGTCTCCGTCGCGAAGACCGCCTTGACCAGCCCCCGCGTGAACAGCTCCTCCACGACCTCCTTGAAGGCCGGCAGCATGCCCGCGTGGTGCGCGGCAAGCCCGCGCTCCAGGCACTCGCGCCACTCCAGGTAGCCCAGCACCGCGAGATCCTCGTCGGGCAGGTGGGCGGTGCGCTCGTCGACGAGCTGGCGGATCTCGTGCCGCTCGCGGTCGGTGGTGAGCCGGATGCCCGCGTAGAGGCACTGCTGCACCGCCGCCTGGCAGCCCGCCCGCGAGAAGATGAACGTGATCGCCGGCAGCAGCCCCTCGGAGTCGAGCTTCTCGATCACCTGCACCCGGTCCGGCGGCCGGGCCCGCTGCGGCCGGCCGTAGCCCCGCCCCCTGCCCCGGCCCGCCATCAGCCGCTCGGCGTCCCTGGTCACCCGCATCAGCGTGGGGTTGATGCGCGGCGTCAGGTCGTCGTTGACGAACATGTCGTAGACGCGGTTGCCGATCATCATGTGCTGCCACAGCGGCACCGGCCGGTGCTCGTCGACGATGACCGTGGTGTCACCGCGCACGTCGCCCAGCCACTCGCCGAACTCCTCGGCGTTGCTCACCGTCGCCGACAGCGCCACCAGCCGGACCGACTCCGGCAGGTGGATGATGACCTCCTCCCACACCGCGCCACGGAACCGGTCGGCCAGGTAGTGGACCTCGTCCATCACCGCGAAGCCGAGCCCGGCCAGCGTGGCCGACCCGGCGTACAGCATGTTGCGCAGCACCTCGGTGGTCATGACCACGATCGGGGCCTCGCCGTTGACGCTGTTGTCGCCGGTCAGCAGGCCCACCTTGGCGGTGCCGTAGCGCTTGACCAGGTCGTTGTACTTCTGGTTGGACAGCGCCTTGATGGGGGTGGTGTAGAAGCACTTCATGCCCTGCTGCAGGGCCAGATGGACGGCGAACTCGCCGACGACCGTCTTGCCCGACCCCGTCGGCGCCGCCACCAGGACGCCGTCACCGGCCTCCAGGGCGCGGCAGGCGTCGAGCTGGAAGTCGTCCAGCTCGAAGTCGTAGAGACCTCGGAACGATGTGAGCGCGGCCCCGTCGTCGGCGTGCTTCTGACGGAAGGCCGCATAGCGTTCCGCTGGCGTTGTCATACCCGTCAGCCTACCGAAACCGCCATTCCGGTCCGTCCTTCCGTACGGGGCCGGGTGCGGGCGATCCGGGCCCGACGCCTTTACAAAGTAGATTTCAGACGAGGACGCGCAGCGCGCCCGGCCGGACCTCGCACTCCACGGGCACCGGCCCGACGCGCTCGCCGTCGGCGTACGCCACCAGCCCGGCCGGGTCCGCGGCCTCCAGGCGCACCGTCCGCGCCCTGCGCGCCGTCACCGCCGGATGCCCGGCGTGCGTGCCCCGGTAGACGCTCGGGAAGACGCGCAGGAACTCGCCCTTCGGCAGGGCCCCGACCATCACCACGTCGAGCAGCCCGTCGTCGGGCAGCGCGTCGGGGCACACCCGCATGCCGCCGCCGTACGAACGGGTGTTGGCCACCGCCACCAGCATCGCCTCCCGCTCGATCACCTCGTCGTCGTCGAGGACGAGCCGGAACGGCACGGGCCGGAACGAGCGCAGCTCCTCCACCATGGCCACCACGTAGCGGGCCGACCCGGCCGGCCAGGTGAGCCGGTTGGCCCGCTCGTTGACCCGCGAGTCGAAGCCGCAGCACAGCACCCCGGCGAACAGCTCCTCGGTCCGCCCTGCGCGCACGCGGGCGGCATCCACCAGCCGCGACTTCATCCGCAGCACGACCCGGGCGGCCGCCATCGGGTCCTTGCACGGCACGCCGAGCGCGGCCGCGATGTCGTTGCCGGTGCCGGCCGGGATGATGCCGAGCGGCACGTCGGTGCCGGCCACGGCCTGCACGGCCAGGTGCACCAGGCCGTCGCCGCCGAAGGCGACGAGCGCGTCGGGGCGCTCGGCGACGGCGGTGCAGGCGCGTTCGAGCGCGTCGGCGGCGTCGGAGCCGACGATGACCGACAGCTCCGCCCCGCCGGCGCGCAGCCGGCGCGCCACGGGTTCGAGCTGGCGCAGGGCCCGGCCGCCGCGTGCGGCCGGGTTGACGAGCACGGCGAGTTGGGGGGACACGCCCGGAACCTATCGCCTATCGCGCGGAACCGGAATCCTCCGCCCGCTATCGCCCGGCGGGATCCCCGTCGCCCGGCTTGTCGCCGACCGGCCTGTCAGCGGGCGGGGCGTCACCGAGCGGCACGTCGTCGAGCGGCCTGTCGTCGTCGGACAGCGGCGAGGCCTCGTCGTCGGACAGCCCGGCGAACTCGTCCGCCGGCCGCCTGCGCTCGCGGAGGTACATGAACAGCTCGGCCGCCAGGAACAGCACGATCATCGGGGTCGCCAGCGCCATCATGGTGATGGGGTCGCCGCCCGGCGTGATCACCGCGCCGAAGACGAACATCAGGAAGATGACCAGCCGCCGGTGCTTGGCGATCGCGGCGTGCGAGACCACGCCGATGATGTTGAGGAACACCAGCAGCAGCGGCAGCTCGAACGACACCCCGAAGATCAGCAACATGATCAGCACGTAGTCGAGGTAGTCGTCGATGGCGATCGTCGCCACCGTGCCGTCCAGCGAGAAGCCCAGCAGGAAGGACAGCGAGGTGTCCATGATGAAGTAGCACAGCCAGGCGCCGAGGACGAACAGCGGGATCGCCAGCCCCAGGAACGTCAGCGTGTAGCGCTTCTCGGTGCGGTAGAGCGCCGGGGTGACGAACGCCCAGATCTGGTAGAGCCACGCGGGTGAGGACACCACGAGACCGACCATGAGCGAGATCTTCAGCGTGATGAAGAACGACGAGAAGATGCCGTTGTAGGTCAGGCTGCACTCACCGGTGAGCTGCCGCGCCTGGTCCGTGTGGCAGTAGGGCTCCTTGAGGATCTCCCACACCGGACCGGAGACGATCCAGCCCACGATCAGGCCGACGGCCACGGCGGCGATCGCGATGAGCAGCCGGTTGCGGAGCTCCCGGAGGTGCTCCATCAGCGGCATCCGGCCTTCCGGGTCCCGCGACGGCTTCGGGCCCGACTTCTTCAGCAGCGCCATCTAGGTGAGTCCTCGGGGACGAGGGACGGATGAAGGGGAAGGCTCAGGCGCGCTTGTCGGCCTGCGCCGAGGCACGCAGCCGGGCGGCCTGCTCCTCGAGCTGGCGGGCCTGCTCCTCGAGCGACACCGCGGGCGCGGGGGCCGGGATCTGCTGCGGGGGCGCGGGCTGGGCCGGAGGCTGGGCCTGGGCCTGGACGACGGTCGGACGCTCGTCGTCGTCGTCGTTCATCTTGCTGGTCTCGGCCTTGAAGATGCGCAGGGACCGCCCGACGCCACGGGCCAGGTCCGGCAGCTTCTTGGCCCCGAAGAGCAGGACCAATGCCACCAGGATCAGGATGATCTCCGGAGCTCCCAGGTTCATGTGACGTCCTTACAGGTGAGCCGTGTGCTGTCCAAACCCGATCGTACGCTGCCGACGGCCCTGCCTCATCCCCTGGAGTCCGCTTTCAGCCTGAATTGCTGGTTAATTCGAGCAACCTCCCTGTTCAGGGCACGGGCGGCCACGACCACGCGGGCCCCCAGGACCCCCAGGACGGCCAGCCCGGCCGCCACCACGACGGCCGCGGGCATGATCCACGTCATGACCCGTGAGCGTACAGGGCGAGAGCCCGCTCGGCCTCGGCGCGCACGGTCTCGGCCATCCGGGGCGGCGCGACGACCCGGCCGGTGTCGCCGAGCCGCAGCGCGAGCTTGACGATCCAGTCCTCGTCGCGGGCCCGCAACGCCACCCGCAGCCGGCCCTCTCCGAGCTCGGCGACCTCCTCGCACGGGTAGTACTCGGCCACCCACCGGCCGGCCGCGCTCAGCTCCAGCTCGACCAGCTCGTCCGTGGGCGAGGGACGGAAGACGCCGCGGGTGACGTCGATCGGCTCGGCCTCGGCGGGCGGGTCGGCGGGCACGTCGAGCACGTCCACGCCGAGCATGCGGTCGAGGCGGAACAGCCGCATCGCCTCCGCCCGGTAGCACCAGCCCTCCAGGTAGGCGCGGCCGTCGACGACGAGCACGCGGGTGGGATCGACCTCGCGCGGCGTGACCTCGTCGCGGCCCGGCACGTAGTAGCGCAGCGACAGCCGCCGCCCGCCGGTCAGCGCCTCGCGGACGCGGGGCAGCGCGTCGGGGGCGGCGTCCACGTCCACGGCGACCTGGCTGCTGACGGTGGCGGCGCCCTCGCCCGCGGCCCGCTCCAGCTTGGCCGTCACCCGCGCGAGCGCGTCACCGGTCGCCCCACCGGCCTGATCCCTGCCCGCGGGCAGGGCCAGCTCCGGCTGGGCGGCCAGCATGCGCAGCGCGACGAGCAGCGCGCTGGCCTCGTCGATGCCGAGCCGCAGCGGCCGGGCGATCGTGTCGGCGTTGTCGATGATGATCTCGCCGCCGTCCCAGGAGACGTCGATGAGGTCGCCGGGGGTGTGGCCGGGCAGGCCGCACATCCACACGAGCTGCAGGTCGTCGATGAGCTGCTTCTCGCTCAGGCCGAACACCGCCGCCACCTCGCCGACCTGCGCCCCTGGATGGGACATCAGGTACGGCACCAGCGCCAGCAGCCGCGGCAGCCGGTCCGCGCTCCCGCTCATATGCTTTCCCCCTGTTTCGTGGCCGGCGCGCTCACGCCATGGCCCCCTTCAGTCTGCGGATGACCGCCTCGCGCGCGTCCGGCGGCTCGACCACCTCGACGTCGCCGCCGAGGCTGGCCATCCAGCCGGCCAGCCGCTCGGGGTCGGAGAAGGTCAGCTCCGCCTCGTCCCAGCCGTCCACGCCGGGGTGGACGGCCCTGGCGAGCTGGCGCACCCCCTCGCACGCGCCCTGGCGCACCCGTACGACGGCCACCCGCTCGTCCGTCGTCTCGTCGGGGAAGCCGACCATGGCCCGCAGGTCGACGCCCTCGGGCACGCGTACCGCTCCCGGCTTGCCGACGTGCGCGACCTGGCCGGCGATGCGGCTGAGCCGGAAGGCGCGCGGCGCCTGCCGGTCGCGGTCGTAGCCGGCGAGGTACCAGCGGCCGCGCCGGCTCACCACGCCCCACGGCTCGACGGTGCGGGCGCGTACGCTCTCGCTGCCGGCGCCGCGGTAGTCGAAGCGGACCGCGCGCCGGTCGCGCACAGCCTCCCACAGGGCGGGGAAGGCCGGGTCGCGGGTGTCGACGCGCAGCTCCAGCGCGCCGGTGCCGACCGGCTGGTCGGTGGCGACGCCGCCGGCGCGCAGCTTGAGCAGCGCCCCCGAGGCGGCCTCGGCCAGGCTGGCGCGCTGCCACACCTGGGCGGCCAGGCCGAGCACGGCGGCCTCGTCGGGCTCCAGGGTGATCTCCGGCAGCTCGTACGACTCCCGCTGGATGCGGTAGCCCGGCTCGTCCTCCCACGGGTCGCGGACGACGTCGATGGGGATGCCGATCTCGCGCAGCTCGTTCTTGTCCCGCTCGAACATGCGCTGGAAAGCCTCGTCGCCGTCGCGGTCGTAGCCGGGGACCGCCTGGCGGATCTGCTCGGCCGACAGCGGACGCCGGGTGGCGAGCAGACAGATGACGAGATTGAGCAGCCGTTCCGTCTTCCGGCGCGACATCTGCCTCACTCCTCCTTCATCGACGCTACCCTGCCCCCGTGATCAGATGGCGCAAGGGCGAGGTCGTACGGATCCGACGCGAGTGGCCGGGAGCGGTGGAACTGGACGTCGCCGTCCCCGAGGGGGAGTGCCGGGCGCTGGCGTACCCCCCGCTGGTGGGGCGCCCGGAACCCGGCGACGAGGTGCTGCTCAACACGACCGCACTCGCGATGGGTCTCGGTACGGGAGGTTACGCCATGGTGGTGGCCGTCCCGAACCGTTTGCCGCAAGATCCTCAGGGGCCGGGGCACCTGGTGAAGGCCCGATACACCCCGTTGCAGGCCACGGTGGCGGGCGCGGACGAGCAGGACTCGCCCCACCACGAGGTCCTGCGCGAGGCCGACTCCCTGGACGACATGCCCGTCGTGGTGGCCGACCTGCACTCGGCGCTCGCGCCGATCCTCGCCGGCCTGTACGAGGCCGCGCCGGGCACGCGGGTGGCGTACGTGATGCAGGACGGCGGTGCGCTGCCCGCGTGGTTCTCGATGACGGCGGCGCGGCTGCGCGAGACCGGCTGGCTGGCGGGCGTGGTGACGGCGGGCCAGGCGTTCGGCGGCGACCTGGAGGCGGTGACCGTGCACACGGCGCTGCTGGCGGCCAGGCACGTGCTGGAGGCCGACGTGGCGATCGTCGCACAGGGCCCGGGCAACCTGGGCTCGGGCACCCGCTGGGGCTTCTCCGGCGTGCAGGCGGGCGAGGCGGTCAACGCGGCCGGGGTGCTGCGGGGGCGGCCGGTGGCGGCGCTGCGGGTCAGCGAGGGCGACCTGCGCGAGCGGCACCACGGGGTGTCGCATCACTCGCTGACCGCGTTCGGGCGGGTGGCGCTCTGCCCGGCCGACGTGCCGGTGCCCGATCTGCCGGGCGAGTTCGGGGCGCGGGTGCGCGACCAGGCCGAGCTGCTGGCGGTGCGGCACCGCCTGGTGCCGGTGCCGGTGGACGGCCTGCACGAGGCGCTGCGGGCGGCACCGGTCCGGCTCTCGACGATGGGCCGGGGCCTGGAGGAGGACCTGGCCTACTTCCTCGCCTCGGCGGCGGCGGGCAGGTTCGCGGCCTCGCTGCTGTCGTAGGCGTCCTTGTAGGTGAACGCCTCGGGGCTCGGGCCCTCGGTCCTGAGGCGTTCGAGCCGCCGCATGCCCTCGGCCAGCGTCGGGATGGTGCCCTCCGGGATCCACCACATCACCATGGCCGGCTCCGCCATGCGCTGGAACCACTCCCTGCGGCGGCGCAGCACGCCCAGGTGCGGGGAGCGGTAGACGTAGTTCCACAGCGACTCCAGCGACTCCCACACGGAGAAGTTCACGAGCAGGTAGTCGCCGTACTCGTGCTGGACGGTCGCGGTGGGGTCGCTCTCGCTCTCCTTCAGCCGCCAGACGAACCCGGGGGCCGCGTCGGCGAGGGCGTTGATCGGTTCGAGCAGGGCGACGAACTCGGCGAGCTCGGGGGAGTCGATGGGCGCGCGCATGTGGGCGAGGTTGAGCTGGGCGAGATGCATGACGCTCAGCACATCACCTCCTCCCCTTCTATGTCAATCTCCATTTGTTTTAGAAAGGGCGACGCAGCACTCCCCCGGCCGCGCGTCCAGCCGCGCCCGCGCCGGGTCCTCGCCGAGCCCGCGCAGCAGCCCCTGGCACAGCGCCAGGTTCATCGAGCACACGAGCAGCGGCTGCTCCGAGGCCAGCACGTGGAACGGGCAGTTGCGCAGCCGGACCAGCCCGTCCTCCTCGTACGGCTCATAGCCCCGCTCCCCCAGCACCCGCTCCACCGGCTCGCCCGCGTGCCGCGCGCCGATGCGCTCACCCGCGCCGCGCGCCGCCTTCTCCGCCTGCTCATCGGCGCCCAGCAGCTCGACCACGTCGGCGAGGACCGAGGCGAGGGTGACGTAGTCGCGGGGCGGCAGGCTCACCGAGCGCTCGCCCCTGGCCCTGCGGTAGACCTTGGCCGGCCGCCCGCTGCCCGGCCCCTTCTTGGCGGGGGCGCGGAACCCGCTCTCCAGCAGCCCGGCCTCGACCAGCTTGTCGAGGTGGTGGCCGGCCAGCGTCCGTGACACCCCGGCCGCCTCGGCGGCCTCACCCCGCCCCACGTCGCCGCCGCCGGCCGCGACCGCCTCGTAGAGGCTGCGGCGTACCGGGTCGTTCAGCAGGGCCAGCGCGTCGAGGTCGTCGATGCTCACAGGCGGGAGTCTATGCGCGCGGCCCTGGCTCAGTAGACGGCCAGCACGTCCACGACGAAGACGAGGGTGTCTGAGCCCTTGATCCCGTACGCGGGGAAGCCGGGGGCGCCGTAGCCGTACGCGGGCGGGACGACCATCAGCACCCGACTGCCGGCGGGGACACCGGTCAGCGCCCGCTCCCACGCCCTGATGAGGCCGCCGTCGCCCAGCTTGAACGCCTTCGGCAGGCCGCTCGTCCACGTGGTGTCGAAGACGCGGCGGCTGCCCCAGACCGCGCCCGCGTACTGGGTGACGACGAGCCGGCCGGGCCTGGCCTTGGGGCCTGAGCCCCGTTCGAGCACCGTGGACGAGAACCGGGCCGGCGGAGCGGCGGCGGGCACCTGGATCGCCGGCCGCGCGCCGGCGCTCACGCGCACGCCCGCCAGTGTGCCCGCGCGGCCCTCGACCGAGGCGCCCTTGTGGTGGGCGCCGAGGATGTCCACGACGTAGAACAGCTCGTCGGAGGGGCCCACGCCGCGCGGCGGATTGGGCCCGAAGCCGTCGCCGGGCGGGACGGCGGCGATGACCCGGCTGCCGACCGTACGGCCCTCCAGGGCCCGGTCCAGGCCGGGCAGCAGGCCGCCCACGGGGAACGCGGCGGGCGCGCCACGGGTGAAGCTGGAGTCGACCAGGCGGTTGCGTCCGCCGTCCCAGACGTGCGCGGTGTACTGCACGACCGCCACGTCGTCCGGCTCCAGCCGGGCGCCCTTGCCGGTGGTCAGCTCGTCCACTTGGAGGCCGGGCGCGGGCTTGCCGTCGGGAAAGTCGACCGTGGGCCGCGCCCCGAACGCCCCGGCCACCTTCAGCTCCAGCCCTTGAGCAGGCGCCCCGGTACACCCCGCGAGCACCGCGACCAGGAGCACCGGCCCAAACACCGGCCCAAGCTCCCGTACGAGCACGAGCACGGGCATGGGCTTGCGCGCGACCTTCGGCACGAGCGCCGACAGGAGCTTCAGCGCGGGCCTGAACGCGCGCTCGGGGACGGGCCTGGAAGCAAGCTTGGACACGAGCCTGGGCCCGGTCCTGGAAACGGCCCTGGGGGCGGTGGCACGGCGGAGCATCGGGCCCTCCCCTACGCGGCGAGCCCCGGGGCAGGCAGTCCCCGGGGCTCGCGATGCTACCGCGCTGACCCACCACAAACCCCGCGAAACCCCCAAATGGCGAGCACCGGGGCCGGGCGGTGGCTCAGTAGGCGGCCAGGACGTCCACGACGAACACCAGCGTGCTGTTGGCCGGAATGTTCGGCTGCTCCTGGTCGCCGTAACCCAGGTTCGGCGGGATGCTCATGACGACCCGGCTGCCGACCGGCACCCCGGCCAGCCCCTGCTGCCAGCCCTGGATGACCCCGCTCAGCGGGAACTCGGCCGCCTCGCCCCGCTCCCAGCTCGAGTCGAACTGCTTGTCGGTGCCCCAGATCTTGCCCGTGTAGTGGACGGCGAGCGTCTGGTTGGGCTGCACCTTGGCGCCGGTGCCCTCGATCACCGTCTTGACCACGAGCTCGCCCGGCGGCTTCTCACCCGTCTTGGTGGTGAGCGTCGGCGCCTTCTCGCCGCCCGGGTTCTCGACCTTGACGCCCTTGATGGACTCCTTGGTCTCCTTGCCGGTGGCGGCCTTCAGCGCGGGCGGCTGCGTGCCGACCACGTCGAAGACGAACACCTTGGTCGGCTCGGCCGGAGAGGTCTGCTGCTGCTGCGCGGGGACCGAGTCGTTGGCCAGCACGGCCAGCAGCCGGCCGCCGTGCTTGACCTTGGTGAAGCCCTCCTGCAGCACCTGCGGGAGCTGCTCGTTGACCGAGATCGTCTCGGGGGCCTTGGTGTCGTACGACGAGCCCTGGGCGGCGTTGGTCTTGCCGTCCCAGTCCCAGACGGTCAGGTTGACGATGACCTTGTCACCGGTCTTGATCTCCGCGCCGCTGCCCGGCTGGATCACCTCGTAGGACGACTTGGTGGCCGGCGAGCCGGACGGGAAGGTCACCGTGGGCTTGGCGCCGGGGTTACCGGCGACCTTGAACCCGGTGGACCCGCCGGATGCGGCGTCGTCGGAGCCGCATCCCGCGGCGAAGAAGATCAGCGGCATCGCTGCCAGAACGGCCAGAACGCGGCGCATGCGTTTCCCTCGGAAAAGACGTCAGATTCGCGTCACCCTACCCGAACCTCGGGTACGCCCGAGGTAAACGCACCGCCCGCGTCCCGTCCAGCCGGCGGCTCACATGCCGGCGATCAGCTTGTCCACCCGCTCGTCCACGCTGCGGAACGGGTCCTTGCACAGCACGGTGCGCTGCGCCTGGTCGTTGAGCTTCAGGTGCACCCAGTCGACGGTGAAGTCGCGCCGCTTCTCCTGCGCCTTGCGGATGAACTCGCCCCGCAGCCGCGCCCGCGTGGTCTGCGGCGGCACCGACTTGGCCTCGAAGATCTTCAGGTCGGACGCCACCCGCTCCACCGAGCCGCGCTTCTGCAGCAGGTAGTACAGGCCGCGCTTGCGGTGCACGTCGTGGTAGGCGAGGTCGAGCTGGGCCACCCGGGGCGAGGAGAGCGGCAGGTCGTACTTCTTGCGGTAGCGCTCGATGAGCTGGTATTTCGTCACCCAGTCGATCTCGCGCGAGACCAGGTCGAGGTCGCCGGTCTCGACCGCGCGCAACGTACGCTCCCACAGCTCCAGCACGCGGTGCGCGATGTCGTCGCCGCCGCGCCGGTCCACGAAGTCCTTCGCCTTCGACAGGTATTCCTGCTGGATCTCCAGGCTCGACGCCTCGCGCCCGTTGGCCAGGCGCACCCGGCGCCGCCCGGTCATGTCGTGGGAGACCTCGCGGATGGCCCTGATGGGGTTCTCCAGCGACAGGTCGCGCATCACCGTGCCGGACTCGATCATGCGCAGCACCAGGTCGGTGGCGCCGACCTTGAGCAGCATCGTGGTCTCGCTCATGTTGGAGTCGCCGACGATGACGTGCAGCCTGCGGAAGCGCTCGGCGTCGGCGTGCGGCTCGTCACGGGTGTTGATGATGGGCCGCGACCGGGTGGTGGCGCTGGAGACGCCCTCCCAGATGTGCTCGGCCCGCTGGGAGACGCAGTAGACGGCCCCGCGCGGCGTCTGCAGCACCTTGCCGGCGCCGCAGACGATCTGCCGGGTCACCAGGAACGGGATCAGCACGTCGGCCAGGCGGCCGAACTCACCGTGCCGGCCGACGAGGTAGTTCTCGTGGCAGCCGTAGGAGTTGCCCGCCGAGTCGGTGTTGTTCTTGAACAGGTAGATGTCGCCCGCGATGCCCTCTTCGCGCAGCCGCTTCTCGGCGTCCACGAGGAGACCTTCGAGGATGCGCTCGCCCGCCTTGTCGTGGGTGACGAGCTCGATGACGTTGTCACACTCGGGTGTTGCGTATTCAGGATGGCTGCCCACGTCGAGATAGAGGCGGGCGCCGTTGCGGAGGAAGACGTTGCTCGATCGGCCCCAGGACACGACTCGCCGGAACAGGTAGCGCGCGACCTCGTCGGGGGACAGCCTGCGCTGCCCCCTGAACGTGCAGGTCACGCCGTACTCGTTCTCCAGCCCGAAGATGCGACGATCCATCACCTCACACTATGCCCATGGATCGGCGAGCGGGAGAGATCTTGCCGGGTGTTTTCAATGGCGGACCTGTATGGGATGTTTTGTCCCTGTTGGCAGCGCCGTGCCCGCCCCTGAATGAGCACGGCGGCGCGCTCACGGGACGTAGATCTCCTGGACCTTGACGATCTTGCCCCGGTAGACCGTGATGAGGGCCGGCTGACGCTGCTTGCCGTGCCGCTTGACCAGCACCGACGCCGGGCACCGCTTGGCGCCCAGGCCGGTCTTCCTGCTCACCGTGAGCGACCCGCCCGACTGCTTGCAGCCGTACGCCGACAGGAACTCCACGTTCTTGGCGATCGGCGAGGCGTAGGCCGTCGCGTCGCCCTCGCCCGGGCCCACGAAATAGCCCTCGGTGTGCTTGTCCCGCTTCCACTTGATCGGCTGGTACTCGGCCACGCCGCCGCTCACGTGGGTGATCCAGCCGCGCAGGATCCCGTCGTGGCGGGGGCTGATGCGCTTGGTGAAGTCGTGCTTCGGGTCGGGCTGGAAGGTGGTGCCGAAGATCTTCGGCGCCTTGTAGTGGGGGTAGGCGGCGGTCGCGGCCTGTGCGGCGCCGCCGGAGGCCACCAGCGCGGCGGCGGCCGCCCCGCCGGCGAGGAGGGTGCGCAACGAAGTGTTCACGCCCCTTGAGACCAACACCACCCGCCTCCGGTTCGCCCCCATCCTGGTGATCCAGCTCACACCGCCCCGGTCCGGCACCGCGAACAGTGGCGACGCGAACGTTCGGGGCAGCGCACACGGCAGGGGCCACACGCGGCAGGCGCCACAAACACGGCAGGGGCCACGCACACGGCAGGGGCCACGCACACGCCGGGGGCTGCGCACACGCCGGGGGCTGCGCACACGCCGGGGGCTGCGCACACGCCGGGGGCTGCGCACACGGCCTGCCGCACACCGCGCCGGGCGCGCGAACGGCGGGACCGGACACGGCCCCGAAGCGCGGATGGCGGGACCGGAAGCGCGAGCGGCGGGGCCGCGCGAGTGGCGGCCCCGCCGGGGAACGGGTGTGGGGTTACAGGGGCGAGGAGCCGTCGTCGACCGGGCCTTCGGGGCCCGTGGGCGGCGGGGTGTCGCCGGAGGAGCCGGACGACGAACCGGCGGAGCCGGTGGAGGGCGGCTCCTCCGACGACTCGGACGACGAAGGCGGCGAGGCGGGCGGCTGGGTCGTCTGGGCGAGCAGCCGCTCCAGCCGGGCCCCCGTCAGCCGCAGGAACTTGCGGTGCTCACGGTTGCGGTCGAGCACCGCCACTTCGAGCTGGCCCACCGGCGGCCGCTCCCCGCCCGGCTCGGTCAGCGCTGTCAGCGCCACTTCGAGCGCGTCGGCCAGCGACATCGACTCGCGGTAACGCTCCTTCAGCCGCCCCGCGACCGCCTCGGCCTGCCCGCCCATGGCGGCGAAGCCGTGCTCGTCGAAGACCGACCCGTCGAAGGTGAGCCGGTAGATGGCGTCGCCGTCCTTGGTCTCGCCGACCTCGGCGACCACGACCTCCACCTCAAGCGACTTGATCGACTCGGTGAAGATGCGCCCCAGGTTGGAGGCGTAGAGGTTGGCGAGGCCACGCCCGGTCACGTCGGAGCGGTCGTAGGTGTAGCCGTTGATGTCGGCGTAACGGATGCCGCCGAGCCGCAGCTCCTCGAACTCGTTGTAGCGGCCCACGGCCGCGAACCCGATGCGGTCGTAGATCTCGCTGATCTTGTGCAGCGCCCGCGACGGGTTGGGCGCGACGAACAGGATGCCGTCGACGTACTGGAGCACGACGACCGACCGGCCCCGCGCGATGCCCTTGCGCGCGTAGTCGGCCTTGTCCCGCATGATCTGCTCAGGGGACGCATATCCAAAAGGCATGGACACGGGCAGGTGGTCCTTTCTAGCGCAGCGGGGCGATGGGGCCGTCGGGCGAGATCATCCGGGCTTCGAGCATCTGGTCGACGTAGCCGGCGACCTGCTCGTCGGTGAGGCGGCGGAAGCCGTCGGCGTCGATGACGCCCACGACCGGCCAGATCTTCCTGGTCACGTCGGGGCCGCCGGTCGCCGAGTCGTCGTCGGCCGCGTCGTAGAGCGCCTGGATGAGCGTCATCGCCATGTCGTCGGCCGACGCGCCGTCGCGGTAGAGCTTCTTCAGCGACCCGCGGGCGAAGATCGAGCCGGAGCCGATCGCGTCGAACCGCTCGCGCTCGTAGGGCCCGCCCGCCACGTCGTAGCTGAAGATGCGGCCCTCGTCCTTGTCGGGGTCGTAGGCGGCGAACAGCGGCACCACCACCAGCCCCTGCATCGCCATGCCGAGATTGCCCCTGATCATGGTCGCCAGCCGGTTGGCCTTGCCCGCCACCGACATCGTGCGGCCTTCGAGCTTCTCGTAGTGCTCGAGCTCGACCCGGAACAACCGGGCGAACTCGATGCCGGTGCTCGCCGTGCCCGCGATGCCCATGCAGGAATAGTCGTCGGTCCTGAACACCTTCTGCACGTCACGCTGCGAAATCACGTTGCCCGACGTCGCCCGCCGGTCACCTGCCATGATCACCCCGCCCGCGAAAGTGGCGGCGACGATCGTGGTCGCGTGCGGAACCTGGTCGCCGATCGGGGTGGCCAGAACCTCATCCCGCCGTGGCAGCAATTCCGGCGCGTAGGAGCTGACGAACTCCGTGAACGAGGAGCTCCCATTGTTCTGGAAAAGCTGATTCACCAAGCCGACGGGCAGATCCCTGTGCGATGCCACGCGACTCCCTCCCAAACGTCACTGTCCCTAGGGCGACCCTACTGTTGTTGCGTTGCTGTCTGCACTTCCCACGATCAGCTCACGGCGAACCCTCCCCCGCCGCGGCCAACCTACCCCTGCGCGAGCCGATCATTGTCCGGATCGTTTCCTTACGGCCGGCGGCGAAGGCCGCATGATCGGATGGTGGGCAGGCGGGGGTTGCCGCAACGCTGGCGGGCGTGGCCGGGGCCGTGGCAGCACGTCCGGGGGCAGCGTGCGGCGCTGCGCGTCCGCGCGTGTGCTCGGTGCGTTCGTGGGGACTCGTGGCCGGCCTGGGAGACGCCGGCGTTCATACGGTCGCTCGCGACCTGTCAAGGCGCGGAAGGAAGGATCCGGCGCCCGCGCGACGGAAGACAGCGAGGCGCCGGCCGGGCCGGAGCGCTCGCCCGTTCGCGGCCTCACCTCATGGGGTGCCGCCCGTCCGGCCGCTCATGGGACGGGCGCCGAGGGCGACGGCGCAGGGCCCGCCCTGACGGGCGAGCGCGCGCTCGACGTCGTCCTCGGTGTTGCCGTGACTCTAGATCGTGGTGGTGCCGTGCCGGGTGTGTTACTCCCCGCCCTTCTGGACGTAGCTGCGGACGAACTCCTCGGCGTTCTCCTCGAGGACCTCGTCGATCTCGTCGAGGATCGCGTCGACGTCGTCGGTGAGCTTCTCCTGACGCTCCTGAACGTCGGGCGCCGCCGAGGCCTCGGTCTCCTCAACCTCGGTCTCGCGCCGTCCGGCCTGCTTCTGGCCGCCGGTGTCCTTGGTTGCCATGTCCTACCTCCGCTTGGGGGACTGCCTCTAGGCATATCTTCCCCGAACCGTCCGACATTTCGCGCCCAACCTTGCGCGATCTTGTATCGGTTGACTGGATAGTGTTGCTATCCAATAATGAGTCCCCTACGTACACGGAGGTTCAGATATGTCCACTATGTCCCTGACCATGGCAGGTGTGCTCCTCATCACAGTCCCGACGATCGTGTTCGGCGGTGTGTCGCTGCTGACGTTCCTCATGCGGAACGTTCCCGGCTACCGGGACAACCCGGTCCGGCGCGGCCTGTGGCGGGCGGGGCACGCGCACGCGGGCGTGCTGGTCCTGTTCGCCCTGGTGGCGATGCTGTACGTGGACCAGACCGCACTCCCCGAGGGCGTCAGGACGCTGACCCGGGTGCTCATCGTGGCGGCGCCCGTCCTGATGCCGCTGGGGTTCTTCCTGTCGGTGGCCCGCCCGGGCGACACCAGGCCGAACAAGCTCATCTGGCTCGCCGTGGCGGGCGGCGTGGGCCTGGCGGTGGGCACGCTGACGCTGGGCATCGGCCTGCTGTGAGCGGCCGGCCCCGGCGTCAGCGGACGGTCATTCGCCGCCGGTGAGGGCGGCGACCAGGTCGGCGGCCGTGTGGCAGCGGTCGAACAGCTCTCCGACGTGCGCCTTGGTGCCGCGCAGGGGCTCCAGGGTGGGGACGCGCTGCAGGGACTCGCGGCCCGGGATGTCGAAGATGACGGAGTCCCAGGAGGCGGCGGCGACGGACTCGCTGTACTGGCGCAGGCAACGACCGCGGAAGTAGGCGCGGGTGTCGCTGGGCGGGTGCTCGACGGCGCGCTGCACCTCCTCCTCGGAGACCAGGCGCTGCATGCGGCCCCGGGCGACCAGGCGGTTGTAGAGGCCGCGGTCGGGCCGGATGTCGCTGTACTGGAGGTCGACGAGCTGGAGGCGGGGGTGGGACCAGGCCAGGCCGTCGCGGCTGCGGTAGCCCTCCAGGAGTTCGAGCTTGGCGACCCAGTCGAGCTCGCGGGCGAGCTGCATGGGGTCCTCGGCCAGGCGGGTGAGCACGGACTCCCAGCGGTCGAGCACGTCCTTGTTCATCTCGTCCTGGGCGGTGCCGCGCTCCTCGACGAACTTGCGCGCCTGCTCCAGGTATTCCATCTGCAACTGGACGGCGGTGAGCTTGCGGCCGTCGCGCAGGGCGATCTCGTAGCGGCAGGTCGGGTCGTGTGAGACCGCGCGCAGGGCCTGGACGGGGTTCTCGACGGCGAGATCGCGGCTGAGGAAGCCCTCCTCGATCATGGCCAGCACGAGCGCCGTGGTGCCGAGCTTCAGATAGGTGGAGATCTCGGACATGTTGGCGTCGCCGATGATCACGTGCAGGCGCCGGTACTTCTCGGGGTCGGCGTGCGGCTCGTCGCGGGTGTTGATGATGGGCCGCTTGAGCGTGGTCTCCAGGCCGACCTCGACCTCGAAGAAGTCGGCGCGCTGGCTGATCTGGAAGCCCTCGCCGCGCGAGTCCTGGCCGATGCCGACCTTGCCCGCGCCGACGACGACCTGCCTGCTGACGAAGAACGGGGTCAGGTGGCGCACGATGTCGGCGAAGGGCGTGGCGCGGCGCATGAGGTAGTTCTCGTGGCAGCCGTAGCTGGCGCCCTTGGCGTCGGTGTTGTTCTTGTAGAGCTGGATGGGCGCGTTGGCGGGCATGGCCGAGGCACGCGTGGCGGCGTCGTACATGACCCGCTCGCCCGCCTTGTCCCAGATGACCGCGGCGCGGGGGTTGGTGCACTCGGGCGCGGAGTATTCGGGATGGGCGTGGTCGACGTAGAGCCGGGCCCCGTTGGTCAGGATGACGTTGGCCAGCCCGAGGTCCTCGTCGGTGAGCTGGGTGGGGTCGGCGACCTCTCGCGCCAGGTCGAACCCGCGCGCGTCACGCAGGGGGTTCTCCTCCTCGAAGTCCCAGCGCGCGCGGCGCGCGCGGGCCGCCGAGGCGGCGAGGTACGCGTTGACGACCTGCGAGGAGGTCACCATCGCGTTGGCGCCTGGCTGGCCGGGTACGGAGATGCCGTACTCGGTCTCGATGCCCATCACCCGACGCACCGTCATGCAACATCCTCTGTTCGTCCGGGTCTGTCTATCCGCCGTTTATATGCCCGAGCCTATGCCCTTCACAGTGCCCCAGGGCCACAAGGTTATGGCACCGACGCTTTTTCCATCTGTACGGCGGAAGCCACCGAGGCGCCCGCCCGCCCGCGGGGCTTGAGTATGCGCTGGATGGGACGTTCGGCAAAGACGTACACCAGATAGGACAGGAGCACGGCTATCAGCGTGGCGCAACAGGCGACGAGCCACGGCGGCAGATCGCCGCTGAGCACGGGGATGACGGCGACGGCCACCACGCTGTGGAACAGGTAGAGCGGGTAGGTGATGCCGCCGAGCGCGGTCAGCGTCCGCGACGGCTTGAGCCGCAGGACCCGGGTGGCGGCCAGCGCCATGAGGGCGAAGACGATCGTGATCGCGATGATCACGCTGGTGTCGGTGACCGGCATGTTCTTGAACCCGGCGGCGTCGATGCGGCGGTGCACGCGGGCCAGGGCGCTGTCGAGCGACAGGGCGTAGCCGGCGGCCACGTAGATCCACGGCAGCCAGGCGTGGCCGTGCTTGTGCACGAGGTAGAGGCCCATGCCGGCGACGAAGTAGGGGGCGTAGTCGGGCATGACGGTCTCGGTGATCACCGGGGGGACGGCGACGTCGCCGTGCTGGAGCACCTTGAGCGCGAGCGCGGCGGCCAGCCAGATCCCGCAGAAGGCGAGGACGCGCCCGTAGGTGACGCCGACGATCACGAGGATGGCCATGAGGAGGTAGAAGCGCAGCTCCGCCCAGAGCGACCAGTAGACGCCGCTGGCGTCGGTGACCTTGAACAGCCGCTGGAACATGGTCGCGTTCAGCAGGTATTCGCCGGTGGACAGCTTGGGGTCCAGGGCCTTGGCGCCGGTGAGGCCGTAGAGGGCGGCGACGGCCGCGAGGCTCAGCCAGTACGCCGGATAGAGCCGCACCAGACGGGAACGGGCGAACGCCCCTAACCCCTTCCCCCACACCGTCATGAGGATGACGAACCCGCTGATGATGAAGAACAGCTCGACGCCCAGGATGCCGAGCCCGGCCACGGGGGCCACGGCGGGGAACAGCTCGGCGGGCCGGTCGCCCCACACGCTGGCGTACGCCACGAGGTAGTGGAAGGCGACGACCGCGAGGGCGGCGAGGAACCGGAGGAGGTCGAGCTCGGCCAACCGGCCGTGCTCCCGGGCATGCTTCGGCCGGTTGGGGGTGCGCACGCCCCTTTTGACGCCACAGCGATCACTTTGGTTCCCCTGGTCCCGCTGTTCACTTCCGTCACGGAGCGTCAGCGTGATAGGCGGGCCCGATCGCGGGCCGCGGCGACGACGGCCTGGCCCAGGCTGAGCCCGCCGTCGCCGGGCGGCACCCGCCGGTGGGTGAGGACGCGGAAGCCGGCCGCGCGCAGCCGCCGCACGGTGCGCTCGGTGAGGAGCACGTTCTGGAAGACGCCGCCGGACAGGGCGACCGCCGTGAGGCCGGTGGCGTCCCTGAGCGCGGCGCAGGCGCGCGCCACGGCGTCGGCCACGCCGTTGTGGAAGCGGCCGGCGATGACCGGGGTGGGCCGCCCGGACTCCAGGTCGCGGGCGGCGGCCCGGACCAGGTCGGCGCCGTGCACGGTGAGCGGCTCCCCCGGCGTGAGGCGGGCGCGGTAGCAGCCGGTCTCCGCAGGGTCGGCGTGCTGTTCCAGCTCGTACGCGGCCTGACCGGCATAGGTGATCTGGTCCCGGACCCCGAGGAGCGCGGCGACGGCGTCGAGGAGCCGGGCGGCGCTGGAGGTGAGCGGGGAGCCGGCAGCGAGGGCGAGCGCGGCGGCCCAGCGTTCGGCGTTGCGGCGTACGACGTCCAGCTTGGGCGGGCCGTCGCCGGGGCCGAGGTAGGCGGCGGCCATGAGCCAGGGCTCGCGGACCGCGGCGTCGCCGCCCGGCATGGGGACGGGCTCCAGGCGGCCGAGCCGTTCGAAGCCGGCCAGGTCGGCCCGCAGGAACTCGCCGCCCCAGACGGTGCCGTCGGTGCCGTGGCCGGAGCCGTCGAAGGCGACGCCGATCACGGGGCCCCGCTCGCCGTTGTCGGCCAGGCAGGAGGCGATGTGGGCGTGGTGGTGCTGGACGGCGACGTGCTCGACGCCGGGGATCGCGAGGGCGTGCCGGGTGGAGCGGTGCCCGGGGTGCAGGTCGTGGGCGACGATCTCGGGGCACAGGTCGAACAGGGCGAGGAAGTGCTCGATGCCGGCCGCGTACGAGCGCCGGGCCTCGTCGTTGTCCAGGTCGCCGAAGGGCGGCGAGACGAACGCGCGCCGGTCGCGGGCCAGGCAGAAGGTGCTCTCCCGGTCGGCGCCGCAGGCCAGCACGGTACGGGGCACGAAATGGCGCAGCGGCAACGGCTCGGGCGCGTAACCGCGAGCCCGCCGCAGCACGACGACCCCGCCGGCCGTGGGCCGGACCACGCTGTCGTCGGCGCGGACGTGGATAGGCCGGTCGTGGGTGAGGAAGGCGTCGGCGACCGCGCCGAGCCGGGCCAGGGCGTCGGCGTCGTCGTACGCAATGGGCTCGTCACCGGTGCCGCCGGTGAGTACGAGGGGCTCGGCGACCTCGGCGAGCAGCAGGTGGTGCAGCGGCGTGCCGGGCAGCATGACGCCGAGACTCCGGCTCCCGGGCGCAACGGAGGGCGCCAGAGCGCGGGAGGCGTCGCGGCGGGAGGCGTCACGGCGGGGAGCGTCGCGGTGGGAGGCGTCGCGGTGGGAGGCGTCGCGGTGGGAGGCGTCGCGGTGGGAGGCGTCGCGGTGGGAGGCGTCACGGCGGGGCAGGAGCACGATCGGGCGGGCCCGGCTGGTGAGGAGCCCGGCGGCGTCCCCGTCGATCGCGCACAGCAGGCCGGCCTGCGCGAGGTCGGCGGCCAGGACGGCGTACGGCTCGTCCGCGCGCTGCTCGCGCAGGCGCAGGGCGGCGACGGCCGGCTCGCTGGAGGCGGCGACGGCGAGCTGGTAGCCGCCGAGGCCCTTGACCGCCACGATCCGGCCCGCCCGCAGGAGGGCGGCGGCGGTGGCGACGGGATCGCCCGGCAGTTCGCCGCCGCCCGGGTCGAGCAGCCGCAGCCGGGGCCCGCAGCCGGGGCAGCAGATCGGCGGGGCGTGGAAGCGGCGGCCGCCGGGGTCGTGGTACTCGGCCACGCAGTCCGGGCACATCGCGAAACCCGCCATGGTGGTCAGCGGCCGGTCGTAGGGGACGGCGCGCACGACGGTGAAGCGCGGCCCGCAGCCGGCGCAGGAGACGAACGGGTGCCGGTGGCGGCGATCGGCGGGATCGGCGAGCTCGCGCAGGCAGTCGTCACAGGTGGCGAGGTCGGCGGGGACCGCGGCGCGGCGCGGGCCCGCGGGGTCGGCGGCGGCGACGGCGAACCCGCGGCGGCCGGTGGGCTCGGCGCGGACGACGGTGACCCGTTCGATCTCCGACAGGTCGGGGGCGTCGCGTTCGAGCGCGGTGAGGAACTCCGCGACGCGGGGGCGGGCGCCCTCGATCTCGATGTGCACGCCGTCGACGTCGTCGCGCACCTGGCCGGCCAGGCCGAGCCGCCGGGCGAGCGCGTGCACGAAGGGCCGGAAGCCGACGCCCCGCAGGACGCCCTCGACGTGCACCTCGACGCGCTTGAGCCCCACCTGATCGGAAGTGGTCACATCGCCAAGTGTGCGCCCCGGAGGCGGGCCGGCGCATGCCTATCGCGTCGTGTCGCGCCCGGCGTCGGGCGGAGGGCGGCGGGCACCGGGAAACGAAAGCGGGAGGGCCCGGAGGCCCTCCCGCTTGTCGTCGTGCCGGCGTCAGGCGCCGTGGCCCTCTCGGGAAGGGGTCACAGGTACTGGCCGGTGTTGGCGACGGTGTCGATCGAGCGGCCGGCCTCGCTGCCCTGCTTGCCGGAGACCAGCGTGCGGATGTAGACGATCCGCTCGCCCTTCTTGCCGGAGATGCGAGCCCAGTCGTCGGGGTTGGTGGTGTTGGGCAGGTCCTCGTTCTCGGAGAACTCGTCCACGCAGGCCGTGAGCAGGTGCTGCACCCGCAGGCCCTTCTGGCCGGTCTCGAGGAACTGCTTGATGGCCATCTTCTTGCCCCGGTCGACGATGTTCTGGATCATCGCGCCGGAGTTGAAGTCCTTGAAGTAGAGGACTTCCTTGTCGCCGTTGGCGTAGGTCACCTCGAGGAAGCGGTTTTCCTCGCTCTCGGTGTACATGCGCTCGACGACGCTCTGGATCATGCCCTGGATGGTGCCCTGCCGCGAGTCGCCGTGCTCGGCCAGGTCGTCCGGGTGCAGAGGGAGGTCGGGACGCAGGTACTTCGAGAAGATGTCCTTCGCCGCCTCGGCGTCCGGCCGCTCGATCTTGATCTTCACGTCCAGGCGGCCGGGCCGCAGGATCGCGGGGTCGATCATGTCCTCGCGGTTGGAGGCGCCGATGACGATGACGTTCTCCAGGCCCTCGACGCCGTCGATCTCCGACAGCAGCTGAGGGACGATGGTGTTCTCGACGTCGGACGAGACGCCGGAGCCGCGGGTGCGGAAGATCGAGTCCATCTCGTCGAAGAACACGATCACCGGCGTGCCCTCGGAGGCCTTCTCACGAGCCCGCTGGAAGACCAGGCGGATGTGCCGCTCGGTCTCGCCGACGTACTTGTTGAGCAGCTCCGGGCCCTTGATGTTGAGGAAGAAGCTCTTGCCGGACTGGCCGGTCTTCTCCGCGACCTGCTTGGCCAGGGAGTTGGCGACGGCCTTGGCGATGAGCGTCTTGCCGCAGCCGGGCGGGCCGTACAGCAGCACGCCCTTCGGCGGCCGCAGCATGTGCTCGCGGAACAGGTCGGCGTGCAGGTAGGGCAGCTCGATGGCGTCCCTGATCTGCTCGATCTGCCGTCCGAGGCCGCCGATCTCCTCGTAGGAGATGTCGGGGACCTCTTCGAGCACGAGCTCTTCGACTTCGGACTTGGGTATGCGCTCGTAGACGTAGCCCGAGCGGGGCTCCAGCAGGAGCGAGTCGCCGGCCCTGACGGGCTGGCCCTGCAGCGAGTCGGCCAGCCGCACGACGCGCTCTTCGTCGGCGTGCGAGATGACCAGGGCCCGCTTGCCCTCGTCGAGCAGTTCTTTGAGCATCACGATCTCGCCGACCTCTTCGTAGCCGAGCGCCTCGACCACGTTGAGCGCTTCGTTGAGCATGACCTCCTGGCCACGCCGCAGCGAATCGACGTCGACGGCGGGGCTGACGTTCACCCGCAGCTTGCGGCCGCCGGTGAACACCTCGATCGTGCCGTCTTCTCTGGCCTCCAGGAAGGTGCCGAAACCGGACGGCGGCTGCGCCAGCCGGTCGACCTCCTCCTTGAGAGCGACGATCTGGTCCCTGGCCTCCTTGAGTGTGGCCACAAGGCGTTCGTTCTGGCCGGTCACGGCCGCGAGGTTCGCCTGTGCCTCATGGAGACGCTCTTCGAGGACTCTGGCCTGACGGGGTGACTCGGCCAGCTTCCGCCTCAGCGCGGTGATCTCCTCCTGCAGGAAGGAGACCTGTGTTGAAAGATCAGCGACCTCCCGTTCGCGCTGCGCGGCTCGAGCCTCAGCATCATCGCGAGCTGCCACGCCCCGTCACCTCCTTCCCAGTCGAGGGCGACTACTAAGGACCTTACCTATCTCGGGCCCCTCCGTAACCTGGCCGGGCAGTGTTCGTAGAGTGACATTCAGTGTTCGGCGATTAATCCTCAATAGTGCGTTTAATACTCCCAGCACAGGAACACGACGATCTGTTCCCGTGTCACTCACCAACGCACCCTCGTGGCCAAATTGTCATAGTTCTTCGGTCGTCCCCTTCGGTCGGCGGCGTCTCGGCGGGGGTGTCACTCCGTCCGCCATGCGGCGGGCGGAGACGAGGAACCCCGTGTGGCCGATCATCCGATGATCCGGCCTCACCGCGAGTCCTTCGACATGCCAGTCGCGAACCAGGGTCTCCCACGCATGCGGCTCGGTGAAACACCCGTGATCGCGAATGACCTCGACGGTCTTCGACAGCTGGGTGGTCGTGGCCACGTAACAGCAGATCACGCCGCCCGGCGTGAGGGCCTTGGCGGCGGCGTCGACGCACTCCCACGGCGCGAGCATGTCGAGGATCACCCGGTCGACGTCGGCCTCGTCGATGGAGTCGTTGAGGTCGCCGACCACCAGCCGCCAGGTGTCGTCCATGGGGCCGCCGTAGAAGTTCTCGACGTTCTTGCGCGCCACGTCGGCGAAGTCCTGGCGGCGCTCGTAGCTCGTCACGTGGCCCTCGGGGCCGACGGCGCGCAGCAGGAAGCAGGTGAGCGCGCCGGAGCCGACCCCCGCCTCGATCACGCGGGCGCCGGGGAAGACGTCGGCCATGCCGACGATCATCGAGGCGTCCTTGGGGTAGATGACGGCCGCGCCGCGCGGCATGGCGAGCGTGTAGTCCTGGAGGAGGTGGCGGAAGGCGAGGTATTGGGTGCCGCCGGACGAGCGCACCACGGAGCCCTCGGGCTGCCCGATCAGGTCGCTGTGCGGGATGGCGCCCTTGTGGGTGTGGAAGACGCCGTCCTCTTTGAGCGTGATCGTGTGGCGCTTGTTCTTGGGGTCGGTGAGCTGCACCTGATCCCCCGGGCGGAACGGCCCATGCCTGCGGAAACCCATGGCGGCAAGGTTATAGGGCTTTCGGGCGGCTCCGGACGCACGATAAGTATGGGGGATGCTCGCGCGCCACGTGATCTCCGCCGGTCCCCTCGTCCTGCGGGCCCCCTCAGACTCCGACGCCGAGGCGATCATGCGGGCGTGCGACGACCCTGTGACGGCCCGCTTCCTGCCGCTGCTGCCCTCCCCGTACCGGCTGTCGGACGCGCGCGCGTACGTCGAGCAGGCCCGCGCCAAGTGGGAGGCCGGCGGCGCCGAGTTCGCCATCACCCAGGACGGCCGCTACGCCGGCTCGATCGGCGTCCGGCCGCCCGACCGCTGGCGGGTCACCGAGCTCGGCTACCTCGTCGCGCCGTGGGCCCGCGGCAAGGGCGTGGCCTCGACGGCCGCGCGGGCGGTCGCCGACTGGCTGTTCGACCAGGGCGTACGCCGGGTCGAGCTGGAGGCCGAGGTGGAGAATGTCGCCAGCCTGCGGGTGGCGTACAAGGCGGGCTTCCGCGAGGAGGGGCACCGGCGCGAGGCCAAGCTGCTGCGCGACGGCCGCCCCGCCGACCTGATCACCTTCGGGCGACTGCCGGGCGAGGCGGCGCCGCCGGTGGAGCCGTACCTGCCGTTCTTCGACGGCGGGGAGCTGTCCGACGGCGTGGTGCGGCTGACGCCGATGACCCCGGCGGACGCGGCCGACTTCCACCGGATGCTGGCCGATCCGGTCGTGGCCGCGTACAAGGTGGGGCCGCCCAGCACCCTCCAGGACGACGAGCGGCGCTGCCGCTACACCGGCTACTGGTGGGTGTCGGGGCAGCGGATCGAGCTGGCCGTGCGCGACGCCGGGTCCGGGGCGTTCGCCGGGCACGTGCAGCTCACCCAGGTGACGCCGGCGCTCGGGCAGGCGATGGTCGGCTACTCGCTGATGCCGGGCTTCCGCGGCAAGGGGTTCATGACGCGGGCGGTGCGGCTGCTGGTGGACTGGGCGTTCGCCCGTACGGCGCTGCACCGGGTCGTGGCCGGCACCGAGGCGGGCAACGTCGCCTCGCACCGGGTGCTGGAGCGGGCCGGGTTCAGCCGGGAGGGCGTGCACAGGGAGATGTTCCCGAAGGGCGGCGGGCGGCGCGTGGACGACCTCGCCTGGGCCCGCGTCCGCTCCTCCTGACGGCTGACGGCCCCGGACGGGGAGAAATCCCGATTTCCTGTTGAGGGCTAGTCAAGGGCCACGTCGGGGGCGATAGTCGGGGCAGTCGCTTTCGAGGGTCGCGTGGTCGGCTCGCGCGATCTCGCCTCCGACCGGCCGAGGGATCGCCGCGATGCCATACAACCGTGTCGACGTCTCCATGCGCGAGCTCATCTCCGCCTGTTCAGGGCTGGAGGCCGCGGACCTGGTGGACCGGCTGGCGCGGGCCGCCGCCGCGGTCGCGAACACCTCGTACGCGGGTTTCGTCCGCGCGGATCCGCTGCGCGAGGAGGCCCGGTCGATGTACGCGCACACCCCGCCCGGCGACCCGCTGCGGGTGCGCTGCTGGCTCGCGGAGTCGGGGGTGCTGAAGGAGCTGGCGTCGGCCGTGGAGCCGGTGCGGCTGGCGTGCGACCCCAGCGTGGGCGAGCCTGGCTTCCTCGCGACGCCGGTGCCCGCGGTGTCGTGCGACCACCTGTTCGTGTGGGTCGCTGGGCGGGCCTTCTGCGACGCCGACGAGCACCTGCTGAGCAGGTACGCGATCGCGGCCGGGCGGGCGCTGGAGGCGGCCAGCGGCCTGGAGGCGGCGGTGCGGCTCCTGCGGGGCGTACGGGCGTTCCGCCCGGTCTGAAGGGCCACGGAGAACGCCGGACGGCAGGCCCTGGACGACGCCCGATGGCAAGCCTTGGACGACGCCGGACGGCAGGCCCTGGAGGACGCCGGACGGCAGGCTTTGGACGACGCCGGACGGCGGCCGCGCCCGCTCGGTGAGGGGGCGCGGCCGGCGGGCCGCTCAGCCGCGGTGCGCCTCGTAGCGCAGGGTGCGGGAGACGCCCACGCGCACGGTGGTGCCGGGCGCGATGGTGACGGGCTCGTTGGGCGGGATGTCGTAGAAGTTGGGGTCGCCGGGCGGCTGGATCTGGGTGCCGTTGACCGAGCCGAGGTCGACCAGGTTGACGTCCCAGCCGTCGAGCGCCACCCGCAGGTGACGGCGCGAGACCGAGCCGTCGGGGCTGGTCACCTTGGCCGGGCGGGCCGTGCCGCCGGCCACCTCGGGGGCCCGCTCGGGGTCGCGGCCGAGCAGGTAGTCGCTCTCCAGCGGCAGCGCCGTGCCGTCGTCGAGGATGAGCACGCCGAGCGAGGGGCGCGGGCCCTTGTAGGGGACGAGGGTGCGCTGGACCAGGGCGATGCCGCAGACGGCGCAGTAGGGGACGCGGGGGTCGTTGAAGTGGTCGTTCTTGCAGTCGACCCCGTAGACCAGCGGCCGGTCGCCGTGCTCGGGCTGCTGCTGCTCCTGCTGCGGCGGGCCCGGGTGGTCGAAGTGGTCGGGCTGGCCGAGCGGCGCGGGCTGGTCGCCGAAGTGGTCGGGCCCGCCGAAGGGCTGCTGCCCCTGCTGGTCGGGCAGGCCGTTGCCGGAGGGCGGCTGCTCGTCGTAGGTCGGGTAGTGGCCCGGCTCGGCCAGGGACGGCGACGACTCGCGCGAGTGGTAGGCCGGCGGCTGGTCGTGCGGCGGCCCGTACGGGGAGTGCTGCTCCTGCGACGGGTAAGGCTGGTCCTGCGAGGGGTACGGCTGATCCTGAGGCGTGTGGTAGGGCCCCTGCTCCATGGACGCCGGGACGGGCTGGGGGCCCGAGGGCGGGCTCGGCACGACCGGCGGCTGGTCGGCCAGCGGATAGGGCGGCCGCTCCACCGGCTGGGACTGCGGCTGCGGCTGGGGCTGGTGCTGGGGCTGCTGCTGGGCGGGCGGCTGGATGAGGTCGGCCTCGATGTGGAAGGCCGTGGCCGGCATCTCGCTGGTCAGCGGCCGGGACTGCGCGGGCATTTCGGACGACCGCCCGATGGGACGGTCGGCGGGACGGTCGGCGAGGTCGCTGACCAGGCCGCCGCCGTGGACCACGCCGCCGTCGAGGCGTACGGCGGGATGCGGGGAGCCGGCGCCGGGCAGGCTCAGCTCGACCCGCTCGACGGTGCCGGTGACGAGCCGGTCGGCCCAGGTCAGAGAGTCGCTGCCGGACAGCCGCGTCTCGCCGGCGGAGGTGACGACGCTCGCCGAGGCCGAGCCGCTGACCAGGACGGCGACGCCGCCGGTCACCGGGCCCGCGACCGCGCACGCGGCGGGGTCGCCCGCCATGTTGGCCGCCAGCACCTGCGCCGCGCGGCGCGCCAGTGCCCGGCCGTCGCCGCCGGAGGCCGCGGTCTCGCGCAGCGCGTCGAGCAGGCCGTCGGCGGTGGCCTCGCCCGGATCGCACACCAGCAGCAGCCCGCCCAGGTAGGCGACGAGACCGTCACCAGGAAGCGGACGCACCGCTCCGAAGCCTTGGTCGGTCATGCGTCCTCCCTCATGACGACCGTGCCGCGCTCATCGGTGCCCTCGCTGCGCTCGGTCACTCAACTCTCCTCCCCGGAAGCCGGCGTTGTCACGGCGCCCGCACTGCGGTGCCGGCCACCAGCCATACGCATACCCAGACGACGGAGCCGTGCCGCGCCCCCGTCGTCTCGATTCGATGAACCGGTGGACCGCAACTAACCCCTTAACTGTGCAAGTTTGGCCAAACAGCACACTAGCGGCCAGTCATCGCATCGCAGAAATCGCCCGGGTCCGCTCCCGAACCCGGAAACCGCTGGACACGACCCTATCCGGGGGCCGCGGCTTAAACGAGTGGGACAAATCAGACGCCGGTGAACACCCGGTTCACATCGGCGGTGGACAGCACGCCGTAGACCTCGCCGCCCGGCTCCACGAGGAGATATTCGCTGCCCGGCGCCTCGCGCATGGCGTCGATGAGCGGCTCGCCCGCGAGGTCGGCGGCGAGCACCATGGCCGGGTCGAGCGACTTGGCCAGGGAGGCGGAGCTCACCCACGGGCGGCGGTGCTCGGGGGTGGCCTGCACGGCGGCCTCGCTGACGATCGCCAGCGGCCGGCCGTCGTGGTCGACCACGACGATGGCGCCCGCGTGCCGCTCGCCCGCCTGCCGCAACGCCTCCGACAGCGGCGTGTCGCCGCTCACCGGCACCGCCCTGCGGGCCAGGGCCCGCGCGTTGACCCGCGGGATGCGGGCGCGGATCTTGGCCACCCGCAGCGACTGCGAGGCGCCCATCCAGATGAAGGAGGCCAGCACCAGCGGCCAGATCACGTCGGTGATGTCGGCCTCGCCGCCGCCGACGAGCGCCGACGCGAGGGGCACGGCGACGAGCAGCACGGCCAGCACCCGGCCGCCCCAGGCGGCCACGATCGTGCCGGTGCCGGGGCTGCCGGCGATCTTCCACACGCCGGCCCGCAGCATCCGGCCGCCGTCGAGCGGCAGTCCCGGCAGCAGGTTGAAGACGCCGACGATGAGGTTGGCGAACCAGAGCTGCAGCACCAGCACCTCGAGGATGCCGCCGTCGTTGATGAAGTAGACGTCGGCCAGCCAGCCGAGCCCGGCCAGCCCGAGCGACAGCCCCGGCCCCGCCGCGGCCACCAGGAACTCCTTGCCCGGCGTGGGCGGCTCCTTCTCGATCTCCGAGACGCCGCCGAGGAGGTAGAGGGTGATGCGGCGCACCGGCAGCCCGTAGGCCTTGGCGAGGACGCTGTGCGCCAGCTCGTGCAGCAGCACCGAGACGTAGAGCAGCACCGCGAAGACGAACGCCACGCCGTAGGCGGCGGCCTCGCCGATGCCGGGCAGCATCCGCCCGAAGTAGGGGCCGAACATCACGGTGATGAAGCCGGCCACGAGGAACCAGGTCCAGGACACGTAGACGGGGATGCCGAACAGCCTCCCCATCGGGACGCCGGAGAACTCCTGCCGGGGGCTCTGCTCGCTCACCGCTCTCCTCGTACGTCTTCCCGGCGGGTCCGCGTGCGGTCGGGCCCCGGCGGTGTGGTGGTCTCGCTGCCTTGATGCTACGCGCCGCGGCAGGCGCTCATCGTCGCGCCGGGGGTCAATCTGTCGGGGCCGTGACCTAGAGTGCGTGCATGACGCTGACCGAGCCGGTGATCATCGGTGCGCTGTCCCCCTCCCGCGCGGGCGATTTCATGACCTGCCCGCTGCTCTACCGCTTCCGGGTGATCGACCAGCTCCCCGAGCGGCCCTCCCCGGCGGCGGTGCGCGGCACGGTGGTCCACGCGGTCCTGGAGCGGCTCTACGACCTGCCGGCTCCGCGCCGGTCGGTGGCGGCGGCGCTGGAGCTGCTGGAGCCGCAGTGGCGGCGGCTGCTCGACGACGACCCCCAATACGCCGAGATGTTCTCCGGCGAGGAGGAGCAGGCCGAGTGGCTGGCGCAGGCCCGCGGCATGCTGGAGCGCTACTTCACGCTGGAGGACCCGACCCGGCTGGAGCCGGCCGAGCGTGAGCTCTACGTCGAGGCGGTGCTCGACGGCGGGCTGATGCTGCGCGGCTACGTCGACCGGCTCGACGTGGCGCCGACCGGCGAGGTCCGGGTGGTCGACTACAAGACCGGCAGCGCGCCGGGGCCCGACTTCGAGGCCAAGGCGCTGTTCCAGATGAAGTTCTACGCGCTGGTGCTGTGGCGGCTGCGCGGGCGGGTGCCGCGGCTGCTGCAGCTCGTCTACCTCGGCGGCCAGGGCGAGGTGCTGCGCTACGCCCCCGACGAGGCCGACCTGCAGGCCACCGAGCGCAAGGTGATGGCGCTGTGGACGGCGATCGAGCGCGCGATGCAGAGCGGCGAGTGGCGGGCGCGGCGCAGCCGGCTGTGCGACTGGTGCGACCATCAGGCGCTGTGCCCCGAGTTCGGCGGCACCCCTCCCCCGGTGCCCGACCGGCAGCCCGGCGACACCGTGCGCAGGAACCGCCGGGCCGCGACCGACGAGCTTTAGCAGGACTGATCCTCCCCGGGGAGGAGGAATCGGACTCCCAGGCGGTCCTACAGTGAAGCCGTGCGCATCGACCGAACCCGCCTCCACGACCCGGTTCTCGCCGCCGTGGTGGCGATCGTCTCGGTGGTGCTCCACACGCTCGACGACCCGCTGATCCCGGCGTCCGCGGGGCCGCGGCCGCCCGACGGGTTCGGCGTCGCGCTGGTGGCCGTGGCGGGCGTGCCCGTGGCCTTCCGCCGGCGCTGGCCGCTGGCCGCGCTGTGCGCGGCCCTGGTGCCGGGCCTGCTGCTGACGGCGACCGGCTACGGCATGGGCGTGCCGGGCCTGGCCGGGCTGGTGCTGCTCTACTCGGTGGCCTCCCACCGGGGGCTGGCGATGGCGCTGGGCGGGCTGCTGGTGTCGTTGTCGGCGTACACGCTGGGGGCGCTGGCCGGCCCCGTGCGGGCGGCGGCCTGGACCGACCACGTGGTGGTCGTCATCCTGGTGACGGCCGTGTGGGGCGCGGGGCGCAGCCTGCGGCTGCGGCGGGCCTACCTGGAGGAGCTGAAGGACCGGGCGGCGCGGCTGGAGCGGGCGCACGCGGCCGACACCCGGGCGGCGCGGGCCGAGGAGCGCTCGCGGATCGCGCGGGAGCTGCACGACGTGGTGGCCCACCACGTCAGCGTCATGGTGGTGCAGGCCGCGGCGGCGCGGCGGGTGCTCGCCGCCAATCCCGCGCTGGCGGGCGAGGCGCTGTCGGCCATCGAGCACACCGGGCGCACCGCGATGGCGGAGATGCGCACGATCGTGGGGGTGCTGCGCGCCGACGCGCGGGCCGAGCTGGGGCCCCAGCCGGGCGTACGTGACCTGCCGGCGCTCGTGGAGCAGATGCGGGAGGCGGGGCTGCCGGTCCGGCTGCTGGTGGAGGGCGAGCCGCGGGAGCTGCCCGCCGGGGTGGACCTGGCGGCGTACCGGCTGGTGCAGGAGGGGCTGACCAACAGCCTGCGGCACGCGGGGGCCGGGGCCGGCGCGGTGGTCACCGTCCGGCACAAGCCGCGCGAGCTGGACGTACGGGTCGAGGACGACGGGACGGGCGGCGCGGCGGATGGTCTGACCTCGGGGCAAGGGCATGGTTTGGTGGGCATTCGCGAAAGAGTGGCACTCTATGGTGGAATCCTGAGCATCGGTCCGCTGCCGGGGGGCGGTTTCGAGGTGCGGGCGAGGTTCCCGCTGAAGGACGGACAATGACGATCAGAGTGCTGCTGGTGGACGACCAGCCGCTGCTGCGCACCGGTTTCCGCCTGATTCTCGAGGCCGAGCCCGACATCACGGTGGTGGGGCAGGCCGGCGACGGCAAGGCCGCGATGGAGCAGACCCGGGCGCTGCTGCCCGACGTGGTGCTCATGGACATCAGGATGCCCGGGGTGGACGGCATCGAGGCGACCCGCCGGATCGTGCGGGAGGCGGCGCCGTCGGCGCACGTGCCGAAGGTGCTGGTGCTGACCACGTTCGACCTCGACGAGTACATCGTGGAGGCGCTGCGCGCGGGCGCGTCGGGGTTCCTGCTGAAGGACGTGCCGCCGGACGAGCTGGTGCAGGCGATCCGGGTGGTGGCGGCGGGCGAGGCGATCGTCGCGCCGAGCGTGACCCGGCGGCTGCTCGACCGGTTCGCCGCGCGGCTGCCGTCGGCGTACGAGCAGGCGGCCCCCGCCCGGCTCGACCGGCTGACCGAGCGCGAGCTGGAGGTGCTGCGGCTGATCGCCAAGGGCATGTCCAACGCCGAGATCGCCGCCAAGCTGGTGGTGAGCGAGACGACGGTCAAGACGCACGTCGGCAACGTGCTGACCAAGCTGGGGCTGCGCGACCGCGTGCAGGCGGTGGTGCTGGCCTACGAGACGGGCCTCATCACGCCGGGCGCCCTGTCCTGACCGGGCCGGGCGGCCCGTCGTCGGGGACGCCCGGCGCGTGTCAGCTCTGCTCGGCGGCCGCGGCCGCCGGGGTCTCCACGGCGTTCTCCGGGAAGTGGCAGGCGACGCGGTGCCCGCTCGCCACCTCGCCCAGCGGCGGCTCGACCGTCTTGCAGATCTCCTGCGCCTTCCAGCAGCGGGTGTGGAAGCGGCAGGCGGGCGGCGGGTTGAGCGGGCTCGGCACGTCGCCGGCCAGCCGGATGCGCTCGCGGCCCTTGCGCGCCTTGGGGTCGGGCACGGGCACGGCCGACAGCAGGGCGTTGGTGTAGGGGTGCATGGGCGAGCTGTAGAGCCGCTTGCGGTCGGCGATCTCGACGATCTTGCCGAGGTACATCACGGCGACCCGGTCGCTGATGTGGCGCACCACCGACAGGTCGTGGGCGATCACGACGTAGGTGAGGTCCAGCTCGTTCTGCAGGTCCTCCAGCAGGTTGACGACCTGGGCCTGGATGGACACGTCGAGCGCGGAGACCGGCTCGTCGGCGATGATGAGCTTGGGCTTGAGCGCGAGCGTGCGGGCGATGCCGATGCGCTGGCGCTGGCCGCCGGAGAACTCGTGCGGGTAGCGGTTGTAGTGCTCGGGGTTGAGCCCGACCAGCGACAGGATGTCCTGGACGGCCTTCTTGACGCCGTTCTCGGTCTGCACGCCCTGGATGCGGAACGGCGCGCCGACGATGGCGCCGACCGTGTGCCGGGGGTTCAGCGACGAGTAGGGGTCCTGGAAGATCATCTGCATGTCGCGCCGGAGCGGCCGCAGCCGCCCCTGGCTCATGTGCGTGATGTCCTGGCCCTCGAAGACGACCTTGCCCGCGGTGGGCTCCAGCAGCCGGGTGACCAGGCGGCCGGTCGTGGACTTGCCGCAGCCCGACTCGCCCACCAGGCCGAGGGTTTCGCCCTTGAAGACGTCGAAGCTGATGCCGTCGACCGCCTTGACCGCGCCGACCTGTCTCTTCAGCAGGCCCTTGGTCACGGGGAAGTGCTTCTCCATGTCCTGCACGGAAAGAAGCGGCTCACTGGCGTAGTTCGGCTCGCTCACTGGGTCTCCAGCACTGGCTTGATCTCGTTCTCCCACAGGCCGCGCCGCTCGTCGCGGCTCATGTGGCAGCGCACCAGGTGGCCGCCCTCGGTCTCGGCCAGCGCGGGCACCTCGGTGTCGGCCTTGCCCTGCGTGCGCTCGGCGTACGGGCAGCGCGGATGGAACGCGCAGCCGGGGGGCACGTTGATGAGCGAGGGCGGCGAGCCCTTGATCGGCAGCAGCCGCTCGGTGGGCTCCCGGTCCAGGCGGGGCATGGAGCCGAGCAGGCCCCAGGTGTAGGGGTGCTCGGGGCGGTAGAAGATGCTGTCGGCCGGGCCGTACTCGATGCACTTGCCGCCGTACATGACGAGGATGTCGTCGGACAGCTCGGCCACCACGCCCAGGTCGTGGGTGATGATGATGAGCGCGGAGTTGAACTCGCGCTGCAGGTCGACCATGAGGTCGAGGATCTGGGCCTGGACGGTCACGTCGAGCGCCGTGGTCGGCTCGTCGGCGATGAGCAGCTCGGGGTCGCACGACAGCGCCATGGCGATCATCGCGCGCTGGCGCATGCCGCCGGAGAACTCGTGCGGGTAGCTGTCGACGCGCCTGGCCGGCTCGGGGATGCCGACGCGGCCCAGCATGTCGATCGCGTGCTTGCGGGCGACCTGCTTGCTGACGTCGTTGTGGATGCGGTAGGCCTCGATGATCTGCTGGCCGACCGTGTAGTAGGGGTGCATCGACGACAGCGGATCCTGGAAGATCATCGCCATCTTCTTGCCGCGCAGGCCGCGTACGTGCTCGGCGGAGGCGCCGATCAGCTCCTCGCCGTCCAGCCAGATCTCGCCGGAGAGGTGGGCACGGCCGCCCTTGTGCAGCCCCAGGATGCCGAGGCTGGTGACGCTCTTGCCGGAGCCGGACTCGCCGACGATGCCGAGCGTCTTGCCGCGTTCGAGCTCGAACGTCAGCCCGTCGACGGACTTGACCAGACCGTCGTCGGTCGGAAAGTGGATCTTCAGGTCCTTGACCTCAAGGAAGCTCACGACAACCTCACCCTCGGGTCGACCACGGCGTAGAGCAGGTCGACGACCAGGCTCGCGACCACCACGAACAGCGCGGCGACCAGCACGACCCCCATGACCTGCGGCAGGTCCTGGTTCCTGATCGCCAGAATGGCGTACTGGCCGAGCCCGGGCAGAGTATAGGTGGTCTCGGTGAGGACGGCGCCGCCGATCAGCAGCCCGAAGTCGATGCCGAAGAGCGTGAGGATGGGCGTCAGCGCGGCGCGCAGGCCGTGCTTGACGATCACCTCCCGCTCCCTCAGCCCCTTGGCGCGGGCGGTGCGGATGTAGTCCTCCCCCATGGTCTCCAGCATGCCCGCCCGGGTGAGCCGGGCGTAGGTGGCGGCGAACAGGAAGGCCAGCGTGATCCACGGCAGCAGCAGGTCGTAGGCCCACAGCGCCGGGTTCTCCGCCAGCGGTGTGTACGCACCGCCCGGCGGGGTCCAGCCGAGGCCGTAGCTGAAGATGACCAGGGAGACCATGCCGGTGAAGAAGATGGGCAGCGACACGCCGGCGAGGGCGGTGCCCATGGACAGCCGGTCGAAGAAGCTGCCGCGGCGCAGCGCCGACAGCACGCCGATGGCGACGCCGCCCAGCACCCACAGGATGGCCGCGCCGATGGCGAGGGAGAAGGTGACCGGCATGCGGTCGACCAGGTCCGGCCAGACGGGCTGTCCGCTGATGAAGGAGTAGCCGAAGCAGGGAGCGGGGCACTGCTCGACGCCCGCGCCGTAGTCGTACTCGGCGCCGGCGAAGACGCCCTTGACGAACCTGCCGTACTGCACGACCACCGGGTCGTAGAAGCCGAGCCGCTCGGCGACCAGGTGAACGGTCTCCGGGGTCGCCGCGCGCCCGACGTAGCGCGAGGCGAGGGCCTCGGGAGTCGCCCCGGCCCACTGCGGCACGACGAAGAAGATGCCGAAGGTGACCATGCTGACCACGATGAGCATCGCGAGCGCGCCGATCAGACGCCTGATGATGTATGTGAGCACCGCTGCCGGCCGAGTGGCCGGCCCGCGCCGGGCCGGCCACTCCTGCCTTCACCTGCCTTCGCTAGATCCCCGAGCCTCGCCTGGTCACTCCGCGCCGAGCAGCACGTAGTCGTACATCTGCTGGCCCTCGTTGTAGGCGAGGTTGGTCACGCCCTGGCCGCGCATGAGCAGCGACTTGGCCCAGACGACGGGAAGGATGGAGGCGTCCTCCATGACCTTCTTGTCGACGTCCACCCACAGCTTGGCGCGGGCGGTGGCGTCCAGCTCGGCGGCGGCCTGGTCGACGAGCTTGTCGACCTCGGCGTTCTTGACGCTCAGGTTGTAGTTGCCCGCCGGGCGGATGGTCCGGCTGTCGACGATGGCCTGCATGAAGCCGTAACCGTCGGGCCAGTCGGAGCCCCAGCCGTGCGTGGCCAGGCCGATGCCGTTCTTCTTGACGTAGTCGACGTTGCCGGCGTAGTCGGAGAAGTAGCTGGAGGCCGGGAAGCCCTTCAGCGTCAGCTTGATGCCGGCCTTGGACAGCGCCTGCTGCATGGCCTCGGCGAGGGCCTTCTCACGCGGACGGTCGGCGCGGAACGTCATCGTGGTCTCGAAGCCGTTCGGCTGGCCGCAGGCGGCCAGGGCCTGCTTGGCCTTCTCGACGTCGCCCTTGTTCTCCGGCGTCTGGTACAGGTCGAACTTCTCCTGGCCGACGACGGCGGGCGGCATGACGTTCGTGGCGATCTCGCCGCCGGCCACCGGGCCGCCGTAGGCGGTCTGGTTGGCGACGCGGTCCGCGGCCCACATGACGGCCTTGCGGCACTCGATGTTGTCGAGCGGCTTGGTGTCCGGGATGACCGAGACGTACCACAGACGGGCGATCGTCGGGTTGTCGGTGCGGGCCTTCAGCGCCGGGTCCGGCAGGACCTTGCCGAGCGCCGCGGGCTGCATGCCGGTGCCCGGGATGTCGAGCTGGATGCTGCCCGACATGAGCTGGTTGTCCAGGTCATCGGCGTTGACGTTGAGCTGGACCTCCCACTTGTCCGGCAGCGCGGGCCGGTTGGGGTCGGTGGCGGGGTCCCACTGGTCGTTGCGGACCAGCGTGAAGCGCTTGCCGGCCTCGTTGGTCTCGAACTTGTACGGGCCCGAGGAGATCACGTGCTCGCGGTACTTCGCGCCCGTGTCCTTGTCCTTCGGCACCGGCGCCGTCATCGGGAGCTGGACGATGTAGTCCATGGACGAGAACGGCTTGACCAGGTGGAAGACCACCGTGGTGTCGTCGGTCGCCTCGACGGCAGACTTGTAGTCGACGTCGGGGGTCTTGTAGACGCCCTTGAAGTCCTTCGGCCAGGCCAGCAGCTCGTTGAGGTACGAGGGGCCGTGGGGGAAGGTCTCCTTGTCGTACGAACGGGCCACCGCGTAGGCCACGTCCTTGGCCGTGATCGGCGTGCCGTCCTCGAACTTGAGGCCGGAGCGGATCTTGTACGTCCAGGTCTTGCCGTCCGGGCTCGGCTGGCCCAGTCCCTCGGCGAGGTCGGGGACGACCTGGTTGCCGTCGGGGCCGGGACCGGTCTTGTACGTCGTCAGCGTACGCCAGTAGAGGCGGCCGAAGTTGAACGAGTACCCGTAGTAGGTGTCGGCCGGGTCGAGGCTGTCCCAGTCGGAGGAGTGCGCGGCCTTGATCGTGCCGCCCTTCTTCGTCGAAGGGTTGTACACACCGGTGAGCGCGGCGTTGAACGCGGGTTGCGCGCCTCCGCCGGACGCCGACTGCGCGGGCTGCTGCGGCGTGCCGCCACCTCCGCCACAGGCGGAGAGCACCATGGCCAGCGCCGCTGTCGCGGCCGCCGCCAGTGCGGATTTCCTTCTCATTGACTAACCCCTTGGTAGTGAGATGGGGGATGGAGCGTAGGCGAAGGTCAGTGCGCGCGGGGGTCGAAGGCGTCCCTCAACCCGTCGCCGAACAGGTTGAACGCCAGGACCGTGATGAAGATCGCCAGGCCCGGGAAGAGCACGAAGTGCGGCAGCGTGTAGAAGCGCACCGCCTCGGACAGCATGCCGCCCCAGGTCGGGGTGGGCGGGTTGATGCCCACGCCCAGGAAGGAGAGCGAGGCCTCGAACAGGATGTTGGTCGGGATGAGCAGGGTCGCGTAGACCAGGATCGGCGCGAGCAGGTTGGGCAGCACCTCGCGGAAGAGGATGTAGCCGTGGCGCGCCCCGAGGCTGCGGGCGGCGTCGACGAACTCCCGCTCGCGCAGCGACAGGGTCTGGCCCCGGACGATGCGGCCGATGCTGGGCCAGCTGAAGAAGCCGATGATGAAGATCAGCATGGCGATGCGCAGGCCGTTGCCCTCCAGCCCGAACCCCTTGTCGGGGACGACGCCCGCCAGCGCGATCGCGAAGACCAGCAGCGGGAAGGCGAGGAAGACGTCCATGATGCGGCCGATGACCTGGTCGACCCAGCCGCCGAAGTAGCCGGCGACCACGCCGAGGACGGTGCCGATGACGACCGACACCAGGGTGGCGAGGAAGCCGATGAGCAGCGAGATCCAGGCGCCGGCCACGATGCGGCTGAAGATGTCGCGGCCGTTGACCGGCTCGACGCCGAGCAGGTATTCGCTGCCCATGTTGCCGAAGGAGCCCTGGGGCAGCAGCGTGCTCTGGTCGATGGCCTCCTGGTGGAACTCCAGGGGGTCGTGCCCGAAGACCGAGATGATGGGCCCGGAGAAGATCGCCACGAGGATCAGCAGCACGACGACGACGCCACCGCCCAGGGCGACCTTGTCCCGCCTCAGCCGCATCCAGGCGATCCTCGTGAGGGACCGGCCCTGGATGTCCTTGCCCGCTCCCGCGAGCACCGACTCCGGTTGCGCTTCTGCGGCGGAACCGGGAACGTCAAGCGGCGCGGTCATGCGAAATTGCCCCCTGGATCCAGACGACGCTGTCTATTGAAACTGGACTTAGACCGCAAAGTCGCGACCTCAGGAGGCAGAATCTATGGCCTGAGCTGGTATGACCAGTCCCTCAGGCCGCTATGTGGCTAATCTGTGATTGATGCGAAACTCATTCGTATTGATCTTGATCTGAATGTCGTGGCCCGGTTCCGGTTGCGTCTCGGATTCGTGACACAACCGAGGTCAGCTGATGCCGCGCCGCTTGAGGAGCTCCTCGATGTCGGAGAAGTCGTCGTCGGCGGGCGCTTTGCGCTGTTTCGCGGCGACGGCCGGCTTGGGCGCGGCGGCCGAGGCGGCGGGCTGGGCCGCGCCAGGCTGGGCCGGCCGCTGCGCGGGCGTCTCGCCCGTGCCCTTCTTCTCGCCCTTGTCCTTCCGCCCGACGGAGAGCCTGCGGCCGCGCATGAACCCCGACACCACGAACAGCACCGCCGACAGCCCGGCCACGGCGACGCCCGCCCACACCGCCGGGTTGAGCACCAGGCCGGTGACGAACCCCACGGCCGTGGTGCCGATGGTCCACAGCGCCGGCAGCGCGTTCGTCAGATAGGCCGCCACCGGCAGCAGCGCCCACGCCGCCACCCGCAGGCCCGACGCCGCTCCTCTGCGGCGGAACGCCAGGAAGCTCAGGACCAGGCCCGCCACCGTCGCCCCGGCGCACAGCGGAAACCATGCGATCTGGTCGAAGTCCATCCGGCCACCCCTTCGTCTCGGCTTCTGCCTCCATCCTGGCATGCGAACGGCCGTTCGCTCTCCTCCGCGAGAACCAGCCGTCCCCTAGGGGAACGCCGCTCGCCCCCTGCTGTCCTTTCAGGGACGAACGCCGCCAACCCCGCCGAACGGGCGTAGCGGCCGTTCTAGGCACGCACAGGGCCGAAAGGGACGCCCGGGAGCGGGCGTCCCGGAGTGGGCGCCCGGGAGCGGGCGTCCCGGAGTGGGCGCCCGGGAGCGGGCGTTCCGTATCAGGCCGGCAGGAGGGCCCGGAGGTCGGCGACGGTGACGGCGGTGAGCGAGGGGACGACCAGGCGGCCCGGGGCCGGCTCGATCGGCAGGATGCTCGGGACGGCCACCACCGCGCAGCCGGCCGCCGTCGCCGCGGCCACCCCGCTCGGGGAGTCCTCCAGCACGACGCAGCGCACCGGCTCCACCCCCAGCAGCCGGGCCGCCGTGAGGTAGGGCTCCGGGTCGGGCTTGGTGTGCGTCACGTCGTCGGCCGTGACGATGACGTCGAAACGCTCACGCCCGACGACCTTCAGCACGGCGCCGGCGATCTCGCCCAGCGAGGAGGTGACCAGCCCGGCGGGCACCCCCTCCGCGCGTACGGCGTCGAGCAGCTCGACGGCCCCCGGCATGAGCTCGACCCCGGCCGACAGCCGGGCCACCATGCCGTCGACCATCCACGACCGCACGGTGCCGGCCGGCACCTCGGCGCCCGAGACGGCCAGCATGTAGTCGATCGTGCGCTCCATGGACCCGCCGACCAGGTGGGCCTGGTGCTCGGGCGTCCAGGCGGCGCCCAGCCGGGCCATCACCCCGGTCTCGATCTCCAGCCAGACCCGCTCGCTGTCGACCAGCAGCCCGTCCATGTCGAAGAAGACGGCTTCCATGCTCATATGTCTCGTGCCCTCGTCGTGCCCGTGCGCCCGCTGTCAGACGTTGAAGTATTTGGCCTCGGGGTGGTGCGCCACCAGCGCGGACGTGGCCTGCTCGGGGTGGAGCTGGAACTCCTCCGACAGGGTCACGCCGATGCGCTCGGGCTGGAGGAGCTGGAAGAGCTGCACCTGGTCCTCGAGGTTGGGGCACGCGGGGTAGCCGAAGGAGTAGCGGCAGCCCTGGATGTTGACCTTGAGCATGTCGTCGAGCGACTCGTCGCCGCCGATGCCCCACTCGGCGCGCACCCGGGCGTGCCAGTATTCGGCCAGCGCCTCGGTGAGCTGCACCGACAGGCCGTGCAGTTCGAGGTAGTCGCGGTAGGCGTCCTTGGCGAACAGCTCGGCCGTGGCCTCCGCGATCTTCGCGCCCATGGTGACGATCTGGAAGCCGACCACGTCGACCTCGCCGGAGTCCTTCGGCCGGAAGAAGTCGGACAGGCACAGGTGACGGTCGCGGCGCTGGCGCGGGAAGGTGAAGCGGGTGCGCTCGCCGCCCGCGTCGTCGAGGATGATCAGCGAGTCGCCGTCGCTGACGCACGGGAAGTGCCCGTAGACGACGGCCGCCTCCAGCAGGCCCTCGGTCTGGATGCGGTCGAGCCACATGCGCAGCCGGGGCCGGCCCTCGGTCTCGACCAGCTCTTCGTAGCCGGGGCCCTCGCCGCCCCTGGTGGGCTTGAGCCCCCACTGGCCGAGGAACAGCGCCCGCTCGTCGAGGAAGGCCGCGTAGTCGGCCAGCGAGACGCCCTTGACCACCCGGTCGCCGTGGAACGGGGCCGCGGGCACCGGGTTGTCGACGGCGACGTCGGAGCGGGCGGGCAGCTCCTCGACCGGGGTGCGCTGGAGCACCGCGCCGGTCTTGACCCGCCGCTCGCGCAGCGGCGGCAGCGTCGCGCCCTTTTCGCCGCGCTTGACGGCCATGAACGCGTCCATGAGCCGCAGCCCCTCGAACGCGTCGCGGGCGTAGCGCACCTCGCCCTCGAACAGCTCCGCGAGGTCCTGCTCGACGTAGGCGCGGGTGAGCGCGGCGCCGCCGAGCAGCACCGGGTAGCGGTCCGACAGGCCCCTGGAGTTCATCTCCTCCAGGTTCTCCTTCATCACCACCGTCGACTTGACCAGCAGGCCCGACATGCCGATGACGTCGGCCTTCTGCTCGTCGGCGGCCTCCAGGATGGCCGAGACCGGCTGCTTGATGCCGAGGTTGACGACCTGGTAGCCGTTGTTGGACAGAATGATGTCGACGAGGTTCTTGCCGATGTCGTGGACGTCGCCCTTGACGGTGGCCAGCACGATGCGGCCCTTGGTCTCACCCTCCACGCGCTCCATGTAGGGCTCCAGGTAGGCGACCGCGGCCTTCATGACCTCGGCCGACTGCAGCACGAACGGCAGCTGCATCTGCCCGGAGCCGAACAGCACGCCGACGGTCTTCATGCCGTCGAGCAGCACCTCGTTGATGATCTCCAGGGCGGGGCGCTGCTCGAGCGCGGTCTCGAGGTCGGCCTCCAGGCCCTTGCGCTCGCCGTCGACGACGCGCCGCTTGAGCCGCTCCCACAGCGGCAGCGAGGCCAGCTCCTCGGCCTTGCCGGCGCGCAGCGCGGCGGCGTCGACGCCCTCGAACAGGTCCATGAAGCGCTGCAGCGGGTCGTAGCCCTCGCGGCGGCGGTCGTAGACCATGTCGAGCGCGACCTGGCGCTGCTCGTCGGGGATGCGCGCCATCGGCAGGATCTTGGAGGCGTGCACGATCGCGGAGTCGAGGCCGGCGTTGACGCACTCGTTGAGGAAGACCGAGTTGAGCACCATGCGGGCGGCCGGGTTGAGGCCGAAGCTGATGTTGGAGACGCCGAGCGTGGTCTGCACGCCCGGGTAGCGGCGCTTGAGCTCGCGGATGGCCTCGATGGTCTCCAGGCCGTCGCGGCGGGTCTCCTCCTGGCCGGTGGCGATGGGGAAGGTGAGGGTGTCGACGATGATGTCCTCGACCTGCATGCCCCAGTTGGTGGTCAGGTCCTCGATCAGGCGGCTGGCGACGCGCACCTTCCAGTCGGCGGTGCGGGCCTGGCCCTCCTCGTCGATGGTGAGGGCGACCACGGCGGCGCCGTGCTCGCGCACCAGGCGCATGATCTTCTGGAAGCGGGAGTCGGGGCCGGCGCCGTCCTCGTAGTTGACGGAGTTGACCGCCGCCCGGCCGCCCAGCATCTCCAGGCCCGCGCGCAGCACCTCGGGCTCGGTGGAGTCGAGCATGATCGGCAGGGTGGAGGCGGTGGCGAAGCGGAAGGCCAGCTCCTTCATGTCGGCCACGCCGTCGCGGCCGACGTAGTCGACGCAGAGGTCGAGCATGTGGGCGCCGCCGCGGGCCTGCTCGCGGGCCATCTCGACGCAGTCGTCCCAGCGCCCGCCCAGCATCGCCTCGCGGAAGGCCTTGGAGCCGTTGGTGTTGCAGCGCTCGCCGATGGCCAGGAAGGAGGTGTCCTGGCGGAACGGGACGGTCTGGTAGAGCGAGGAGACGCCGGCCTCGGGGCGGGGGCGGCGGGCGGCGGGCTGCTTGCCGCGCACCCGCTCGACGACCTGGCGCAGGTGCTCGGGGGTGGTGCCGCAGCAGCCGCCGACCAGGGACAGCCCGTAGTCGCGGGTGAAGGCGCCGTGGGCGTCGGCCAGCTCGCCGGGGCTGAGCGGGTAGTAGGCGCCGTCGGAGGTGAGCACCGGCAGGCCCGCGTTGGGCATGCAGCTCAGCCGGAGCCGGGAGTGCCGGGCGAGGTAGCGCAGGTGCTCGCTCATCTCGGCGGGGCCGGTGGCGCAGTTGAGCCCGACGATGTCGACGCCGAGCGGCTCGATGGCGGTCAGCGCCGCGCCGATCTCGCTGCCCAGCAGCATCGCGCCGTTGGTCTCGATGGTGACCTGGGCGATGATCGGGATGTCGCGGCCGGAGTCCTCGGCGGCCCGCTTGGCGCCGATGACGGCGGCCTTGACCTGCAGGAGGTCCTGGCAGGTCTCGATGATGAGCGCGTCGGCGCCGCCCGCGATGAGGCCGGCCGCGTTGTCGCGGTAGGCGTCGCGGAGGCTCGCGTAGGGCAGGTGGCCGAGCGTGGGCAGCTTGGTGCCGGGGCCCATCGAGCCGAGGACGAAGCGCGGCTGCTCGGGCGTGGACCAGTGGTCGGCCGCCTCGCGGGCGATGCGGGCGCCGGCCTCGGAGTATTCGAAGACGCGGTCGGCGATGTCGTATTCGCCGAGTGCGGCGAGGTTGGCGCCGAAGGTGTTGGTCTCGACGCAGTCGACGCCGACGGCGAAGTAGGCGTCGTGGACGCCGCGCACGATGTCGGGGCGCGAGACGTTGAGCACCTCGTTGCAGCCCTCGTGACCGTGGAAGTCGTCGAGCGTCGGGTCCTGGGCCTGGAGCATCGTGCCCATGGCGCCGTCGGCGACGATCACGCGCTGGTCCAGCACTTCGCGGAAGGACGGGGAGATGCTCATGGGGTAGAGCTTATCGGGTGCGCTCCGGCCGCTGGTCGGAGCGGGGGCAGAAGATCGTTCTATGGGTTCCGCGACGGCCCGGGCGGCCCGGCGCTAGTCTGCCGGATGTCAATTGAACATCGCGTCCAATAGGGGCTCCCATGGCCTACCGCACCGTGCTCGTCGGCACCGACGGCTCCACCTCCTCCTTCCGCGCCGTGACCGCGGCGGCGTCCCTGGCCGCGGCGTCCGGCGCGACCCTCGTCCTCGCCTGCGCGTACCTGCCGATGCGGGAGAGCGAGCGGGCGGCCGCCGCCGACCGGCTGGGCGAGCTGGCGTACAAGGTGAGCGGCTCCACCCCCGCGGACGACGCGCTGCGCGCGGCGCGCGAGCACGCGGTGGCGGCCGGGGCCTCCGACGTGGTGCTGGCCGCCGAGGAGGGCGACGCCGTGGACGTGCTGATCGCCCTGGCCGCGCGGCACCGCGCCGACCTCATGGTGGTGGGCAACCGCGGGCTCAACAGCCTCGCCGGGCGACTGCTCGGCTCCGTGCCCTCGGGGGTGCTGCACCGGGCGGCGTGCGACGTGCTGATCGCGCGTACGACGGAGGGCGGGCGCTGACCGCGCCGGTTGTGCGCTGAGCGCGAACACCTGTGCGGTACGGGCGGGGAGATCGGCCCTGTACCGGCCGCGGGTTGCGTACGGACGCGAGTGACGGGAGGCCGTGCGGGGCAAGGGGTTCGCGAGGAGATCAGTGACGCCGGAGCCTCCTCAGCGCATAGGCTAAGCGGGACAATGGAGAGAGGAGGCGACCCGTGATAGAGCTCGAAGGGCTCCCCGAGCTCGTCGACCCGGTGCTCATTGCCGCGTTCGAGGGGTGGAACGACGCGGGTGAGGCCTCCAGCGGCGTCATCGCGCATCTCGAGTCGGCGTGGAAGGCCGAGCCACTCATCGCCCTCGACCCCGACGACTACTACGACTTCCAGGTGACGCGGCCGGTGGTCGAGATGAGCGAAGGGCTCACCCAGTCCATCGTCTGGCCGACCACGCGGCTGCTGCGCGCCCGCCCGCCGGGCGTCGAGCGCGACGTGGTGCTGCTGCGCGGCATCGAGCCCAACATGCGGTGGCGCTCGTTCTGCGCCGACATCATCGAGGTCTGCCGCGAGCTCGGCGTGGAGCTGGCCGTCATGCTGGGCGCGCTGCTCAACGACTCACCGCACACCCGGCCGGTCCCGATCCTGGGCGGCGCCACCGACGAAGGGCTGGCCCGCTCGACCAACCTGGAGCTGAGCCGCTACGAAGGGCCGACGGGCATCGTCGGGGTGCTGCAGCACGCCTTCGGCCAGGCCGGGCTCGACGCCATCTCGCTGTGGGCGTCGGTCCCCCACTACGTCGCCCAGCCGCCCAACCCCAAGGCCACGCTGGCGCTGCTGCGCCGGCTGGAGGACGTCCTGGAGATCCCGATGCCGCTCGGCGACCTCGACGAGGAGGCGCGGGCCTGGGAGCGCGGGGTCGACGAGCTGGCCTCGCAGGACTCCGAGGTGGCCGACTACGTCAAGGAGCTCGAGGAGCGCAAGGACGCCGCCGAGCTGCCGGAGGCCAGCGGCGACGCGATCGCCGCCGAGTTCGAGCGCTACCTGCGCCGCCGCGACCGCGACACCGACACCTGAGCCGTCGCAGGCCAGGCGGCGTAGCGCCTGAGCCTGCCACGACGCGGGGCGCCCCTGAACCGTCGTTGCGCCTGGGCAAGCTCCGGCGTCTGGGCCCGCCGGGGTGGCCGGCCATCGCCGCGTTTGGGCCGCCGGGGTGGCCGGCGGTCCCTGGGACCGCTGAGGCGCTTGAGCCATCGACGCGTCTGGGATCGCTAGGGCGGTCGAAGCCTCGCCGCGCCCGTGGCCGCTGAGGCACACGAGCTGGCGCCGCTGGGCGCTGAGCCGCTGAGGGAGCCGAGCCGTCGCCGCTTGGGGCGCTTGAGCCGCGTCTGGCTGGGCACGCCGCGCGTGGGTCGCGCTCGTGCTGCGGCGTTTCGTCGGCCGTTCCCCCGACCCGCCGTCCGCCTGGCCGCGCGATGCCGGGCTGGGGCGGGCGGGCTCCTGGGGTTGTCAGGGGCTCCGACGTCCTCGACGGACACGTGGGCTGTCCGGGTAGGACACTGACAGCTAACCCTTAGGGGTTAAATCTGACACTTTTTCGAGGTTTCAGGTAATAATCAGGGGCCGTAGAACTTTGCACTAAGTTGGGATCCGAGCCAAACATCCCACGCATACCAACAATTCGCGATCGACCGGCTTCGCGCCGCGATGCCTACTCCCCTGACCGCGCACGTTAGGCACGCCATGGCGACATCCCATGTAGACCCGTACCAGCGGAGCCAGGACGCCAGACGGCGCGTCCTGGAGATGGCCGTCTCGCTCCGGGAGGACCGCGGCGGCGGCTCCGTGGATCATTTCCTCGCCCTGCTCCAGGACCGGCTCCCGTCCTGGCTGAGCATGCTCCACGATCTTGCACATCGGATCGGAAAAGGGACCGTAGCCGACAATCTTCAACCAATAGCACGAGCAGGCATTCAATATTACATAGACGTACAAAGCGCGGCGCTACCCGCGTTCACCTCGCCGAACGTCACCGTGCGCTTCCGGCAGGCCGTCCGCGACACGGGCCTCGGCCCGTGGACCGAGGCCGCGCCGCTGGCCGCCTACCTCGCGGCCGAGCAGCGCATCGGCAGGGTGCGGGCCGACGCCGACCCGGAGGCCAGCGCCCGCCTGCTGATCGCGGGCTGCTTCCACCGGGCCTACGTCGAGATGTTCGTGGGCGAGGACACCTGCCCGTCGCGTGAGGCCAGCGCCCGGGAGGTGGTGCGCGAGCTGCGGCTGGAGCCGGCGCCCGCCGCACCGGCCGCCGTCTGAGCGGCGCGTACGGCCTCGTCGTGGCGGTGCCAGACGAGCGCCGCCACGTCCGGGTCGGCCCCGAGGGGGTCGCTCACCGGGCCGGGGGCGGCCGCGGCCAGCCGGTCGTGGAAGAAGCCGGGGGCCAGCACGTACGAGGCGACCGCCACGCGCGCGGCCGGCGTCGCGGCGAGCCGTTCCATGGCCTCCCCCAGGGACGGCGAGCCCGCCGACGCGAAGGCCGCCGTGACCGGCCGGGCCAGCCGCACGGCGAGCATGCGGGCGGCGGCCCGTACGTCGGCGAGCCCGGCGGGGTCGGAGGAGCCGGCCGCGCCGAGCACGACCGCGTCCGTGGCGCGCAGCCCGGCCCGGCCGAGCCGCCGGGCGAGCACGCCGGTCAGCAGCCGGTGCGGCCCGAGCCGGTCGGCGACCACCGCGTCGGGCCGGTGCGCGGCGACGATCTCGGGCAGGTCGATGTGGACGTGGTAGCCCGTGGCCAGCAGCAGCGGGACCACCACCACCGGCCCGCGCACGGCCGGGAGCACGTCGGCCAGCAGGGGCGAGCTGATCTCCAGGTAGGTGAGCTCGACCCGCCGCCCGGGACGCGCCCTCCTGACCGCCTCCGCCAGCGCCTCCAGGGTCGCCTCCCCCGCGGCGCTGCGGGTGCCGTGCGCGGCCAGGACGAGTGCGGGCGTCACATCCCCACCTCGTACGGGCAGGCCAGCCGGTAGCCGCGCTTGACCACGGTCTCGACGATGCCGCCGGGACCGAGCGCCCGGCGCAGCCGGGTGACGGCCATCTCGACGGCGTGCTCGGCGGAGTCGCGGGCGAGGCTGCCGGGCAGCACCGTACGCAGCTCGGCGCGGGAGACGACGTGCCCCGGCTTGTCGGCCAGGCGCTTCAGCACCGCCATCGGGGCGGGCGGCAGCGGGCGCAGCTCGCCGTCCACGACGACGGCGTGGCCGCGGATCTCGAGCTGGTGCCCCCCGGCGGCGAGCCGGGTGACGCCGTGCTCGGGCAGGTGGCGGGCGAGGGCGCGGGCCAGCGCGCCGAGCCGCGAGCGGTCCGGCTGCAGGGTGGCCACGCCGCGCGAGGTGAGCGGGTCGGCGGTGACGGGCCCGACGCAGGCGGCCACGACCGGCCCGCCGAAGGCGGCGAGCAGCGCGTCCTCCAGGCCCTCGGCGCGGGCCGCGTTGAGCATGGCGTGGACGGCGGGGGCGCTGGTGAAGGCGACGGCGTCCACCGCGCCGGAGACGGTCTGGGTGATGAGGCGGCGCAGCGGCGAGATGTCCCGGTACGGCAGCCACCGGTAGACCGGGATCTCGATCACCTCGGCGCCGGCGGCGCGCAGCTCGGCCACGAACTCGCTGAGCGGCTCGCCGTGCTGCTGGACCGCGATGCGCCGGCCGCGCAGGTCCTGGGCGAGGAGGTGCTCCTTGACCTCCTGGCAGGACTCGGTGGCGGGCGTCCAGTGGTCGTTGAGCCCGGCGGCGCGTACCGCTCCCCTGGCCTTGGGTCCGCGGGTGAGCAGGCGGGACCGGGTGAGGTGCGCGCCGAGGTCGGCCGACAGGCCCCAGCCCTCGGCGGCGGCCATCCAGCCGCGAAAGCCCACGCCGGTGGTGACGACGACGTCGTCGAGCGGCGCTTCGAGCGCCTGCCGGGTGGCGGCGAGCAGGTCGGCGTCCTCGGCCAGCGGCACCAGCCGGATGGCGGGGGCGCTGACCACGCGCGCGCCGCGCCGCTCCAGCAGCGCGCCGAACTCCTCGCGCCGCCTGGTCGCGGTCACGCCGACGGTGAATCCGGCCAGGGCGTCCGGCGCCGTCTCCGGGGAAGCGCCGTCGCCGACGGGGAGTGCGGTCATGCCGTCACCTCCAGGTACTCGTGGAGGCCTGGCCGGGCCCCGAGCTCCCGGCCAGGCATCACAGGCGCGTGTGACGCAAGTGAGATCACCCTTCGATACTGCTTTCGGGGGGTTTCGCCGCGGGGTCTCTTCTGTTACCGCTGTGCTACAAGGCAGGACCCGGGCGATTGGCGCCTGACGATCATGGGAAGCTCTCAGCGTGACAACGCCGCCTATCGGGGAGCCACGGGTGACGGTCCTGCCCATTCGCACGTTCGACGATCCGGCGCTGCGCGTGCCGGCCGAGCCGGTGCGCGACTTCGACCGCGAGCTGCGCCGGCTGGTGAAGGCGCTGACCGCGACGATGCGGGCCGGCGCGGGCCGCGCGGGACTGGCCGCCCCGCAGGTCGGCGAGCCGCTACGGGTGCTGGTCTACGACTACGACGGCCGTGCCGGCCATCTGGTCAACCCGCGGCTGGAGCTGTCGGAGCGCCGGGTCGTCGCCGACGAGGCGTGCCTGTCGGCCCCCGGCGTGTGGTGGCCACTGGAACGTTCCTACATGGTCACCGCGCGTGGCCGCGACATGTTCGGCAAGCCGGTGACGGTCCGGGCGCTCGGCGTGCTGGCCCGGGTGCTGCAGCACGAGGCCGACCATCTCGACGGCGTGCTGTTCAGCGATCACCTCGAAGCGGCTGAGCGGGAACGGTTTCTGGCCGCCGCGCTGCCGTCGGGCTGAGCTCCCGTCGCTGTTCCGGGTCGGTCCCGCCCCACACGCCGTACGCCTGACGGGTGCTGAGCGCGTACGCGAGGCACGGCTCCCGCACCGGGCAGCCGCGGCAGACGGCCTTCGCCTCCTCGACCTGTGACTGGCTCGGCCCTTCCATCGAGATCGGGAAGAACAGTTCCGGGTCCTGGTCGAGGCAGGCGGCCCTGCGTGTCCAGTCGAGCATCATCATGCTCATGGCGCCTACCCGGACGGATGCCGGTCATACCTCGCTGAGCAGCCGATCCCAGTCGGCGAGGAAGCGGCCGAGCCCGTAGCGCGCCAGAGCGGCGGCGCGGGCGGCCTTCCCGGCCTGGGCGGCGCTCTCCGGATCGCGGGCGAAGGCGTGCAGGGCGTCGGCGAGCACGTGCACCCTGGTGGAGAGCACCCCGGCCTCCGGCGGCACGGCCTCGATCGCCTCGGTGGCGGCCAGCGCCACGATCGGCATGCCGAGGTGCATGGCCTCGATGAGGGCGAGGCCGAGCGAGGTCCACCGGTACGGGTGCAGGTAGACCCGGCGGCGGGCGAGCTCGGCGTGCATGACGTGCCGCGGCAGGTCCTCGTAGGTGCCGTACGGCAGCCCCTCGACCTTCATGCCGAACACGTCCAGCGGGACGCGCTCGTGGAAGCGCGGCAGCAGGTCGGTGCCGGCGACGCGGGTGCGGCGTACCGGCTCGTTGACCACGACGCCGGCCCTCGGCAGCTCGCCGGTGTAGAGGGGGCCGGGGTCGGGGACGCCGTGCTCGATGACGCGGGTGGGCGCGCGGCCGTTGTCCCAGTAGAGCTCGTTGAAGTGGGTGACGTGGACGAGCGTGACGGCGTCCTGGCCGGCCAGCGGGTGGCGGGTGCGGGGCACGTCGCCGGCCGGGGTGTTGTGCTCGACGTACACGGCGGGCACGTCGCGGCCGAGCCACTCCCTGGCCAGGCGGGGCTCGTGCGGGCGCTGGCAGACGACGACGTCCACGTGCTCGTGGCGCAGCCGGTCCCAGGGCACCTCGCGGGCGGCGGCCGGCCAGTCGTAGGTGTCGGCCCGCCCCCGCCCGTCGGGTCCCCTGCCGGGGACGAGCGGCAGCAGGTACTCGTGCGCGCCGCGGACGAAGGCGTCGGTCCAGGATCCGTGCACGTGCCAGAGCAGGATCCTCACCAGCGGCTCCAGCCCATGGCGCGGGCCCACGGCGCGGCGACGGCCGCCACGGGCCCCTCGGCGTCGCTGAGCACGCGGTCCACCACGTCGGCCAGGTCGTCGGCGACCTCGGGCGCCTGGTCGATCTCCTCGGGCAGGGTGATGGCGGTGGGGACGAGGATGCCGCGGGCGCCGGCGGCGCGCGCCGCCTCCATGTCCCGTCCGATGTCCCCCACGACCACGCACTCGCGCGGGCTGACGTCGAGCACGGCGGCCGCCCTGATCACGAGGCCGGGCGCGGGTTTGCGGCAGGTGCAGCCGTCGCCGTCGTCGTGGACGCAGATCGCCCACGCGTCGAACGGCCCGAGCAGCTCCTCCACCCGCGCGTTCACCTGGTCCATCTCGTCGGGTGTGAGCAGGCCCTTGGCCACGCCGGACTGGTTGGTGACCACGGCCACCGGCACGTCGGCGCGGCGCAGCCGGCAGAGGGCCTCGACGGCTCCCGGCATGGGCTCGACCCTGCCCGGGTCACCGTTGTAGGGCACGTCCCTGATCAAGGTCCCGTCCCGGTCGAAGAGCACGGCGCCGGGACGTCGTCGTTCGAACACCTCTCAACCACCTCTCGCCCCACTCTCGCCTTGGTGGCGTGCCGCCCAGCTACCCGGGGGCAATTCCGGCAAACAACCACGCAGCGTGACCATCGCCCGGCGAAATGGGGTGTTCCGCGAGCGTTTTAGCACTTCGGGCGGTTGCGCGATGTTTGACTACCGCTTCTCTCGGTAGCGGTTCTCCATCCCATCGGGGGAGGCACGATGAGGTTTCTCGGGATCAACGCGGTCTTCCATGACCCGGCGGCGGCGCTCGTCGCCGGGGGGCGGATCGTCGCCGCGGCGGAGGAGGAACGCTTCAGCCGCCGCAAACACGGCAAGCGGCCGCTCGCGTTCTCCGCGTGGGAGCTTCCCGAGCAGGCCGCCGCGTGGTGCCTGCGCGAGGCGGGCCTCTCCCCCGAGGACGTGGACGCGGTCGCCTACTCCTACGACCCGTCGCTCGTGGTGCGGCGGCCGGAGGGCGACTGGGAGGACCTGCGCACGACGTACGCGGTGCGCGCCCCGCTGTTCCTCGCCACGGCGCTGCCGGGGCTGGATCCGGCGCGGGTGACGTACGTGCCGCACCACGTGGCGCACGCGGCCTCGGCGGGCCTCGCCTCGCCCTGGCGCGACTGCGCGGTGCTGGTGTGCGACGGCCGCGGCGAGAACGTCTCGCACCTGGCGGGCCGCTACCGGGACGGCGAGCTGGAGGTGCTGGCCGCGCAGGAGCTGCCGCACTCGCTCGGCCTCCTGTACGAGGACGTCACCGAGCACCTGGGCTTCCTGCGCTCCAGCGACGAGTACAAGGTCATGGCGATGGCCTCCTACGGCCGGCCCCGGCACCTGGACGCGCTGCGCGAGGTGATCCGCGCGACCGGCGACGGCGGGTTCCGCGTCGAGCCGGTCGACTGGAACGGCTACGCCAAGGCGCTGCCCAGGGGCGCCCCGTGGACCTCCGACCACGCCGACCTGGCCGCCAGCGTGCAGGCGCGGCTGGAGGAGGTGCTCATGGAGCTGGCGCGCTGGCTCCACGAGCGCACCGGCGAGCGGCGCCTCGCCCTGGCCGGGGGCGTCGCGCTCAACTGCGTGGCCAACACGCGGCTGCTGCAGGAGGGGCCGTTCGCGGAGGTGTGGGTGCAGCCCGCGGCCGGCGACTCCGGCACCGCGCTCGGCGGCGCGCTGCACCTCGCGCAGGCGTACGGCGAGCCGGCCGCGCCCATGGGCACCGCGGCGCTGGGGCGCGGCTTCACCGACGAGGAGCTGGGCGCCTGGCTGGACGTGGCGCGGGTGCCGTGCACGCGGCCCGCCGACCTCGCCGCCGAGGTCGCGGCCGAGCTGGCCGCGAACCGGATCGTGGCCTGGTTCCAGGGCCGGTCCGAGTACGGCCCGCGGGCGCTCGGCCACCGGTCGCTGCTCGCGCATCCGGGGCACGCGGCCAACACCGAGCGGCTCAACGACGTCAAGGGGCGCGAGCAGTTCAGGCCGGTGGCGCCGATGGTGCTGGAGTCGCGGGCGCGTGAGGTCTTCGGGCGGGGGCCGGTGCCTTCGCCGTACATGCTGTTCGTGCACGACGTGCGCCCCGAGTGGGCGGCCCGCGTTCCGGCGGTCGTGCACGTGGACGGCACCGCCCGCGTCCAGACGGTCTCGCCGGACGCCGAGCCGCTGGTGGCGCGGCTGCTCACCGAGTTCGAGCGGCGCACCGGGCTGCCGGTGCTCGTCAACACCAGCCTGAACACGGCCGGCCGGCCCATGGTGGACGACCCGCGCGACGCCCTGGAGTGCTTCGGGTCCGCGCCGGTGGAGGTGCTGGTCCTCGGCCCGTACGTGGTGCGGCGGCGGGAGGTGTTCCGCTCGTGATCACCACCCTGATCACCGTCGTGATTCCCACCGTCGGGCGGCCGTCGCTGCGCGAGACGATCGCCGCGGTCGGCCCCGGCGTGCCGGTCGTCGTGGTGGACGACCGCCCGACTGTTACTCGTCGCGTCGCGTCGTGTACATTCGGTGACGGCGGTGGCAGCCACTCAAGGGAGTTCGGCATGCCCACCGTTCTGAAACATCCGCCTGCCCACGTGCGCCTGGTGCGCAGTGGCGGAAGAGGCCCCGCGGCCGCCCGCAACGCCGGATGGCGTGCGGCGGACACCCCCTGGATCGTCTTCCTCGACGACGACGTGATCCCCGAGCCGGGCTGGGCGGACGCGCTCCGCGCCGACCTGGCCGGCCTGCCCGGCGACGTCGCGGGCAGTCAGGGCCGCATCGTCGTCCCGCTGCCGGAGCACCGGCCGCCCACCGACGGCGAGCGGCACACCGCCGGGCTCACCGGCGCGTGGTGGGTGACCGCCGACATGGCCTACCGGCGCGCCGCGCTGGAGGAGGCCGGCGGCTTCGACGAGCGCTTCCCCCGCGCCTACCGCGAGGACGCCGACCTGGCGCTGCGCGTGACGCGGGCCGGGCACCGGCTGGTGCGCGGCGCGCGCGTCACGCGGCACCCGGTCCGCCAGGACGGCTTCTGGGCCAGCGTGCGCTTCCAGCGCGGCAACGCCGACGACGCGCTCATGCGGCGCCTGCACGGGCCCGGCTGGCGCGCGCTGATCGGCGGCGGGCGCGGCCGGCTGCGAACGCATGCCGCGACCAGCGCGGCCGGGCTGTCCGCGCTGGCGCTGGGCGCGCTGGCCACGCGGCTCCGGGGGCCGGTCGTCCCCGGCACCCCCGCGCGGCTGGTCCCGGCCCTGGCCGTGGCGGCCGGGGCCGCCTGGGCGGGGCTGACCGCCGAGTTCGCCTGGCGCAGGATCGCGCCCGGTCCCCGTACCCCCGATGAGCTGTGGCGGATGGCCGTCACCAGCGTGGTGATCCCGCCGGTCGCGTGCGTGCACCGGATGCGGGGGGAATGGAAGGTGCGCCGATGAGCGACAGGACGCTGCGAGCCGCCGGCGGGCCCGGCGGCAGGGGGCGCGTGCTCGTCGCCCGGCTGGACGACGCCGGTGACGTGCTGCTGGCCGGTCCGGCCGTGCGGGCGGTGGCCGCGCACGCCGCCGAGGTGGTCTTCCTCGCCGGCCCCAACGGCCGGGCCGCCGCCGAGCTGCTGCCCGGCGTGGACCGCGTGCTCACCTGGCGGGCGCCGTGGATCGACCACACTCCCCCGCCGGTCGGCCGGGAGCAGGTGGACGACCTGGTCGCCCGCCTGCGCGGCATCGACGAGGCGGTGATCCTCACCTCCTTCCACCAGTCGGCGCTGCCGCTCGCGCTGCTGCTGCGGCTGGCCGGGGTGGCGCGGATCGCCGCGATCAGCAACGACTACCCGGGCTCGCTGCTCGACGTCCGCCACCGGTGGGACGAGAGCGTGGACGTGCCCGAGGCCGAGCGCATGCTGGCCGTGGCCCGGGCGGCGGGGTTCCCACCGCCGGCGGGCGACGACGGCAAACTCGCTGTTCAACACCCCCTGCCGGATATCACCGCGATTACCGGGCACTTCTTCGGTGTCGGCGCCGAGGCCGACAAAGGCTCTTATGTCGTGGTGCATCCAGGGACGTCGGCACCCGCGCGCAACTGGCCCGCCGAACGGCACCGGCAGGCCGTGCGGGAGCTGACGGAGGACGGGCATCGGGTCGCCGTCACCGGCACGGAACGAGACCTCACCGCCTACGTCGCCGGCGACGACGCCGCCGACCTCGGCGGCGCGACCACTCTGGCCGAACTGGCCGCCGTGATCGAACGGGCGAGCGTGCTCGTGGCCGGCAACACCGGCCCCGCGCATCTCGCGGCGGCGGTCGGCACGCCGGTCGTGAGCCTGTTCGCCCCCGTCGTCCCGGCCGCCCGGTGGGCCCCGTACGGGGTCGCGACCGTGCTGCTCGGCGATCAGCAGGCGCCCTGCAGGGACAGCAGGGCGCGCACCTGCCCGGTCCCCGGACACCCATGCCTGTCCCAGGTCACGAGTGAGCAGGTGGTCAAGGCAGTGAGGGAGCTGACGCAGTGAAGGTCGATCTCATCTCCGAGCACGCGGACCCGCTGGCCGCCGTCGGCGGCGTGGACTCGGGCGGCCAGAACGTGTACGTGGCCGCCCTCGCCCTCGCGCTGGCCGATCGCGGCCACCAGGTCGTCGTCCACACGCGGCGCTCGTCGCGGACCCAGCCCCGCTCGGTGCGCCTCGGGCCCGGCGTCGTCGTCGAGTACGTCCCCGCCGGCCCGGCGGCGCACGTCCCGAAGGACGAGCTGCCGCCGTACATGCCCGAGTTCACCGACTTCCTCGCCGACCGCTGGGCGATCGACCCGCCCGACGTCGCGCACGCGCACTTCTGGATGAGCGGGCAGGCCGCCCTCCAGGCCGCCGACGGCTTCCCCGTGGTGCAGACGTTCCACGCCCTCGGCACGGTCAAGCGGCGCTGGCAGGGCGAGGCCGACACCAGCCCCGCCCACCGGATCGACACCGAGCGGGAGATCGGCAAGCACGCCGACGCCGTCCTCGCCACCTGCGGCGACGAGGTGGGCGAGCTGTGCGCGATGGGCGTCCCCGAGCAGCGCATCACGGTGGTGCCCTGCGGCGTGGACCTGGACCACTTCCGGCCCGACGGCCCCAAGGCGCCGCGCACCGCGGGCCCGATGATCCTCAGCATCGGCAGGATGGTGCCGCGCAAGGGCGTGGACACCGTCATCGCGGCGCTGCGCCAGGTGCCCGGGGCCGAGCTGGTGATCGCCGGCGGCGGCCCCGACGACGAGGAGGCCGTCCGGCTGCGCGCGCTGGCCGCGGCCTACGGCCTGGAGGAGCGCGTGCACGTGATCGGCAGCGTGCCGCGCGCCCACGTCCCGGCGCTCATGCGCGCGGCCGACGTACTGGTCACCGTCCCCTGGTACGAACCGTTCGGCATGGTCACGGTCGAGGCCATGGCCTGCGGCGTCCCCGTCGTGGCCTCGGCCGTCGGCGGACATCTCGACACCGTGGCCGGCTGCGGCGTGCTGGTCCCGCCGCGCCGGCCGCGGGCGCTGGCCAGAGCGCTGCTCGACCTGCTCGGCGACGAGCACGAACGGGCCCGCGTCGGCGCGGCGGGGGCCAGGCGCGCCCGCGAGCGCTACGGCTGGCCGCGGGTCGCCGAACGCACCGAGACCGTCTACGCGCAGGTCATCGGCGGCAGGCTGTGCGGCCTAGAGGCGATGGGGGGTTAGCGGATGGACGTCCATCTCGAAAAGCTCTGGAACACGCTGGAGAAGGTCGACGAGCAGGCCGCCGTCGTACGCGCCTGGGGGGCGTGGCTGGCCGGCTCGCTCGGCTGCGGCGGCCGGCTGCTGGTGTGCGGCAACGGCGGCTCGGCCGCCGAGGCGCAGCACCTGTCGGCGGAGCTGGTCGGCCGCTTCCGCGACGACCGGCGGCCGTACGCGGCGATCGCGCTGCACGCCGACACCTCGTCGATGACGGCGATCGCCAACGACTTCGGGGCCGAGGAGGTCTACGCCCGCCAGGTGCGCGCGCACGGGCGGCCCGGCGACGTGCTCCTGTGCCTGTCCACCAGCGGATCCAGCCCCAACGTGCTGGCCGCCGCGCGCGCCGCCCGCGAGGGCGAGGTGCTGGCCTGGGCCATGACCGGCCCCGGCCCCAATCCGCTGACCGAGCTGTGCGACGGCGCGGTGGTCGTCCCCTCCGAGGAGACCGCCACCGTGCAGGAGGTGCACCTGGCCATGATCCACCTGCTGTGCGAGGCACTAGAGGAGGCACTGTAGATGGGGCCGCTCGTGGTGATCGGCGACACGCTGCTGGACGTCGACGTGGAGGGGGACTCCGGCCGGCTCTGCCCGGACGCGCCGGTTCCCGTGGTGGACGTCGCCGCGGAGCTGGCGCGGCCGGGCGGGGCCGGGCTGGCCGCGCTGCTGGCCGCCCGTGACGGGGCCGAGGTCGTGCTGATCACGGCCATCGGCGAGGACCCCGACGGGCACCGCCTGTGCGGGCTGCTGTCGGAGGAGCTGGACCTGCTCCGGCTGCCGCTGAGCGGCGGCACGGTGCGCAAGACCAGGGTCCGCGCGCGCGGTCAGACCCTGGTCAGGCTGGACAGCGGCGACGGGCTGGCCGGCTGCGCGCCGACCGACGCGGCGATGGAGGCCGTGCGGCGGGCCGGGGCGGTGCTCGTGTCCGACTACGGCAGGGGCGTGGCCAGGATGGCGCGCGAGCTGCTGTACGGCATCGACGTGCCGGTGGTCTGGGACCCGCATCCCCGGGGCGAGCAGCCGATGCCCGGCTGCGCGCTGCTGACGCCGAGCGAGGCGGAGGCGCGGGCGCTGTGCCCGACCGGGTGGGCGGGGCCCGAGCAGGCGGCCCGGCAGCTCGTACGCAAGCTGCGGGCGCGGGCCGTGGCCGTGACGACGGGCGCGCACGGGGCCGCGCTCGCCGTGGAGGGCGGCCCGTTCGCGCACGTGCCGCCGCCGGTGCAGGCCGGCGGCCGGGACGCGTGCGGCGCGGGCGACCGCTTCGCCGGCGCCGCGGCGCTGGCGCTGCGCGACGGCCTCGACGTCAGGGACGCGGTGACCATCGGCGTCGGCGAGGCCTCGCGCTTCGTCGAGCGCGGCGGCGCCGCCAACGTCAAGGTCGCCGAGCAGCAGCTCGGCGACCGGCCGCGCACGGCGCTGGAGGTGGCCGAGTTCACCCGCGCCAACGGGGGGCGGCTCATCGCCACCGGCGGCTGCTTCGACCTGCTGCACGCGGGCCACGTGAGCCTGCTGCGGCGGGCCAGGGCGCTCGGCGACGCGCTCGTCGTCTGCGTCAACTCCGACGATTCGGTACGCCGCCTCAAGGGCCCGCAGCGGCCCGTCGTGGACGTGCGCGACCGGGTCGAGGTGCTGCGGGCGCTCAGCTGCGTGGACGCGGTGCTGGTGTTCGAGGAGAACACCCCGGACCGCGCGATCGCGCTGCTGCGCCCCGACGTGTGGGTCAAGGGCGGGGACTACGAGGGGGAGTTCCTGCCCGAGTCCGAGGTCCTCGGCAGGCTCGGCGCGGAGATCGTCGTGCTGAGCACGCTGCCGGGGCGTTCCACGACCAACCTGATCAGGGAGATCCAGTGAAGATTCTGATTACCGGGGGAGCCTCCGGACTCGGCCTGGCCACCGCCGAGGCCGTGGAGAAGGAGGGCTGGCGGGCGCTCGTCGTCGACGTACGCCCGCCGGACCAGCGCTTCGAGCACGTCACGGCCGACCTGGCCGACCGGGGCGAGGCCGAGCGGGCGGTCCGCGAGCTGGCCGAGCGGGCCGGCGGCCTGGACGGCGTCGTCACCGCGGCCGGCATCGACGTCTGCGGCCGGATGGAGGACGTGCCCGCCGACGACTGGGAGCGGGTCGTCAAGGTCAACCTGCTGGGCACGGCGTCGGTCATCCGGGCGGCGCTGCCGTACCTGAAGCACACCCGCGGCAGGATCGTCACCTGCGCCTCGACGCTGGGGCTGCGGCCGCTGAGCGACGCCTCGGCGTACTCGGCCTCGAAGTTCGGCGTCGTCGGCCTCACCCGCGCGCTGGCCGTCGAGCTGCGCGGCGAGGTGGGGGTCACCCTGCTCGTCCCCGGCGGCATGCGGACGAGCTTCTTCGACGGCCGTCCCGAGCAGTACAAACCGGGCCCGGAGGCCGGGCTCAACGACCCCGCCGACGTCGCGCAGACCGTCGTGTTCGCGCTGCGGCAGCCGGCCGGATGCGAGGTGAGAGAGCTCGTGGTCTGCCCCTCGACGGAGACGTCATGGCCCTAGAGCTCCTGGCTCTGCGCGGGCTCGGCCTGGGCGACCTGCTCACGGCCGTGCCCGCGCTGCGGGCCCTGCGCCAGGCGTTCCCCGGCCACCGCGTCACGCTCGCCGCGCCGCGGGCGCTGGAGCCGCTGCTGCCGCTGATCGGCGCGGTGGACGGCCAGGTGCACGTCGCCGGGCCGGGGCCGGTGCCGGTGGACGAGCTGCCGTACGGGCGGCCCGACATCGCCGTCAACCTGCACGGCAAGGGGCCGCAGAGCATCGAGGCGCTGCGGGCCACGAGGCCGGGCCGGCTGATCAGCTACGGCACGGGACCGGTGTGGCGCGAGGGCGTGCACGAGGTGCGCCGCTGGTGCGAGCTGCTGGAGTGGCACGGCATCCCGGCCGACCCGGCCGACCTGACGCTCGGGATCTCCGACCGCAGCGGCCCGGCGATCGTCCATCCGGGCGCGTCGTTCCCGGCGCGGCGGTGGCCTCCCGAGCGCTTCGCGCAGGTCGCGGCGGCGCTGGAGGACGTGGTGGTCACCGGCGACGAGCGGGAGGTGCCGATCGCCCGCCGGGTCGCCGAGCTGGCCGGGCTGCCGCAGGAGCGGGTGCTGGCCGGGCGCACCGGGCTGGCCGACCTGATCGACCTGATCGGCCGGGCGCGGCTCGTCGTGTGCGGCGACACCGGCGTGGCGCACCTGGCGACCGCGTTCTGCGTGCCGTCGGTGGTGCTGTTCGGGCCGGTCTCGCCGGCGCTGTGGGGGCCGCCGCCCGGCTGGCGGCACGTGGCGCTGTGGGCCGGCGAGAACGGCGACCCGCACGGCGAACAGCCGCATCCCGGCCTGCTCAAGATCGAGGTTTCCGAAGTCGTCGAAGCTGCCCTGGAGGTGACGTCATGAGGGCTCTGGTCACGGGAGGCGCCGGGTTCCTCGGCTCGTACCTGTGCGAGCGGCTGCTGGAGGAGGGCGCGGAGGTCGTCTGCATGGACAGCTTCCTCACCGGTGGGCCGCGCAACGTCGAGCACCTTCTGGAGCGTCCGGGGTTCCGGCTGGTCGAGAGCGACCTGACCGGGTTCGTGCACGTGCCGGACCGGCTGGACCTGGTGCTGCACTTCGCCTCGGCCGCCTCGCCCGCCGACTACCTGCGCTATCCCATCGAGACGCTGCGGGTGGGCAGCGTCGGCACCCTGCACGCGCTCGGCCTGGCCAGGGAGAAGGGCGCCCGGTTCATCCTCGCCTCCACGAGCGAGGTGTACGGCGACCCGCTGGAGCACCCGCAGAAGGAGACGTACTGGGGCAACGTGAACCCGGTGGGGCCGCGCAGCGTGTACGACGAGGCCAAACGCTTCGCCGAGTCGCTGACCACCGCCTACCGGCACGCACGCGGCACCGACACGGGGATCGTACGCATCTTCAACACCTACGGCCCGCGCATGCGGCCGTTCGACGGCCGGGCGATCCCGACGTTCATCCGGCAGTCGCTCATGGGCGAGCCGATCACGGTCACCGGCGACGGCTCGCAGACCCGTTCGATCTGCTACGTCGAGGACACCGTCTTCGGGATCATGGCGATGGCGCGCAGCGACTTCGCCGGCCCGGTCAACATCGGCAACCCGGACGAGGTGACCATGCTGGAGCTGGCCACCCTGATCCGGGACCTCGCCGGGTCGTCCTCGGAGATTACCTTCATCGACCGGCCCGCCGACGACCCGAAGGTGCGCCGGCCCGACACCACGCTCGCCGCCGAGCGGCTGGGCTGGCGGGCGCGGGTGCCGGCCGAGGAGGGGCTGCGCCGCACCATCGAGTGGTTCCGCGCCGAACTCGGCGCGGAGGACCGGCTGGAGCGGGCCTTCTGACGGTCGCGGGCGGGGTCGCGGGCGGGGACCGCACGAACGGGATCGTCGGCGGGACCCGCCAGGCGGAGCCGCCGGGCGGGGATCACCGTCGGACAGAACCGCCGGACAGGGCCCTCAGGCGGGGGTTCGGAGTGTGACGCCGAGCAGGGCGTCGGTCAGGTCCGCGACCAGGGCCGGGGCGGTGGGGTCCGAGCCGCCGCCGGCCAGCGCGTCCGCCGCCCAGGCGTCGATCGCCGCCAGCGCGCCGGGCGTGTCGAGGTCGTCGGCCAGGCGCTCGCGCACCCGCGTCAGCAGGTCCTCGGCGGGCGGCCCCGACTCCCGCGCGACGGCCGCGCGCCACGTGGCCAGCCTGCGCTCGGCCTCGGCCGTCAGCTCCGGCACGTACTCCCAGTCGGCGCGGTAGTGGTGGGCCAGCAGCACCAGGCGGACCGCCATCGGGTCGTGCTCGGTGCGCAGCCGCCGGACGAAGACCAGGTTGCCCCGGGACTTCGACATCTTCTCGCCGTCGAGCGCGACCATGCCCGCGTGGGTGTAGAACTTGGCGAACGGCCACTCCCCCGTCAGCGCGTGGCCCTCGGAGGCGCCGCACTCGTGGTGCGGGAAGATCAGGTCGGAGCCGCCGCCCGCGACGTCGTAGCCGGCGCCCAGGTTGTCCAGCGCGATCGCGGTGCACTCGATGTGCCACCCAGGACGTCCCCTGCCCAGCCGGGAGTCCCAGGCCGGCTCGCCCGGCCGCTCGGCCCGCCACAGCAGCCAGTCGAGCGGGTGGCGCTTGCCGGGCCGGTCGGGGTCGCCGCCGCGCTCGGCGAACAGCGCCGTCATCTCGTCCTCGTCGTAGCCGGAGACCTGGCCGTACTTGGGGGCGTCGGCGACGCTGAAGTACACGTCGCCGTCGAGGTCGTAGGTGACGCCCTTGTCCGACAGCCGCGCGATCGACTCGGCCACCCGGTCGACGACCTCGGTGACGCCGACGTACTCGCGGGGCGGCAGGATGCGCAGGGCCTCCATGTCGCCGCGGAACAGTTCGATCTCCCGCTCGGCCAGCTCCCGCCAGTCGACGCCGGTCTGGGCGGCCCGCTCCAGCAGCGGGTCGTCCACGTCGGTGGCGTTCTGGGTGTAGTGGACCTCGTGGCCGGCGTCCAGCCACATCCGGGCCACCAGGTCGAAGGCGTGGTAGGTGTTGGCGTGGCCGAGGTGGGTGGCGTCGTAGGGGGTGATGCCGCAGACGTACATCCTGGCGGTCGGGCCGGGGTCGGTCTGCCTGACCTGCTTGGCGGACGTGTCGTAGAGACGCAGCGGAATGCTCTCACCGGGGAGCTTGGGGACGTTCTGGGCAGACCACGATCTCATGCCTTTGAGCCTATCCGTCCGTTTCCTGTGTCAGGTCGGTGAAGTCGTACGTGACCTCGTCCGGCGACAGTGCGACCTCCATCACCGACAGCGAGGCGAAGATCCGCCCGTCGGGCAGCTCGTGCCGGACGATGAGCGCGCCGGGATCGGCCGACGGCTCGGCCGCGGCCAGGTCGCGCCAGGTCTCCGCCGCCTCGAAGCGCGGCAGGTGCGCCAGCACGCGCGGGCTGGCCGGGTCGAGGCCCTCGTTGACCACCATGCTGGTGCCGTCCGGCAGGTCGGCCGTGGTCAGGCGCTCGCCGTCCCAGCTGAACAGCCGGACCCCGTCGAGCGTGGCCAGGACCAGGTGGAAGGGGTCGTAGCGGGACAGGTCGCCGCGCGGCCCCTCCCCTGTGTACGCCGCCCGCAGCGCCAGATCCCCCCGCGAGACCTTGGTCCGCTCGGCGGCGGCCCGGCCACGGCCGTTGAGCAGGGCGGCGGCGCGCCGGGCGGCCGGGTTGACCGCCAGCCAGGTGCCGCCGGCCTTGAGGTCGCGCCCGCCGACGACGCCCGGGTAGTCCGGCCAGTGCTCCCCCGGCCCCTCCCAGGGCCGGTCGGTGAACTCGTCCCGCACGCCCATGAGGGTCAGGGGGCGTCCCGTCCGTACGATCAGCGTGCACATGGGCAAAGGGTAGTAAATGCCGAAATGTGCGTCAGATCGGGGGCCAGGGGACGGCGGGCCAGCCCTCCGACGGGTAGGGATGCACCCCGGTGTCGAGCAGCCGCCGCACCCGCTGCCAGGTGGCCTCCACCTCGGCCAGCGTGAGCAGCTCGCGCAGCCGCCTGCCGAGGGTGCCCGACTCCAGGTCGCGCTCCAGCTTGGCCAGCACGGCGACGGCCTCGCGGGAGAGCGGCTTGCCGCGCCACTGCCACAGCACGGTGCGCAGTTTGTCCTCGACGGAGAAGCACACGCCGTGGTCGACGCCGTAGACGTGGCCCGTGGGCAGCGGCAGCAGGTGGCCGCCCTTGCGGTCGGCGTTGTTGACGATCGCGTCGAAGACCGCCATCCGGCGCACGACCGGGTTGCGGCTCTTGACCAGGCGCATGAGGTCGATCTCGCGCTCGGTGTCGATCCAGAGCTGGCACATGCCGGGACCGAACGGGCCCTCGCGGTAGACGGTGGGCGGCACGATGCGCCAGCCGGTGGCACGGGAGACCTCGTAGGCGGCCACCTCGCGGGCGGCCAGCGTGCCGTCGGGGAAGTCCCACAGGGGGCGCTCGCCGCGTACGGGCTTGTAGACGCACGCCGCCGTGCGCTCGCCCAGCGTGACCGAGCAGTAGAGCGTCATGTTGGTGGCCTCGACCAGGCGGCCCGCCACCTCCAGCCGGCCGTCGCGCAGCAGGGCGAGGGCCTCTTCCTCGTTCATGCCCGGTGGACTGGACGGCTTGACGGCCGGTTCGCTCTCCGGAGCGGTCATGAAGCCGCCTCACCCCCGCGATATCCGTTGAGGCGTACGCAGATGTGTCCCTTGGCGTCGAGCGGCTGCCCGCACAGGGGGCACGGCGGCCGGCCCGCCGCGACGATCTGCAGGGCCCGTTTGGTGAACGCGCGCGCGGCTCCCGCGCTGATCCGCACCCGGAGCATCGCGGGATCGGAGCCGTCGACGTCGTCCTCGTCGACGACCTCCTGCGCCTCGATCACCACCTGCGACCGCTCGGCGTCCCACGCCAGCGCCATCGTGCCGACCCGGAAGTCCTCGGCCAGGGGCACGTCGAGCGGGGCGTCGTCGGTCAGCTCGGCCGGCGCCACGGCGGGCACGTGGGCGGTGCCCCCGCTGAGCCGCAGCACCTCGTCGAGGAGCTCGTCGAGCCGGCCGGCGAGCGCGGCGACCTGCAGTTTCTCCAGCGCCACCGTGGTCAGTCTGCCCTCGGCCCTGGCCTGCAGATAGAAGACCCGCGCGCCCGGCTGCCCCAGGGCGCCGGCGACGAACCTCTCTGGTGGGTCGTAGTCGAAGACCGGCATAGCCTGACCTTACGTGGTTCCGGGTCCGCCGCCGACGGCGGCATCGCTCCCGGTGTGATTTTCTCCCCCGTCTTTCTCCTCCGAATCCTCAGGGAGCCGCAATTCCCCCATATCGTTGAGCCTGAGAACAAAGGGACGCAGGGGGGCGTAGCGAATGACGGTGAGGGCCGCCGGGTCGGCCGTGATCCGCTGGAACTGGTCGAGATGGAGCCCCAGGGCGTCGGCGACGATCGACTTGATCACGTCGCCGTGGCTGCAGACGAGGTAGACGCCCTTCTCCCCCAGGCGCCGGTTCCACTCCCGCACGGCCGCGACGGCCCGGTGCTGCATGTCCGCCACCGACTCCCCGCCGGGGAACGCCGCCGCGCTCGGGTGGGCCTGCACGACCTGCCACAGCGGCTCCTTGGCGAGCTCCTTCAGCGGCCGGCCGGTCCATTCGCCGTAGCCGCACTCGATGAAACGTTCGTCCGTCCGCACCGGCAGGTCGCGGCCCGCCGCCACCGCCGCGGCCGTCTCCTGGCAGCGTTCGAGCGGGCTCGAGACGATCGCGTCGAGCCGGACGCCGGCGATGCGCCCGGCCAGCGCCACGGCCTGCGCCCGCCCCGCCTCGCTCAGCCGCACGCCCGGGGTCCGGCCGGCCAGCACCGGGCCGGTGAGGTCCGTCAGCCCGTGGCGGGCCAGAAGCAGCGTGGTCACCGGGCAAGTGTCGCAGCCCTCGATCACAGTGTCGAAACCGGCATCCGGCCCGGCACCGGGACGGGCGGGCCCGGAGAGCGCGTCCGTGCCCCGTACGGCGTCTATCACGACGTCGCGGCCACCAGGGCGGTAACCTGGCGGGATCATGGAGCAGCGCTATGTCGGCCGCAGCGGCCTGTCGGTGTCCCGGCTGGGGCTCGGCACGATGACCTGGGGTCGTGACACCGACGCGGACGAGGCGGCCGCCCAGCTCCGCACGTTCCTGGACGCCGGGGGCACGCTCGTGGACACCGCCGACGTCTACACCGGCGGCGACGCCGAGCGGCTCCTCGGCAGGCTGCTGCGCGAGTCGGTGCCCCGCTCGGAGCTGGTGATCTCCACCAAGGCCGTGGTGACCCCCGCCGGCCGCCGCACGCGCGACGCCTCCCGCCGCCACCTCATCGCCGCGGTCGACGACTCGCTCAACCGCCTCGGGCTCGACTACGTCGACCTGTGGCAGCTGCACACCTACGACGACGAGGTGCCGCTGGAGGAGACGCTGGCCGCGCTCGACGCGATCGTCTCCTCCGGCCGCGCGGTCTACGCCGGCGTGTGCGACTACACCGGCTGGCAGCTCGCCGCCGCCGCGGTCACCCAGAAGTCGATCCCCGGCCGCATCCCGATCACCTCGGCGCAGGCCGAGTACAGCCTGCTGGCCCGCGAGCCGGAGCGCGAGCTGCTGCCCGCCGCGGCGCACCTGGGGGTCGGCGTGCTGGCCTGGTCGCCGCTCGGCAGGGGCGTGCTGACCGGCAAATACCGCACCGGCATCCCGGGCGACTCGCGCGCGGCGACGCCGCACTTCGCCGACTTCGTCCGGCCCTATCTCGACGAGCGCTCGCGCGCGGTGGTGGAGGCGGTGATGACCGCCGCCGACGGGCTCGGCGTCTCGCCGCTGGCCGTGGCGCTGTCATGGGTGCGCGACCAGCCCGGCGTGGCCTCGGCCATCGTGGGGGCGCGTACGCACGCGCAGCTCAAGGGCGTGCTCCCGGCCGAGGAGGTCGTGCTGCCGATCGAGATCCGCGAGGCACTGGACGACGTCTCGTCACTCGACTGAGGGGAACAAGAAGCTCTCTCGCGTATCACTAGTGGATACCGAATCGCAACTTCCCCTGCCGAACGGGTGCGCCCACGGGCGGCGTCCATCAAGATTTTCCCCGTAAGCAACGCAGGAGGGGACGGATGGGGAGCAGGACCGCGATCTCGGCCGGAGTTCTCGCGGTGGCACTGGTGGCCGTCCCCGGGGCGGGGCCCGCCGTGGCGGCGACGGCAGGCGCCCAGGACTGCACGCGGGACGGAGGGCTGCTGTCGGGGGTCACCAACACCCTGTGCGACGTGGTGGGCACCCTCACGGGCACCGTGGACACGCTCACGGGCGGCCTCACCGACCCGGTGACCAAGCCCGTGGAGAAGACCACCGACGAAGTGCTCGGCCGGGTGGGCGAGGCCGTCCCCACCGGACGGGCGGACACCTCCGGCGAGACCGCCGCGCCCTCGCCGGACGCCACGCGTACGACGAAGTCCCACGGCCAGGAGGAGGAGGACGACGAGTGCGACACGCCGGACGCGTGCGCCGGCGATCCGGTCCCGAGGGCCGGCACGACCTCCTCGGCGCCGCCGCGGCGCGACCGTTCCGCCTCGCCCTCGGTGAAGAAGCCGGCCACCACGCCGACGGCCTCGGCCACCGCGTCGGCCGTGCCGGGCGTGACCGCGCTGCCTTCGGGGAGCGCCCGCCCCCGGCCCGCCGGTGACGACGGCCGTGAGGAGCGCGAGGAGAGCGCCCGCGCCACCGATCCGGAGGAGCCACGGGTGGAGCTGCTGTGGCCCAACCCGTTCGCCCGTGAGCTGACCGTGCCGCTGCGGGACCAGCGGGTGGTCAGGCCCACTCCCCCGGCCTCCGACGTGCTCGGCACCGTGCTGACGATCGCGCTGCTCGGCTCGGCGGTGCTCGCCACGCGCATCGTGCAGCAGCGGCGGCAGCGCACCGAGCCGGTCGAGTCGATCCCGTTCGAGCCGGCCCGCGCCGGCGGCGGCCGCCAGCGCCTCGCCTGACGCGAGGCCCCGGCGACCGTCCGGAAGGGAGAGGCGGCGGGCGCCTGAGAGGTGGCGACCGCCGGGGAGGCGGCTGCCGCCTGAAGAGGTGGCGGCCGCCTCGAAAGTGGCGGGTGTCAGCCGCCGATGGCGTGGACGCCGCCGTCGACGTGCACGATCTCGCCCGTGGTCGCCGGGAACCAGTCGGACATCAGCGCCACGCAGGCGCGGGCGGCCGGCAGGGTGTCGGCGAGGTCCCAGCCGAGCGGCGCCCGGTCCGGCCAGCTGTCCTCGAACTCCTTGAAGCCCGGGATCGACTTGGCCGCCATCGTGCGCAGCGGACCGGCCGCCACGAGGTTGACCCGGATGCCGTGCTTGCCGAGGTCACGGGCGAGGTAGCGGTTGCACGACTCCAGGCCGGCCTTGGCCACGCCCATCCAGTCGTAGACCGGCCACGCCTTGGAGGCGTCGAAATCGAGGCCGACCACCGCGCCGCCCTCCTTCATGAGCGGCAGGCAGGCCACGGCCAGCGACTTGTAGGAGTACGTCGAGATCTGCACCGCCGTGGAGACGTCCTCCCACGGCGTGTTGAGGAAGTTGCCGCCGAGCGCCGTCTGCGGGGCGAAGGCGATGGAGTGCACCACCCCGTCGAGCCCGTCGACATGCTCGCCGACCCGGTCGGCCAGCGTGTCGAGGTGCTCGGTGTTCTGGACGTCGAGCTCCAGCACCGGCGGCGTGGTCGGCAGCCGCTTGGCGATGCGCTCCACCAGGCTGAGCCGCCCGAACCCGGTCAGCACGACCGTCGCGCCCTCCTCCTGGGCCAGCTTGGCGACCGAGAAGGCGATCGAGGCGTCGGTGAGCACGCCCGTCACGAGAATCCGCTTGCCGTCGAGAATGCCCACGTCAGTGCCCCATTCCAAGTCCGCCGTCGACCGGGATCACGGCTCCGGTGATGTAGGAGGCGTCGTCGCTGGCCAGGAAGCGGACGACGCGCGCGACCTCCTCGGGGGCGGCCTGCCTGCCGAGGGGGATGTTGGCCACGATCTTGTCCTGGTCGAGCCCCGAGGTCATGTCGGTCGCGACGAAGCCGGGCGAGACGACGTTGACCGTGATGTTGCGGGAGCCGTACTCGCGGGCCAGGGAGCGGGCGAAGCCGACGAGGCCGGCCTTGGAGGCGGCGTAGTTGGCCTGCCCCGCCTGGCCCGACAGGCCCACGACCGAGGAAATGAGCACGATGCGGCCGCGCTTGAGCTTCATCATGGGCCGGATGGCGCGCTTGGCGACGCGGTAGGCGCCGGTGAGGTTGGCGTCGATGACGTCGGTGAAGGTGTCCTCCTTCATCATCGCCAGCAGCGTGTCCTTGGTGATGCCCGCGTTGGAGACGAGGACCTCGACCGGGCCCTGCTCGGCCTCGACCTTGTCGAAGGCGGCCTCGACGTCGCCGGTGCTGGTGACGTCGCAGCGCACGCCGAACAGGCCCTCGGGAGGCTCCCCCGATCGATAGGTGACCGCGACGGCGTCGCCTTCCGCGGCGAGTTCACGGGCGATCGCGAGGCCGATGCCTCGGTTGCCCCCGGTGACGAGTACAGAGCGTGCCATGACACCAGACGCTATCCCCTACCGGCGGGTATCCGGTTGTCCGGGTGAGACAAGATCACAGGGTTAGGATCGTGGACATGCGCCAGATCGATGCCGACTTCCTGGAACTGCCGCTCAGGCAGCTCGCGGACGCCGCCCTGCAACGCGCTCGGGACCTCGGCGCCGAGCACGCCGACTTCCGGCTCGAACGCGTCCGCGCCGAGACGCTGAGCCTGTACGACGCCCGCCTGGAGGGCGCCACGGACGCCGACGACCTCGGCTACGCGGTGCGCGTCGTCAAGGGCGGCACGTGGGGGTTCGCCGCCGGGATCCACCTCACCCCCGAGGCCGCCGCGCGGGTCGCGGAGCAGGCGGTGCGGGTCGCCGAGGTGTCGGCGCCGATCAACAGGGAGCCGATCGAGCTGGCGCCCGAGCCGGTGCACGCCGAGGCGGTGTGGGTGTCGGCGTACGACGTGGACCCGTTCGAGGTGCCGTCCGCCGACAAGGTGGCCCTGCTGGCCGACTGGTCGGCGGGCCTGCTCAAGGGCGCCGACCACGTCTCGGCGCGGCTGCTGCAGGTCAAGGAGCAGAAGTTCTACGCCGACACGGCCGGCACGGTGACCACGCAGCAGCGGGTGCGGGTGCACCCCAAGCTCAACGCCATGAAGGCGGGCGAGAGCGGCTTCGACGACATGTCGACGATCGCACCCCCCGTCGGGCGCGGCTACGAATACCTGACGGGCACCGGCTGGGACTGGCAGGGGGAGCTGGCCCGGCTGCCCGAGCTGCTGGCCGAGAAGCTCGCCGCGCCGTCGGTCGAGGCCGGCGACTACGACCTCGTGATCGACCCGTCCAACCTGTGGCTGACCATCCACGAGTCGATCGGCCACGCCACCGAGCTCGACCGGGCGCTCGGCTACGAGGCCGCCTACGCGGGCACCAGCTTCGCCACCTTCGACCAGCTCGGCGAGCTGGTCTACGGCTCGCCGCTGATGAACGTCACCGGCGACCGCACCGTCACCCACGGCCTGGCCACCGTCGGCTACGACGACGAGGGCGTGCGGGGGCAGAGCTTCGACATCGTCAAGGACGGCATCCTGGTCGGCTACCAGCTCGACCGGCGGATGGCGCTGATGAAGGGGTTCGGGCGCTCCAACGGGTGCGCCTTCGCCGACTCGCCGGGGCACATGCCGATCCAGCGCATGGCCAACGTCTCGCTCCAGGCCGCGCCGGACGGGCCGGGCACCGACGAGCTGATCGCCGGGGTCGAGCGGGGCATCTACATCGTCGGCGACAAGAGCTGGTCGATCGACATGCAGCGCTACAACTTCCAGTTCACCGGCCAGCGGGCCTACCGCATCTCGCACGGGAAGCTGGCGGGGCAGGTCAGGGACTTCGCCTACCAGGCGACGACGACGGACTTCTGGCAGTCGATGGAGGCGGTCGGCGGGCCGGGCACGTACGTGCTGGGCGGCGCGTTCAACTGCGGCAAGGGCCAGCCGGGGCAGGTCGCCCCGGTCAGCCACGGATGTCCGTCCGCGCTGTTCAGGGGCGTACGCATACTCAACACCGTGCAGGAGGGCGGGAAGTGACTCCCCAGGAGATGGTGGAAAGGGCCCTGGCGCTCTCCACGAACGACGGCTGCGTGGTGCTGGTGGACGAGGAGTCCACGGCCAACCTGCGCTTCGCCGGCAACACGCTGACCACCAACGGCGTGGCGCGCTCGTCCCGGCTGACGGTGATCTCGATCGCGGGCGACCGGGCCGGCGTGGTGTCGCGGGCGGCGGTGCGCGAGGAGCAGCTCGCCGACGTCGTGGCGGCGGCCGACGCGGCGGCCAGGGACGCCCAGCCGGCCGAGGACGCGCGCCCGCTCGTCGAGGCCGGTCCCGCCTCCGCCCACTGGGACGAGGACGTACGGCCCACCGACATCGGCGTGTTCGAGGCGTTCGCGCCCGCGCTCGGCGAGGCGTTCGCGACGGCCGAGGCGGGCGGCAGGAGGCTCTACGGCTTCGCCGAGCACCGGCTGACCTCGACGTTCCTCGGCACGTCCACGGGCGTGCGGCTGCGGCACGACCAGCCGACCGGCCGCCTGGAGCTCAACGCCAAGTCGGGCGACCTCAAGCGGTCGGCCTGGACCGGCGTGTCCACGGAGGACTTCACCGACGTCGACGTCGACGCGCTCGGCGCGTCGCTGGCCCAGCGGTTGGAGTGGGCGAAGAACCGGGTGGACCTGCCTGCGGGGCGCTACGAGACGCTGCTGCCGCCGAGCGCCGTGGCCGACCTGATGATCTACCTGTTCTGGTCGGCGGGGGCGCGCGACGCGCTGGACGGGCGGTCGGTGTTCTCCAAGCCCGGCGGCGGGACCCGCGTGGGCGAGCAGCTCGGCGCGCTGCCGGTGACGCTGTCGAGCGACCCGGGTGCGGCGGGCATCGCGTGCGCGCCGTTCGTGATGGCGCACGCCTCCAGCAGGGAGAGCTCGGTCTTCGACAACGGGCTGCCGCTGGGGCCGACCGACTGGATCAGGGACGGGCGGCTGGAGGCGCTGCACCAGACCCGCTACTCGGCGGAGCTGAGCGGGCTGCCGGTGACGCCGGCCGTCGACAACCTGATCATGCGCGGACCGGCCGGCGGGCCGTCGCCGTCGCCGTCGCTGGAGGAGATGATCGCCGGCACCCGGCACGGGCTGCTGCTCACCTGCCTGTGGTACATCCGGGAGGTCGACCCCCAGACGCTGCTCGTCACCGGACTGACCCGCGACGGCGTCTACCTCGTGGAACATGGGGAGGTCGTGGGCGAGGTCAACAACTTCCGCTTCAACGAGAGCCCGGTCGACCTGCTCGGACGCGTCTCCGAGGTGGGGGCGGAGGGACGGACGCTCCCGCGCGAGTGGAACGACTACTTCCAGCGCACGATCATGCCGGCGGTCCGAGTACCGGACTTCAACATGTCCACCGTGAGCCAGGCAAGCTGACCCCCGCCCCCGGGCCGAGCCGGCCCTCGGGCCCGGTCGGGCACCGGCCCGAGAGCCGGAAGGCGACCCGGGTGAAGGGTCGCGAAGGCGGGCCCGGGTCGTGCCGAACCACAGACCCGGGTGGCCACCAGCATGAGGGCCGGGGAGGCGGGCCCGGTCGGGCGCCCACCCAAGGGCCCCGGTGGGCCCGGTGACGCTGCTCCAGACCAACGCCGAACGGCCGGGCCGGCCGGGTCCGGACCTCCGCGCGCCTCCTGCCCGCGCCTGCGCCAGGCGACCGGGTCAGCGCCTGCCTGCTGAACTCCCTGACGGCCGGGCCTGCGGCGAGCCGCCGGAAATCCGGGCCTGCTTGGTCCTGTTGGACTCCTGCACGGCCGGGCCCGGTCCTGCGGCGGGCGGCGGGCGGCGGTAAGGGGCCTCGCCCAGGTGCCGGGGCCGAGCGGCAGTGGGGCTGGCGGCGCGGCCTGAGCGTCCGCAAGGGCAGCCGTCGCACTCCCCAGCGTGGGGCGTGGGCGGGGCTCAGAGGGCGCTCAGGCGTCTTCCAGGCGGAAGCCGACCTTCATGCCCACCTGGAAGTGGGCGACCTCCCCCGCGTCGATGTGGCCGCGGATCTCCGTCACCTCGAACCAGTCCAGGTGCCGCAGCGTCTCCGAGGCCCGCCTGATCCCGTTGCGGATGGCCTGGTCGACGCTCTCTCCCGAGGTCCCGACGATCTCGGTGACCCGGTACGTTCGGTCCGACATATCCCTCTCCTCCTTACCCGAAGGCCATGATCGCATGACCCCTTCCGCCGCCCGGGTGCGCCGTCCCGAGCTCGTACTCCGAGGACTACCGTGGAAGGTATGAAGCGGTGGCGCAAGAACGTGGACGTCTACCAGGTCACCGACGCCAAACCGTCGCTGACGTCGGACATCCACCGGCGGGAGATCAGATACCTCGTCCAGATGGGCATCCGCACGGTGTGCCTGATCCTCGCGGTGGTGGTGCCCGTGCCGTGGCCGTTCAGGCTGCTGTTCATCGCCGGCGCCGTGTTTTTGCCATACATAGCGGTAATCGGGGCCAATGAGAGGGGCGAGCCCGCCCCGCCTCCTACCTTTCAGGACCCTGAGGCTAACCAAAGCGAGATACCGCTGCATCGACGCGAGATCGGGTCGTGACTAAGTCTTGACGCATCCCATGGGTTGTAGGTGTACGCTTTAGCCAAGCGCTCCGGTCCCCCGTCGGAGTGCTGGTGCCGGCGTTCCGGGCCCCCGTCGGAACGCCGATGAAGCGACGCCGGGTGGTTTGCCCCCGTAACCACCCGGCGTCGCCCTTTTCCTGGTCAAACCTGCTTCAGCAGATGATCTAGAACGGCGGCGCCGGCCCGGTCGGATAGGGCTGCTTTCCCGAAATCGTTTTCACTCCCGCCCCTCCTGTTATTCACAGGAAATCTTCAGGCGGGAGTCAGCTTGACTTCAAGAGTTCGTTCGAGTGTCAGCCGTCTGTCAGCGTCCCGGAGGCCGCCGACGGCCAGTTCTTCGCCAAAGTGGTCAGTTTGGCGACGGCGTCCTCGGGCGCGGTGCCCGCGCCCTGAGCCAGGCCCAGCAGGTACGCCGTCAGCGGCGCGGCCGGGCGCGCCACGCCGTGGGCGACCTCCTTGGTGAGGTCGAGAATCTGGTCGCGGTCCACGGCGGCCGGGTCGATGCCCAGCTCCTTGCAGGCCAGAGCGGTCCATTCGTTGAGCACGTGCATGTGTGCCTCCTCCAGGTCGTTGATCGTGTCGCAGTCGAACCAGGGACGTCCGGGCGGCGTCAGGCGCGCGCCGACCAGCGGGGCCAGTAGGCCGCGGAGCGAGCGGCCCGCGTAGGCGGCGAGCGCGCTCCGCAGCTCGGCGGCCGGCCAGACGCCCGCCAGCCATTGTTCCCGCCCGCCGTCGTCCACCATCACCGCGCCCGCGCCCGGCGGCGCGGCCTCCAGCAGCGCCGCGACGTGCGTCCGCGTGAGGAACGGCAGATCGCCGGCGAGCAGCGCCACCCAGGGGGCTGTGACGTGTGCCAGGCCCGCGGCCAGGGCGGGGACGGGCCCGCCGCCCGGCGGGTCCTCGCGCGCGAACCGGACGCCGGGAAGGGCGCGCTCGGGGCCGACCACGATCGTGCGGCGGGCGCCGGACGCGGCGGCGACGACGTTCTCGACGAGGGATCGGCCGCCGACGGTGATGCCCGGCTTGTCGCGCCCACCGAGCCGCCTGGCCTCGCCCCCGGCCAGCACCACGGCGTCAAAGCCCGCGGCCGGCCCCCGAAGTCCGGGAACGCCGTCCGACCCCTCACGTCCGGGACCCCCAGCCGGCCCCTTACGCTCAGGTCCGCCGGCCAGCCCCTCACCTTCAGGTCCGTCGGCCGACCCCTTACGTTCGGGACCGCCGGACGGGGCGCCCGTCTCCGCGCCGTCGTACGGGTCGGTGGGCACGGGGTCAGCCGCCGATGGCGGACATCGGGCGGGAGGGCTGGAGGAAGGACGGGTCGTCGATGCCGTGGCCGGCCCGTTTGCGGGCGACCGCCGCCTGCCAGCGCGCCGCGAGCTCTTCGTCCGTGGCGCCGGCCCGCAGCGCGGTCTTGAGGTCGGACTCCTCGGTCGCGAACAGGCAGTTGCGGACCTGACCGTCGGCGGTGAGACGGACGCGGTCGCAGGCGCCGCAGAACGGGCGGGTGACCGAGCCGATGACGCCGACCCGCGCGGGCCCGCCGTCGACCAGGAAACGCTCGGCAGGCGCGCTGCCCCGCTCCTCCTGGTCGTCCGGCGTCAGGTCGAACGCCTCCGACAGCAGGCCGAGGATCTCGTCGGCGGTGACCATCGCCTCGCGGCTCCAGCCGTGCTGCGCGTCGAGCGGCATCTGCTCGATGAAGCGCAGTTCGTAGCCCTGCTCCAGCGACCAGCGCAGCAGCGGGACGGCCTCGTGCTCGTTGACGCCGCGCATGAGCACAGAGTTGATCTTGACGGGGCGCAGCCCCGCGCGGTCGGCGGCGGCGAGGCCGGCGATGACGTCGGCGTGCCGGTCGCGGTGGGCGAGGCGCTTGAACGTGGCCGCGTCGAGGGTGTCGAGTGAGACGTTGACGCGGTCGAGCCCGGCGTCGGCCAGCGGCCCGGCCAGGCGGGCGAGGCCGATGCCGTTGGTGGTCAGCGAGATCTGCGGGCGCGGCTCCAGCGCGGCGGTGCGGGCCACGATGTCGGCCAGCTCGCGCCGCAGCAGCGGCTCGCCGCCGGTGTAGCGGACCTCGGTGATGCCGAGGCGCTCGACGCCGACGCCCACCAGGCGGACGATCTCGTCGGCGGTGAGGAGCTGGGCGCTCGGCAGCCAGTCGAGGCCCTCGGGAGGCATGCAGTAGGTACAGCGCAGGTTGCACTTGTCCGTGAGGGACACCCGCAGATCCGTCGCCACCCGTCCGAACGAGTCTCGCAACACCGGGCGTCACCTCCAGTCCGTTCGCCAGAGAGCCAGCCTACGACGTGGTTCCGGCCGTACTCAAAACCACCTTGTCGCCGCATGTCCGGGAACGCCGGACGCCCGGCCGCCGAAGCGGCCGGGCGTCCGGCGGGCCGAGCCCCAGTGGTGCCCCAGTGATGCCTCAGTGGGTGCCTCAGTGGTGGCGGCGGCCGATCACCTTGACGTAGTCGGTGGCCTCCGACGGCTCCAGGTGCCTGGCGCCCTCGAAGACGGCGCGCCAGGTGCCCGACGTACGGGCCGGGACGCGGGTGTGGAAGTAGCCGTCGCGGCCGGTCCTGACCGAGTCGACGTACTCCCACTTGCCGGTGCCGTTCGGGCGGAAGAGGATCACGATCCGCTTCCAGGCCAGCCGGTGCCAGCGCTCCTGCTTCTTGCAGGCGTCGGAGTGGATTACCTGCACGAACCCGCTGATGTAGTCCTCCTCGCACTGCACGGACAGCTTGCCGTCGAGGCGGATCGGCTTGCCGCGCCAGGCGGGCTCGGGGTTGGCGTCGAGCGCCAGGCTCGTGTTGCCGCCGACGAAGTCCGTGTCCGGCTCGTCCGCGAACGCGGGCGTGGCCGCGGTGGCGAGCACCGAGGCGCCCAGGGCGGCGGCCGCCAGACCGGCTGCGATTCGTCGCATCTTCATGATTCCTTCCCCGTCACTTACGCGCCCCAAATAGGGCACGTCAACCATTGACTCGTAAAGGTCAAGGAAAGTTGCGGCAAAGGGTGTCACGATTCGGCTACAAGTCCCTTACCTCATGGTTCGTCGGGATCTGGAGGTGTAAGCGGCGTAGTGAGCGGTTCCGGGGAAGCGGACGCGCCAGTAGCCGTTCGGCCGGCCGTAGATCCTGGTCTCGAAGCCGCCCGCGGCGTCCGTGACGGTCTCGGCGACCTGCTGCCAGTCGGAGTGCCAGTCCTGGCGCCACAGGATCTCCAGGCGCTGTCTGCCGAACGGGCCGTAGTCGGTCAGGCCGCGCGGGTCGACGCGCGTCAGCGAACCGCGTACGCGGACCGCGCCGCCGGCCCCGGCTCCGGCCTTCTCGACGCGGACGGGCGACAGGCGGGTGGCGCGGCGGAAGCGGAAGGTGGCGTACTCGGTCACGGTCCGGTCGTCCTTGCCGTGGGCGGTGGCGGCCACCGTCCAGGTGCCGGTCGGGTAGTAGCGGCTGAGCCTCTTGTCGGGGAGGAAGCGCCAGGTCTCCCAGCCGTCGGTCGAGCGCTGCGCGGCGGGCCTCGGCGCGACGGCGCGGGTGAGCGGGAGCAGGTGCAGGCCTCCTGCCTTGGGGGTCGCGTCGGCGTGCCCGGTCGCGGCCGCCAGGGGGGCCAGAGGGGCCAAGGGGGCCGGGTGCGGCGGCACTGCGGCAGCGGTCGGCTCGGCCTGCGCCAGCGAGATGGCCTGCGCCAGCGGGTCGACCGGCGCCGCCGCATGCGCCGTCCCCGGATGGCCCTGCACCGCCGGGCGGGCGGGGGCCACCGGGCCAGCCGGTGCCGGGCCAGCCGGTGCCGCCGGGGCGGCCAGCGCTGCCCGGTCGGTCTGAGCCACCCGGTCCGTCTGCGCCGCCGGGCGGCCTGGGGCCAGAAGGCCCGCCGGTGCCGAGTCAGCCGGTGCCGCCGGGGCGGCCGGCACTGCCCGGTCGGTCTGAGCCGCCCGGTCGGTCTGAGCCGCCCGGTCGGTCTGAGCCGCCCGGTCGGTCTGAGCCGCCTGGTCCGTCTGCGCCGTCCGGTCCCTTCGCGCCGCCCGGCCCGTCTGCGCCGCCGGGGGGTCGAGCTCGGGCAGGTCGTCGGGAGTGTTCAGCCCGGCCAGGTCGTCGGGAGTGTTCGCCCCGGAAGGTCGGGTGGGGTATCCGAGTTCGGGAGACAGCGACGGGGACTGCGCTTCCGCGGGTTCGGCCGGGGGCTCCAGGTCGGGCGATCCGGCCGGCGACTCGGCGGGGGTGGGGGTCTCCGCCGGCTCGTCGGGCAGTGGCTTGGACGCCAGTACCGGGCCGGGCGGAGCGCCCGGCTCGACCTTGACGGTGACGCCGTTCTTGCCCGACGTCCCCTTGGCGATCACGTCGATCACCAGGCGGACGGAGCCGCGCGGCCCAACGACGGGCTCGGCGGGGCGCACGGTGATGGCGCGGATCATGGGCCCCTCCTCCGAGGAGGGCAGGGGCGCGGAGACGGGCACCTTGGCGGGCACCCCGGTCGCGGCGGACACGGCGGCGGTGGACGCGGACGCGGGAGCCACGAGCGTCCCCGCCGCGAGCGAGGCGAGTAGCAGTCCTCTGGTCATGATCGAGACGGTAGGAACCGCCCGGTCATGGCCAAACCCTCGACACACGCCTCTGGTGGCAAAGCCCCGGAAAAACGGGATCAGCCGGAGTAGAGACCTTCGATGACGTCGGCGTACTTCGCGTGGATGATCCGCCTCTTGAGCTTGAGGCTCGGGGTGAGCTCCTCGGTCTCAGCGGTCCACTCGGTGCCGAGCAGCGCCCACCTCTTCACCTGCTGCACCCGGGCGAGCCTGGTGTTGGCGGCCTCGACGGCGCTCTCCACCTCCTTCAGCACGTCGGGGTGCGCGGCGAGCTCGGCGAGCGAGCCGTACGTGATGCCGCGCGCCTGCGCCCAGCCGGGCGCCACCTCGGCGTCGATCGTGAGGACGGCGACCGGGTAGGGCCGCAGGTCGCCGTAGGCGAGCGCCTGGCCGATGAGCGGGTGCTGCTTGAGGTGGTTCTCGATCTCGGCCGGGGAGATGTTCTCGCCGCCCGCGGTGATGATGAGCTCCTTCTTGCGGTCCACGACGCGGTAGAAGCCGTCGTCGTCCACGCTGCCGATGTCGCCGGTGTGCAGCCAGCCGTCGGCGTCGATGAGCTCGGCGGTGGCCTCGGGGCGGTTGAGGTAGCCGAGGGTGTTGAGCGGGCTGCGGGTGAGCAGCTCGCCGTCCTCGGCGATGCGCACCTCGACGCCGGGCTCGGCTCTGCCGACGGTGCCGAGGCGGTAGCAGGCGGGGCTGTTGCCGGTGAAGGCGCCGGTGGTCTCCGTCATGCCGTACACGTCGATGACCTTGAGCCCGAGGCCGGCGTAGAAGTGCTGCACCTCGGGCGGGAGGGGGGCGGCGCCGGTGGCGGTCCATTGGGCGCGGTCGAAGCCGATCATGCCGCGGATGAGCCCGAGCAGGGCGGCGTCGGCCTTGTCGTACGCGGCCTGGATCTCGGGCGTGATCGTGTGGCCGTACTGACCGGCCTCGACGTACGCGCGGCCGGCCGCCATGGCCTCGCGGACCGCGGCCTGCTGCTCCTCGGGCTGGCCGGCGAGCACGGCGAGGAGGCGGGCCATCATCTTCTCCCACACGCGCGGCACCCCGAAGAACATCATCGGCCGGACCTGCCCCAGCGTGGCGCCGAGGTTGGCGAGGTCGGTGCAGAAGTAGACGTGGGACGCCTTCACCAGCGGCAGGTAGAGGCTGAGGATGCGCTCGGCGATGTGGGCGTAGGTGAGGTAGGAGATCTGGGTGCCGAGGGTCGGCAGCGCGGTGAGCCGGTCGGTGGCGGCGACCTCGTAGAAGACGTTGGTGTGGGTGAGCGGGACGCCCTTGGGCATCCCGGTGGTGCCGGAGGTGTAGAGGACGGTGACCACGTCGCCGGCGGTGACGGCGCGCAGGCGCTCCTCGACGGCGCCGGGGTCGGCGGCGAGCCGGGCGCGGCCGAGCTCCAGGAAGTCCGTCCAGGCCATGAACCGCTCGTCGCCGGCGGGCGCCCCCTCCAGCATGATGATCTTGCGCAGGCCGCCGAGGCGGTCGAGCACCGGCTGCCAGCGGGCCAGCTCGGCGGGGCCGCCGAGGACGGCGAAGCGGGCGCCGACGTCGCCGGCGACGAACTCGATCTGCTCGGGCGCGAACGTGCTGTAGATCGTGCAGCCCACTCCCCCGGCGTGCACGGCGCCGAGGTCGGCGAGGACGTGCTCGCTGCGGTTGACCATCATGATCGCGACGGACTCGCCGCGCCCGAGGCCCAGGGCGGCGAAGCCAGCCGCGATCTCCAGGACGCGCCGCCTGGCCTCGGCGTAGGTGAGCGTGCGCCAGTCCTCGCCGGAGTCGGGTTCGCCGGGGTCGGAGTAGGCGGGGGCGTCGGGGTGCCGCTCGGCCAGCTCGGCGAGCTGCCCGCAGACGGTACGGCCGGCGATCTGCTGCTCGATCTCGGCCCGGACCTCGAGGACTTCGGCCATGGCGCGCCTCCAGTCAGTATTCACTTGCATGAATGGCTTGCATCGCACCACAGGGGCCGGACAGCGGCAAGACCTTGCCCGGAAAGAGCGGCATCTCTGACGTAGAGTGATGGATCGGATGCGACGCGTCACATGGGGCCGTCACATTGGGCCGTCATAGTGGGGGCAGGGCGATGCGGGGCAGCGGCAGGACGTTCTTCGGCCATCCGTGGGGCCTGGCGACGCTCTTCGGCACCGAGATGTGGGAACGCTTCAGCTGGTACGGCCTGCGCGCGATCCTCTACACCTTCATGGCCGCCTCGCCGGCCCACCAGGGGCTGGGCCTGCCGCCCGCGACGGCGCAGGCGGTCGTCGGCGTCTACGGCGCGCTCATCTACCTGGTGGCGCTGCCGGGCGGCTGGGTGGCCGACCGCATCCTGGGGGCGCGCAGGTCGGTGTTCTGGGGCGGGTTCGTCATCATGCTGGGGCACATCAGCATGGCGATCCCGGTGACGACGCCGTTCTTCGTCTGGCTCGGGCTGCTGCTGATCATCGCCGGCACGGGGCTGCTCAAGCCGAACATCTCGGTCATGGTGGGCCGGCTCTACTCCGAGGACGAGGACGGCCGCCGCGACGCCGGGTTCTCGCTGTTCTACCTCGGCATCAACCTGGGGGCGTTCTTCGCGCCGATCGTGGTCGGCTGGCTGGCCGCCGGCGACCGCTGGCACCTCGGCTTCAGCGCGGCGGCCGTCGGCATGGCGCTCGGCCTGGTCCAGTACGTGTGGGGCAGGCGCGCGCTGCGCGGCGTCGGCGAGCGGCCGGGCCTGCGGCTGACGCCCGCCGAGCGGCGCCGCTTCGGCCGGCTGGCGGGTCTCGGCGCGGCTGTGGTCGTGGCCGCGCTGGCGGCGTGGGCGGCGAGCGGCACGCTCACGATCGACCGGCTGACGATCGCGATCACCGTGGTCATCCTCATCGTGCCGATCGTCTACTTCTCGTACATCATGCTGGGCAGCCACGAGCTGTCCCAGGAGGAGCGGGACCGGATGAAGGCCTACATCTGGCTCTTCGTGGCCGCGGCCATCTTCTGGATGATCTACGACCTGGCGCCGAGCAAGCTGCTGGCCTTCGCCGCCGACCACACCGACCTGACGCTGTTCGGGGTCCACATCCAGCCGGCCACGACGCAGTCGTTCAACCCACTGCTCATCATGATCTTCGTGCCGGTGTTCGCGGCGCTCTGGGTCAGGCTGGGCACGCGGGTGAGCACGCCGCAGAAGTTCGGCTTCGCGCTGGTCATGGTGGGGCTGAGCTTCGTGGTCATGGCGGTGGCGGCGGCGCTGGCCGAGGCCGGGCGGGTGTCGGTGTGGTGGCTGGTGCTGGTGTACGCGATCCAGGTGTTCGGCGAGCTGTCGCTCAGCCCGGTCGGGCTGTCGGTGACGACGAAGCTGGCGCCGGAGGCGTTCAAGGCCCAGATGCTCGGCGTGTGGTTCATCGCGGTGTCGGTGGGCGACGCGGTCGGCGGGCAGACGGGGCGGCTCGGCGCGGTGCTGTCGGAGCCGGCGTACTACCTGGTGCTGGCGGTCATGGCGATCGTGGCGGGGGTGGCGCTGTTCATGTTCACGCGGCGGTTGCGGGTGCTGATGGCCGAGCACTACCACGCGGAGGCCCTTCCCTCCTCGATCCGGTAGAAATCCACCGTGTCAGAAATCCTGGATCTTGTCGGAATTTTCGTCTTTGCCCTGTCCGGCGCGCTGATGGGCGTGCGCAAGAAGCTGGACGGGGTGGGCATGCTGGTGCTGGCCTCGATGACCGCGCTCGGCGGCGGGGTGGTCCGCGACCTCATACTCAACGTGCGGCCGATCGCGTTCCAGAGCCTCGGCTACGTCCTGGTGCCGGTGGCCGCCACGGTGATCGTCTTCTTCTGGCACCCGCACGTGGCCCGGGTGATGCCCGCCATCCTGGTGCTGGACGCGGCCGGGCTCGGGCTGTTCTGCGCGGTCGGCACCGAGAAGGCCCTGGAGTACGGGCTCAACCCGCTGCACGCCGCCCTGCTGGGCGTGGTCACGGCGGTCGGCGGCGGCATGCTGCGGGACGTGCTGGCCGGGGAGATCCCGACGTTGCTCTACGACCGCCAGCTCTACGCCGTGCCGGCGATGCTCGGGTCGGGGGTGATGGCGGCGCTGTCGTCGTACGGGCTGCACGGCTGGCCCGCCACCCTCGCCGCGGCGCTGCTGGCCTTCGGGCTGCGCATCACGTCCATGCGGTTCAACTGGCGCTTCCCGATGGCCAAGGGCGTCGCCCAGTGAGCGCGCGGCTCACACCATCGCACTGAGCGAGTCGGGGACGGGGGCGGGGCCGGCGGGGCCGTGCTCGCGGGCGGCGCGCAGGCGGACCACGGCCTCGGCCAGCACCTGGGGCGGCAGGGTGAACGGCAGCCGCAGATAGCCCTCCAGCGTGCCCTCCAGGCCGAACCAGGGGCCGGGGGCGAGCCGGACGCCGTGCCCGGCGGCGGCCTCGGCGAGCGGGGTCGCGGCGTCGCCGTTCAGCCGGACCCAGAGCGAGCCGCCGCCGCGCGGCACGGTGAACGTCCACCCGGGCAGGTGCTCGCGCAGCCCGTCCACCAGGGCGGCGCGCGAGGCGCGCAGGGCGCGGCGGCGTTCGGCGCGGGTCTCCTCCAGCCGGTCGAACAGCCGCGCGACGGCGAGCTGCTCCAGCACGGGGCCGGCGATGTCGACGACCGCGCGGTGCAGGGCGAGGCGGCGGGCCAGCGCCGCGGTGGCGCGGACCCAGCCGACGCGCAGCCCGCCCCACCACAGCTTGGACGCCGACCCGACGCTGATCACCCGGCTGTCGGTGTCGAAGGCGGCCATCGGCGAGGTGTGCGGCACCTCGTCGACGGCCAGCTCCTGCCAGGTCTCGTCGACGAGCAGCAGCGCGTCGTGGCGCCGGGCCATGGCGGTCACGGCGGCGCGGGTGGCGTCGTCCATGAGCGCGCCGGTCGGGTTCTGGAAGTCGGGCATGAGGTAGGCGAGGCGGGCCCCGGACTGCCGCATCGCGCCCGTGAGCAGGTCGGGCCGCCAGCCCTCGTGGGAGATCCCGACCGGGACGATGCGGGCGCCGCGCTGGCGGGCCGCGTCGATCGCGTGCGGGTAGGTCGGCGACTCCACCAGCACCGCGTCACCCGGCCCGGCGAGCAGGCCGAGCACGAGGTGCAGAGCGTGCTGGGAGCCGGCGGTGACGAGGATCTGCTCGGGGCGGGTGGCCACGCCGCGGGCGGTGTAGCGGGCCGCGATGCGCTCCCGCAGCAGCGGCAGGCCCAGGGGCTCGTAGCCGTTGCCCATGCCGTGACGCGGCAGGTCCTCGACCGCCTCCAGCATCGCCTCGCGCAGCGCCGTGGGCGCGGGCGGGGCGGCGCTGTGGAGCTGGATGAGGCCGTCGCCGCCGGTGCTGAGCCAGGGGTTCTCGGCGGTGGAGGCCGGGTCGGGCAGCGCCGTCCAGCTTCCCGAGCCCTGGCGGCTCTCCAGGTAGCCGCGCTCGCGCAGCAGGTCGTAGGCGGCGGTGACCGTGGTGCGGCTGACCCGCAGCGCCTCGGCGAGGTGGCGTTCGGCGGGCATGCGGACGCGTACCGGGATCTGGCCGTCCATGATGCGGGCGCGCACGCCGTCGGCGAGCGCGCGGTAGTAGGGGCGGGCGCCGGGGTCGACGCCGGCGAGCCGGGCCACCTGGGCCGCCGAGAGATGCCGCATAAGGGCCACTTTCCGCGATTGGCCCTGTTTTGGCAAGCTGAACCCTGCCACTCTGGGTCCATTATGAGCGAGAGCATCACCCTTCCCCTGCCGCGTTCCCTCCCGGCCAGGCTGGCCCAGCTGCACGGCGGCCTCGCCCTGTACGGCGCCGGCATCGCCCTCCAGGTGGAGTCCGGGCTCGGCAACAGCCCGTGGGACGTCTTCCACCAGGGGGTGGCCATGCGCACCGGCGTGTCCATCGGCGCGGTCATCATCGCCGTCGGCGCGCTGGTGATGCTGCTGTGGATCCCGCTGCGCCAGCGCCCCGGATTCGGGACGATCGCGAACGTGGTGTTCCTCGGCCTGTTCGCCGACGCCGCGATCGCACTGCTGCCGACCCCGCACGCGCTCCCCCTCCAGGGCCTGTACCTGGCCGCCGGCGTCTGCGCGGTCGCCCTCGCCACCGTCCTCTACATCGGCGCCGGCATGGGGCCGGGACCGCGCGACGGCATCATGACCGGGCTGACCCGGCTCGGCCTGTCGGTACGGCTCGCCCGCTTCCTCATCGAGATCACCGCGCTGGGCGCGGGCTGGCTGCTCGGCGGCACGGCCGGCCTCGGCACCCTCGTCTTCGCGCTGGCCATCGGCCCGCTCACGCAGCTGTTCACCCGCTGGTTCCCGCTCTCGCCGACGCGGGACCACCCGCGCGGCGAGTAGCGTCTTAGCATGCGCCTCGAGGATTACGCCCTGATCGGAGACATGCAGTCGGCCGCGCTCGTGGGCAGGGACGGCTCCATCGACTGGCTGTGCCTGCCCAGGTTCGACTCCCCCGCGTGCTTCGCGTCCCTGCTCGGCAACGAGCGCAACGGGCACTGGTGGCTCGGCCCCACCGGCCGCAAGCACGCCGACCGGCGACGCTACCGCCCGGACACGCTCATCCTGGAGAGCGAGTGGGACACCCCCACGGGCACCGTACGGATCATCGACTTCATGCCGCCCCGTGACCGCAATCCCGACGTGGTACGCATCGTCGAGGGCGTCAGCGGCACCGTGGAGATCTCCACCGTGCTGCGGGTGCGCTTCGACTACGGCCGGATCGTGCCGTGGGTGCGCCGCACGAACGGGCACCTCCAGGCCATCGGCGGGCCCGACTCGGTGTGGCTGCACGCGCCGGTGCCGCTGAAGGGCGGCGACTACGCGCACCGGGCCACGTTCACCGTCAAGGAGGGCGAGCGGCTGCCGTTCGTGTTCACCTGGCACCCTTCGCACGAGGAGATGCCGCCCGCGATCGACTGCGAGGAGCAGCTCGCCGAGACCGAGGCGTACTGGCGGGACTGGATGACGCGGTGCAGCTACCGCGGCCCCTACCGCGAGGCGGTCAACCGCTCGCTCATCACGCTGAAGGCGCTCACGTACGCGCCGACCGGCGGCATCGTCGCCGCCCCCACCACCTCGCTGCCCGAGGACCTCGGCGGCGTGCGCAACTGGGACTACCGCTTCTGCTGGCTGCGCGACGCCACGCTGACCCTCGACGCGCTCATCTCCAACGGCTACCTGGAGGAGGCGGCCGACTGGCGGTCCTGGCTGCTGCGGGCCATCGCCGGCCGGCCCCAGGACCTGCAGATCATGTACGGCGTCGCCGGCGAGCGCCGCCTGCCCGAGCTGCGCCTCGACTGGCTCGACGGCTACGAGGACTCCCGCCCGGTCAGGATCGGCAACGAGGCGGTCCGCCAGCTCCAGCTCGACGTGTACGGCGAGGTGATGAACTGCCTGTTCGTCTCGCGCACCCGCGGCCTGCCCCCCGACGACCGGGCCTGGACGATCCAGCGCCAGCTCCTCGGCTACGTGGAGGAGCACTGGGACGAGCCCGACGAGGGCCTGTGGGAGGTGCGCGGGCCGCGCCGGCACTTCGTCCACTCCAAGGTGATGTGCTGGGCGGCGCTCGACCGGGCCGTCAAGTACGTCGAGCGCTTCGGCCGCACCGGCCCCGTCGAGAAGTGGCGCACCCTGCGGGACGTCATCCACAAGGAGATCTGCGAGAAGGGCTATGACTGCGCGCGCAACACCTTCACCCAGTCGTACGGGTCGTCCGAGCTGGACGCGGCGCTGCTGATGATCCCCATGGTGGGCTTCCTGCCCGCCGACGACCCCCGCGTGGTGGGCACGGTCGCCGCCATCGAGAAGGAGCTCATGTCGGACGGCTTCGTCCTGCGCTACCCGATCGCCGAGGACAACGACGTGGACGGCCTGCCCGGCGGCGAGGGCGCCTTCCTCGCGTGCAGCTTCTGGCTGGTCGAGGTGATGGCGATGCAGGGGCGGAAGGAGGAGGCGACGGAGCTGTTCGAGCGGCTGCTGAAGCTGCGCAACGACGTCGGGCTGCTGGCCGAGGAGTACGACCCCCGCTACGGGCGGCTGGTCGGCAACTTCCCGCAGGCCTTCAGCCACGTGCCGCTGGTGCACGCCGCCCGCGCCCTGTCCTCTCTGGACGGCCCGGCGGGGGTCACGACAGGCTGAGCCGCGCTACTTGGGTCCGGTGAGGCGGCGCTCGCCCTCGGTCGTGAGGACGAAGACCTGCCAGTTGTAGTAGGCGTAGTAGGCGCGCGGGTCGCGCTTCATCTGGCGGGCGTGCAGGAGGATGGCGTTCACGTACGCCTGGGACGGGTTGTAGGCGTGCAGGGCCCGCCGGTAGTCGCGGGGCGCGCCGCTGGCCTTGAGGTAGTTGGCCGCGCCCATGATGGCGTCGCCGGGGTCCTGGACGTCGCCGCCCATCCCGTACGCCCGCCAGGTCGCCGGCATGAACTGCATCGGGCCCTGCGCGCCCGCGTGGCTGTCGGAGCGGACCCGGCCGAACTTCGTCTCGGCGAGCATCACCGCGGCCAGCACCTCCCACTCCACCCCGAAGCGGCGCTCGCCGCGCTTGAAGTGGGCGAGCAGCTCGGCGGCCGGGCGGGCCGGCTGGACCTTGAACACCGCGGCCGGCTTGATGGGGCGGGCCAGGGCGAGCAGCTCGCGGATGGCGCCGACGTTGTCCCTGGCCTGGGCCGCCAGGGCCGCGGGGAGGCGGGCGAAGGCGCGGTCGGCGAGGGAGCGGTGGCGGGCGGCGTGGCGGTAGAGGCGCTGGTGGTAGAGGGCCAGCAGCTCGACGTCACGCGGCGGGGCGCCCTTGGCGGGCTTCCAGCGGTCGATGGCGGCGTTCAGCGCGGCCGTCGTCTCGCTCAGGGCGGTGGCCAGCTTGGCGGGGGTCATGGGGAGCGGCTCGCCGGGGGCGGGAAGCGCGCGGGCGGCTCCTGCGCCCTCCGTCGGCCGCGTCTCGGCCGGCCCGCCCGACGGCTCCCCGGACCGCGTCCCGGCCGCTGAGGACGTGTCCGCCGGATCGGCCGACGAGGTCGCGCCGCAACCGCTGAGCCCGGTGACGAGAGCCGTCGCGGCCACCAGCGCGAGGCGGACCGGGCGGCGGCCACGGGCGGGGCCGGCGCCCCTGTCGGCGTGCGGGGCGCTGTTCGGGGGTCGGAGGTCCTTCATGGTGGGCCAACCTACCCGGATCATGCCCCGGCAGCGGCGTGCCGGGGCCTCAGTCGGAGGAGGTGGTGGTGGAGTGCCACCGGTCCGACGTGGCGGGCTCGCCCGTGAGGTGCTCGTAGGTGCCGCTGACGTCCAGCAGCCGGTTCAGCGCGGGCGGCCGGTCGTCGAGGTGCAGCCGCGCCCCGGCCGCCGCCGCCCGCCGGTGGACGGTCAGCAGGGCCGACAGGCCGCTGGAGTCGCAGATGCGCAGCTCCCCGCAGTCGAGGTGCACGTCGGTGAGGCTCCCGCCCTCCAACGCGGCGGCGACGGTGGTCAGCAGCTCCTCGGCGGTGGTGTAGTCGAGGTCGCCGCCGACCGCGACGCGCAGCGCCCCCGGGCGGGGCGTGTCCAGGACGAGGGTCAGCGGGAGGGGTGCGAAGGGGGTCATGCGAGCTTTCCGGGGTGTTCGGGGGACGGGGACGCGGCGCGGACGGCGTCCCGTCCGAACGCGATCACGGCCACGGCCCGAGGGAAGTCCTCCAGCCGCCCGCCGAGCAGGTCGAGCGCGGGTAGCAGCGTACCGGCCGGGACGCCGCGCGCGACCAGCACCCCCGCCGTCCAGCCGAGGAAACGGCCGAACAGCTCGGGGTCGTCCACGTAGAGCGCGGCGGCCAGGAAGTCGACGATGTGCGCGATGTCCTCGGCGGTGTGCCGGCGCTGCTGCGGCGTGTACGCCGCCATCGCGGGGACGCGCTCCTCAAGGCCGCTCATGACGTCCCTGACCAGCCGCCGGGCCGACCGGCTGACCACGGTGTACTCCTGGTCGTCCAGGTGCGGCAGGTCGTCCACCGCCTGGCGGGGCGCGGGCGGGCGGGGCAGCGGGCCCGACGCCAGGCGGTCGGCGGCGGCCCCGCCGTCCGGGGCCCAGGCGTCGGCGCCGAGCAGGCGGGCGTAGCGGCCGTCCGGCCCGAAGGCCGCGCCTCCGGCCATCACGGGGGTGCCGGTCGCCTGGCAGGCGGTGATGGCCGCGTGCGCGGCGGGCAGCCGGACGGGGATGGAGCTGGACAGCGCGACCAGGTCGCAGGCCGTACGGTGCAGGTGGGCGATGAGGTGCGGCGTCGGCACCTGGGCGCCGAGGTAGTCGACCCGCCAGCCGCGCAGCCGCAGCACCTCCGCCAGGATCCTGGCGGGCATGGCGTGCCACTCGCCGTCGATGCAGGCGACCGCGATCCGCCCGGCGGGCGGGCCGGAGGCGGCGGCGCGGGCCACGGGGTGGTGGGCGACGGCGGCCAGCACCCGCTCGTTGACGGCGGTCGCGGCGTGCTCCTGCGCCACGGTGAGCCGGTTGGCCTCCCATTCGCTGCCGACCCGGCCCTGTACGGGCGCGACGACCTCCAGCAGCAGGGTCTCCAACGGGATGCCGGAGTCGAGCGCGGCGAGCGCGGCGTCCGCGGCGGCGTACTCGTCGCCCTCGACGGCGGCGTTCCAGAGTTTCTCCCGCCAGGCCGGCAGCCCGTAGGCGAGCTCGTCTGTGTGCGTCATGCCGTGAACCTTCCCCGGCCGTTGCCTCCCACCGCGCTGAGATGTGCGCCGCGCGGCGCGGTGATGGCGATGACGGCCATGTCGTCGTGATCGCCACCTCTTACCCACTGGGAGGCCAGCATCTCCACCCGTTCGGCGATCGCCTCGGGCGGCATGCCGCCGCACTGCCGCAGCTCCTCCTTCAGCCGCTCGTCGCCGAACATCTCGTCGCCCAGCGGGCCGCCCATGGCCTCGCTGATGCCGTCGGTGTAGAACAGGCAGGTCTCGCCGGGTTCGAGCAGCACGGTGTCGGTGACGCTGGTGACGCGCTCCAGCATGCCGATGAGGGTGCCTCTGGTGCGGGCCTCCTCGACGCGGCCGTCGGCGCGCACGATGAGCGGCGGCGCGTGCCCGGCGCTGGTGAGGCGCAGCCGTACGCGGTTGCCGACCCGCAGCAGCGAGGCCAGGACGAGCGTGACGAAACGGGTGCGGTCGCCGCCGGTCAGCAGCACGCTGTTGAGCGATTCGAGCACCCGCTGGTGGTCGCCGGCCTGCGGCAGCAGCGCGTGCAGCGTGTGCCGGATCTTGCCCGTGAGCACGGCGGCCTCCAGGCCCTTGCCGGCCACGTCGCCGAGCACCACCAGCGACTCCCCGTCGGGCTCGGCGGGGGCGTGCAGGTCGTAGAAGTCGCCGCCGACGCGGGCGGCCTGCTCGGAGGGACGGTAGCGGGCGGCCACCTCGACCCCGTGCAGGCTGCGGACGCGGGGCGGCAGGAGCTCGCGCATGAGGGTCTCGGTGATGGCGGCCTGCTCGGCGTACAGCCGGGCGGCGGACATGGCGGCCCCCGCGCGGGCCGCGAACAGCCGGGCGAAGACCTCCTCGCCCTCGGAGAAGCCGGCCTGGCCGCCGCGGCGCAACAGGACGAGCGCGCCCGCGGGGACGCCGTGCCCGGGGAGCGCGCTCACCACCATCGAGCCGACCTCGCCGATCCCGTCGCGGGCCAGCCAGCCGGGCGCGGCGGCGGGATCGATCCAGCGGGAGGGCAAGGGCGGGTAGCCCTGCAGCGCCTCGGCGAGGCCCGGCACGGCCTCGGGATCGACGGCCAGCTCCTCTCGGACGACGGTGCCGTCAGGGCCGCAGTAGGCGATCGGGTGCCGGCGACGGTACGGGGGCAGGATGACCATCGCGGCGTCGGCCAGGTGGCGGGCGGCCAGGCGGGCGGTCACCTCCATGCAGCGGTCGAGGTTGAGCGAGGACAGCAGCTCGCCGGAGGCGGTGTCGAGGAAGGCGGTCCGCTCGCGTTCGAGGCGCAGGGCACGGGTGGCGCGTTCGAGGTCGGTGACGTCGGCGAGCCACCAGGCGACGGCGCCGCCCTCGCGCACCGGTTGCGCCTCGAAAGTGGCCGGCCCGATGGGGCCGCGCTCCCGCAGGTCGTCGATGCGGGGGCCGAGACGGGCGTGGGCGTGGGACAGCCAGGCGGGCGCGGCGTCCTCCAGGGGCGCGCCGGGCACCGCCGCGGGCAGCAGCCGCAGGGCGGCGTCGTTGACCCGAGTGATCAGGCCCGCGGCGTCGACCACCAGAACCGGGTGCGGGGAGCCACGCCACAGGGCGTCGGCTCCGTCCTGCCCAAGGCCGCTCATGAGACCTGTCACAACAGCGAGCCCGCAGGGACGGGCTCTGCCTCCCTATGCCATAGATGCCTTTTGACCGATTTCATCCACTGTAGCCGAGCCTCGCCGTTGCGACAGTCGTCCGCGGGGCGCACGGTCAGTACGGCAGGGACGGGCGCTCCACGACGGCGGCCAGGCGTTTGGCGAGTACGGCCAGGTCGGCGGCGGTGAAGCGGGCCAGGCGGCCGGTCAGCGCCAGCTCGTGCGTCCCGCCGCGCGGCGTCGCCGTGAGCGCGAGGTCGAAGCCGCCGTCGTCCACCTCGTGCTCCCACACGCGTACGTCGAGACCGGCCCAGCCGGCCGGCGGCGCGGGATCGCCCCGGTGCACGAAGGCCGCCTGGAAGGAGGGGTGCACGCCGGGCAGCCGGTGCGCCCCGAGCCCGGCGACGAGCGCGTCGAACGGGATCTCGTTGGCGAGCGCCCCCGCCACGCTCGCGCGGACGCGGGCGAGCAGGGCGGGGAAGCCGGTCAGGCCGTCCAGCCCGACGCGCAGCGGCACCAGGTTGACGAACGAGCCGACGACCGGCTCCAGCTCGCGGCGGCCACGGCCGGAGGTGACGGCGCCTGTCACGAGGTCGTTCCGGCCGCTGATCTCGTGCAGCAGCACCAGGTACGCGGCCAGCAGCGCGGCGAAGGTCGTGACGGGCCCGCCCCCCGCCGGGCCGTCGCCCCCTCCGCCGCGCAGCCGCTCCACGACGGCCCGCCCGACCCGCACCCGCGCCGTGGCCGACATCGGGCCGGCGGTGGGCGGGGGCGCGGGCAGGCGCGGGAACAGGGGCTCGATGCCGGCCAGGCGTTCCCTCCAGTACGGCAGCCGCTTCGGCGTCCGCTCGGCCGCCCGGCGCACCGACCAGGCGGCGTAGTCGGCGTACTGGGGGGCGGGCGGCGGCGGCAGCTCCTCGCCCGCGTACGCGGCGGCGAGGTCGGCCGCGACCAGCGCCACGCCGGCCCCGTCGCAGGCGATGTGCTGGCAGACCAGGAGGAGGCGGTGTTCGAGCGGCCCGACGCGGTACACGGTGAGCCGCAGCAGCGGCCCGCGCTCCAGGTCGAACCGCTCCCCCGCCGCCGCCAGGGCGAGGGCCAGCGCCTCGGGCTCGCGTTCGGGCTCCGGCAGGCAGGTGAGGTCCACGAGCTCCAGCGGCACCGGCTGGGCCGGGCGGATCACCTGGCGCGGGAGGCCGTCGGCGGCGACGTACCGGGTGCGGAGCGCCTCGTGCCTTGCCACCAGCGCGGCGAGCGCGGCGGCGAGGCGCGGCAGGTCCAGCTCGCCGGTCAGGGCGAGGCCCAGGGTGACGTTCGGCGGCGCGGTCTCCGGGGCGGCGCGGGCGGCCAGCCAGCCGCGGCGCTGCTCGTGCGAGCACTCCATCGGCTCGCCGGTGCGCGGCAGGACGGGGACGGCCGCGGCGGCGGCCTTGCGGGCGAGCAGCCGGGCCATCAGCTCCCGCCGGTCGGCGGGCACCTCGCTCGGGCCCGTCACGTGGGGTCCGCGGCCAGGCCGGCCGGCGCTTCGAGCGCGGCGCGGAGCGCGTCGAGGAAGACGATCGCGTCGTGGCCGTTGACGTAGCGGTGGTCGTAGGCGAGGCCGAGGTGCACGTTGTGCCGCACGGCGAACCCGGCCGGTCCCTCCGCGGGGACGAGCTCCTGCTGCGGGGCGGCGAGGGACAGGGCGCAGAGCTGGCCGGGGAAGACGATGGGGACGGCCAGCGTGACCGTGCTCTCGTTGTGCAGGGTGAGCGTGATGTTGCCGCCGGACAGGTCCTCCTCGCGCAGGCCGCCGCGCAGCGCCGCCATCCGGTACGCCATCAGCGTCTTCGAGATCTCGCGCAGCGTGCGGCCGGTGGCGTCGTGGACGACGGGCACGGACAGGCCCTTGCCGACGTCCATGGTCACGCCGACGTGCGCGGTGGCGGCGCGGCGGACCCGGCCGGGGCCGACCGGCGTGGCGAACAGCAGCTCGAACCGGCCCGCCAGGCCCGCCACGGCCTTGACCAGCAGCTCCGGCAGGCCGATCAGGGTGCGCAGGGCGGGGGTGAGCTCGCGGGCGAGCCGCAGGGCGTCCTCCACGTCGACCTTGACGACGGTGTAGGCGGCCGGGACCTCCCGGTGGGCGCGGGCCACCACGTCGGCGACCCGGCGCTGCGACACAGGCAAGATGATCTCCTCGGCATCGGGGTCGGAGGGGGCGGATTCGACGGGGGCGGGCTGGGCGAGGGTGGTCACGTCGTCACGGCGGATGATCTTCCTGCCGAGGGCGCGTACGGCGTCCTCGCCGATCCCGAGCTCGGCCATGAGCCGGCGGGCCGGCGCGGTGATCACCACCCCGTCCTCCGGCGGGTCCTCGCCCGCCGGCGCGCCCCCGGAGGCGGGCACGGCCGGGTCGGCCGGGTCGGCCGGGTCGGCCGGGTCGGCGAGGTCGGCGAGGTCGGCGATGGTCTGGCCGGGCAGGCATTCGGCGCCCGCCGCCACCCGGTGCCGCAGCACGCCCCCGCGCTCGGCGGCCAGCTCCTCCACGGTCTTGGAGGTCTCGATGAGGGCCAGGACGTCGCCGGGCCGCACCGTGGCCCCGTCGCCGGCCACCCACTCCACCAGCAGGTAGCGGGCGTCATTGCTGTTGATCTTGGGGACGACGACCGCGTTCATGCCAGCGACTCCAGGACGGCCAGGCGGATGGTGTCGGCGTGCACGAGCACCTCGTGCTCCAGATGGGGCGCCGCGGGGATGACGCTGTCGGCCGCGCTGACGAGCGTGATCGGCCGCTCCAGCCGCTCCCAGAGGACGGGGTACAGCCGGGTCGCCACCTCCGCGCCCCACGTGGCCCCGGCCGCGCCGTCCTCGGCGACGCACACGTGCCGGCCGCGCGGCAGCACGCCCCCGAGGTCGAACGGGTAGAGCCGGGCGGGCACCAGCAGCTCGCACAGCACGTCGTGCTCCAGCAGCAGCTCCCGCATCGCCTCCAGCGCGCGGTGCGCCATGCCGCCGGGGGCGATGATCGTGCAGTCGTGGCCGTCCACGCCCTCGACGGCCACGCGGGCGAGGCCGTCCACGAGCTCGTAGCGGAACAGCTCGTCCACGACGCCGTCGCGGAACATGCGCCGCGTGTAGAGCACCTTGTCCTCGAACAGCAGGGCGGGCCGGCCGGCGGCGAAGGCGTCCTCCAGCAGGGCGCGGGCGTCGTGGAACGGGGTCAGCTCCAGCACCGACAGCCCGGGGACGCCGAGGAAGTGCTTCTGCGGGCTCTGGCTGTGCGTCGGCCCGTAGCCGCGCCGGCCGCCCGACGGGCAGCGGACGACCAGCGGCATCGGGACCGGGCGGCCGTACATGGCGGTCGACTTGCTGGCGAAGTTCACGAGCTGGTCGAAGGCGAGCCCGGCGAAGTCGGCGAACATGATCTCGACGATGGCCTTGTCGCCGCCCAGCGCCAGCCCGGCGCCCGCGCCGACGATGGCGGCCTCGCTGATCGGGGTGGAGCGCACCCGCTCCCCGAACCGCGACGACAGCCCCTTCGTGATCTTGAACGCGCCCCCGTACGGGTCGGCGATGTCCTCGCCCAGCACGTGGACGGCGGGGTCGGCGGCCAGGACGTCGTGCAGCGCGCGGTTCAGGTGCTCCGACACCCGCTCCGCGCGGACGGGCTCCCTCATCGCACCGTCCACTGCGCCGGGGGCCGCGCCGACACCTCGGCGACCAGGTCGTCCACGTGCCGCCGCCAGGTCGCGTCGGCCTCGGCGAAACGGCGCGGGAAGGCGGCGGCGTAGCGTTCGTACCAGTCGCCGGCCCTGGCCCGCCGCAGCTCGTCGGCGGTGCGCGTGTCGTCGCCCTTGCTGTGCGGCCCGAGCCGCCGCGTCACGAACTCGACCACCAGCGGGAACGCGTCCTTCCTGACGGCGGCGACCGGCCCGGCCAGCGCGGCCCGCACGGCGGCCAGGTCGATCGAGTCGATCCGCAGGTACGGGATGCCGAACCCGGCCACCCGGCCCTCGATCGTGCCGGCCATGCCGCGCTCGGTGGGCGTGGACTGGGCGATGCCGTTGTTCTCCACGACGACCAGCAGCGGCGCGCCCCACAGCGCGGCCAGGTTGAGCGCCTCGTAGACCGAGCCCTCGCCCCACGTGCCGTCGCCGAGGTAGGCGCAGGCCAGCGCGCCGTGCCCGGCCCTGCGCAGCCGCAGCGCCATGCCGACCGCGACCGGCAGGCTCTCGCCCTGCACCCCGGTGGACATGAACGTGCGGTGGTAGATGTGCTGGCTGCCGCCCACCCCGTCGCAGAGCGCGCCCCTGCGGCCCATGATCTCGGCGAGCAGCGCGCCGGCCTCCTCGCCGTAGCGGGCAAGGAAGTGACCGTGGCCGCGGTGGTGGCTGAAGGTGAAGTCGTCCTCGCGCAGGAGGGGGTTGAGCGCGACCGGGACGTGCTCCTGGCCGAGGCAGGTGTGCGTGGTGCCGCTGAGCAGGCCCTCGCCGAACAGCCGGAGCAGGGCGTTCTCGAAGTGCCTGATGAGCAGCAGGCGGTCGAGGTCGCCGGGGGCGGGCGGGCTCGGGCGGCCGTGCTCGACGCCTTCGACGATCGTGCCGGTCATCGGGCTGCTCCCTTCGCGGCGGCGCGGGCGGCGGCGAGCCTCGCCAGCGCGGCCCGCCGGTGCGGGTCCTGCCGCTCTTTCCCGGTCGCCGGGCTCAGCGCGGTCAGGTACGTCTCCAGCGCGTCCGGGTCCAGGCCGCGGACGAACGCGCGGGCGGCGTCCGCGGAGCGTCCGGCCAGCGTGGCGTGGTGGGCGGGGTCGTCCATGAGCCGGCGCAGGGCGGCCAGCCACGGGGTCAGGTCCTGGGCGGGCACGACGGGGACGGGGCGGGCGTGGCCGGGGGCGGCCTCGTACCGCTCGATGGGGGCGACCGGGAGCAGGTACGGCACGCCGCGCTTGGCCTCCGCCAGGCCGCCCACGTCGGCGGCGAGGACGGGGACGCCGCGCAGCATGGCCTCGACGCAGGTGTAGCCGAAGGTCTCGTCCCAGAGGGAGGGCATGAGCAGGGCGCGGGCGTCGTCCAGGATCGGGCCGAGGTCGTCGGCGGGCGGGGTGAGGCGGATGTTGGGGCGGCGGGCCAGGGCCGCGCGCTCGTCGGCGGTGGCGCCCCAGGTGGGGACGGCCTGGAAGGTGACGGCGGGGCAGGCGTCGGCGAGGCCGAGGAGGATCGGCAGGCCCTTGTAGGCGCAGGGGTTGATCATGGTGACGTACGGGGCGGTGGGGGCCGCCGCTGGTGGGGCGGTGTCACCGTATATATGCGGATAAATCACGGTGGAGTGCAGGCCGGCGTGCCGCAGGCAGTAGTCCCGCGCCGCGCGGCTGACCGCCACGACCCCGGCGGCGCGGCGGACCATCCGGGTGCCGGCCGCGCTCGGGTAGAACGCGCCCGGGCCGAAAGGGAGCTGCTGAAGGGTGTGGACCAGGTAGACGACCCGGCCGGGGGTGGCCCGCAGCGCCGCGCCCAGGACCACCAGGCCGGGGTCGTCGGACGGGACCAGCGTCCAGTCGGGCACGAGGCGCGCCGCCACCTCCGCGATCCGCCGGGGCAGCGCGGCCGGATCGGTCACGGCGTGGACGACGACCCCGCGGTGCAGGTAGGTGACCTCGTCAGGGTCGTCGGACGCGACCAGCGTGGCACCCCGGCGGGTCAGTTCGTCGAGGGCGGGCGAAGCACCGGCACCGGACGACGCGCCGGTGCCGGACGACGGGCCGGCACCGGGCGACGGGCCAGTGCCGGACGACGGGCCAGTGCCGGACGACGCGCCGGCCCCGGAGACCGGCGACGGGCCGCTGGCGGTAACCGGCGTCGGGCCGGTGCCGGGAACCGGCGATGGGCCGGTGGCGAGGGCGCCGGAGAGCGGGGACACCACGTGCACCTCGTGGCCGCGGGCGGCGAGGCGCTCCATGAGGAGGCGGTTCGACTTGTTGGCCCCGCCGTGGGACGGCAGGTGGATCAGGTTCTGCGCCAGCAGGATCCTCACGACGCCTCCTGCTCGGCCGCCCGCCGCCGCAGGCGCGCGGCCACCAGCCTGCGCCGCTCGGCGGGCAGCGCGGCCAGCCGCCTCGCCGCGTCCCCGCGCCCGGCCTCACCCCGCGGCTCCTGATCGGGAAGGGGGCCGCCGAGACGGGCCGGGGCGTGGAGGAGACGTTCGAGGTGGGCGGCGGCCAGGGCGAGGCCGTCGGCGGCGTCGCGGGGTCCCGTTCTGGGCGGGTGGCGGCCGTCGCGGAGGGCCGCGTTGAGCGCCCCGGCCACCTCGCCGGCGTCCCAGCGTTCCTCGGGCAGCCACCGGGCGAGGCCCTGCTGCTCCAGCCGGGCCGCGTTGTCGGGCCGGTCGGCCCCGTGGGCGAGGATCACCTGCGGGGTCCCGGCCGCGAGCGCCCGGGTCAGCGTGCCGATCCCGCCGTGGTGGAGCACCGCCGCGACCTGGGGGACGACCTCGCGGAACGGCAGCCGCGCGAAGCGCCGCGCGTGGGGCGGCAGCGGCCGGGGGACCGTTTCGTCGTGCGGGGCGACGAGCAGCGCGGGCAGCCCGGCCCGCCGGCAGCCGGCCAGCGCGGCGTCGTGGAACCCGGGCCGCAGCATGCGCCCGGTGCCCCCGGTGATCAGCACGGGCCGTACCGTCCCGCTCAGCAGCGCGGCCGCCTCGGCGGGCACGGGGTCCGCTGCGCCGTCGTCGGGCAGCGGGAAGCCGGTCAGCCGGGTCGCGGGACCGGTGGCCGGGCCGGCCTCGTCGAACCAGCGCGGCCAGAGCCCGAGCCGCAGGTCGGCGGAGGAGAACCAGGCCCGCCAGTCGCGTACGCGGGGCAGCCCGAGGTCGCCGCGCACCGCGTCGATGCCAGGCGCGAGTACGTGCTGGTGCAGGTGGCGGGCGACCTCGGCGGCCAGCGGCTGGATCGGCGCGACGGCGATCCACGCCGCCGGCGCGCCGGTCAGCTCGCGTACGGCGAGGACCGACAGCGCGGAGGTGTGCCGCCCGGCGAGGACGGTCCGCCCCGGGACCACCCGGGCCGCGAGCGCCCGGCATTCGGCCGCGAACTGCTCGAACAGCCGGTTGCGCCGGTAGAACGACAGCCAGTCGAGGGTGCCGAGGCCGTCGGGGAGGAGGGCGGTGTCGGCGGCGTAGCGGGCGTAGGCGTCGTGGGTGTCGACGGGGACGAAGTCGAGGCCCGCCGCCTCCACCCGGCTCCGGTAGGGGGCGTGGGTCAGCAGGGTCACGTCGTGCCCGCGCTCGCGCAGCACGCCGCCCAGCCGGACGAACGGCAGCACGTCGCCGTCGCTGCCGTGCGCCACCAGCAGGACGCGGGTGAGCGGGCCGCCGGGCGTCACGGCGAGGACTCGCCGAGCGGGGTGCCCTCGTCGAGCAGGGCCCGCACCTCGTCCTCGGACATGCCTTCCAGCTCGTCGAGCAGTTCGGCGAGCTGGTCCTCGGAGATCTCGCCGAGCAGCGTCTCGTCGATGAGCCGGGCGGCCGCCGCGACGGTGAAGTCACCGGCGAACAGCTCGTCCACGGGCAGTTCCACGCCGTACCGATCCTGCACTTCCGCGAGGAAGCGCACGACCGTGAGCGACTGCGCGCCGAGCGCGAAGAAGTCGTCGGCGAGGGAGCGCGGAGGAGTGCTCAGGAGACCGGTCCAGATCCCCATGACGGCTTCCTCGGTCGGTGTCATTGCCGTACTCCGGAGGTTCAGAGGGCAGGGCTGTCCTGTTGGGAGCGCTCCCAATTCAGACCCCGGGAACGCCCCCAGGACGAGCCTGGAATCACGACACATCATTGTCAAGGGAACAGTCTCTGTAATGTTTCCGAAACTGCCTTGTAAGGAACCGCAGCTAGAAGGGTTATCGTCCGGTTTCGTGAGTTATTTCCATCAAATTTTCAACTGTCGTTGACCACGACCGGAAAGCCTCCTTACGCTGACGAGGCCGTGGGAGCGTTCCCATGAATTCCGCCTGTCCCCGCCTGTCCGACGAAGGATGGCGCATGCGCGAACTCCGCGAACCGAACGACACCATGACGGCGCTGATCGAGGCGCAGGACCCGGGCCGGCCGGCCGTGGTGGACGGCGCGGCCCGCTGGACCTACGGCGAGCTGGACGCCACCGCCAACCGGCTGGCCCGCCGCCTGGCCGAGGCCGGCGTCGGACGCGGGGACGTGGTCGCCCTGTACGCCGGCCGCTCGGCCCGCACCCTGGCCGCCATGCTCGCCGTGCTCAAGGCCGGAGCCGCCTATCTCCCTCTCGACCCGGACTATCCCGACGCGCGCGTGCGGTTCGTGCTGGAGGACTCCGGCGCGCGGACCGTCCTGGTGCCGGACGAACTGCGGGAACGCCTGCCCACGGGCAGCACGGCGTCCGCTTTATCCCTTGACGACGATTTATCCGCATATAGCGCGGTAAATGTAAAGGTGGCGGTTGATCCGATGGATCCTGCCTACCTGCTCTACACCTCCGGATCCACCGGCCGCCCCAAGGGCGTCGCCATTCCGCATCGCGCGCTGCTGAACTTCCTCGTCGCCATGCGCGATCTGCTCCGTTCCGGCGAGGACGACACCTGGCTGGCGCTCACGTCGCTGTCGTTCGACATCTCGGGGCTGGAGCTGTACCTACCGCTGGTCACCGGCGGCCGGACCGTGATCGCCGAGCCCGCCGCCGCCCGCGACGGACACCGGCTGGCCGGGCTGATCCGCGCCGAGGGCGTCACGCACGTGCAGGCCACCCCCTCGGGCTGGCGGGTGCTGCTGGCCGCCGGGTACGCCGACCCGCACGTCACGGCCCTGGTCGGCGGCGAGGCGCTGACCGTGCCGCTGGCCCGCGAGCTGCGGGCGCGTACGGGGCGGCTGTTCAACGTGTACGGCCCCACCGAGACGACGATCTGGTCCACCGCGTGGGAGGTCCCCGAGAATCCCGCGGACGTCTCCATCGGCGGCCCGATCGCGAACACCCAGGTCCACGTCCTGGACGAGCGCGGCGAGCCGGCGGAGACCGGCGAGCTGTACCTCGGCGGCCACGGTCTGGCACTCGGCTACCACCGCCGCCCGGCCCTGACCGCCGAGCGGTTCGTCCCCGACCCGTTCGGGCCTGCGGGGAGCCGGCTCTACCGGACCGGCGACCTCGTGCGCGTGGAGCCCGGCGGGCTGCGTTACCTCGGGCGTACCGACACCCAGGTCAAGCTGCGCGGGCACCGCATCGAGCTGGGCGAGGTGGAGTCGGCGCTGGAGGACCTGCCCGGCGTCAAGCAGGCCGTCGCCGCCGTCCACCGGGACACCCTCGTCGCCTACCTCGTCGGCGACGTCCCCGCCGGCGTGCGCGAACGCCTCGCCGAACGGCTCCCCGCCGCCATGATCCCGTCGCTCGTCGTACCGATGGAGGCGCTGCCCCTCACCCCCAACGGGAAGGTGGACCGCAAGGCCCTGCCGGAGCCCGCCGCGCCGGAGGCGGGCGCGGGGGCCGCGCCGGGGACGGCGGCCGAGCGGGCGGTGGCGGAGGTCTTCGCCGAGGTCCTCGGCCTGCCCCCGGAGCTGGGGGTGGAGGACGACTTCTTCCTGCTGGGCGGGCACTCGTTGCTGGCCGCCAGGGCGGCGGCGCGGATCACCCGGCGGCTCGGCGTCGAGGCGCCGGTGGCGGCGCTGTTCGAGCATCCGACGGTGGCGGGGTTCGCGCGGGCGCTGGAGGAGCGGGCGGCCCCGTCGGTGCCGCTCCGGCCGCGCCCCGAGGGCACCGCGCCGCCGCTGTCGCCGAGCCAGGAGCGGCAGTGGTTCATGTACCGGCTCGACCCCGGCGACGCCTCCTACAACATCTATCTGGCGCGGCGGCTGCGCGGCCCGCTCGACGCCGGCCGCCTGACGGACGCGCTGACCCTCGTCGCGGCCAGGCACGAGCCGCTGCGCACCCGCTTCCCCGAGGTGGACGGCATGCCGGTCGCGGTGGTCGAGCCGCCGGGGCCGGTGCCGGTCGAGCGGCTGGACCTGTCGGCGCTGCCGGAGGACGAGCGGGAGGCCGAGGCCCGGCGGCTGGTGACCGAGCGGGTGAACACGCCCCTGGACCTGGCCGCCGCGCCGCCGATGCGGGCCACGCTGATCCGGCTCTCGGCGGCGGAGCACGTGCTGTGCGTCGTGATCAGCCACATGATCGGCGACGGCTGGTCGCAGAACGTGCTGCTGTCGGACCTGGCCGCCTGCTACGCCGGCCGCGAGCTGCCCGCCCTGGCGGTCGGCTACGGGGACGTCGTCCACTGGCGGCGCGAGCGGGAGGCGGCCGGCGCGGGCGAGGCCGCGCTGGCGTACTGGCGGGAGCGGCTGGCGGGCGCGCCGCCGCTGGAGCTGCCCGCCGACCGGCCCCGCTCCCCCGGCCTGGTCCGGCGGGGCGCCTTCCACCGGGCGCGGCTGCCGCGCGAGACGGTCGCGGCGCTGGAGGAGCTCGGCCGGCGTACGGGGACGACGCTGTTCATGGTGCTGCTGGCGGCGTACCAGGCGCTGCTGGGCCGGCACGCCGGGCAGGACGACCTGACGGTCGGCACGGCGGTCGCCGGGCGGGACCGGGTGGAGCTGGAGCCGCTGGTCGGCTTCCTGGCCGACACGCTGGCGCTGCGCGCCGACCTGTCGGGCGACCCGGCGTTCACCGAGTTGCTGGCGCGGACCAGGGAGTCGGTGCTCGGCGCGCTCACGCACAGGGACGTGCCGATGGAGCGGCTGGGCGTGGGCGACGGCCGGAAGCTGTTCGGGACCTTGATGATCCTGCACACGCAGGACGACGGCGCGCCGGTGCAACTGGGCGAGGCCACGGCCGAGGTGTTCCACGCCGCGTACGCGCCGGCGCGCTTCGACCTGACGCTCGACGCCTGGCCCGCCGAGGGCGCGCTGGACCTGGTCTTCGGGTACGAGGCCGCGCTGTTCGACGCGGCGACCGTCGAGGGCCTGGCCCGCCGCTTCGCCGCGCTGCTGGCCGCCGCCGTGGCCGACCCGGAGGCGCGCCTGTCGCGGCTGACCAGGGTGACGGGCGAGGAGCGGGAGCGGCTGGTACGCGGCCCGAACGACACCGCGATGCCGCTGCCCGCCGTGCCCGGCCTCCTGCCGCTGATCGAGGCGCGGGACCGGGATCGGGTGGCCGTGGTGGACGGCGCGGCCCGCTGGACCTACGGCGAGCTGGACGCCACCGCCAACCGCCTGGCCCGCCGCCTGGCCGAGGCCGGCGTCGGACGCGGGGACGTGGTCGCCCTGTACGCCGGCCGCTCGGCCCGCACCCTGGCCGCCATGCTCGCGGTGCTCAAGGCCGGAGCCGCCTATCTCCCTCTCGACCCGGACTATCCGGAAGCGCGGGTGCGGTTCGTGCTGGAGGACTCCGGCGCGCGGGCGGTGCTCGTCCCTGACGAGCTGCGGGAACGCCTTCCCGCCGTCGACGCCGCCGTCGCACTCTCCCTTGATGCTGATTTATCCGCATACAGCGCGGCAAAGCCGGATGTGACCATCAAGCCGGCCGATCCCGCCTACCTGCTCTACACCTCCGGGTCCACCGGCCGCCCGAAGGGCGTCGTGGTCCCGCACCGGGCGCTGCTGAACCTCCTCGTCGCCATGCGCGACCTCCTGGGCTCCGGCGAGGACCACGCCTGGCTGGCGCTCACGTCGCTGTCGTTCGACATCTCGGGGCTGGAGCTGTATCTGCCGCTGGTCACCGGCGGCCGTACGGTGATCGCCGGACCGGAGGCGGCCCTGGACGGGGCGCTGCTGGCCGGGCTGGTCCGCGCCGAGGGCGTCACGCACGTGCAGGCCACGCCCTCCGGATGGCGGGTGCTGCTCGCCGGGGGCTTCACCGCCCCGGAGGTCACCGCGCTGGCGGGCGGGGAGGCGCTGAGCGAGCCGCTGGCCCGCGAGCTGCGGGCGCGTACGGGACGGCTGTTCAACGTGTACGGCCCCACCGAGACCACGATCTGGTCCACCGCGTGGGAGGTGCCGCCGGACGCCGGGCACGTCCTCATCGGCCGGCCGATCGGCAACACCCAGGTCTACGTGCTGGACGAGCACGGCGAGCCGGCGCACACCGGCGAGCTGCACCTCGGCGGGCACGGCCTGGCGCTCGGCTACCACCGCCGGCCCGGCCTCACCGCCGAACGGTTCGTCCCCGACCCGTTCGGAGCGGCGGGCGGGCGGCTCTACCGGACCGGCGACGTCGTACGGCTGCGCACCGACGGCGCCCTCCAGTACGTGGGCCGCACCGACAATCAGGTCAAGCTCCGCGGGCACCGCATCGAGCTGGGCGAGATCGAGTCGGCACTGGAGGACCTGCCCGGCGTCCGGCAGGCCGTGGCCGCCGTCCACCAGGACACCCTCATCGCCTACGTCGCCGGGGACGCCCCCGCCGACGTGCGGGAACGCCTCGCCGAACGGCTCCCCGCCGCCATGATCCCGTCGCTCGTCGTCCCCATGGAGGCGCTGCCCCTCACCCCCAACGGCAAGATCGACCGCGCGGCGCTGCCCGTGCCGGGGACCCGGGCGGGCGAGGACGTCCCGCCGCGGCCCCGCGAGGCCGGGACGGCGCCGCCGCTGTCGCCCGCGCAGGAACGGCTCTGGTTCCTGCACTCGTATTTCGAGGGGGACACCTCCGGCCACCTGAGCCAGGCGCGCCGGCTGCGCGGCCCGCTGGACGAGGACGCGCTGGCCGCCGCCGTCGCGGCGCTGCCCGCCCGGCACGAGGCCCTGCGCACCCGCTACGAGGCCGACGCCGAGGGCCGGCCGCGCGCCGTCGTCCAGGACGGGCACGCCCTGCCGCTCACCCGCCACGACCTGACCGCGCGGCCCGGAGCCGCCGAGGAGCTGGTGGCGGGGATCGCCGATGAGCCGTTCGACCTGGGGGCGGCGCCGCCGGTGCGGGCGGCGCTGATCCGGCTGGCCGCCGACGACCACGTCTTGTGCCTGGCCGCGCACCCGATCGCGGCCGACGAATGGACACTGCCGATGCTGCTGGCCGACCTGGCCGCGCTGTACGAGGGCCGGGAGCTCCCCCCGCCGCCCCTGCAGGCGGGCGACGTCACGCTCTGGCGGGCGCGCCGCGAGCGGCTGGCCGAGCCGGCGCTGGAGCAGTGGTGCGCCCGGCTGGCCGGGGCCCCGGTCCTCGACCTGCCACTGGACCGGCCCCGGCCCGCCGTCACCTCCCGGACCGCCGCGTGCCACGAGGTGCGGCTGGGCGGCGGCCTGACCGGGGAGCTGCGCCGGCTCGGCGCGGACGCCGGGGGCGGGCTCTCCACGGTGCTGCTGGCCGCGTACCAGGTGCTGCTGGCCCGGCAGGCCGGGCAGACCGGGTTCATGATCGGCCGTCCGGTCCCGGGACGGGAGCGGCCCGAGCTCTCCCGGGTCGCCGGGCACCTCACCCGGCACCTGGTGCTGCGCGGCGACCTGTCCGGCGACCCCGGCTTCGCCGAGCTGCTGCGGCGTACGCGGGAGGCCGAGCGGGAGGCGGACGAGCACGCCGACCTCTCCCCCGAACGGCTCGTCACCGCGCTCGGCGTGGAGCGGGACCCCGGCCGCGAGCCGCTGTTCCAGACCACGCTCACGGTGCGCGAGCAGGCCCCGCCGGAGGCCGCCTTCGGCGAGCCGTTCGCGCCGCGCCCCGCCGACCTCGCCTACGACCTGGCGCTGGAGGCCCGGCCGGACGGCGACGGCCTGGTCCTGGCCTTCCACCACGACGCGGCGGTGCTGACGGCGGCCACCGCGGCACGGCTGGCCGGCCGGTTCCTGGCGCTGCTCGACGCCGTGGCGAAGGACCCCTCCCTGCGCCTGTCCGAACTGCCCGCCCCTGACGGACCACGCGGGCCGGCGGAAGCGGGCGAGCGGGTGCTGGATCCGTGGGGTCGTCCCGTGCCGGCGGACGCGGTCGGGGAGCTCTGGCGGGGCGGGGTCCGTACCGGTGAGCGGGTCAGGCGGCACCCGGACGGGCGGCTGGAACGCCTGCCCGCCGCGCCGACCGTCGGCACCGCCGGGGCCGGCGCGCGCCCCGCCTACGTCGCGCCGCGCACCGACGCCGAGGCGCTGGTCGCCGAGGTCTGGGGCGAGCTGCTCGGCGTCGCGCGGGTCGGCGTGGACGACGACTTCTTCCGGCTCGGCGGCCACTCCCTGCTGGCCGTACGGGCCGCCGCCCGGCTGCGCGCCACCGTCGAGGTGGACGTGCCGATCAGGACGTTCTTCACGCATCGCACGCTGGCCGGGTTCGCGGCGGCGACGGAGGAGATCCTGCTGGCCGAGCTGGAGGGCCTGCCCGAGGAGGAGGCGCTGCGCCTGCTCGACCCCACGCCGCTGAATTCCACGGAGGCACTGTGACCACGCTCTCCCCCGGCGGCCTGTCGCCCGCCAAGCAGGCGCTGCTGGCCCAGCGCCTGCGGCGGCGGGCCGCCGCGACCACGGTCCCGCCGCGCCCGCCCGGCACGGCGCCGCCGCTGTCGCACGCGCAGGAGCGGCTGTGGTTCCTGGAGCAGTACGCGCCCGGCACCGCCGCCTACACCGTCTCCTGCACGGCGCGGGTGACCGGCGAGCTGGACGAAGAGGCGCTGCGCCGCGCGGTGCGCGAGGTGGCGGCCCGGCACGAGAGCCTGCGCAGCCGGTTCACGACCGCCGAGGACGGCACGCCGCAGTTGGTGATCGACGCCGAGCCCGCGCCCGAGTTCCTGGTCGCGGCGGCCGGGACGCCGGAGGAGGCGCGGACGCTGGTGTCGGCGGAGCTGGCCCGGCCGTTCGACCTGGCGGCGGGCCCGCTGCTGCGGGTCCTGCTGATCCGGCTCCCTTCGGACGCCGGTGACGACCACGTGCTCATGCTGGCGGCCCATCACGCGGTGGCCGACGGGTGGAGCTGGGACGTGGTGCTCGGCGAGCTGTTCACGCTGCTGGCCGGCCGCGAGCCGGAGCCGCTGCCCGTCCAGTACGGCGACTACGCGCTCTGGCAGCGCGAGCGCACCGGCTCGGCCGCGTACCGGGCGGACGTGGACTACTGGCGGGCGCAGCTCGCCGGGGTGCCGGCGCTGGAGCTGCCGACGGACCTGCCGCGCCCGGCCGAGCAGGCGTTCGCGGGGGCGGCCCACGGGTTCAAGCTGGACGCGGAGCTGGCCGGGGCGGTGCGGGCGCTGGCCGAGTCGCTCGGGGCGACCCCGTACATGGTGCTGCTCGCCGCGTTCCAGGCGCTGCTCGGCCGGTGGTCGGGGCAGAGCTCGTTCGCGGTGGGCAGCCCGGTGAGCGGGCGCGGGCTGCCGGAGCTGGACGGCCTGGTCGGCATGTTCGTCAACACCCTCGCGCTGCGGGCCGACCTGTCGGGCGACCCGGCGTTCGACGGGCTGGTGTCGCGGGTGCGGGAGACGGCGCTGGACGCGTTCGCCCACCAGGAGCTGCCGTTCGACCAGCTCGTGGGCGAGCTGAACGTGACGCGGGACGTCAGCCGTCCGGCGGTGTTCCAGGTGATGTTCGCGCTGCAGAACTACACCGCCCGGCCGGTGGACGCGGGGCCGCTGGAGCTGGAGTGGTTCCACGCCGACACCGTGGCCAGCCGGTTCGACCTGAGCCTGTACCTGCACCAGGCGGCCGGGGGCGGGCTGGACGGCACGTTCGTCTACAACACGGCGCTGTTCGAGGCGGGGACGGCCGAGCGGATGGCGGAGTCGCTGGAGTCGCTGCTGCGCTCGGCCGTGGCCGCGCCGGGCACGCCGGTGTCCGGCCTGGAGATCCTGCCGGAGGCCGCGCGGGCCAGGCTGGCCGCGCTGGAGAGCGCCGCGCCGCCCGCGCCTCCGGAGGCGGAGCTGCTGCACGAGCTGGTGTTCGCGCAGGCCGGGCGGACCCCGGACGCGACCGCCGTGACCTTCGGCGGCGACCGGCTGACCTACCGCGAGCTGGCCGTACGGGCCCGGCGGCTGGCCGCCCACCTGCGCGCCCGCGGGGTGCGGCCGGGCGATCGGGTGGCGGTGTGCCTGGAGCAGTCGGCCGGGACGGCGGTGGCGCTGCTCGGCGTGCTGGCGGCCGGGGCGGCGTACGTGCCGCTCGATCCCGAGCAGCCGGCCGCGCGGCTCGCGTACCTGGTCGAGGACGCCGGGGTGCGCACGGCGATCACCTCGGAGGGGGCGCGCGGGGCGCTGCCTGACGGCCTGATCGAGATCGACCCCGGCCGGGTGCCGGACGGGGACCCGCCCGCCGGGGCCGGGATCGGGCCGTCGGACCTCGCGTACGTGATCTACACCTCCGGCACCACCGGGCGGCCCAAGGGGGTCGCCGTGCAGCACCGGGAGGTGGTGACATACCTGGCGGGCGTGCGCGAGCGGTTCGGCGTCGAGCCCGGGGCGTCGTTCGCGCTGCCGCAGTCGCTGGCCTTCGACTTCGGGGTGACGATCTTCTACCTGGCGCTGATGACCGGCGGCCGGCTCGACCTGCTGCCGTCCCGTACGTCGGCGCGCGAGCTGGCCGAGCACTTCCGGGCGAGCCCCGCCGACTACCTGAAGATCACCCCGTCGCACCTGGCCGCGCTGCTCGCCGAGGCCGGGCCCGCCGAGCTGCTGCCGCGCCGGCTGCTGATCCTCGGCGGCGAGGCGTCCTCGTGGGCGTGGGCGCGGGAGCTGGCGGCGTACGAGGCTCCAGGACGCGGCCGTTGCGCCGTCGTCAACCACTACGGGCCGACGGAGGCGACGGTCGGCATCACCACGTTCGCCGTGGACCCGGAGCTCCCGGCGCGGGAGACGACGCTGCCGATCGGCCGGCCGCTGCCCGGCGCGCGGGCACGGGTGCTCGACGAGCGGCTGCGGCCGGTGCCCGTGGGAGTGGTCGGCGAGCTCTGCCTCGGCGGGGACCGGCTGGCCCGCGGCTACCTGGGCCGGCCCGCGCTCACCGCCGAGCGGTTCGTGCCCGACCCTGACGGCCCGCCGGGCGCCCGCCTGTACCGGACCGGCGACCTCGGGCGGTGGCTGCCGGACGGCACGCTCCAGTTCCTGGGCCGCCGCGACCTGCAGGTCAAGATCCGCGGGTACCGGGTCGAGCTGGGCGAGGTCGAGACCGTGCTCGCCGAGTTCCCCGGGGTGGCGCAGGCGGTGGCCGAGCTGCGCGGGGACCGCCTGGTCGGCTACCTGCTGCCGGTGGAGGGCGGCGCGCGGGCGCCGGCCGCCGAGGTGCGCGCCTGGCTGCGCGAGCGGCTGCCCGACTACATGATCCCGGCCCGGTACGTCTGGCTCGACCACCTGCCGCTGAAGTCGCACGGCAAGGTCGACCGCGCCGCGCTGCCCGACCCCGAGGACGACCGCCCGGACGACGGCGCCGCCTTCGTCCCGCCGGACGGGCCGGTCGAGGAGGCCGTCGCGGCGGTGTGGGCCGACGTGCTCGGGCTCGCCCGGGTGGGCGCGCTGGACGACTTCTTCGAGCTGGGCGGGCACTCGCTGCTGGCCATGCGGGTGCTGGCGCGGCTGCGCAGGATCGCGCCGGAGCGTCGGGTCACGCTCATGGACCTGTTCACGCACACCACCGTCAGGGAGACGGCGGCGCTGCTCGCCGGGGACGAGCGGGCCCGCGAAGGGGACGGCGGGCTGCTGCGGCGGCTCACGCCCGCGCGCGCCGCGACGGCGGCCACGCTGGTGTGCGCGCCGTACGGGGGCGGCAGCGCGGTGATCTACAAGCCGCTGGCCGACGCGCTGCCCGGCGACTGGGCGCTGTACTCGATCGCCGTTCCCGGGCACGAGCTCGGCGAGGAGTCGATGCCGCCGGAGGAGGTCGCGCGGCGCTGCGCCGAGGAGATCCTGACCGGGATCGAGGGCCCGGTCGTGCTGTACGGGCACTGCGGGCTCGGCGCGATGATCATCGCCGAGATCGCGCGGCGGCTGCAGGACTCGGGACGCGAGGTGGAGGCGGTCTACCTGGGCGGGATCTTCCCGTTCGCCCGGCCGGGCGGGCGGACGGCCCGGCTCCGGGACCGCCTGGACGACCTGCGCGGCGACCAGGGGCGGATCAACGCGCTCACGGCGGCCGGCCTCGACGTGTCGGACCTGAGCCCCGAGGAGCTGCGGCTGATCGTCCGCAACCGGCGGGAGGGCACGCGGGCCGCCGAACGCTACTTCACCCGGCTGTTCGAGGAGGACGGCGGCCGGCTGGGCGCGCCCGTCATCGCCGTGGCCGGTGAGCGGGACCCGATCATGGAGTTCTACCAGGAGCGCTTCCGCGAGTGGCACGTGCTGTCGCCGGTGACCGCGTGCGCGGTGCTGGACGAGGCCGCGCACTTCTTCGTCAAGTACCGGGCCGGGGAGCTGGCCGAGATCCTGACCCGGACGCACACCGCGCTCGCCTCCGGGGAGACGGCCGGGCTGGAGCGCGGCGACGGCGGGCGGACGTGGTGGCTAGAGGGGGTCTCCCGCGAGACCCCGGAGGCACTTCCCGGGGAGTCCACCGGAGTGTCCTCCGAGACGCTCTCCGACGCGCCCTCCGAGGCGTTTTCCGGTGCCGGGTCGCGGACCGCGGGCGTCCCGGCGGTCGAGGCGAGGGCGGCCGCCGGGATCCCGCCCCGGCGCGGAGCGACCGGGACGCCGGACCGGCGCGAGGCGGCCGGGCCGCGGCCCAGCATGCGGCGCTTCTTCGCGGTGGCGGCCGGGCAGGCGGTGTCGATCATCGGCTCGGCGCTGACCGAGTTCGCCGTCCCCCTCTGGATCTACCTGACGACGGACTCCCTCGTCGACTTCGCCCTGTTCTCGGTGCTGGCGCTGGTGCCCGGCATGATCGTCGCGCCGCTCGCCGGGACCATCGTGGACCGCAGCGACCGCCGGCGCGTGATGCTGCTCGGCGACGCGGGCGCGTTCGGCACGCAGCTGCTGCTCGGCCTGCTGCTGTGGACCGGGAACCTCCAGGTGTGGCACATCTACCCGCTGCTGGTCGGCCTGTCGGTGGCGCTGGCGTTCCAGCGGGTGGCGTACCAGTCGGCCGTGCCGCAGCTCGTGCCGAAACGTTTCCTCGGCCACGCCAACGGCGTGGTCGGCATGATCAACGGCGTCGCGCAGCTCGTCGTGCCGCTCGCCGCGGCCGGGCTGATGTCGCTCATCGGCCTGGAGGGCATTCTGGCCCTCGACGTGATCAGCTACGCGATCGCCATCGGCAGCCTGCTGCTCATCCGCTTCCCCGCCACGATGGCGCTGCGCCGCCGCGAGACGGTGGCCGCCGAGCTGGTCAACGGGCTGCGCTACTCGTGGGGGAACAAGGGCTTCCGGCGGATGGTGACGTTCTTCGCCGTGGTCAACCTGTTCATGGCCGCGCTGTTCCTGATGATCTCGCCGCTGGTGCTGTCGTCGGGGACGATCGCCGATGTGGGGCGGGTGTCGTTCGCCGGCGGGCTCGGGGTGTTCGTCGGCGGGCTCGTCATGGCGGTGTGGGGCGGGCCGCGGGTGCGGCGCTTCCGGGGACAGCTCATGTTCACGCTGACGCTGGCGATCTCGGCCGTGGTGATCGGCGCGCGGCCGGACCTCGTGGTGGTCACGGCGGGGGTGTTCGGGCTGTTCCTGTCGCTGACGCTGCTCAACGGCGTCTACACGACGATCGTGCAGGTGAAGATCCCGCAGCGCTACCACGGGCGGGTGTTCGCGCTCAACCAGCTCGTGGCGTTCTCGACGCTGCCCATCGGGTACGCCGTCGTCGCGCCGCTCGGCACGTCCCTCCTCGAACCGCTGCTCGCCGACGGCGGCGCGCTCGCGGACACGGTCGGCCGGGTCATCGGCACCGGCGAGGGCCGCGGCATCGGCCTGCTGTACGTGCTGCTCGGCGCCGCCATCGCCGCCTGCGTGCTGGTCGCCAGGCGGCGGCGGGTCCTGTGGGACTTCGACGCGCTGGTGCCCGACGCGCTGCCCGACGACCTCATCGGTTTCCAGGCCCTGCGCGAACGCGGGGCGCCGGTCAAGGAGGACGCATGGACGACTACCAGGTCGTGATCAACCACGAGGAGCAGTACTCGGTGTGGCCCGCGGACCGGGACGTGCCGGCCGGCTGGCGGGCGGCCGGGTTCCGCGGCGGCAAGGACGACTGCCTGGCGTACATCGAGGAGGTCTGGACCGACATGCGCCCCCTCAGCGCCCGCTGACCCATCCGTCCCGATCGGACCATCCGAGCGGATATTGGCTATCGTGTGGATCGCTCACACAGATGTCCGCGGAAGGAGCGGGATGCCGCAGATCCGCCCGCTCCGGCCGGGCGACCCCGAACGGGTGGCCGGCTGGCGGCTCGTCGGCGTGCTCGGCTCCGGCGGCCAGGGAACGGTCTACAAGGCGGTCGGCGACGACGGGCGCGAGGTCGCCGTCAAGCTGCTGCACAGCCACCTGATCGGCGACGACGGGATCACCCGTGGCTTCCTGCGCGAGGTCGAGGCGGCGCGGCGGGTGGCGGCGTTCTGCACGGCGGCGGTGCTCGACGTGGGGACGGCGGACGAGCGGCCGTACATCGTGAGCGAGTACGTGGCGGGCGACACGCTGCACCAGGTCGTCCGGTCGGAGGGGCCGCGCACGGGCGGGACGCTGGACCGGCTGGCGATCTCCACGCTGACCGCGCTGGCCGCCATCCACCAGGCCGGGATCGTGCACCGCGACTTCAAGCCGGGCAACGTGCTCATCGGGCCCGAGGGGCCCATCGTCATCGACTTCGGCATCGCCAAGGCGCTGGACGCGACGACGATGGCGTCCGGGGTGGTGGGGACGCCTACGTACATGTCGCCCGAGCAGTTCGAGGGGCAGCGGGTCGGGCCGGCGTCCGACATGTTCAGCTGGGCCGGGACCATGGTGTTCGCGGCCACCGGGCGGCCTGCCTATGCCGGGGCGACGGTGCCGGCGATCCTCAACGCCGTGCTCAGCGGCTCGCCGGACCTGGGCGGGGTGCCGGAGCGGCTGGCGGAGGTGCTGCGCCCGTGCTTCGCCAGGGACCCGGCCTCACGGCCGTCCCCCACGGAGCTGATGAAGCGCCTGATGACCCACCGCGCCCCCGCCGTCCCCTCCCCTCTGCCCGGCTCCACCCCCACCGGCCCAAGCGCCGCCCCCACGCCGGGCACCACCGGACAGGGCACGCCACTGGCAGGCCACGCCGCGCTGCCAGGCGCGGCTGAGTCGAGCGGGATGCCGTCGGGCAACGCCGGCGGGCCGGCCGCCGTCGGACCTGGCATGCAATCGCCGGGCTACGCCGCCATGCCGGACGCCGCCCAGCCAAGCGGGGTGCCGTCGGACCATGCGAGCAGGCCGGCCGCCTCCGGGCCGAGCGCGCCTCCGCCGGGCCCCGCCGCTGTGCCGGGCACGGCTAGGCCGAGCGGCGTGCCATCGGGCAACGCCAGCGGCCCGGGCATGCAATCGCCGGGCCACGCCGCCGTGCCTGCTGCCGCTGGGCCGGGCGGTGGGGGCGGCGTGCCCGTGCCGAATCCTGTCGGGCCCTGGCCGGGGGCCGGTGGGGCGGGGAGGGGCGGTGGGCGGCCGGTTGCCGAGGGCCACAGGAGTTCTGGAGGGCGTCGGGAGCAGGGGACCGTCGAGGGACGCGGGTCTGGTGGGCGGGGCCGGGGGTCGCAGGGGTCGTACCACGGGGGGATGCCGGGCCCGGAGACCTCGCCGGGGGGCGCGCGGAAGGGGGTCAGCCGGCGGGCCGTGCTGAGCGCCGGGGCGGCGGCGCTGGCGACGGCCGCGGTGTCGGCGTTCGTCGCGCTCAGGCCGGACGGCGGCGCGGCAGGCCACGACGGGACGCTGAATCAGCCGCCCGTTCCCGACACCGGCGCCACCGGGATGCCCTCCCCCGCCGGTTCCGCCACTCCCTCGTCCACTCAGCCGTCCCTCCAGACGCCGACACAAACGCCCGCCACGCCGGTCGCGGCCGAGCCGTTCGGGACGATGATCGGGGAGCCGGCGGCGCTGCCCGCGGGCACGGGGGCCCCGTCGGCGGTGATGGAGGCGCGCGGCCCGTTCGTGGCGCTCGGCGGCGGCAACGGCTCCGTCGTCGCCTGGGACGTCACCGCCGGCCCGGCCCGCAGGCTCGGCGACGGCGGCGCGGCGACGACGGCCCTCGCGTACGGCAACAGCCGGGGCGAGCCGGTGGTCGCCTCCGGGCACGCCGACGGCCGCATGCGCCTGTGGCGCCCGTCCGGCGAGAGCCTGGCCTCGCATAAGGCCCCCGACCCGATCATCGCGATGACCGTCACGGCCGCGGGCCAGGTGGTCGCGGTGTCGCAGAAGTACGACAGCCTGCGCGACCTGCGCGGCGTCGTCCGCCTGTGGGACGTCACGACCGGCAAGCAGATCGGCCCCACGAGCACCGAGCACTTCCAGGGCGTCAACGGCCTGGCCTTCGGCCGCCTGGGCGACGCCGACGTGCTGGTGACGGGCGACGGCGCGAACCGGATCCGGGTGCGTCCCCTGTCCACCGGCGTGGTGTCGGGCACGTTCAAGACCGGCGAGATCGGCGGCATCGAGCTCCTGGCGTGCGACGAGCTGAAGGGCCGGCCGGTGCTGGTCTCCACGCATCAGGACGCCACCTTGCGCGTGTACGACCTCAAGTCGGGCAAACGCCGGAAGAAGTGGGACTTCAGCGACCGCAGCCCCGACGACCGGGGCGCCGCCGCGCTGGTGACCGGCGTCATGGGCGGCATGCCGGTGGCGGTCGTGGCGCACACGCCGTCGGGCGGGGACGCGTTCGTGCGCGTCTGGAGCCTCGCCGACGGGGAGATCGTCGGCGAGTTCGGCTCCGGCGAGGGCGGCGGCATCCGCGCGCTGGCGCTCACCGAGCAGGCGGTGAACCGCCCGGTCGTCGCCACCCTCGGCGCGGATCGCCGGCTGCGCCTCTGGAGCCTCGGCACCGGCTGAGCCGGCCACCCAGCCACGCTCCTGTAGTCAGCGGTGGGAGAGGCGGCGATCGGAGCGGCGGCGGGAGCGGGCGGGCCGGGGTGCGGGGCCGGGGCGGGGCTGGTTCTTGCGGCGGCGGCGGTTCACCAACCAGCCGAGGGCGAGGAGCGCCGCGCCGATGGGGGTCGCGGCCATGCGGCGCCCCAGGAGGACCTTGAGTAACCGTTTCATGGGCTCTCCTCTGCCCGGATCGGCGCCGGCCGCACCAGGCACCTGCGCCCGCGCCGGTTTGCGCCCGCGCTGTGAGGTGTGATGTCGTACTGTGCCGTGCCGACCATCGTGGACCTGACCAGCGGAACCGTCGAACGCGAGCACCGCGACGACGAGCCCGGCCACTACGACGGGACGATCCTCGGCCTGCGGTTGATGACCGAGCGCACGCCGCCAGGACTGGACCCGTACGACCCGCGCGCGCTGCTGTTCGTGGCCGCCGGCCGGCTCGGCGGGGTCCGCGCGCCCGGCCTGGCCAAGGCGGTGTTCCTGGCCAAGTCGCCGTTGACCGGGGTGGCCGGGGAGTCGCACGCGCTCGGCCCGTTCGCGGCCGGGATGCGGGCCGCCGGGGTGCGGGCGCTGGCGGTGACCGGGCGGGCGGCGCGGCTGTCGTACCTGCTGGTGGAGAACGGCGAGGTCAGCGTGCGCGACGCGGAGGAGCTGCGCGGCCTCGGCACCGCCGCGACCACCGACGCGCTCAGGGCCAGGCACGGCCGCGACGCCTCGGTGGCGGCGATCGGCCCGGCCGGGGAGAGCCTGGTCAGGTACGCGAGCGTCGTCACCGACCTCGCCCACCCGGCCGCCCGGTACGGCATCGGCGCGGTGTTCGGCGCCAAGAACCTCAAGGCCCTGGTGTTCGCGGGCGACGCCGAGGCGGCGGTCGCCGATCCCGGGGCGCTGGCGGACGTGGCCGCCTTCTACCGCGACGCGCTGCCCGGCAACCGGCTCGCGGCCTGGCAGCACGGCGAGCCGGGGTTCGCGGGGTGGACGGGCGAGCCGCCCGCGCCCGGCTACGTCGCCGTGCGCAACTTCTCCGTCACGGCCGCGACCGGTCTGCGCGCCCCCCAGGAGGGCGACTACGCGGGCCGCGCGGTGACCCTGCGCGGCGCCTGCCCGGGCTGCCCCAACGACTGCCTCAAGGTGTACGCCCCGCCGTCCGCGCCGGAGCGCCGCTCGGGCGGGCTCGGGCAAGAGGCGTTCCCCTCGCTCGGCTGGAACCTCGGCATCGACGACCTCGACACCGTGCTCGCCGCCAACGCCCGCTGCAACGACCTCGGCCTCGACCCGGTCAGCCTGGGCGGCACGCTGGCCTTCGCCATGGAGTGCGCCGGGCGCGGCCTGCTGCCCGGCGGGCCCGCCTTCGGTGCCGCGGCGGCCCTGCCCGGCCTGGTCGCGGACGTGGCGCACCGGACGGGCGAGCTGGGCGACCTGCTGGCCGACGGCGCCGCCCGCGCGGCCGCCGCGCTGGGCCCGGAGGCCGCCCGGTACGCGATGACGGCCAAGGGCGCGGAGCTGCCCTGCTTCGACCCCCGTGTCCAGCCGGGGCTCGGCCTCGGCTACGCCCTCGCTCCCGGCGGCCCCCGTTACGACGCCCTGGAGCACGACCTGGACTTCGACCCGGTGGAGGGGCTGACGTACTGCTTCCCCGAGGCGGCGAGGATCGGGGCGGAGCCGGCGCCGGCCGGACGCCTGGACGCGGAGCGGGGCACGCGCACCGCCCGCCTGCTGCGGCTGTGGAGCGCCCTGGACGCGCTCAACGTGTGCCTGTTCGCCTCCTCCCCCACCCGGCCGCTGACGCTGGACCGGCTGACCGGGCTGGCCGCCGCCGTGCTGGGCCGCGAGTTCCCGGTCGCGGAGCTGCTGGCGGCCGGGCAGGAGCGGCTGGACGCGATGCGCGCCTACGCCGCCAGGGAGGGCCGAGCGGGCCGCGAGGAGCTGCCCGCGCGGCTGCACGAGGAGCCGGTCGCCGAGGGGCCGTACACGGGGGCGGTGCTGGAGCGGGAGGCGTTCGCCGAGGCGCGGGCGGCGTTCCACGCCGAACTCGGCTGGTAAAGCCCCGCCGGGCGCGGTGAGTTCGCCGCGCGGGCGGTGTCCCATGGAGTATGAGCAAACTCCTCTACTCCGCGACGATGTCCCTGGACGGTTTCATCGCCGGGCCGGGCGGCGACATGTCCTGGCTGACCCCCTACCTCGGGCCCGATCCCTTCGCCGACGACCTCGCCGGGCGGATCGGCTCGCTCCTCGTGGGCCGGCGCACGTTCGGCGGTGACGACCCGCACCGGGGCACGGAAGGCGAGGGCCAGGCGTTCGGCGGCGGCTGGAGCGGGCCGCAGGTCGTGCTGACCCATCACGTCCCCGCCGAGCCGGTGCCCGGCGTGGTGTTCGCCGGCGACCTCGGCACCGCCGTCGCCACCGCCAAGGAGGCGGCGGGCGGCAAGTACGTCAACGTGCTCGGCGCGGACGTGGCCCGGCAGTGCCTGGAGGCGGGGGTCCTGGACGAGATCCTGGTGTTCGTCGCGCCCGTCCTGCTCGGCGACGGCGTCCGCCTCTTCGACCGCCCCGGCGGCGCGCCCGTCCCCCTCGAACGGCTCGGCGTCACGCAGGCCCCGTCGGCCACGCACCTGTGGTGGCGGGTCCCGCCGCCGGGTGATCCCGTACCGCGCGGGTAGGAGCCGTCCATCCGCCCTGAAAGGAGAGGTCGATGCGGAGCGACGGCGAGCGCGCCCTGGGCGGCCTGCTGGCGGCCAGCCACCTGGCCGCCATGGAGGACCTGCCGGCCCTGGTCGCCGAGCACGCCGCGATGATGGGCTTCTCCGGCACCCTGATCTACGTCGCGGACCTGCAGCAGCAGTCGCTGGTGCTGCTGCCGGGGCAGCGCGACGCGGCGGGCCCCCCGCCCGAGCGGCTCGGCATCGACACCACGCTGCCTGGCCGGGCGTTCCGCACGGTGTCGAAGGTGTACGCGACGCCGGGCACGGGCGGCGGCCCGCGCCGGCTGTGGGTGCCGCTGCTGGACGGCACCGAGCGGATCGGGGTGCTCGGGCTGGACGTGCCGGACGAGGACCCGGAGCTGACCGAGTGGCGGGCCGCGCAGCTCGCCGCGCTGATCGCGGTGCTGATCGTCAGCAAGCGCCCCCACAGCGACTCCTACGCCCGGCTGGTGCGGTCCCGGCCGATGACGCTGTCGGCGGAGGTCATGTGGAGCCTGCTGCCGCCGGGCACGTTCGCGAGCGAGGGGGTGGTGGTCAGCGCCGCCATGGAGCCCGCGTACGAGGTGGGCGGCGACGCCTACGACTACGCGATCGACGGTGACGTCCTGCACGTGTCGCTGTTCGACGCGATGGGGCACGACACGGCGGCCGGGCTGACCGCCTCGGTCGCGATGGCCGCGTCCCGGCACCACCGGCGCCAGGGCATGGGGCTGCCCGAGGTGAGCGAGGCGGTGGACGCCGCGATCAAGAAGCAGTTCAGGGGCCGGTACGCGACCGGCCTCCTCGCCTCGCTGCACCTGCGGACCGGCCTGCTGCACTGGGTCAACCGCGGCCACCACCCGCCGCTGGTGATCCGCGGCGGCCGGCGGGTGGCGACGCTGGAGACCCTGCCCATGCCCGATCCGCCGATGGGTTTCGGGCTGGGCATGGCCAGGGGGCTGCTGCGCTACCAGCTCGAACCCGGCGACCGGCTGCTGCTCTACACCGACGGGATCGTGGAGGCGCGCAGCCCGGGCGGCGAGGTGTTCGGGCTGGAGCGCTTCACCGACTTCGTGGTGCGGCACGAGGCCGACGGCGTGTCGGCGCCGGAGACGCTGCGCCGGCTCATCCAGACGATCCTGCGGCACCAGGGCGACCGGCTGCAGGACGATGCCACGGTGATGACCGTCGAGTGGTACGGCGAGCGGCACCGCCTCCTGACCGTGTCCTGACCTGCGGCGCGGCATTACCATCTCCAGCCTCTCAGCCGATCAGGACGGGAGGTTGTCGGCAAAGGCGCCGGGTACGCCGGAAACCGGATGTTCCCGACCAACGCAAGGAGCCCGGCGTCATGCCTTTCAACCCATTGCAGGAGCGGGGTATCCCGCTGGACAAGCAGCTGCGGAACTGGCGCGAGCTGAACGTGACCCCCGTCGATCCCGACCACTGCGACCCCTACACGCTCTGCCGCATCATCACGATGAACGGCATCGAGGTCGAGGCGATCTTCTTCAGCCACCACCTGGCCCGGCACTGCCCGGACATCGAGCTGAAGCAGCAGCTGGCCCGCTCCCGCTACATCGAGGCCCAGCAGCAGAAGGCCGTGAACTGGCTGCTGCCCGGCGTGTCCTCGGTGCTGGAGACGACGATCTCCTACGAGCAGGTCGCCGTCGATCTGACCGCGTGGGTGGCCCGCATGGAGCCGGATCCGTACCTGCGGCAGGCGTACGAGTTCGGGGTGCTGGAGGACTTCGACCACCTCTACCGCTACGCCAACCTGTACGAGATGATCGAGCACCGCAAGGCGGAGAAGATCGTCGACAACCTGACCGAGGTCATGCCGGGACGGCCGACGTACCTGCATCACCGCAACCCCGTGGACAACGTGCGCGAGCCCTATGACCGCTCCAGCGCCGCGCCGATCTCCAAGCTGCACGCGCTGACGATCATGGCTGCCGAGCAGCAGACGATGAACTTCTACATGAACGTCGGCCCGACCTACATGGAGCCGATCGCCCGGCAGCTCTACCAGGAGATCGGCATGGTGGAGGAGGAGCACGTCACCCACTACGAGTCCCTGGTGGACCCGGGCGAGAGCTGGTGGGAGATGCTGCTCAACCACGAGTACAACGAGTGCTACCTCTACCACTCGTTCATGGAGACCGAGTCCGACCCCAAGGTGAAGAACATCTGGGAGCTGCATCTCAACATGGAGCTGGAGCACCTGCGGCTGGCGGCCGAGCTGTTCAAGAAGTACGACGGCCGCGACCCCGAGCAGGTGTGCGCGCCCGAGCTGCCGCAGCCGGTGACGTTCGAGCCCAACAAGGCCTACCTGCGCGACCTGCTGGCCACCCAGATCGACTACACGACGCTCGGCACCGGCTACGTCCAGGAGGCCCACGAGCGGTTCGAGAAGATGCAGGAGGCGCTCATGGGCGGCGAGCAGCCGGCCTCCGAGCGGGTGATCGCCGAGAACCGCGCCAAGTCGGGGCGGGAGTACCGGCTGCAGACCGAGGGCGAGCACCCGGTCCACAGCCTGGCGCTGAGCCGCCGCTGACCCTTACCGCGCGAACAGCCCGGCGGGCACCGCCTCGGCCAGCGCCTGGTACCCGGCCGCGTTCAGGTGCAGGCCGTCGCCGCCGTCGAAGGCCGCCCGCAGCCGCCGTGGCTCCGCCGGGTCGCGGACCGCGCGGTCGAAGTCGATCACCGCGTCGAACCGGCCGCCGGTGCGGATCCAGTCGTTGACCTCCTGGCGGGCGGCCTCCCTGCAGCCGCCGGGGTCGTCGTAGTCGTGCCCGCCGAACGGGGTGAGCGTGGCCCCGTACACGGTGAGGCCGGCGGCGTGCGCGCGGGTCACGATCTGCTCGTAGCCGGCGACCAGCTCCCCGGCCGTCCGTTTCTGCGCGGCCGGGGAGGGCTCGGCGACGCCGAGGTCGTTGACGCCCTCGAAGACGATGAGCCAGCGGGCGCCGCTGCGGGCCAGCACGTCGCGGTCCAGGCGGGCCAGCGCGCTCGGGCCGAGGCCGTCGGCGAGCACCCGGTTGCCGCCCGTCGCCTGGTTCGCGATGGCGAGACCTGTTCCGCCGAGCCGGTCGGCGAGCCGGTCCGGCCAGCGGTCGTTGCCGTTGGTGGTGGAGCCGCGCCCGTCGGTCAGCGAGTCGCCCAGCAGGACCAGCGCGTACGTCCCTGGATCGGCGTGCACCTCGGCGGCGCTCAGCAGGTACCAGTGGTCCACGGGCGTCGCCCCGGCGAGATCAGTGGCCTCGCACTGGTCGCCGGGCGCGAGATGGGACGTCGTCCGCGACCCGGGATGCCCGGTGACCGGCGCGTGCTGGCCGTCCGCGAGGTAGGCGGTGACGGTGACGACCGAGCCGGCCGCGAGCGGCACGTCCAGCGGGTCGGACACCGCCTGCGCGCCGGGCGGCACGACGACGTGGGAACGGCCGGAGAAGGTCAGCGGCCGGGAGGTGCCCGGCTCGATCGCGCTCACGCCCGCCCGTCCGCCGGCGGGACGGGCCACGGCGAGCCTGGTCACGGGCAGGGGCGCGGTCCCGAAGGCGTTCGACAGCCGCAGCCGCAGGCGGGGGCCGCCCGCCGAGACCCTGATGGTCTGCCGGAGCGTGGCGTCCGCCAGGACGGGGCCGCCTGGACCGCCGCCGCCCGCGTACGGCGGGGCCGGCAGGTCGCCGGGCTCGATCCGCTGGGGCGTCGCGGTCCAGGTGTCCACCCAGTGGCCGCTCATGGCACTAAGCCCGTTGACATCCGCACAAATCGGACTTTAGGTTATGCGAAACGTTTCGACAACCTCCCGTCTGGGGTCTGATGTCCTCATTGCGTGATGTGGCCGAGCGGGCCCAGGTCGCGGTCAGCACGGTCTCCGCCGCGCTCAACGGCACCCGGCCGGTGGCCGCGGCCACCAAGCGGCGCATCGAGCAGGCCGCCGCCGAGCTCGGCTACCGCCCGAACCTGCTGGCGCGCGGCCTGCAGAGCAAGCGGACCAGGATCCTCGCGCTGCTGTTCCCCACGCCGTCCGGCGGCTTCGGCCACACGGAGATGCTCTTCGCGACCGGCGCCGCCGAGGCCGCCAAGGAGCTGGGCTACCACCTGCTGCTGTCGCCGGAGAGCGCCGACCCCATCGACGAGCTGCGCCACCTCACCGGTCTCGGGCTGGTGGACGGCGTGCTGCTCATGGAGGTGCGGCTGGACGACGAGCGGACGGAGTTCCTGTCCGCGGCCGGGGTGCCGTTCGCGATGATCGGCCGCACCCGCGAGCCGGACGCGATCGACCACGCCGACATCGACTTCGCCGCCACCGCCCGCGACGCGGTCGCGCACGTGGCCGGGCTCGGCCACCGCGAGCTGGCCTTCTTCAACCTCTCCCCCGGCCGGTACGCCGAGGGCTACGGCCCGGCGGCCCGGATGGCGGCGGAGTTCGCCGCGGCCGCCCGCGAGGCGGGCATCGGCTACGCGGACGGCTTCCGTCCGGGCTCGGCCGAGGAGGGCAGGCAGGCGTTCGAGCGGCTGATGGCCGAGCGCCCCGGCGTGACGGCGCTGGCCGTGGCCGACGACCACGCGGCGGCCGGCGTGCTCGCGGGCGTGGCGGCGCGCGGCTGGCGCGTCCCGGAGGACCTGACGGTGGTGCTGGTGCTGTCGTCGGCGCGGGCGGCCGCGATGTTCCACCCGAGCCTGACGACGCTGGAGCCGCCGAGCGCCGAGCTCGGCCGGCTCGGCGCGCGCATGCTCATCGACCGGCTCCAGGACGACGGTCCCCCACGGCAGCGGCTGGTGCCGTGCCGCCTGGTGCCCGGCGGCAGCTCGGGCCCCCCGCGAGCCGGCGCATGAGCGGGTTGGAGCGCCTCACGGCGGGCCGTGGCCTGCTGTTCGGCGGCGACTACAACCCCGAGCAGTGGCCGGAGGAGGTGTGGGCCGAGGACGTCGCGCTGATGCGCGAGGCCGGGGTCAACCTGGTGACGGTCGGCGTGTTCAGCTGGGCGCGGCTGGAGCCGGAGCCGGGGGCGCGCGACTTCGGCTGGCTGGACCGGGTCATGGACCTGATGGCCGACGCCGGGATCGCGGTGGACCTCGCCACCCCGACCGCCTCGCCGCCGCCGTGGCTGGGGCACCTCCGGCCGGAGACGCTGCCGGAGGACGCCTCGGGGCACCGGCTCTGGTACGGCTCGCGCAACCAGTTCTGCCCGTCCTCGCCGGTCTACCGGGAGCGGGCGCTCGGCATCGCAGGCGACCTCGCCGCCCGTTACGTGGGTCATCCCGCGCTCGCCCTCTGGCACGTGGGCAACGAGTACGGCCAGATCTGCCACTGCGACGTCTCGGCGCAGGCGTTCCGCGCCTGGCTGGAGCGGCGCTACGGCGGCCTGGACGCGCTCAACGCGGCGTGGGGCACCACGTTCTGGAGCCAGCGTTACTCCGGCTGGGCGGAGATCCTGCCGCCACGGCGGGCCCCGTACCTGGTGAACCCGACGCAGAGCCTCGACTGGCAGCGGTTCTGCTCCGACGCGCTGCTCGACCACTTCCGCGCCGAGCGTGACGTGCTGCGTGAGCACACGCCGGACATCCCGGTCACCACCAACTTCATGGGGCTGTTCAAGCCGGTGGACGCCTGGAAGTGGGCCGCCGAGGAGGACGTCGTCTCCAACGACTGCTACCCCGACCCGGGCGACCCGCTCGCCCCGGCGCGCACCGCGCTGGTCCACGACCTCATGCGCGGCCTGGCGGGCGGCCGGCCGTGGCTGCTGATGGAGCAGGCGGCCGGCGCGGTCAACTGGCGGCCGCACAACCTGCCCAAACCGCCGGGGCAGCTCCGGCTGGAGTCGCTGCAGGCGCTGGCCAGGGGCGCGGACGGCCTGTGCTACTTCCAGTGGCGCGCCTCCCGCTTCGGCGCCGAGCGCTTCCACTCGGCGATGGTGCCGCACGCCGGCCCGGACACGCGGCTGCACCGCGAGGTGCGCGCGCACGGGCGGGAGCTGCGCGGGCTCGGCGAGGTGGCGGGGCAGCCGGTGCCGGCGCGGGTGGCGCTGGTGTTCGGCTGGGAGAGCTGGTGGGCGCTGGAGGAGCCGGCCCGGCCGAGCGACCGGCTGCGGGCCGACGAGCAGCTGCTCGCCTACTACCTGCCGCTGTGGGAGCGGGGCGTCGCCGTGGACGTGGTGCCGCCGGACGCCGAGCTCGGCGGGTACGCGCTGGTCGTGGTGCCGAACCTGTTCCTCGTCACCGACGAGGACGCGGACGCGCTGACCGCGTACGTGCGGGGCGGCGGCACACTGGTCGTCGGCCCGTTCTCCGGCGTGGTGGACCCGGACGGGCACGTACGGACCGGCCGCTTCCCCGCGCCGCTGCGCGCGGCGCTCGGCGCCTCCGGCGAGGAGTGGCTGCCCGCGGCGGGCGAGGTCGGCTGCCGCTGGCGCGACGGGGAGGCGTTCACCGCGCACACCTGGACCGAGCTGATGGCCGCGGAAGGAGCCGAGGCCGTGGCCGAGTTCACCGGCGGCGACCTGGCCGGGCGGCCCGCGGTGCTGCGGCACCGCGCCGGCGACGGCGTCGCCTGGTACGTCGCCACCCTGCCGGAGCCCGCCGCCCTCGCCGAGGTCATGGCGCGGGCGCTGGCGGACGCGGGCGTGCGCGGCGAGGTCGCCGAGCTGCCACCGGGCGTCGAGGCGGTACGCCGCGGCGAGGTGCTGTTCCTGCTGAACCACGGCGCCGCGACCGCCCGCGTGGACCCCGGCGGACGCTGCGAGGACCTGCTGACCGGAGCCGTCGCCGACGGCCCCGTGACCCTGCCGCCGCGCGCGGTCGCCGCGCTGCGCCGGCGCACCTGACTCTCACCTCTGGGGCGGACGGGATGAAGTTCAAGGACGGTTACTGGCGGATGCGGCCGGGCGTGCGGGCCTCGTACGCCGCCGCGGCCCACGACGTCACGATCCAGGACGTCACGGCGGATCAGGCGGGCGGGTCGTTACGGATCCTCGCGCCCACCCGCCCGATCACCCACCGGGGCGCCACCATCGACGGCCCGGTCCTGCGCGTGGACGTCTCCTCGCCGATGCCGGACGTGATCAGCGTCCGCGTGGTGCACCTCGCCGGTTCGGTGCCCGACTCCCCCGCCTTCGAGCTGCGCGGGGAGCCGGTCACGACAGGGATCGACGTGGACGCCGAACACGCGAGCCTGACCAGCGGCGCGCTCACCGCGCGGCTGCGCAGGGACGCGCCGTGGGAGCTGGTCTTCAGCGCCGGCGGCAGGGAGCTGACCCGCGGCGACGGCAGGAGCCTCGGCCTCATGGAGGACGCCGGCGGGCGGCACTTCCTGGTCGAGCAGCTGCGGCTCGGCGCCGGGGAGCTGGTGTACGGGCTCGGCGAGCGCTTCGGCCCGCTGGTGCGCAACGGGCAGAGCGTCGACATCTGGAACGACGACGGCGGCACGGCCAGCGAGCTGGCCTACAAGAACATCCCGTTCTACCTGACCAACCGCGGCTACGGCGTGTTCGTCAACCATCCGGGGCGGGTGTCGTTCGAGGTGGGGTCGGAGACGGTGTCGCGGGTGCAGTTCAGCGTCGAGGGGCACGAGCTGGAGTACCTCGTGATCCACGGCCCGACGCCGGCCGACATCCTGCGCCGCTACACCGCGCTGACCGGCCGTCCGGCGCTGCCGCCCGCCTGGTCGTTCGGGCTGTGGCTGTCCACGTCGTTCACCACCGACTACGACGAGGCCACGGTCACGTCGTTCGTGTCCGGGATGGCCGAGCGGGACATCCCGCTCAGCGTGCTGCACTTCGACTGCTTCTGGATGCGGCAATACCGCTGGTGCGACTTCGAGTGGGACCCGGAGACGTTCCCCGACCCCGAGGGCATGCTGCGCCGGCTCAGGGAGCGCGGGCTGCGGGTGTGCGTGTGGATCAACCCGTACATCGGGCAGGCGTCGGCGCTGTTCGACGAGGGCCGGCGGCTCGGCCACCTGCTGCGCCGCCCGGACGGAACGGTGTGGCAGGACGACCACTGGCAGGCGGGGCGGGCGCTGGTCGACTTCACCTCGCCGGCCGCGCGGGAGTGGTACGCGGGCAAGCTGCGCGCGCTGCTCGACATGGGCGTGGACGCGTTCAAGACCGACTTCGGCGAGCGCGTCCCGACCGACGTGGCCTACGCCGACGGTTCCGACCCCGAGCGCATGCACAACTACTACACGCTGCTCTACAACCAGACCGTCCACGACGTGCTGGCCGAGCGCGGCCCCGCCGTGCTGTTCGCCCGGTCGGCGACCGTCGGCGGGCAGCGGCTGCCGGTGCACTGGGGTGGCGACTGCGAGTCCACGTTCGAGGCGATGGCCGAGTCGCTGCGCGGCGGGCTCTCCCTCGGCCTGGCCGGGTTCGGGTTCTGGAGCCACGACATCGGCGGGTTCGAGGGCCGGCCGGACCCGGCGGTGTTCAAGCGGTGGGTGGCCTTCGGGCTGCTGTCGTCGCACAGCCGGCTGCACGGCAGCTCGTCGTACCGGGTGCCGTGGCTGTTCGACGAGGAGTCGGTGACCGTGCTGCGCGCGTTCACCAGGCTCAAGGCGCGGCTCATGCCCTATCTGTACGGCGCCGCGGTGCGCGCCACCACGGACGGGCTGCCGGTGATGCGGGCGATGCAGCTGGAGTTCCCCGGCGACCGGGCCTGCGACCACCTCGACGCCCAGTACATGCTGGGCCCCGACCTGCTGGTCGCGCCGGTGCTGTCGGCCGGGGGCGAGGTCTCCTACTACGTGCCCGCCGGCGAGTGGACCCGCCTGCTGGACGGCGCGACGGTGACGGGCCCCGCCTGGCACACCGAGGTGCACGGCTTCGACAGCCTGCCGCTGCTGGTGCGGCCGGGCGCGGTGCTGCCGGTCGGCGCGCGCGAGGACCGGCCCGACTACGACTACGCCGACGGCGTGACCCTGCGGGCGTACCGGCTCGCGGACGGCGATCACCGCACTGTTACCGTTCCCACCGTGGACGGGGGCACAGGGGCGGTCTTCGAGGTGTCGCGGGACGGCGAGCGGGTGCGGGCCCGGCGCGTCGAGGGCGCGGCCACGTCCTGGAACTTGCTGGCCGGCGGCGCGCGGGCGACCGCCGGGCCGGACATCGACGAGATCGAGATCATCCTTGAAGGAGCAACATGACGACCTTCCCCGAGAGCTTCCTGTGGGGCACCGCCACGGCCGCCTACCAGGTCGAGGGCGCCTGGAACGAGGACGGCCGCGGCCCGTCCATCTGGGACACCTTCTCGCACACCCCCGGCCTGGTCGCGAACGGCGACACCGGTGACCTCGCCTGCGACCACTACCACCGGCTGGAGTCCGACCTCGACCTGCTGGCCGGGCTCGGCGTCGGCGCCTACCGCTTCTCGATCTCCTGGCCGCGCGTCCAGCCGGGCGGCTCCGGCGGGCTGAACGAGCCGGGCGCGGCCTTCTACGACCGGCTGATCGACGGCCTGCTGGCCCGCGGCATCGCCCCCGTCGCCACCCTCTACCACTGGGACCTGCCGCAGGAGCTGGAGGACGCGGGCGGCTGGCCGGCCCGCGACACGGCGCTGCGCTTCGCCGAGTACGCCCGCCTGATGGGCGAGCGGTACGGCGACCGCGTGCATACCTGGATCACGCTGAACGAGCCGTGGTGCTCGGCGTACCTGGGCTACGCCTCCGGCGTGCACGCCCCGGCCCGCACCGACCCGGCCGCGGCCCTCGCCGCCGTCCACCACCTCAACCTCGGGCACGGCCTGGCGGTGCAGGCGCTGCGCTCGACCGCGGCCAGGGACGCGCGGATGTCGGTCACGCTCAACCTGCACCACGTGCGCGGCGTGTCCGAGGCGGACGCGGTGGCGGTGCGCAAGGCGGACGCCCTGTCCAACCTGGCCTTCCTCGGGCCGATGCTGGAGGGCGCCTACCCGCGCGACCTCATCGAGGCCACCTCCTCGGTGACCGACTGGTCGTTCGTGCGCGACGGCGACGAGGCCGCCGCCCGCCAGCCGATCGACGTGCTCGGCGTCAACTACTACAACCCGACGCTGGTGCGGCACTGGGACGGCTCCGGGCCGAAGGAGACGGCCGACGGCCACCAGGACGGGGCGGCCTCCCCGTGGATCGCCTGCGAGGACGTCGAGTTCGTCCGCCAGCCCGGCCCGTACACCGAGATGGGCTGGAACATCGACGAGACCGGCCTGACCGAGCTGCTGCTGCGCCTGCACCGCGACTACCCGGGCCTGCCCCTCATGATCACCGAGAACGGCGCCGCGTTCCCCGACCCGGTCGGGCAGGACGGGCTGGTCCACGACGCCGACCGGGTCGACTACCTGCGCCGGCACCTGTCCGCCGTGGCCGAGGCCATCGCGGGCGGCGCGGACGTGCGCGGCTACTTCGTGTGGTCGCTGATGGACAACTTCGAGTGGGCGCACGGCTACGCCAAGCGGTTCGGCATCGTCCGGGTGGACCGGCAGACGATGGAGCGCACCTGGAAGGACAGCGCCCACTGGTACCGCGACGTGGTGGCCACGGGCAAGCTGCCGGAGTGAGCCGCTACGGCTTGCGCCCCACCCCGCCGACGAAGGTGTGGTAGGTGATCCCGAGACCGGCGTCCTCCCCCTCGTCCGGCCGCCACTCCGGCAGCGGCACGAGGCCGGGCTCCAGCAGCTCCAGGCCGTCGAAGTAGGCCAGCAGTTCCTCGCGGGTGCGCCAGCGGCCGGTGCCGAGATGCTCGTTGAACAGCCTCTCGGCCTCGGCCGCCTGCGCGGCGACCTCGGGGTGGGCCGCGCCCGGGTTGTGGAAGTGGGAGATGACCACGTGGCTGCCGGAGGCGAGCGGCGCCGTCAGGCGGGCCACGATCCCGGCCGGGTCCTCCTCGTCGGCCAGGTGGTGCAGCAGCCCGAACATCAGCAGCCCCACCGGCCGGTCGAAGTCGATGAGGTCGCGCGTGCGCGGGTCGGCGAGGATGCTCTCCGGCTCGCGCGCGTCGGCGTGCACCACGGCCGTCGTGTCGTCGCCGGCGAGCAGCGCCCCGCCGTGGACCTGCACCATCGGGTCGTGGTCGACGTAGACGACGTGCGCGCCCGGCGCGACCGCCTGCGCGATCTCGTGCACGTTGCCCTGCGTGGGCAGGCCGGAGCCGACGTCGATGAACTGCCGGACGCCGGCCTCGCCCGCGAGGTGGCGGACCGTGCGCCGCAGGAACGCCCGGTTGGCCCTGGCGGCCTGCGGCGCGTCCGGCGCGATCTTCAGCGCCAGCTCGCCGACCTGCCGGTCGGCGGCGTAGTTGTGCGTGCCGCCCAGCAGGAAGTCGTAGACGCGTGACACGCTCGGCCTGCTGGTGTCGATCCCCTGTGGTGCGCTTTCCTGCTCGCTGTCGGACATCGCCGGCTCCTTGGGGTACGGGGGGATTACGCCGGTGATCTTAACCCGTCACCAGCCGTCGAGGTGAAGAACGTCGTCAAGCGGCTGGCGGCGGGCCGGCTTGAACGTCTCGCCCGTGTAGTAGGCCGTGGGGATGAGCGCGCCCTGCCGGACGTCGGCCGGGATGCCGAGCAGCTCGGCGATCTCGGTCTCGTACACCAGGTGCAGGCTCGTCCAGGCGGTGCCGAGGCCGCGGGCGCGGGCGGCCAGCATGTAGCTCCACGCGGCCGGCAGCAGCGACCCCCAGAGTCCCGCCTGGTTGCCCTCGGGCAGCCTGGCCGCCTCGATGCAGGGGATCACCAGGACCGGCGCCTCCCCCATGTGCTCACCCAGGTAGGCGGCGCTGTCGGAGACCCGCCGCTGCACCGCCGCCCGCTCAGGGTCGTCCTGGAACAGCGCGCCGGCCGAGGACTTCGAGGCGAGGTAGGCGCGGGTGGCCCGGCCGTAGTAGTCGCCGATCGCCTTGCGCCGCTCCGGGTCGGTGACCACGACCCAGTGCCAGCCCTGGGCGTTGCCGCCGCTGGGGGCCTGCAGCGCGATCTCCAGGCACTCGCGGACGAGTTCCATCGGCACGGGCCTGGTCAGGTCGAGGCGCTTGCGGACGCTGCGGGTGGTGGTGAGCAGCTCGTCGGGTGTCATGGGCCCATCATGCCAACCCGCCGCGCCCGGGAGGCTCAGGCGGCGCCGAGCCAGAGATCGGGGCCGAAGACCTCGTAGTGGATGTCCTTCGGCGCCACGCCCGCCCTGATGAGCCCGCCGCGGACCGCCCGCATGAACGGCACCGGCCCGCACATGTACACCTCCGCGCCCTCGGGGATCGCCACGCCGTCCAGGTCCATCAGGCCGGTGCGGGCGCCTTCGGGGGCGTCGCGCTCGTACCAGAGGACCTGCTCGGCGCCGACCTCGGCGGCGAGGCGGGCCATGTCGGCGCGCAGCGGGTGGCTCGTCACGTCCCGGTCGGCGTGCAGGAGCAGCACCCGGCGGGGGTCGCCGGTGCGGGCCAGGTGGCCGAGCATGGCGGTGATCGGGGTGCAGCCGATGCCGGCCGAGACGAGCACGAGCGGGGCCTCGCCGTCGCGCAGCGCGACGTCGCCGAACGGCGCGGACAGCGTCAGCTCGTCGCCCTCCCTGGCGGTGGCGTGCAGCAGGGCGGAGACCTCGCCGTCCTCGACCCGCTTGACCGTGACGCGGCGCAGGCCGCCGTCGCCGTCGCCGTCGCCGTCGCCGTCGCCGGAGAGGGTGTACTGGCGGAGCTGGTGGACGCCGTCGGGCATGCGGACGCGGATGCTCACGTACTGGCCGGGCAGGGCGGGCGGCACGGGCTCGTCGCCGAGCGGGCGCAGCAGCAGGGACATGGCGTCCGGGGTCTCCTCGCGCCGCTCCACGACCTGCCAGGTCCGCCAGGTGCGGCCGCCCTCGGCGCCGGCGGCGGCGTACAAGCGGGCCTCGATCGCGATGAGCGCGCCGGCCATCAGCCAGTAGACCTCGTCCCAGGCGGCGGCCACGTCGGGGGTGACGGCGTCGCCGAGGACCTCCGCGATGGCGCCGAACAGGTATTTGTGGACGATGACGTACTGGTCCTCGGTGACGCCGACGGCGGCGTGCTTGTGCGCGATGCGCGACAGCAGCTCGTCGGGGCGCTCGTCCGGGTGGTCGAGCAGCATGGTCGCGAAGGCGGCGATGGAGCCGGCCAGGGCGCGCCGCTGCTCGCCGTTGCGCTGGTTGCCGCGGTTGAACAGGCCGTCGAGCAGCTCGGGGCGGTCGGCGAACATCGTGTCGTAGAACCGCGCGGTGATGGTGTCGAGCTGGGCCGCGACGACGGGCAGCGTCGCGCGGACGACGGCCGCGCTCTCCTCGGACAGCATGGATGAACCCCCAGATCCTCAAATTGGTATCTGGGATGCATATTATTTGGCCAGAGGGGCGGTCCGTTCCCCGGGGGGCGTGAGCGACAGCAGCACCGGCCCGGTCGGCGCCTCGACCAGCGAGGCGACCGTGACGTCGTCGAGCGCGGCGTAGAACGCCTCCTGGGCCTGGCGCAGCGCGCCGCGCAGCCGGCAGGCGGCCCGGAGGGGGCAGGGCACGGCGTCCTCGCACCCCACCACGTCGTCGCCGCCCTCCAGGGCGCGCACGATGCTCCCGACCGTCGCGGCGCGGCCGCGCGCGGCGAGCTGCATCCCGCCGCCCCGCCCCCGCCTGGCCTCGACCAGCCCCAGCTCGCTGAGCCTGGCGACGGCCTTGGCCGCGTGGGTGTACGGGACGGCGAGCGCGTCGGCCACGGCCCGCGTGGTCAGCAGCTCGTCGGCGTCCGCCACGGCCAGCCGCATCACGATGCGCAGGGAGATGTCGGTGAAGGCGGTCAGGCGCATGCGTCCACGGTATGCCGCCCGGCCGCCTTCTCAGGTTACCGTCTTCAGACCCCGCCGAGCACCGCCATCGCGGGCAACGGGCGGTCGGCGAAGTCGAACAGCGCCTGGTTCTCCCAGGCGTTGCCGGAGGACGGGTCGGCCGGGTCCCAGCCGTTGCCCGGCACCCCGGTCCAGGTCGCCTCCCAGGTGAACAGGCCGAGGCCGAGACCGTTCGGGACCTGCCTGACGATGTCGGCGACCTTCGCCAGCATGGCCGCCTGCCCCTGCGGCGTGGACCGGTAGCCGGGGTACGGCTCGGCCGAGCCGATGAGGTTCTCCCAGCCGTCGTCGTCGGCCGTGGTGAAGGGGTAGCCGGTCTCCACCACGACGATCGGCTTGCCGTAGCGGGTGGCGACGTCGTTGAGGTTGGCCTGGAAGCCCTCCAGCGTCCCGTGCCAGTACGGGTAGTACGACACCCCGATGACGTCGTGCCTGATCCCGTACGCGGCGGCGTTGTCGAACCACCACCGGTACAACCCGTTGTCGCCGCCGTTGGCCAGGTGCAGCACGACCTTGGTCGCGGGCGAGACCCGCTTGACGGCGTCGTGGCCGGCGTTCAGCAGCGCGGCGGTGTTCGCCCAGTTCGTGTTGGAGCCGTCGGGCCAGAGCAGGCCGCCGTTGATCTCGTTGCCGACCTGGACCATGTCGGCGGGGGTGCCCTGGCGGCGCAGCGCGTCGAGCACGTCGTAGGTGTGGTCGGCGACGGCCTGCCGGAGCCGGTCGAAGCTCAGCGACTCCCACGCCGCCGGCTTGTACTGCTTGCCGGGGTCGGCCCAGGTGTCGGAGTAGTGGAAGTCGACGAGCAGCTTCAGCCCCTGGGCCTTGGCCCGCTTGGCGACGGCGAGCACCTTCGCCTTGGTGTTGTAGCCGTCGGCCGGGTTCACCCAGACCTTGAGCCTGATGTAGTTGAGCCCGGCCTGGGACAGGACGCGCAGGGCGTCGGCGCGGCGGCCGAGCGTGTCGCGGTAGACGCCGCCGAGCGCCTCGGACTTGGCGAGGCTGGAGACGTCGGCGCCGCGGATCGCCAGCCGCACCCCGGGGCCATGCGCCGGTGCGGCCTGGGCGGGCTGTGCCGCCAGGGAGGCGGCGGTGAGTAACAGCAGGGACAGGACGGTCAGGATGCGCCTCATGCGCGTTCTCCTTCGGGTCGGGGGGTTTCCTCGACGACCGTGACGGCGCCGGCCGCGACGGTGACCCGGCCGTCGCAGCGCTCGCCGTCGAACACGCTGACGCCGGTCACCCCCTCGACCGTCACCGGCTCGTCGCCGTGGTTGATGAGGAACACGTGGCGGCCCCGGCGGACGAGCTCCAGGTGCTCGGGCAGGCCGCGCGGGCGCGACACGCCCGCCCGGTCGAGCACCTGGCCGAGCAGGTCGCGGAGGGCCCGGCCGCCGGTGGGGGCGGTGCTGAGGTACCAGGCGGCGCCCGCGCCGAGGTCGTGCCGGGTGAAGGCGGGGTGGCCGGCGTCGGGGCCGGCGGCGAAGGCACGCACGGTGACCGCCCCCGCCGGGCGCACCCGCTCCGACCAGATCCGCCCCCGCAGGTCCTCCGTCCCCGGCTCGGCGGTCAGGGGGACGGTCTCGTCCTGCCGCAGCGGGTGGAACTCCTCGACCGAGAGGCCGAGCAGTTCGCGCAGCGCGCCCGGGTGGGGGCCGGGGTGGATGGCGTCGTGCTCGTCCACGATGCCGGAGAAGTACGACACCAGCAGGTGCCCGCCCGCCTCGACGTAGCGGTGCAGGTTCTTGGCGCCGGCCTCGGTCAGCAGGTACGCGCTGGGCGCCACCACCACCCGATACCCCGAAATATCAGCGGAAGGGTGGACGAAGTCCACCGTGACGTGCTCCCGCCACAACGCCTCGTAGAAGGCGTCCATCCGCTCGCGGAAGGACAGGTCCACCGAGGGCCGCCAGTCCAGCTCCAGCGCCCAGTACGACTCCCAGTCCCAGACCAGCGCCACCTCGGCCCGCACCCGGCTCCCCCGCACCCCGGCCAGCCGCCGCAGGTCGGCGCCCAGCCGGACCACCTCGCGCCACTGCCCGGAGTCGGTCCCGGCGTGCGGAACCAGCCCGGAGTGGAACTTCTCGGCCCCGAACCTGGAGGCCCGCCACTGGAAGAACAGCACGCTGTCGGAGCCGCGCGCCACGTGGGCGAGGCTGTTGCGGCGCATCTCGCCGGGCCGCTTGGCGAGGTTGCGCGGCTGCCAGTTGACCGCCCCCGCCGAGTGCTCCATGAGCATCCAGGGCGCGCCGCCCGCCACCGAGCGGGCGAGGTCGGCGGACATCGCCAGGTCGATGTGGTTGTCGGGCTGCTCGGCGCGCAGATAGTGGTCGTTGGCGACGACGTCGAGCTCGCGGGCCCACTGCCAGAGATCGGTGGACTTGCAGTTGACGGTGCCGGCGAAGTTCGTGGTGACGGGAAGGTGCGGGGTGAGCTCGCGCAGGATGTCGCGCTGGAGCGCGTAGTGCTCGCGGTGCTGGCCGTCGCTGAAACGGGCGTAGTCCAGGCGCTGGGCGGGGTTGACCACCGTGTGGTTGAAGCGGGGGGCGTCGATCTGCGACCAGTCGGTGTAGGTCTGGCCCCAGAAGGTGGTCCCCCAGGCGTCGTTCAGCGCGGAAATGTCCTGGTACGTCGCCCGCAGCCACCCCCGCCAGGCGGCCACGCTGTGCTCGCAGTAGCACTCGCCGAGCGGCGCCCCGTACTCGTTGTGCACGTGCCACATGGCCACGGCCGGATGGTCGCGGTAGTGCTCGCCCAGCGCCCGCACCAGCCGCGCGGTGGCCTCGCGGAAGGCCGGCGCGCTGGAGCAGGCGCTCTGCCGCCCGCCGAACCCGATCCGCACGCCCTCCCTGGTCACCGGCAGCACGTCGGGGTGCGCGGCGACGAACCAGGCGGGCGGCGCGGCCGTCGGGGTGGCGAGGTCCACGGCGACCCCGGCCGCGTGCAGCCGGTCGAGGATCTCGTCCAGCCAGCCGAAGTCGTAACGTCCCTCGGCCGGCTCCATCAGCGCCCACGAGAACATGCCCAGGCTGACCAGGTTGACCCCGGCCTCCCGCATGAGGGCCGCGTCCTCCTCCAGGACCTCGCGCGGCCACTGCTCTGGGTTGTAGTCCCCGCCGAAGGCGAGGCCGGCAGGACGCTCCGGATACATCCATCCCCCTTGGAAAGCTTCTGTGAACGTGCACAGTAATCCCTCTCCGCACCGTTGGGAACAGGCCGGGGACGGATCAGGTGTTTTCCACGGGTTAACGAGAACGTAACGCCTCTTGACGGGCATTTCGGCGCTGCTCCACTCTGTGCACGTTCACAGAACCTTACGGAGGTACGCATGCGCGCCAACCGTCTCGGAGCAGCGCTGGCCGTCGCCCTCACGGCCACCCTCGCCGCCTGCGGGTCCGGCGAGCCCGCCCCCCAGAGCTCCGCGGCGCCGCAAAGCTCCGCCCCCGCGGCCCAGGGACCGGTCAAGCTCACCTACTGGACCTGGGCCCCCAACATGGACAAGATCGTGGAGGTCTGGAACAAGGCGCACCCCGACATCCAGGTCACGGTCAGCAAGCAGGCCGGCGGCGACGACGCGGCCGCGAAGTACCTCACGGCCGCCAAGGCCGGCAACCCGCCCGACCTGGTCCAGGCCGAGTACCAGCACCTTCCCTCGTTCATCGCCGCCGACGCGGTGGCCGACATCAAGGCCGAGACCGCCGCCGTCCAGGGCGAGTTCACGGAAGGGCTGTGGCGCCTGGTCACGCTCGGCACCGAAGGCGTCTACGGCGTCCCGCAGGACAGCGGCCCGATGATGCTCTTCTACCGCCAGGACCTGTTCGACAAGTACGGCATCGAGGTGCCGAAGACCTGGCAGGAGTACGCCGACGCGGCCCGCGCCGTGCGCAAGAAGGACCCGAAGGTCCACCTCGGCACGTTCTCCAGCAAGGACCCGGGAGCGTTCACAGGCTACGCCCAGCAGGCCGGCGCCCAATGGTGGGCGATCGAGGGCGAGTCCTGGAAGGTGAACATCGCCGACGAGGCCACCACCAAGGTCGCCGACTACTGGGGCGGCCTGGTGAAGGAGGGCGCCATCGACGACATGCCGTACTTCACCCCCGAGTGGAACAAGGCGCTCAACGACGGCAAGCTGCTCACCTGGCCGTCCGCGGTGTGGGCGCCGGGCGTGCTGTCGAGCAACGCCCCCAAGGCCAAGGGCAAGTGGGCCGCCGCCCCGCTCCCCCAGTGGAACGCCGGCGAGAACGTCAGCGGCTTCTGGGGCGGCTCGTCCACCGCCGTGTCGGCCAAGACCCCGAACAAGGCCGCCGCCGCGCGGTTCGCCACCTGGCTCAACACCGACCCGGAGGCGATCAGGCTGCTCGTGGAGGAGGCCGCGATCTACCCGGCCGCCACCAAGGCCCAGTCGTCGCTCGGCGAGGCTCCTGAATACTTCGCCAACCAGCCCGACTTCTGGCAGCAGGCCGCCGCCGTCTCCGCGGGCGCCCGCGGCTTCACCTTCGGCCCGAACGTCGGCGTGACGTACAACGCCTTCAAGGACGCCTTCGACAAGGCCGTGCAGAACAAGTCGCCCTTCGCCGAGGCCGTGCGGTCCATGCAGGACGCCACGGTCGCCGACATGCGCAAGGCCGGCTTCCAGATCGCGCAATGAACCAGAGAAGAAAGAACGCCTGGCCGTACCTCTTCCTGACCCCGGCGATCGTGCTGTTCACGCTCTTCCTCGCCGTGCCCATCGGCTACACGGTCCACCTGGCGATGCGCCGGACCAAGGTGTCGGGGCTCGGGCTCGGGAAGGGGGCGCGGCGGGAGGTGTTCGTCGGCTTCGACAACTTCTCGGCCGCGCTCGCCGACGCCGAGCTGTGGCAGGGCTGGCTGCGGGTGCTCGGGTACGGCGCGCTGGTGCTGGCCGTCATGCTCGGCCTCGCGCTGCTGTTCGCGCTGCTGCTGGACTCGGCGCGGGTCCGGCTGGCGCGCTTCTCCCGGATCGCGATCTTCCTGCCGTACGCGGTGCCGGGGGTGGCCGCCACCCTGCTGTGGGGCTTCCTCTACCTGCCCTCGCTCAGCCCGATCCGCTCCGTGCTCGACGCCGACCTGCTCGGGGCCACCACGGTCACGTACTCGATGGCGAACGTGGCGGTGTGGGGCGGCACCGGCTTCAACATGCTCGTGCTCTACACCACGCTCCGGGCCATCCCGCGCGACCTGTACGAGGCCGCCCGGCTCGACGGCGCGTCGGAGCTCCAGATCGCCGTCCGGGTCAAGATCCCGATCCTGACCCCGGCGATCATCCTCACCACGGTGTTCTCGATCATCGCCACCATCCAGGTGTTCACCGAGCCCACCACGCTGCGCCCGCTGACCAACACGATCAGCTCCACCTGGAGCCCGCTCATGAAGGTCTACCGGGACGCCTTCGTCACCGGCGACCTGTACTCGGCCGCCGCCACCTCGATCGTCATCGCGGCGGTCTCGCTCGTCCTGTCGTTCGGGTTCCTGCGCGTGGTCCGCAACCACGCCTTCGGGGAGGGCTGATGGCCGGGGTCACCGCCGCCACCTCGCACCGCCGCCGCGCGCGCGGCGCGGGCGTCCACGGGCCGTGGGGCATCGCGCCGACCGCGCTGCTGCTCCTCGGGGCGATCTACTGCCTGTTCCCGGTGTTCTGGGTGTTCATCGCGGCCACCAAGTCCCCGGGCGAGCTGTTCAGCACCTCGACGCTGGCGTTCGGCACGGGCTTCCTCGACAACGTCGAGCAGCTCTTCGCCTACCGCGACGGCGTGTTCTGGCTGTGGGCGGGCAACACGCTGCTCTACGCGGGCGGCGGGGCGCTGCTGTCCACCGCGGTCTCGGCGATCTCCGGGTACGCGCTGGCGAAATACCGCTTCCCCGGCCGCAACGCCATCTTCAACATCCTCATCGGCGGCATCCTGGTGCCCGCCGTGGTGCTGGCCATCCCGCAGTACCTGCTGTTCAGCAAGTTCGGGCTGGCGGACACGTACTGGGCGGTGCTGCTGCCGCAGATCCTGCACCCGTACAGCATCTACCTGGCCCGCATCTACGCCTCGGCGGCCATCCCCGACTCGCTGCTGGAGGCGGGCCGGATCGACGGGGCGGGCGAGGGCCGGCTGATGGCGCGGGTGGCGATGCCGCTCATGGTGCCCGGCATGGTGACGATCTTCCTGTTCCAGTTCGTGGCGATCTGGAACAACTTCCTGCTGCCGTTCATCATGCTGGGCGACGACGGCAAGTTCCCGCTCACCGTCGGCCTCTACACGCTGCTCATGGCGGGGGCCAACCAGCCCGCGCTCTACAACCTGATCCTCACGGGGGCGTTCCTGTCGATCGTGCCGTTGATCGCGCTGTTCCTCACGATGCAGCGATACTGGAGGACCGATCTGTCCTCCGGAGCCGTGAAATGAAACGCCCTACGATCCACGATGTGGCCGCGGCCGCGGGCGTGTCCCGCGGCACGGTCTCCCGCCTGCTCAACGGGGACAAATACGTCAGCCCCGCGGCGCGCGTGGCCATCGAGCGGGCGATCTCCGAGACCGGCTACGTCGTCAACCGCGCCGCCAGGAGCCTGGTCACCCAGCGCACCGGCTCGGTGGTGATGGTGCTGTCGGAGCCGCACGAGAAACTGTTCGAGGACCCCAACTACAGCACGCTGATCCGGGTCGCGATCAGGATGCTGGCCGAGCGGGACCTGTCGCTGGTGATGATGATGGCCGGCGACGAGGGCGACCGCGAGCGCGTGGTCCGCTACGTGCGCGGCGGCCACGCCGACGGGGTGCTGCTGGTCTCCACGCACGCGGGCGACCCGCTGGTGGAGGCCCTGGGCTCCGGCGGGCCGCCCGCGGTGTCGGTCGGCGCGGTCATCGGCCACGAGAACGTCATCCCGTACGCCGCCGCCGACGAGCGCCTCGGCGCCCGGCAGATGACGGAATACTTCGTCCGCCAGGGCCGCCGCAGGATCGCGATGATCACCGGGCCGATGGACACGCCGGGCGGCATCCAGCGCCTGGAGGGCTTCGCCGAGGTGCTGGGCCGCAAGGCCACCCAGCGGCTCATCGCGCACGGCGACTGGACGCAGGCGAGCGGCGAGCGGGCGATGCGCGAGCTGCTGGAGCGCTCCCCCGACCTCGACGCGGTCTTCGTGGCCTCTGACCTGATGGCGGCCGGGGCCCTCGCGGCGCTGCGCGCGGCCGGGCGGCGGGTGCCTGACGACGTGGCGGTGGGCGGGTTCGACGACTCGGCGGTGGCGGTCTCGACCCATCCGCCGCTGACCACGATCCGCCAGCCGCTCGCGAAGATGGCGCAGGAGACGATGCGGCTGCTGTTCGCCCTGCTGGACGGGGCCGGCCCCGTGGAGCCCGTGGTGCTGCCGACCGAGCTGGTGGTACGGGAGTCCGCCTGATCGGGATAAATGGCAGAAAGTCGGGATCTTCCGGGGTCCGGCGTCGTACGATCATCGGCAACGTCCCCCGTGACGTCGCAGGCAGGAGGAGCCGAGGGTGTCCGAGAGCGAGCAGGAGCGCGCGCCGCGCGGGATCGACACGACGAGACCCAGCGTCTCGCGGGTCTACGACTTCATGCTCGGCGGCAAGGACAACTACGAAGCCGACCGGATGGCCGCGCGGCGGGCGCTGGAGGTCGCGCCGGACGCGCCCCAGGCGGCGCGGGCCAACCGCGAGTTCCTGGGCCGGGTGGTGCGCTTCCTCGCCGGAGAGGCCGGCATCCGGCAGTTCCTCGACATCGGCTCCGGCCTGCCCACCCAGGGCAACGTGCACGAGATCGCCCAGGCGGTCGCGCCCGGCACGCACGTCGTCTACGTCGACCACGACCCGATCGTGCTCGTCCACGGCCGGGCCCTGCTGGCCGTGGACGACACCACCACCGTGGTCGAGGCCGACCTGCTCGACCCCGAGGCGATCCTGCACAACCCCGAGGTCCGGCGGCTGATCGACTTCGACCGGCCGGTGGCGCTGCTGCTGCTCGGCATCCTGCACCACCTGGCCGACCACGAGGACCCCGGCGGCATCACCCGCCGGCTGATGGACCGCCTGGTGCCGGGCAGCTACCTCGCCGTCTCCCACTTCCACAACCCCGGGCCTGAGCTGCCCGAGGTGTCGCGGCAGGCGTACTCGGCGGAGAAGGTCTTCAACGAGACGATGGGCACCGGGCGGTGGCGCACCCGCGCGGAGATCCTCGCCTACTTCGACGGGCTGGACCTGCTGGAGCCCGGCCTGGTGCCGCTGCCGGAGTGGCGGCCGGGCGAGGACGACCACGCCACGCCCGGCATCACGTACCACACGTTCGTCGGCGGGGTGGCCCGCAAGCCCGAGCTCTGACGGCTCAGAGCGCCCCGGCGTAGATTCAGCGACCGTCCAGCCGTACGAACCGGCTGTGCTCCTCCATGTCGCCCGGCCGCCCGCGCTCCACGTAGTGGGCGCGGAAGCGGACCGTGCCCTCGGTGTGCACGACGCTGCCGCCCGTGGTGCCGAGAATCTCCAGGCTGGTCCAGCGCAGCCGCCGGTCGAGGTCGAGCCGGACCGGGCGGCCCGCCGGGTGCCAGGTGCGCAGCAGGTAGGCCGCGTCGCCGACGGCGAACGCGCTGAAGCGCGAGCGCATGAGCTGCTCGGCGGTGGCCGCCGCCGCCTCGCCGCGGTGCAGCTTGCCGCAGCAGTCGTCGTAGGGGGCGGGCAGGCCGCAGGGGCACGGTCGGGCGGGCATGCGCCCTATTGTGCACCCAGCCGGCGGGCCAGGGCGGTCAGGGTCGCGCCGAGCGGGGCGTCCACGAGCAGCGCCGCGTCGGCGTCGCCGCCGGTCGGGCCCTGGTTGACGATCGCGATCGGGACGCCGCGCGCCGCCGCCCGCTGCACGAACCGCAGCCCCGACCTGATCGCCAGCGAGGAGCCGAGCACGAGCAGCGCCCGGGCGCTCTCCACGACGGCGAAGCACTCGTCGACGCGCGGGCGGGGGACGTTCTCGCCGAAGAACACCACGTCCGGCTTGAGCAGGCCGCCGCACCCCGTGCAGTCGACCACGCGGAACCCGGCGACCTGCTCGTCGGTGAGCACCGCGTCGCCGTCGGGGTTGATCACGTCGCTGGTGGCCGCCCAGCCGGGATTGGCCTCGCGCAGCCGGCGGTCCAGCTCGGCGCGCGAGGTGCGCTCGCGGCAACTCAGGCACATCACCCGGTCGAGGCCGCCGTGCAGCTCGATCACCCGGTCCGCGCCGGCCGCCTGGTGCAGGCCGTCGACGTTCTGGGTGACGATGCCGCTGACCAGGCCGTGCCGCTCCAGCGCGGCCACGGCCCGATGCCCGGCATTGGGCCTGGCCAGCCCGATCTGCCGCCAGCCGACGTGGCTGCGCGCCCAGTAACGCCGTCTCGCCTCCTGGCTGGCCACGAACCGCTGGTAGGTCATCGGCTCAGCCTGCCGCGCCCGCCCGGTCGGCCCCCGGTAGTCGGGGATGCCCGACTCGGTGGACAGCCCGGCGCCGCTCAGCACCGCCACCCCGCCCCGGCCGACCAGCTCGTCGAGCTCGTCGAGCCCACCGGGTGACGCCTCCATGGTGCTGCCTAGTGTCACGCCTTCCATGGTGCCCGACGCACCCCCATGCCCGGTCACCCCCTCCCCCTACGGCGGCGCCCGACGCACTGCCGCCCCCCGGTCACCCCCACCCGCTACCGCAGCGCCCCACACGGCGCCGCGCCCGATCACCCCCTCCTCACTACCGGAGTGCCCGACGCAGCGCCATGCCCGGTCACGCCCTCCCCGCGACCGCAGGGCCCGACGCGGTGCCGCGCCCGGTCAGACCCTCCCCACTACCTCAGGAAGCCGGCCGCCGCGAGTTCGGCCGTCAGGCGGCGGCGGGCGGGCTCGGCCAGGTGGTCGAGGGCGTGCGGGTCGGCGGCCAGGCGGCTGACCGGGGCGACCAGGAGGTGGTGCAGCCGGATCGAGCGGCCGGAACGCAGGTTGACGGCGAACGTCCCCGGCCCCAGCCCATCCGGGCCGGCGCCCGCGACGACCTCCGTGCAGGGATCCCAGGCGGCCCCCGGCGGGCCGGGGGCGGCGGGCCCGGCGACGGAGCAGGCCGCCAGCCGCCCGGCCGGCAACCCCGGCAGCCGCTCCACCCACCGCCGCAGGAGGATCGCGACCTCGTCCGGCGACATGCCGCCCGGCGCGTCGAACTCCGCCCACCGGGCCAGGTCGTGGCCCGCGCGGGGCGGCCGCATCAGCACCTCGCCCGCCGTCCAGGGCGCGCGCACCCCCATCCGGTACGGCCGGACCCCCGCCGGCCGTACGCCCGCGAGCCCGCCCGCCAGCAGCTCCATCGACTCCTCCGCCGCCTCGGCGCTGACGCCGGGCGCGCCCACGGCCAGCTCGCCCGTCACCGGCACGCCCGGCGGGAGCGCGGCCCGCAGGCGGCGCAGGTCGGCGACCCCGCCGGTGAGGCCGGTGGCCACGCCCAGGAAGTCGACCCGGGTGAGCATCAGCGTCAGCCCCCGGCACCGGGCCAGCGCCTCCCCCGGGAGCGCCGCCGCCCGCGCCACGTCCAGCCGCCCCGCCCACGGCCCCCCGCCCCCGGGCACCGGCCGCTCCCCCACGACCCACCGCACCGGCTCGACGCCCCCGCGTCCCGAGCCGATGACTTCCCCTCCGCCGGCCCGCAGGACCCACCTGTCAGGAGAAGCGGCCCCCACATCCCCGCGCCCCCACCTGACGGTTTCCCCTCCGCCGGCCTGCAGGGCCCATTCGTCCGGAGAGGTGGCCCGCGTGCCGGCGCGGGCGGTTTCGCACCAGGGCGGTCTGATCAGGTGCTCGGGAGACCAGGCGTCCCATCTCACCCCGGCGAGCTCGGGGATCCGCCGCAGCGCCGCCCGGTGCTCGGCGACGTGGCGGCCGCACAGGGTCATGCCCTCCCCCAGGGCGGCGACCAGCGCGAACGCGGCCGGGAGCTGGTCGGCGCGGTCGATCACGAGGTGCGCCCGCCGCCCGCGTGTCACCTCCCTGGCCAGCTCGATCTCGGGCGCGAACAGCTCGCACCGGCGGGCGGCGCCGAGCAGGTCGCGGCTGCTCTCCTCGCTGCCCTCGGTGAGCTCCAGCCCGTCCACGGCGAGCTGGACGGCCGGATCGGCGGCCAGGCCCAGCGCGGCGCCGACGGCCCGTACGTGGGCGTCGTCGTACGCCCCCCGCGCCAGGATGGCGGCCGCCGCCCGCCCGATCAGCGCGGTGAGTGGCCCTCCCGGACGCCGGTCGGCGGCGGCCCGGAGCCGGGCGGGGTCGGCGAGCCGCCGGACGAGGTGCTCGTTGAGGTCGAGGAGCGCCATCCCTGGGGGCGGCGCCACCACGGTGGTGAAGTCCGCCAGCGGAGGCACGACGAGCACGTCCATCAGGCGCGTTCCTCCGTCCCGGGACAGGGGTGGGGACGGGGACGCGGGCACGGCCCGGCGCCGGGACGCCGGGCGGGCCGCAGGTAGACGCAGCGGAGCACGGCGGCGAAGCGCAGCCCGCCCTCGCGCAGCCAGCAGTCGTCGGGTCCCGGCAGGGCCTCGGTGAGCGTGAGCCGGTCGCCGGCGGCCTCGGCGAGGGCGGCCAGCTCGGCGATGAGCGAGGGAGCGCGGGTGTCGACGTAGAGGGGGTGCCGGCCGGCGGCGGCGAAGAAGGTGCGGGGCAGGTCGTGCGCCTCGCGCAGCCGGGCCATGGCGAGCAGCAGGTCGCGCTCGCCCGAGCCCGAGGCGTGCCGCAGCGGCTCGGACGCGGCCCGCCCGAGCTGCCAGCGCCGCCGCGCGAGCACGACGTTCCCCCAGGTGATGCGGGGCAGGGCGGGCAGGCAGGGCAGGGCGGGAGGGCGGAGCCCCGGCAGCGCGAGCGCGATGCGCAGGGCGCTGCCCGGGCCCGGCCCGCCGTTGTGGAACATCAGCGTCTCGCCGGTGCCCTTGGCGCGCAGCACGGCCCGGTGGCCGTCGCTGTGGACGTAGAGCTCGCCGAGTCCGAGGCGGCGCCGCCGGGGACCGGCCGTCGCGCCGCCGTGCTCCAGGACGGGGCCGGGCAGCTCCAGCGGGAGCAGGCCGTCGGCGCGCGGCGCGACGACGTTGAGCGCGGTGAAGCCGTCGAGCACGCGGGCCACGGCGGCGTCCCGTTCGGCGACGAGCGCGGCGCCGTCGCGGACGGGCGGCGGCTCCCACGGGCCGAGCCTGGGCGCGTCGTGGAGCGCGTCGATGACCAGCGGGGTGACACCCTCTTCGTACGCCTCCAGCGACGCCGCCGCCACCATGACGTCGGCCGCGCAGAGCACGGGCGCCCCCGGCGGCACGGGCTCGCCGGCCACCTCGGCCAGGTCGAGGACGGCGGCGCCGGCCGGCGCGGCGCGGACGAGCCCGGCGATCCGGTCGCCGTGGCACACCTCGAGGTCGCCGGCCGCGCCCAGCGCCTCGGCCAGTGGGAAGGTCCCGGCGCCGAGCCGGGCGGCGAGCAGCCGGTTGGTGCGCAGCCGGGTCAGCTCGGCCTCCTCCGCGAGCAGGGCGAGCGCGGCGGGCACGCGTTCGCGCAGGTCGGCGGCGAGCGGCCCGCCGGCGGTGAGGCGGAGGGTGCCGGCGGCGGCCTCGTGCACGATGAGGCGTTCGTCGCGCCCGGCCCGCTGCCCGCCGCCGGCGAGGGCCTCGATGCGGCTCTGCACGGCCAGCTTCACCTCGGGCGCCGCGGCCGGGTAGTGCTCCAGCAGGCCGGCGATCTCGCGGACGCGCCGCGCGACGGGCAGGTCGGCGCTGCCGGCGGCGCGGGGGCCGGCGAGCGGCCACCGCCGCTCCTGGGCGGGCACGCCGCGGGCGGCCACGAGGCCGTGTTCCTGGACGGCGGGCTCGTCGTCGCCGGGCAGCCGCGCCAGCAGCCAGCCGACCGGGTCGGGGACGGTGGCGGGCGGGCACAGGTCGTGGGTGAGCAGCCCGCGGCGCACCGCGACGGCGAGCGCGGCCGAGGCCCGTTCCATGCTGATGCCGCAGTCGGCGGCGATCTCGGCGACGGTGCGGCGGCCGTCGCAGCGGGCGGCGAAGGCGGCGGCGTCGCGCGGGGGCGTCGCGCCGGCGCGCAGTCGGGGCACGAGCCCGGCGACGACGGCGGGGTCGGCGAGGAGGCGCTGCTGGAGCGCCTCGCCGACGCGGGCGGCGGGGTAGGCGTGGCGGCCGGCGAGCTCGCGGTATCCGGCCCAGGTGTAGCCGCTGGGGAGGGCGGGCTCGACGCGGGCGGCGCCGGTGGGGGCGTGGAAGCCGGTCGGGGCGGCCCGGGTGGCCAGCCGCTGCACGTGGGAGGCGAGCTTCGCGGGATCGGCGGGGCCGCGCCGCAGCTCGCGGTAGGCGGCGGGGGCGGAGCAGACCAGGGCGTCGAGGAAGCGCTCGTCGGAGGCGACGCCGGCGACGGCCGCCCTGGTCAGCGCGGTGTCGGCGGCGACCACCTCGGCGAGGGCGAGCCTCGCCTCCTCCAGCAGGCCGGTGACGTGGTTCCAGTCGGCGAGCCAGTCCTCGGGGCCCGGGGTGCCGGGCGGCAGGGGCCGCAGGCGGCGCAGGCGGCCGCGGAGCCCGCGCGGCAGCCGGGGGGCGTCCGTCCGGCCGGCGTGCGGGCCGGACGGACGGGCCGCGCGGCGGGCGGGCGCGACGGCGAGCAGGCCGAGGGCCCGCGTCTCCAGCAGCGCGACGGCGGCCGCGGTCTCCGCGGCCCTGGGGCAGGCCAGGGATTGGACGAGCTCCCAGGGGAACCCGGCGGTCCTGACGACCGCGGCCGGCAACAGGGTCCACTCGCGGTCTTGCAACGTGCCGGGTTCGCCCATGTACACGTTCCCCTTTCTCGCGGTTATTTTTCGGAATGCGGTAACACAGATATTTACAAGATCATTTACTTCTGTCAATGCGTTCCGTGACGAGAAATCGTCACACTCGGCTAACCCTCTGCACCTGATAAATCCTTATCAAAACCGACATGTCGCCTCATGCGAGTCACAGACGTTTACTTTCCGTAGTCGCGGGCATATCAGGGCTGCACAACCCGCCCATGACGGCGGGGCGATCGGCGGACAATTTCTTATAGGAATGGCGGGTAATAGCGCGGCTGCTGTTCGCGCCCGGACCGCTCACGCTGTTTTCCGCACCCGCCGAGCTGGGCACGACCACCGGGACGGAGGAACGACGGCGCGGAATGAGGGACGGCCGTGGCGAATGGCGGTGAACGGCGGCGCGTGGGCCCCTCCCTGCCGATGCCGGTGTTCGTGGCGGTGCTCGTCTGCGTCACCGTGGCGCTGATCACCCTCGACTCGCTCACCAGCACGGCGGTGCGCCTGCTGCCCCTCCTGGTCTTCCTGCCCTCGATCGTGTCGGGGCTCGGCAACGTGCGCCAGACCGCGTTCGCGTCCGTGTGGGTGGTGCTGGTGATGGGCGGCACGCTCGCCTACCTCGGGGCCGACCTGGACGACAACCTGCTCGCCGCGGGGTTCGCGGCGCTGTTCGGCGTGGCGGCCGTGATCAGCTGCCGCTACCGGGTGCACCGCGAGGAGGAGGTCTACCGGCTGCGCTCGGCCGCGGCGGCGCTCCAGCGGCAGATCGTCCGCCCGCTCCCCCTGCGCAGCGGCGACGTCCTGGTGGACGGCCTCTACCAGCCGGTCGAGGAGGACGCGATGGTGGGCGGCGACATGTACGAGGTGGCCGCCTCCCCCCACGGCACCCGCCTGCTCATCGCCGACGTGCAGGGCAAGGGCCTGCCCGCGATCGGCACCGCGCTCGCCGTGCTCGGGGCCTTCCGCGAGGCCGCCTACCGCGAGGCCACCCTGATCGGGGTGGTGGAGGCGATGGAGTCGGCGGTGACCCGGCACAACCTGGGCGCCGGCCGTGGTGGCGAGCCCGAGCGCCTGGTGACCGCCCTGGTGCTGGACATCCGCCGCGGCCCGGTGGTGGAGGCGGTCAACTGCGGGCACATCGCCCCATACATCATTCACGACGGGCGGGCCTACCAGGCCGCGCTCGGCGAGCCCGCGGTGCCGCTCGGCCTGGCCGGGCTGGCTCCCGGGCCGCGTGCCGTCGCCTGGTTCGCCTTCCCCACCGGGGCGACCATGCTGCTGTGCACCGACGGCGTCACCGAGGCCCGCGACAGCGCGGGCGCGTTCTACCCGCTGGCGGCGCGGCTGCGTACGTGGGCCAGGCATCCGCCCCGCCGCCTGGCCGAGACCGTCGGCGCGGACGTGCGCAGCTTCACCGGCGCGCCACCGCGCGACGACATCGCGATCCTGACCCTGACCAGGACCCGCGCGTCGTCATGAACCACTGCGGCAAGTAGCGCGTATCTCCACACATCGGACACGTGGTGTTCCATGGAGGTGTCGTGGAGCTCAGCCTGCTGCGTACACAGGCGCACAGCCCGTCGTACTTCTCACTGCTGCGCGGCTCGGCCGGAGAGCGCGCACCAGTGGACTTCTGCATACCGTGCAACCCGTACTTCCCGACGCCTGAGATCTTCGAGCACCTCGGGAGGAATCTGGAGACGATACTCAAGTTCTATCCGAGCGACGCCGGCACGATCACCGCCGAGCTGTGCGCCACGCTGGGGCTGCACCCCCAGACGGTCGCCATGGGCAACGGCTCCACGGAGCTGATCACCTGGATCGACCACCTGCTGGTGCGCGAGAGCCTGGCGGTGCCGATCCCGACCTTCGGCCGGTGGACCGACCAGCCGCTGGAGACGGGCAAGCGGGTCGACATGTACCCGCTGCTGGAGAGCCGCAACTTCGCCCTCGACGTGGCCGACTACGTCTCGTTCGTCCGCACCCGCGGCTCGCGCGTGGCGGTGATCTGCAACCCGAACAACCCCGACGGCGGCTATCTGCCCAAGCACGAGGTCGTCCGGCTGATGGACGAGCTCATCGACCTCGACCTGGTGATCATCGACGAGTCGTTCGGCGAGTTCGTGGACGCCGAGCCCTGTCCGGGCGTGGCGGCCGAGGCCGCGGTGCGGCCCAACGTGATCGTGCTGCGCAGCCTGGGCAAGAACTTCGGCCTGCACGGCGTCCGCTTCGGCTACATGGTCGCCAACCCGGCGCTGGCGGGGCGGGTGCGCGACGCGCTGCCCAAGTGGAACCTCAACTCCTTCGCCGAGGTCATGGTGTTCATGATGAAGCAGTTCGGCGCCGAGTACCAGGAGAGCCTGCGGCGGCTGTCGAGCGACCGGCGGGCCATGTTCCAGCAGCTCAGCACCATGCCGGGGCTGTCGGTGTACGCCTCGCAGGGCAACTTCCTGCTGGTCAAGCTGCCGCCGGGGCACGACGGGGTGCCGCTGCGCGACCACCTGCTGACCGAGCACGGCGTCTACGTCCGCGAGTGCGGCAACAAGCTCGGCACCACCAGCCAGTTCCTGCGCCTGGTGGTGCGCCCCCAGGAGGACGTGCGGCGGCTGCTCATCGGCATGACCCAGTTCCTGTACTCGGGCAGCCTGCACGAGATCCCGGTGATCGGCCTGCACCACCGGCACGCGAACCCCCTGTCCGCCTGAGCGCTTGGGCGTATGGCGTACGGTACATTGTACGCCGCACACGGAGCTCCCGGGACGATGTACGCTGTCCCGGCTAACTCCTTACGCCCTAAGCAATCTCGCCGACAAAGGGGTCCCGTGGTTCCCACGCACCGCCACGACCACACCGCCGCCGACGGCCACGACCTGATCCAGGTCCGTGGCGCCCGGGAGAACAACCTCAAGGACGTCTCCCTCGACATCCCCAAGCGCCGGCTCACCGTCTTCACCGGAGTGTCCGGCTCGGGCAAGTCCTCGCTCGTCTTCGACACCATCGCCGCCGAGTCGCGCCGGCTCATCGACGAGACCTACAGCGCGTTCGTGCAGGGCTTCATGCCGAGCCAGGCCCGCCCCGACGTGGACGCCCTGCACAACCTGAGCGCCGCCATCATCGTCGACCAGGAGCGCGTGGGCGCCAACGCCCGCTCCACCGTGGGCACCGCCACCGACGCGCACACCATGCTGCGCATCATCTTCAGCCGCGTCGGCGTCCCCCACGTCGGCTCCGCCTCCGCCTTCAGCTTCAACCTGGCCGAGGGCATGTGCCCGGCCTGCGAGGGCCTCGGCAAGACCATGGAGATCGACGTGGACGCGCTGGTCGACAGGGAGCTGTCGCTGAACGAGGGCGCCGTCAAGGTCCCCGGCCACGCGGTGGACAGCTGGCTCTGGCAGGTCCTGGCCGGCTCCGGCCTCTACGACCCCGCCGTGAAGCTGAAGGACTTCACCCCGCAGCAGTGGGACGACCTGCTCCACAAACCGCCCACCAAAATCAAGTACGGCTCCAACACCTTCACCTACGAAGGGCTCGCCGTCCGGGTCCGGCGCGGCTACCTGGGCAAGGACCGCGAGTCGATGCAGCCGGCCGCCCGCGCCTTCGCCGACCGGGCGCTCAAGCTCACCACCTGCCCCGACTGCGGCGGCTCCCGGCTCAACGAGGCGGCCCGCTCGGCCAGGATCGCCGGGCGCAACATCGCCGAGTGCTCGGCCATGCAGGTCGACGACCTCGCCGAGTTCGTCCGCGGCCTGTCCGCCGAGGCCGTCGGCCCGGTGCTCGACGGCCTGCTCGCCACGCTCGACTCGCTGACCGGCATCGGCCTCGGCTACCTCAGCCTGGACCGCGAGTCGGCCACCCTGTCGGGCGGCGAGGCGCAGCGGGTCAAGATGGTGCGCCACCTCAACTCCAGCCTCACCGACGTCACCTACGTCTTCGACGAGCCGACCGCCGGGCTGCACCCGCACGACGTCCAGCGGATGAACGAGCTGCTGCTGCGGCTGCGCGACAAGGGCAACACGGTGCTGGTCGTCGAGCACAAGCCGGAGACGATCGCCATCGCCGACCACGTGGTGGACCTCGGCCCGGCCGCGGGCAGCGGCGGCGGGCAGGTCTGCTACGCGGGCGACCTCGACGGGCTGCGCGCCTCCGGCACGCTCACCGGCCGCTACCTCGGCCACCGGGCCCGGCTGCGCGAGCGGCCCCGCACGCCCTCGGGCCACCTGCGGATCGAGGGCGCGAGCCTGCACAACCTGCGCGACGTCACGGTGGACGTGCCGCTCGGCGTGCTGACCGTGGTCACCGGGGTGGCCGGGTCGGGCAAGAGCTCGCTCATCCACGGCTACATCGCCGGCCGCGAGGGCGTGGTCGTGGCCGACCAGTCGCCGATCCGCGGCTCGCGCCGCAGCAACCCGGCCACCTACACCGGCCTGCTCGACCCGATCAGGGCCGCCTTCGCCAAGGCCAACGGGGTCAAGCCCGGCCTGTTCAGCGCCAACTCCGAGGGCGCCTGCCCGGCGTGCAAGGGCATCGGCCTCATCTACACCGACCTGCAGATGATGGCCGAGGTCGCGTCGGTGTGCGAGAAGTGCGAGGGGCGGCGCTTCACGCCGGAGGTGCTGACGTACACGCTGCGCGGCAAGAACATCAGCGACGTGCTCGGCATGTCCGTGGCCGAGGCCGCCGGGTTCTTCACCACCGGGCAGGCCAAGGGCATCCTGGAGCGGATGTCCGCCGTGGGCCTCGGCTACCTCGGGCTGGGGCAGCCGCTGACCACGCTGTCCGGCGGCGAGCGGCAGCGGCTCAAGCTGGCCATCCACATGGCGCGGGGCGGGACGACGTACGTGCTGGACGAGCCCACGACCGGCCTGCACCTGGCCGACGTGGACCAGTTGCTCGGGCTGCTGGACCGGCTGGTCGACGACGGCAACTCGGTGATCGTCATCGAGCACCACCAGGCCGTGATGGCGCACGCCGACCGGATCATCGACCTCGGTCCCGGCGCGGGTCACGACGGAGGCCGGGTGGTCTTCACCGGCACCCCGGCCGAGCTGGTCGCGCACGGCGACACGCTCACCGCCACCCACCTGCGGCAGTACGTGACCGGCTGAGCCTTCAGACCGCCAGGCGGGCGAGGACTCGCGCGAACTCCGGCGGCGGGGCCACCACCAGGCGGGTCTGGCCGCCCCTCATGACGATGTCGGCCTTGATGAGGGTCAGCCGCCCGCCGTGCCACCAGTGCACCTGCGGGCTCAGCCCGCCGGTGCGGGCGGCGTGCACGCGCAGCCGCTCGATGGCGCGCACCACGCCGATCCCGTCCACCGGGTGCACGAGCAGCGTGTACGGATCCGGCAGCACCACCAGCACGCCGTCCGCCGGCACCGGCAGGTAGTCGGCCAGCCACCGCAGGTGAGTGGCCGCCGACGGCGCCGTCCCGGTGAGCCGGAGCACCGGCGTGCCGGACAGCTCGATGGACTCCACCGGCAGCCGCTCCTCGCGGCGCACGTTCGCCACGGCCAGGTCGAGCGCCTGCGCCGTGGGCACGGGCCAGCACCCGGCCTCCTCGGGCCGCACCGGGCGGCCGTGGGCGGTCAGCAGCTCCACCAGGTCGGCGTTGAGGTGGCGGCCGACGATCCTGGCCGGGTCGGCCAGCTCGTCCACCGACTCCACGCGGGTGCGCAGCAGCGGGGCGGCCTGCTCCAGGTCGCACAGGTCCGCGGGCTCTCCCGCGGTGGCCACGGCGTGCGCCAGGTGCTCGCTGACCAGCACGGGCCAGTCCTCCCTGGCCCGCCGTCCCGCCTCGCGGCGCAACCCGGTGAGCCGGACGGTCAGGGTGGGCTCGCCGCGCAGCGTGAGCGAGCCGCCGTCGGCGGCGAACTCGCAGGTGAAGCCGCGGGACTCGGCGACCAGCGCGAGCAGCGAGTCGAGGTCGGCGTCCGCGTCGGGCCGGCGCGCGGGCTCTCGCTCTCGCTTGAAAAAGCTCACGCGCGCTGTCCCTTTCTTCCGGATTCGTCCCTCCTAGGTTGCCTGCTCCCCATCGCGCTCCGGACCAGACAGGGAGCACGATTCGGTATCGATAACTCCAAGTCTTCCCAGCCAGAGGCTCATTTGCGGCGACCCGTGACCCGCCGGAAGCCCGGCCAGGACGGGCACGCCGAGCGGCGCCAGCCGGTCCCGCAGCACCGGGTAGGGATCGCCGCACTCCACCCACGACCCGAGCGCGATCCCGCGCACCCCGTCGAACGCCCCGGCCTGCAGCAACTGGGTGAGCATCCGGTCGATCCGGTACGGCTCCTCCCCCACGTCCTCCAGGAAGGCGAGACGCCCCTCGAACGACGGCTGCCACCGGGTCCCGCACATGGACGCCAGCAGCGACAGGTTGCCCCCTGACAGCTCGCCCTCGGCCCGGCCGGGCACCAGCACCCGATCGCCGTACACGCTCTCCTGCGCGCCCGACAGGGCCGCCTGGAGGCTCGCCCAGGTGAGCGGCTCGGGACCGTTCTCCCCGCCCAGCAGCTCGCAGGCCGGCATCGGGCCGTGCAGGGTGGACACGCCCAGCTCGATCGCGAAGGCGTTGTGCAGCGCCGTGATGTCGCTGGAGCCGAGCAGCACCTTGGGCCCGGCGGCACGCATGGCGTCCCAGTCGAGCAGGCCGAGCAGCCGCCCCGCGCCGTAGCCGCCCCGGCAGCAGAACACCGCCTTGACCGCCGGGTCGCACCAGGCGGACTGCAGGTCGGCGGCGCGGACCGCGTCCGCGCCCGCCAGGTAGTCGAGCTCCTGCCGGTCGAGCACGTGCGCGCCCACGACGACCTTCAGTCCGAGCCCTTCCAACCGCGCCACGCCCTGCCTGAGCAGGGTCGCGTGGGGCGGGCCGGAGGGCGCGACGATCGCGACCGTGTCACCGGGCCGCAGGTCAGCTTGCTGCATCGATCAACTCCTGGACATGGGCCCGCGGCGCGGTTGGCTCGTTCACCAGGCAAACGGTGTCACACTTGTGTCGCGTATGCGACTTCCGCCCCACATCCTCGTCGTCAACGGCGTCAAGGTCCGCCGCCCGGTGTTCCTGCTGGGCGCACCGCACTCCGGCGCCGCACTGCTGGCCCGCGCCCTCAAGCGCTCACCCGGCTTCCACATGACGATGGGCCGGGCGAGCGTGGCGCACGTGCTGTACGCCTTCGCCCGCAAGCCGTCCATCGCCCGCACCTCCGGGGCCGTGCGGGTGCTGCGGGACGCGCTCGCCGAGTCGTGGCAGGTGCTGCCCGGCTCGTGCGGGGAGTGCGCGGCGCCGTGCCGCGAGGCGGGCGGCGTCACCGGCGCGGGGCCGTGCGTGGCCACCGGCGACATCGTGCGCTTCGGCGAGGGCGGCCCCGACCTCATCTACAGCGCGCCGGTGCTGCTGCAGGCCTTCCCCGACGCCCGGTTCGTGCAGCTCGTCCGCGACGGCCGCGACGTCGCCGCCGACATGCTCGCCGATCCCGACTGCCTGGCGTGGTTCCGTCCGGCGATGCTGAGCGGCGGCACCGAGTTCCCCAACGCCTTCCTCGGCGTCAGCAAGGACGAGCACCTCGAACACTGGAAGGAGATGCCCGCGGCGGGCAAGTGCGCCCTGCGCTGGCGCAGCGCCGTGCGGCTGAGCGCCGAGCTGCGCCGCTCCCTGCCCGCCGCTCAGCTCCTGACCCTGCGCTACGAGGACCTGGTGCGCGCCCCCGCGCAGGCGGCGGCCACTCTCGCCGAGCACCTGGAGACGCGGGTGCCGAAGGTCGCGTTGTACGGCCACGAGGCCGCGGCCGGTGCCTGGCGCTCCCGGCTCCGCCCCCAGGACGTGGAGCTGGTGGAGCGGGTGGCGCGCAAGGAGCTCACCCGGCTGGGCTACCTGACGAGCTGAACTGGGTGCGGTAGAGCTCGGCGTACAGCCCGCCGCGCGCCAGCAGCTCCTCGTGCCGGCCGCGCTCGGCGACCCGGCCCTCGTGCACGACGAGGATCTCGTCGGCCTCCCTGATCGTGGAGAGCCGGTGCGCGATCACCAGCGACGTGCGGCCTTCCAGCGCGGTCTTCAGCGCCACCTGCACGGCCGCCTCCGACTCGGAGTCGAGGTGCGCGGTCGCCTCGTCGAGCACGACCACGCGGGGGGCCTTGAGCAGCAGCCGGGCCAGCGCGAGCCGCTGCTTCTCGCCGCCGGACAGCCGGTAGCCGCGGTCGCCCACCACGGTGTCGAGCCCCTCGGGCAGGGACTCGACGAGGTCGCCGATCTGCGCGGCCTTCAGCGCCGCCCAGATCTCCTCGTCGGTGGCCTCCGGCCTGGCGTAGCGCAGGTTGGCCCCGATCGTGTCGTGGTAGAGATGCGGGTCCTGCATGACCACGCCCACGGTGTCGCGGAGCGAGGCGAGGGTGGCCTCGCGCACGTCGAGGCCGTTGAGCCGGACGGCGCCCGCGTCGACGTCGTAGAGGCGCGAGACCAGCGAGGTGATCGTGGTCTTGCCCGCGCCCGAGTGGCCGACCAGGGCGATGAGCTGCCCGGGGCGGGCGGTGAACGACACGCCCTTGAGCACCGGGTGGGAGGGGCCGGTGTCCTGCCTGGCCACCGACTCCAGGCTGGCGAGCGAGACCTCCTCGGCGGCCGGGTAGCGGAAGCGCACGTCGTCGAACTCGATCGTCACCGGCCCCTCCGGCACCGGCACGGCGTCGCGGCGCTCGGCCACCATGGGCTTGAGGTCGAGGATCTCGAAGACGCGGTCGAAGCTGACCAGCGCGGTCATGACGTCCACGTGCACGTTGGACAGCGAGGTGAGCGGGCCGTAGAGGCGCATCAGCAGCGCGGCCAGGGCCACGAGCGTGCCCAGCTCGAAGTAGCCGGTGACCGACAGGACGCCGCCGATGCCGTAGACCAGGGCCGTGGCGAGCGCGGCGACCAGGCCGAGCGCGACGCGGAAGACGGTGCCGTACATGCCGACGCGGACGCCGACGTCACGCACCCGCGCGGCCCGCGCGCCGAACACCTCGGCGTCGTCCTCGGGGCGGCCGTACAGCTTGGCGACCATGGCGCCGGCGACGTTGAAGCGCTCGGTCGTGACCGAGCTCATCTCGGCGTCGAGCTGCATCTGCTCGCGGGTCAGCGCGGACATGCGGCGGCCCACGTATTTGGCGGGGATCACGAAGATCGGCAGCAGCACCAGGGCGACCAGCGTCACCTGCCACGACAGCGCCAGCATGGCGCCCAGCACCAGGACCAGGCTCACCACGTTGGACACGACCGACGACAGGGTGCTGGTGAGCGCGCGCTGCGCGCCGATCACGTCGGTGTTGAGCCTGCTGACCAGGGCGCCGGTCTGGGCGCGCATGAAGAACGCGACCGGCATGCGCTGCACGTGGTCGAACACCTCGGTGCGCAGGTCGTAGATCAGCCCCTCGCCGATGCGCGCGGAGAACCAGCGCTGCACGAGCGTCAGCCCGGCGTCCACCAGCGCGAGCGCGCCGATGGCGACGGCCAGCCAGATCACCACGCCGGTGCGCTTGGGCAGGATGCCGTCGTCGATGATCGCCTTCATCAGCAGCGGGTTGGCGACCACGATCACCGCGCCCGCCACCACCAGCAGCAGGAACGCCGCGATCTGCCTGGTGTAGGGGCGCGCGTAACCGGCGATGCGCCGCGCGATCCCGGGGCGCAGGCGCTGCCTGACCACCGACTCGTCGCGGCGCAACGAGCTCCACACGTGAGGGCCGAAGCCCCCTCCCATCATCGCCATCCGGGGGATCCCCTCTCCTCCGCCGGACACAGCGCCCAGGTGGCGCCGCCGATTCCCGTCTCAGCTCAGCGCGAAATTGTGCCACGAGGGGACGAAGGGGACTTCACGCCGAAGATCAGCCCCGAAGATCAGCCCCCGAAGAGCGTCTTGATGCGCGCGGCCTGCTCCAGCCCTTCGGCGACGCTCTGCTCCTCCAGGGTGCGGGCCCGCGCCCCCTGGAGGAGTCGCTTGGTCGCGGCGGCCGCGTCCCGGTTGGTGGACAGCAGCTCCGCCGCCTTGTCGCGCACGGCCCGGTCGAGGTCGTCCCGCGCGACCACCTGCTCGGCGAGGCCGATGCGCACGGCCTCCTCCGCGTGCACCATCCTGGCGGTCAGGCAGATGTCGATCGCCTTGGCCAGGCCGACGAGCTCGACCAGGGGCTTGGTCCCCGTCAGGTCGGGCACCAGCCCGAGCGCCGGCTCCTTCATGCAGAACTTGACGTCGTCCGCGACGATCCGCAGGTCACAGGAGAGCGCGAGCTGGAACCCCGCGCCGATCGCGTGCCCGTGCACCGCGGCGATGGAAACGATCTCCGGCCTGCGCAGCCACAGGAACCCGGCTTGAGCCTTTCTGATGTTGTGCTCGAAATCCGTGTCACCGGACCTGGCCACCGAGCTGAACGAGCCCTGGCCCGGCACCCCCTCAGGAGTGAACATCCGCAGGTCGATGCCTGCCGAGAAGGACGGTCCCTCACCTTTCACGACGACGACGCGCACCTGCTCGGGCAGGTTGTCGCCGATGCCGGCCAGCGCGGACCAGGTGGCGAACGTCTGAGCGTTGCGCTTGTCCGGCCGGTCGAGCGTGATCGTCGCTATCTCACCGTCCACCTCGAAGCGGAGCCCGCTCTCCGCCAACCGCTCGGCAGAGACGTCCTCCGTGACGCTTTCCGTGTGCCCCCCGCGCTGTCGCGCCTGAGCTTCCGCCATCGCCCGCTCCTTCGGTCCGAAGTGCTGTCCGTCGCGCCCGAGCCTACAGAATATGATTCTGGCTCGGGCGCGACGGCTGGCTGACTAGGGACGGGCGGCTGCGGTCGCACGTTCCGAGGCGGCCGTCAGCGCTTGGACTTGCCTCGAGTCGCCCCGCCGCGCCCGCGCAGAGTCACACCGGACTCGCTCAGGATGCGGTGGATGAACCCGTAGGACCGACCGGTCGAAGCGGCCAGGGCGCGGATGCTCTCACCCGCGGCGTAGCGTTTCTTGAGATCGCCGGCCAGTTTCTCCCGGTCGGCCCCGGTGACCCGGGTGCCCTTCTTCAGTGTCTCGGCCACGAGTACCTCCTGTAGTGCCGGACTTCCGCAGCGTTACTCCGCCATGATCAGTCATTTCAGCGGGATCGGCTACCTACTCCACGGGAAAAGATCCGTACCCACTCAAATTAAGATCAGGCAAGTGCCACAAGATCGGAAAATTCGGCGCTCCACGCGTCTTCAGTTCCGTCCGGTAGCAAGATCACCCTATCCGGTGACAGGGCGTCAACGGCACCCTCGTCATGGGTCACAAGGACGATCGCTCCTGAATACGACCTCAGAGCGTTGAGAACCTGCTCGCGGGAGACGGGATCGAGGTTGTTCGTGGGCTCGTCGAGAAGGAGGACGTTGGCGCTGGAGAGCACCAGCATGGCCAGGGCCAGCCGGGTCTTCTCGCCTCCGGACAGGACGCCGGCCGGCTTGTCGACGTCGTCGCCGGTGAAGAGGAACGAGCCCAGCACCTTGCGCAGCTCGGTGTCGGTGAACTCGCCGCCGGCCGAGCGCATGTTCTCCAGCAGCGTGCGGTCGGCGTCGAGGGTCTCGTGCTCCTGGGCGTAGTAGCCGACCTTGAGCCCGTGGCCGGGCCGCAGCTCGCCGGTGTCGGGCTTCTCCAGTCCGCCGAGCAGACGCAGCAGGGTGGTCTTGCCCGCGCCGTTGAGGCCGAGGATGACGACCCGGTGACCTCGGTCGATGGCCACGTCCACGTCGGTGAAGACCTCGAGCGAGCCGTAGGACTTCGACAGGCCCTGGGCCGTGAGCGGGGTGCGGCCGCACGGCTTGGGGTCGGGGAAGCGCAGCCGCGCCACCTTGTCGCTCTGGCGCTCCTCCTCGGTGCCGGCGAGCAGGCGGTGCGCCCGGCGCATCATGTCCTGGGCGGCCTTGGCCTTGGTGGCCTTGGCGCGCATCTTGTCGGCCTGCGCCAGGAGCGCGCCCGCCTGCTTCTCGGCGTTGGCGCGCTCGCGCTTCCTGCGCTTCTCGTCGGTCTCGCGCTGGGCGAGGTAGGCGGTCCAGCCGACGTTGTAGTGATCGATCACGGACCGGTTGGCGTCCAGGTGCAGGACCTTGTTGACCGTCGCTTCAAGAAGCCCGACATCGTGGCTGATGATCACCAAGCCACCTTGATGGCTGCGCAAAAAATCGCGAAGCCAGCCGATTGAGTCCGCATCTAGGTGGTTTGTCGGCTCGTCCAGAAGGAGAGTTTCCGCTCCGCTGAAAAGAATTCGGGCCAATTCCACGCGCCTGCGCTGACCGCCAGAAAGCGTTTTCAGTGGCTGGGTGAGCACCCGGTCGGGCAGCCCGAGACTGGAGGCGATCGAGGCGGCCTCCGACTCGGCGGCGTAGCCGCCGAGCACGTGCATCTGGTCCTCCAGGCGGCCGTAGCGGCGCACCGCGCGCTCACGGGTGCGCTCGTCGGCCGAGCTCATGCCGAGCTCGGCCTCGCGCAGCTCGCGCAGCACCTGGTCGAGGCCCCTGGCGGACAGGATGCGGTCGCGGGCGAGCACCTCCAGGTCGCCGGTGCGCGGGTCCTGCGGCAGGTAGCCGACCGAGCCGCTGGTGGTGACGGTGCCGGCGGCCGGCAGCGCCTCGCCGGCCAGCACCTTGGTCAGGGTCGTCTTGCCGGCGCCGTTGCGGCCGACCAGCCCGATCTTGTCGCCCGGGTTGACCCGGAAGGACGCTTTCTCGATGAGCAGGCGCGCGCCGGCGCGCAGCTCGATATCATTGGCGATGATCATGATGGCGGAACACTCCCGTGCTAGGAAACGAGGGTTTGGGCGTGCTACGCCTGATCAATCGGGAGTGTGCATACGATCAGTGTAGGGCTCCCCGCTGGAGCCCCACCTCTGGTTTGACGCTCCGCCGTTCCCTAACGCCCGACGGGGCCCGCCTCTTCCCGCCGCTCCCCGCCGTCCAGGTGCTCCCCGATCAGGGCCAGGTTGTGGATGGCCGCCAGGGCGTACTGGGCCGCGCTGTTGGTGCTGACGAACGGCGCCTCCCGCACGGGGGCGAGCACCGACGGGCCGTCCACCGTCGTCAGCTCCCACTTCTCCTGCCGCTGCAACGGGTTGGTGTTGAGCTGGTCGCCCTCGTCGCGGCCGAACTTGCGCCACGCCCAGGCGGCCAGCCGGGCGTCCCCGGTGCGCGCCGCCGCGTACGCCGTCAGCCGGCTGTGCGCCTGGATCAGCGAGATCCCGCCGAGCCGCCGCCCGACCTCGGCCTCCTGCTCCTCCGGGGTGGCGAGGTAGAGCCGGCAGTACTCCAGCCAGGCGTCCTCGAAGCCGGGCACGTCCACCAGGGCGATGAGCTCGGCGCAGATCTCCGGCAGGCCGAACAGCGACGACAGGTGCGAGATCGAGATCTTGTCCACAGAGGTGTCGAAGCGGCCGGTGGCGAGGTCCATCCTGGCCTCGCCGGTCAGGAACCCGCGCGGCATCGCCGCGATGTCGGCCATCGTGCCGAGCAGCCGGTCCCTGGCCCGCTCGTCGCCGTGCCGCTCCCAGCGGGTCAGCCAGGCGGCGGCGAGCGAGCCCCAGTCGGTGCCGAGCCCGACCGACAGCGCCGACGGGTCGGGCGTGTAGACGTCCTCGCGGACCTTGCGCTGCGGATCGACGGCCGTGAACGTCTCCTCCGGCGCGCTCAGCTCGTCCATGAGGTCGCCGGAGCGCTCGTCGGCGGTCAGGTAGTGGTGGAAGCGGCGGTAGGCGGCGTTGGAGATGCGCACCTGCTTGCAGCTGCACCCCCAGTGCTGGACGTTGTGCCGGCTGCCGAGGCCCTTCCAGCGGCCGAGGTGGTAGACGTCGACCTCGCCGGTGTGGCGGGTCATGGCCTCGGCGAAGCGGAAGACGTCGGCGCGGCCGGTGCGCAGGTACTGCAGCCACAGCCACAGGTCCGGCGACAGCTCGGAGTTGTCCCAGGCGTAGCCGCCCACGTCGTAGCGCCAGGTGTGGCGGTCTGGGTCGTAGGTGTGCATGACGTCGCCGTAGTCCCAGAAGCCGTACCAGCGGCGCTGCTCGCGTTCGCGGACGTACAGGTCGAACAGGAAGTCGAGGCGGTCCTCGATCTCGGCGCGGGCCGGCGTGGAGCGGTCGGGCAGCTCCCAGACGCCGAACACGCCCGCCTCGCGCAGCCGCGCGGGCGTGGCGGTGAGCAGGGCGGGCTCGTTCATGGCGGCGGCGAAGGCGGCCAGGTCGGCGGCGGGCGGCGTGGCGGCGAGGGCGCGCAGGGTCAGCTCGTGCGTACGCGCGATGCCCCGCGGATCGCCGAAGCCCGGCTCGTAGTCCTCGTAGGTGATCTCCAGCCCTTCGAGCTGCTCCTCGAAGGTGTCCTGGCCCATGCCGTCGTGGTAGAAGCGCAGGTCCATGGCGGGGGCGGAGGGCGACCACAGCCAGACGGTCGCCGTGGCGAGGCCGGTGGCCGCGTTCCTGACGTCGAGCCGGGTGGGGTGCAGCCGCCAGAAGTCGCGCAGCCCGAAGCCGAGGCCCCCGCTCACGCCGCCGACGTAGCCGTAGCCGGCCGAGCGGGTGCCGGGCGGGATCGTCACCCAGGAGTGTCCCTCTCCGGTGCGCTTGCGCAGCGTGAAGCCGTCGGCGGAGGACTGGTCGAGGGTGTAGTCGTTCCAGGCGGGGACGAGGTGCAGGCGGCTCGCGACCTCGGGGGCGATCTCGCCGCAGGGCAGCCCGGCGACCTGGTCGCGGCGGACCCGCTCGCCGGGGTCGAGGCGCAGGCCGGTCAGGCCGCGTACGGCCTCGGTGAGGAAGCCGTCGGGGCCGGCCAGGCGTACGTGCCGGTCGTGCGGCTCGTCGCGCATGACGACGTCGGCGCTCAGGCCGAGCCCGGCCAGGAAGTCCCGCTCCGGGTCGCCGTCCCAGACGAACGTGTGCGTGATCCGCACGTCCTCGGCCCCGGCGTGGAAGTACAGCCGGACCGTGAACGGCAGCCAGTCCCCGTGCCGCCCGTCCAGGCGGAGCACCGCCCGCACCGGGCCGTCCTGCTCGACCGTGACCCGTTCGACCAGGCCGGTGCGCCGCTCGCGGGGCGGCGCGGCGCCCTCGTCGGGGGTGGGGCCGGCCTGGCGCAGGCTGACCAGCCGGACGTCGCGGGCGATCTCGCGCCCGCCGCGGGCGATGGAGCGGGCGAGGGTGGCGCCGCTCTCCCCGACCGTCCAGGTGACGACGCCGGTGGCGACCACCAGGGCGCCGGCCTCGCGGGTGACGGTGACGGGGGTGGGCGGCGCGGCGGGCTCGCGGCCGGGCTCCAGGCGGTACTCCGGAGCGGCGGGGCCGGCGCCCGCGGCGTGCGCGGACCACTTGACCGAGCCGTCCGGCCAGGTCGCGCTCACCCAGCTCTGCACGGGCACCTCGCGGCCGGCGTCGTCGCTCAGCGCGAACGGCGTCCCCGGCGCGACCGCTCCCCGCGGCCAGGGCACGCCCCAGGTCACCCCCTGGTCGCCCGGTCGGTCCAGCCAGCGCAGCGCGGTCATGCGATCTCCTTCAGTCGCTCGGCGACGATCGCGGCCACCTCGTCGGCGCCGCGGAAGCAGAAGTGGGTGTCGTCGGCGACGCCGCCCGGGTAGAGCGGGTGGACGCCGGGCGGGAAGTGCGTGAACAGGGCCTTCGAGCCCTCGGGGCCGTACCGCTCGTACAGGGCGGTGGTGGCCGCGGTCAGGTCGATGAGCGGCACGCCCTCGGCGGCGGCCAGCTCGCGGACCTGGTCCGGATGGCCGCCGTGCGTGGGGACGAGCCGGCCGTCCGCCCAGCGGCGGCGCTGGACGGGCGTGCACAGCACGGGCCGCGCCGCGGCGGCGCGCGCCTCCGCGACGAAGCGGCGCAGGTTCTCCCGGTACGGCAGCTCCGGCTCCTTCTGGTCGTTGTGCCCGAACTGCAGGACGACCAGATCACCGGGGACCACCTCGCGCAGCAGCGCCGCCCACAGCCCCTCGGCCCGGTGGCTCGCCGTGGTGGCGCCGCCCTTGGCGAAGTTGCGCACCGGAAGGCCGAGGCGGGCGCCGAGCTGGGCGCCCCACCCCGACATCGGCGCCTCGGCGGCCGGGCAGGAGGCGACCGTCGAGTCCCCCGCCAGCAGCACGGTGACGCTCACTCCTTGACGCCTCCCAGCAGCACGCCCTTGGCGAAGTGCTTCTGCAGGAACGGGTAGAACAGCAGGATCGGCAGCGTCGCGATCACCACGACGGCGAACTTCAGCCCCTGCTCGGGCGGCACCCACGTGCGGTCCATCTGGGCGAGCGCGTTGGCGGCGTCGGTGCTGGTGAGCTGGCGCACCAGGATCTGCAGCGTCCACTTGCTCGGGTCGTTGATGTAGAGCAGCGGCGACATGTAGTCGTTCCAGATGCCGACCGCGTAGAACAGCGAGAACGTGGCGATGATCGGCTTGGACAGCGGCAGGACGATCTTGAAGAAGACGCCCATCTCGTTGCAGCCGTCGATGCGCGCCGCCTCCTCCAGCGCCTGCGGCAGCTCCTGGAAGAAGCTCTTGACGATGATCAGGTAGAACGGGTTGATCGCCAGCGGCAGGATCAGCGCCCAGTAGCTGTCGAGCAGCCCGAGGTCGCGCACCACCAGGTAGGTGGGGATCATGCCGCCGGAGAAGACCATCGTGAAGATGACCAGGTTGAGCACCAGCGCCCGGCCCGGCAGATAGCGCTTGGCCAGCGGGTACGCCATCGTGAAGGTCAGCAGCAGCTGCACCACCGTGCCGACCGCCGTCACGACGACGGTGGTCAGCAGCGCGCGCAGGAAGGTGGGGGTGGCGAAGATGTACTCGTAGGACTCGGTGGCGAACTTCTCCGGCCACAGGAAGAACGGCCGGGAGGAGATCTCCGCCTCGCCGGCGAACGAGCCGGCCAGCACGTACAGCAACGGCAGCACCGTGATCGCCGCCAGGCCGACGAGCACGATCACGTTGAGCGTGTCGAACACCCGGCTGCCGAGCCCGGCCTCGTTCCCCGCGGGGAGGCCGGCTTTCTTGGTCTTGGTGATGGTGGCCATGCCGGGCTCCTCAGAACAGTCCACGCTGGCCGAGGCGCTTGGCCAGCCAGTTCGAGCCGAAGATCAGGATGACGCCGGCCACGCCCTTGAACAGGCCGACGGCGGTGGAGTAGCTGATCGCGCCCTGGGTGATGCCGGCGTAGTAGACGTAGGTGTCGAACACGTCGGCCACCGAGCGGTTCAGCGAGGTGGTCATCAGCCAGATCTGCTCGAAGCCCGAGTCGAGCAGGTTGCCGGAGGCGAGGATCGCCATGACCACGACCGTGGGGCGGATGGCGGGCAGCGTGACGTGCCAGAGCTGGCGGAAGCGGCCCGCGCCGTCCATGCGGGCGGCCTCGTACAGGTTGGGGTCCACGCCGGCCAGCGCGGCCAGGTAGATGATCGTGCCCCAGCCGGTCTGCTTCCACAGCTGCTGGAGGATGATCAGCGGCCGGAACCACTCCTCCTGCGCCATGTAGTCGATCTTGGAGGTGTCGCCCAGGATCTCGCGCATCCAGCCGGCGAGCACGCCGAAGTCCGCCGCGAACAGCACGTACGTCAGCGACGCGACGATCGTCCAGGACAGGAAGTGCGGGATGTAGATGAGCGACTGCACCGAGCGCTTGAGAAAGCCGACCCGCACCTCGTTGAGCAGCAGGGCGACGATGATCGGCGCGGGGAAGACGAACACGATGTGCAGCAGCGCCAGCAGGAGCGTGTTGAACATCAGCCGGCCGAAGTCGGGCCCGGCGAACAGCTCCTCGAAGTGCTTGAGCCCGACCCAGGGGCTGCCGGAGTAGCCGAGGAAGGGCAGGAAGTCCTGGAAGGCGATCGTCAGCCCGTACATCGGCAGGTACTTGAAGATCACGAAGTACGCGACGCCGGGGACGAGCATCAGGTAGAGCCAGCGGTAGCGGCCTACCGCCGTGCGGAGCGGCACCTTGGCGGCGCCTCTCCCGCTCTCCTTGGGCGCCGCCTTCTCGGGAGGCGCCGCCAGGTGGGTGGCCACGAGCGGCCTCCTTTCGTGGGAGAGCCCGGGGGGCGGCAGGTCCCCCGGGCTCTCGGGCGGGGTCGGGCGGCCGTTACTGGCCGAGCTTCTTGACGAGGTCGTTGATCTCGGCCGTCACCTGGGTGCCGCCGCTGTCGTACCAGCGCTTGATCTCGCCCTTGAGCTGGTCCTCGGTGATCGCGCCCGACAGGAACTTGATCCGCGCGTCGGGGACGATCGTGTCGATCTGCGGGCCGCGCGCTACGGCGGTGTCCGAGACCACGGGCAGCGCCACGTTGTGCACCGCCGTCTTGAGGTCCTCCTCCATGAGCTTCTTCTGCAGCGTGAGCATGTCCTGGTACGGCTTGCCCGACGGCACCCGCTGGTAGGCGATGCCGCCGATGTCGACCGTGCCCTTGGTGCCGAGCTGGATGAAGGCGTCGTCCGCGTTGTCCTGGATGACCTTGACCGCGGGGTCGTCCTCGTTGATGAGCGCGGCGGTGTCGCCGTTCTCGACCTTGTAGTTGCGGCCCTCGATGCCGTTGGTGACCAGGTTCTGGCCTTCCTTGGTGGCCAGCTTGTCCAGGGTCTTCAGCACGTTGTCGAGGTCCTGCTCGGTGCGCACGCTCTGCTTGGAGATCGCGAGCACGTCGGCGTAGCCGGTGAACGGGTAGGAGAACTTCTGGCCGTCGGAACGCTTGAGGTTGCCGACCATGGCGACCTTGTCGCCGTAGTTCTCCTTGTCGTCCTCGTAGAACAGGTCGAGGACCTGGCGGGAGCGGATGTTGACGTCGATGATCATGCCGCCCTTGCCCTGGTGGAAGGGCTCGTTCCACTTGGCGGTGTCGAGCGTGGCGAAGTCGGGGTTGATCATGCCCCCGTCCACCATCTTCTTCAGCCAGCGGTTGGCCTCGAGGAACTCGGGGGTGTCGAAGCCGGGCACGATCTTGCCGTCGCGCTCGCCCCAGCCGTTGGGGGCGCCGAACCAGGTCTCGATCACGTCGTACGGGCTGGCGCTGGCGTAGTTGCCGGGCCACTTCGGGATGATGAGGCCGTAGGTGTCGTTCTTGCCGTTGCCGTCGGGGTCCTTCTCGGTGAACGCCTTGGCGACGTCGTAGAGGTCGTCGACCGACTCGGGCAGCTTCAGTCCCAGCTTGTCCAGCCAGTCCTTGCGGATCACGATCGCCGAGCGCAGCAGGGGCCGCATCCGGTAGAGACCGAAGATCCGGCCGTTGATCGAGGAGTTGAGCGCGCTCCGCTCGTCGGCGGGCTTGAGGTTCGGGTACTTGTCGAGCTTGTCGGTCAGGTCCCAGAACGCCCCGGCCTGAGCGGACTTGACGAACGCCGGCAGGTGCGGGTCGACCACCATGACCTGCGGCAGGTTGTCCGAGGCCAGGGTGACGTTGAGCTTGTCGGTGTACTCGGCGTTGGGCACCCAGGTGATCTGCAGCTTCTTGCCGAGGAACTTCTCGACGGCCTGGTGCAGCTCGCCCTTCGGGTCGGGCGCGGTGCCGAACAGCTTCGACATGAACGTGATCGTGTTCGGGTCGGACTGGGGCGCCTCCCCGCCGCCCGAGCAGGCCGAAGCGGTGAGAGCAGCCGTTATCGCTAACACGCCGGCAAGGAGCCGCCGGCGGCGGGATGCGCTCATGAGTTCCCTTTCGAATGCAGGCGCGCCTCGTTCTCCTCGAAGAAGCGCAGGCAGAGCCACGTGTTGAGATGGATCCACGCGCCGAAGCTGATCACCGGGGCGAGGACGGGCGCCGCCGAGGTCGCGAAGGCGATGGCGGAGAGGACGAGCAGCAGCAGCACGGACGAGGCCGGGCGCATGAGCGCCAGGTGGACCGCCTTGGGCACGTACGCCCACAGCGGCAGGTCGTGATGCGCGTAGAGCGGGCCCACGTAGGCCCCCGCACCGGCCAGTGCGACGAGCGCCACGAGGGTCGCGATCCGCATCGCCCCCATGCCGGGGCCGAGCGCGGACAGGTACAGATAGTTGCCGACGAGCAGGACGCCGGTCAGCACCAGGGGCAGGACCAGCAGCGAGGCCCGGACGAATTCCCGCCGGTAGACGGTCCAGAATTCGCGCCAAGCCTGAAACGTTTCATATCGGACGCGCCTCCGGGCCAGGGTGTAGGCGGCCACGGTGGCGGGCCCCAGCCCGAGAACCACGCCTCCGGCGAGGGTGAACACGAGCCACATCAGGTTGAGCTGAGCCGCCCAGATGGCCTCTGAGCAGGCAGCTTGGATCCTGAATGACATGGCGGGACGAGACATCCGGCACCACCTTCTCGTGGCATCCGCCCCGGACGGGGGTGGGCTGTTGCGCCGCCGTTCCTGCCCGGTTACACGGGAGTGAACGGCGGTTGGTGCGAAATTAGTGTTGAATCGACTCAAAGTCAATGACGAGATGCGCGGGAATTCGCGGACCCGCCGCGGGTGCCGGAGGCCGTCCGGGCATGCGTGAGCACGGCCCGCCGCCTCGTGCGGAGGGCCGTGCTCGGGGGCGGGCGTCAGGGGTCGCGGCGCAGCGCGCTCGACTCCCTGACCACCAGGTCCGGCTGGAAGATGACCTGCCTGTGCCGGTGCTGCTCGGGCTCGGCGACCTCTTCGAGCAGCAGGTCGACGGCGGTGCGGCCGAGCAGTTCGCGCGGCTGCCTGACCGACGACAGCGGCACGGCCGCCGCCGCGGCGAAGTCGATGTCGTCGTAGCCGATGATGGCGAGGTCCTCGGGCACGCGCAGCCCGTGCGCGGCCATCGCCTGCAGGAAGCCGAGTGCCATGATGTCGTTGGCGCAGAAGGCGGCGGTGGGCCGCTCGTCAGGCGGCAGCGCCGCCACCTGTTCCCCGATGGCCCGGCCGCCGGCCACGGTCAGCGCGGGCGCGGTCCAGGTCAGCAGCTCGACGGCGCCGCCGGTCGCGGCGATCGCCGCCTCGGCGCCCGCGTGCCGGTCGGCCACCTGTTTGACCGACATCGGCCCGCCGGCGAACAGCACGCGCCGGTGCCCGCGCTCGACGAGATGGGCGCCGGCGATCTGCCCGCCGAGCCGGTCGTCGACCGCCACCGAGCACTGCAGCCCGGTGGCCGGGCTGTCGACCAGCACGACCGGCGTGCCGCGCGCGGCCAGCTCCTCCAGCCAGGGGTTCTCCGCCTCGACCGGGGTGATGAGGATGCCCATCACCCGCTGCTGTTCGAGCTGGTCGAGGTGGCGGCGCTCGCGGCCCGGGTCGCCTGCGCTGTTGCACAGCACCACCATCGTGTCGTGGTCCTCGGCGACCGACTCGGCGCCCTGGGCCACGTCCACGAAGAAGGGGTTGGCCACGTCGAGCACGACGAGGCCGACCGTCCTGCTACGGCCCACCCGCAGGTGGCGGGCCACCTCGTTGCGGACGAACCCGAGTTTCTTGATCGCGTCGAAGACGCGTTCGCGGGTGGCCGGTGACACGATCTCCGGGCGGTTGAGCACGTTGCTCACCGTCCCCACGGAGACGCGCGCCAGCTGCGCGACCTCCTTGATGTTCCTGGTCGCCATCGATCCTCACGAGGCCGTGCTGCGGGTGCATGATTCGCCGCTCTGACGTGGTCCGCGTACGGAGCTCCACGATGAACTCGGCCCATCATAGCGGTGATCAAGATTCTTTTGAATCGTCTCAATACGTCGAAACGGTCACAGGGGCACGGTCGTCCCCTCCGCCCTCATGCCGTCGAGCATGAGCCGCAGGTAACGGCCGGGGTCGGCGGCGACGGGGGCGGGAAGCCGGTCGGGGTGACAGGTGAAGACGTTCAGCAGGTGGACCAGGTCCTCGACGCCGACGTCGCGGCGCATCGCGCCGTCCTCCTGCGCGCGGCCCACCAGCCCGCCGAACCGCTCCAGCCAGCCGTCCCGCGTCCGCGCGAACCCGTCCCTGCCGGTGTACGCCTCGTCGGGCAGCGCGGCCAGGGCGGTCGCGAGCGCGGCGCGGCCGGGGTCCGCCGCCCAGGAGACGAAGGCGCGGATCGCGCTCCAGGCGTCGGCCGCCTCGTCCGCGGCCCGGTCGAGGGCCTCGGCCATGCTGTGCACGTAATGGTCGCCGACGGCGGCCAGCAGGGCCTGGCGATCGGGGAAGCGGCGGTAGAGGGTGCCCACGCCGACCCCCGCGCGCCGGGCGATGACCTCCATGGGCGCGTTGACGCCACGCTCGGCCAGGACCTCGGCCGCCGCCTCGACGATCCTGCCGAGGTTCCGTCTCGCGTCCGCGCGCACCGGCGTCTCCTCTTCCTGCAAGTGGACGATCGGATTCCGGTTAGTGTACCGTGCGGCCAACCGGAATCCGATCGTCCGCTTAGGAGACTTCATGATCGTCATCACCGGGGCCACGGGCACCATCGGGCGGGCGCTGGCCGGGCGGCTGCGCGGGCACGACGTGCTCGCCGCCGTCCGCCGGCCCGCCGACCTGCCGTGCCCGTACGCGCTCGCCGACCTCGAGCGGCCCGAGACGATCGGCGCGCTGCTGTCGCCCGGCGACCGGCTGTTCCTCAACAGCTCGCTCTGGCCCGGCTTCGCCGCGGCGCACCGGGCCGTCATCGACCTCGCGGCGCGGGCGGGAGTCGCCCAGGTGGTCACGGTCTCCGTCCGGGGCGCCCGTCCCGGCGGGCGGCTCGGCGGCGGCATGCACGGCGAGGTGGACGAGGAGCTGCGGGCGTCCGGCGTGCCGTACGCGATCCTGCAGCCGACCGGGTTCATGCAGAACCTGCCGGGCGAGGTGCGGGACGGGCGCATGTACGGCTCGTACGGGCCGGGACCGGTCAACTACATCGACGCCAGGGACATCGCCGACGTGGCCGCCGCGCTGCTCACCCGCCCGGCCGGGCCGGGGAGCGACCACGTGCTCACCGGGCCCGAGTCGCTGCCGCACGAGCGGATCGCCGAGCGCGTCGGCGCGGCACTCGGCCGTCCCGTCCGGTACGTGGACCTCCCGGTGCCCGAGATGGCCGCCCACCTGGAGCGGCAGGGCATGCCGGCGCCGTTCGCCGCGGACCTGGCCGCGCTGATGGCCGAGACGGGCGACGGCCGCTGGGCGACGACCACGACCGAGGTCGAGGACATCACCGGCCGGCCACCGCGCACCCTGGACGACTTCCTCACCGACCACCTGACAACCTTCGCGACGGCCTGACGCCGCAGGCGGGCCGGGGGCGGGTGAACCAAGCGGCCTGCCCAGGCCGGGCGACCTGACGCACGCAGGCGGGCGGGGGGTGAACCGAGCGGCCTGCCCAGGCCGGGCGACCTGACGCACGCAGGCGGGCGGGGGGTGAACCGAGCGGCCTGCCCAGGCCGGGCGACCTGACGCACGCAGGCGGGCGGGGGGTGAACCGAGCGGCCTGCCCACGCTGGGCGACCTGACGCACGCAGGCGGGCTGGGGGCGGGTGAACCGAGCGGCCTGCCCACGCTGGGCGGCTGACTCACGCGGGCGGGCTGGGGGCGGGTGAACCGAGCGGCCTGCCCAGGCTGGGCGGCCGACTCAGGCGGGCGGGGGTTCGGGGTCCAGCACGCGGACGCGGACGGCGCGGAAGGTGGACGGGGTGTCGCGGAGCACGGTCAGGCGTGGGTCGGGCACTACGAGGAACGGCTCGGCCTCCAGCGCCAGCACGGGCGCGAGCCGCCGGTCCCGGCGCAGCGCGTCCATGGCCCGCCGGTCGCCGCCGAGCACGACGGCCTCCAGCTCCCCCAGGTGCGGCGACAGCACCCGCACCGCCGTCTCCACGGCCTCGTCGTAGACCTGGCTCGCCTGGTTGCGCCGCCGCCGGGCGAAGCGCTGCTGCGACCAGCCCCCGGCCGCCGTACGCCCTTGCACCAGCCGCGAGCCGACCTTCGAGGCCAGCAGCGCGTCGCCGTGGAAGACGCCGGCCGCGTACCCGCCGAGCCGGACGAGGAACACCCCCACCCGGCGCTCGGCGCGTACGTGCGCGACCAGCCCGCTGACGTGCGGCGGCCCGGCGGTCATGGGCGGGAACGGCACATGCAGCTCGGCCAGGGCGCCGTCGCGGGCCGACAGCCGGACCATCCGCCCGTCGCCGCTCGCCGTGAAGGGCCCGTGCCGCTCGGCGAACCCGTCGATCCACGGATGCACCCGCCCCGGCGGCACCACGACCCACCGGCCGCCACCCTTGGCCGGACGCCCGCTCATGCCCCGAGGCTAGCCGACCCGCCGGCCGAGGTCACCGCGGCCGGCTGCTTGCGCCGGCGCCGGATCGCGCCGTCCGCACGCCGTCGCGGTGCCCCGCTGCCCGCACGCCGTTGCGGTGCCCCGCTGCCCGCACCCCGTCGCGGTGCGGCGGGCATGATCACCGGCTCGCGCCAAAGCCATACCCCGCCCGTCCAGCCGGCCAGCCGGGGGCGGTGGTGGCAGCCGGTCAGCCGGGGCGACGGAGGGTCCGGCGCACCGCCAGCCCGCCGAGTGCCGCCGACCCGAGCGCCAGGATCCCCGCCTCGGTCCACTGAAAGCGCCAGAACCGGGACGGCGGGTGGTAGTACACCGCGTACCGGTAGCCCTTGCCGAACAGGCACGCCTGCCACGCCGTGGCGTTCCTGTCGCTCTGCCCCACGTCCACCCGGCGCGGGCAGCCGCTGCCGACCGGCTCGGCGACCTCTCTCCCCGACGGCTCCACCCAGGCGGCGCCGACCAGCCGGGCGTCGGGGTCGTCCAGCACCACGGCGCCGGACAGCTCGGTGCGCGCCGGTTCGGCGTAGTGGTCGCTCACCTGGAACAGCGTGAACATCGTCACCGCCACCCCGGCCACGACCAGCGCCATCGCGGGCAGCGTACGCCGGAACAGGGTGCCGGCCGCCGTGCCCAGCGCGAACGCGTACAGCCACCACGCCGCCGGCGCCACCCCGACCATGTTGAACACGCCGATGTTGCCGAACGTGGAGTCGACCCCCTCCCTGAACACCGGCCGCCACAGGCTCACCATGAGCGACAGCAGCAGCCCGCCCGCCACGACCGCCGCGCCCAGCACCGACAGCTTGACCGCCAGCCACCGCCACACGGGCACGGACTGGGTCCAGGCGAGGCGGTGGGTGCCGCGCTCGTACTCGCGGCCGAGCAGCGGCGCGCCCCAGAACGCCCCGATCAGCGCGGGCGCCACCAGCGGCATCCAGCCGAACACCGAGTAGACCGCGTCGTAGCGCTGCGCCAGCGCCACCACCAGCTCTCCGCACGCCACGGCTGGCCCCGGGCAGCCGGGCGGGGCGTGCTCGGCCACGTACCAGCCGGCCTCCACCGCCGAGCCCAGCAGCAGTGCCCCCAGCAGCGCCAGAAATCCGGCCGTCACGAGGATCTGGGCCCGGTGCTGGCGCCATGTCACCCAGATCACGCGCCCACTCCCGTCAGCCCCGGCAGGACCGCCGACTCGGGACTGCGCAGATAGCCCATGACGAGCTCCTCCAGCCCGGGGCGGCGCGCCTGCCAGCGCGGATCGAGCGGGCGCCCGCCTCGCGTCAGCATGCTGACCTGCCTGCCGGTACGGCTCGCGCCCACCACCTGGGTCCCCGCCGCTGACGCCCCGTCCGGGCCGGTGAGCACGAGGTGCCGGTCGAGCAGATCCTCGATGTCGCCGCTGACCTGCAGCCGGCCCTCGTTCAGCACGACCAGCCAGTCGCAGGTCTCCTCCAGGTCGGAGACGACGTGCGAGGACAGCAGCACGGTCAGTTCCCGTCCGGCGACCTCCGCCATGATCGAACGCATCACGTCGTGGCGGGCGAGAGGATCGAGGTTGGCCAGGGGTTCGTCCAGCACGAGCAGGTCGGGCCCGCAGGCCAGCGCCAGAGTGATCGCCACCTGCGCCTGCTGCCCGCCCGACAGCCTGCCCACCTTGCGCTCCAGCGGGATGCCGAGCCCCGCCAGGCGATCGGCAGCCGCGGCGGCGTCCCAGCAGGTGTTCATGCGGTGACCGAAGGTGAGCATCTCGGCGACGGTGAAGCTCTCGTACAGCGGCTTGTCCTGCGCCACGAACGCCGCCTTGCCGGCCACGCGGACGCTCCCCCTAACGGGCCTCAGCAGGCCGACAGCCGCGTGCATGAGCGTGGTCTTGCCCGCGCCGTTGGGCCCGACCAGCGCTGCCACACGTCCGGCGGGCACGGACAGCGAGCAGTCACGCAGCGCCCATGTACGGCGATAGCGGACCCCCAGCCCGGTCGCCTCCATCGCGGAACTCATGCCACGCCCTCCTTGGCGGCGTCGGCCAGGACCACGGTGAACAGCGCCTGCAGGTCCTCCCGGTCGAGCCCGGCCGCGCGGGCGGCGCGCACCCACGCCTCCAGATCGCGCCGCAGCCGCGTGTGCTCGGCGAGCGTCGGGCCCGCGACCCCCTGCCGCACGAACGTCCCCATCCCCGGCCGCCCCTCGACCAGCCCTTCGCGCTCCAGCTCCCGGTACGCCTTGAGCACGGTGTTGGGGTTGATGGCCAGGACCTCGACCACCTCGCGGGCGGTCGGCAACTGGTCGCCGGGCCGCAACGTGCCGAGCCGGAGTGCCTGCTTGACCTGGTGAACGAGCTGCAGGTAGGTCGAGACCCCTGAGCCGCGGTCCAGATGGAACTGGATCACACCAAAACCCTCTTTCACTATTCGAATAGTGAAATAGTGTGGACGCCCGTGCCCGTTGTCAACTCGGAAGACCGCCGGAGGCCGGGGACGGGGCACGGCCCGTCCGCGCTCCCGCACCTCGACCGCGTCAGAGCCAGCCCTGCGTACGGGCCCGTTGCACGGCCTCGATCCGGTTGCGGGCGTGGGTCTTCTGGATGGCCGAGGACAGGTAGTTGCGCACGGTGCCCTCCGACAGGTGCAGCCGCTCGGCGATGTCGCCGATGGTGGAGCCGTCCACCGAGGCGGACAGCACGTCGCGCTCGCGCGCCGACAGCGGGTTGGGCCCCGCGCTGAGCGCCGCCGCGGCCAGGCCGGGATCGATGACCCGCTCCCCCGCGTGCACCCGCCGGATCGCCGCCGCCAGCTCCCTGGCCGGACTGTCCTTGACGAGGAAGGCGACCGCGCCCGCCTCCATCGCGGTGCGCAGATAGCCCGGACGCCCGAACGTGGTCAGGATCATCACCCGGCAGCCGGGCGTGCGCCGTCTGATCGCCGCGGCGGCGGCCAGGCCGTCGGTGCCGGGCATCTCGATGTCGAGCAGCACGATGTCGGGCAGGGCGCGGGCGACGACCTCGGCCGCCTCCGCGCCGTCGGCGGCCTCGCCCACCACCTCGATGTCGGGCTCCAGGTTGAGCAGGGACGCAAGCGCGCCCCGTACCATGCCCTGGTCCTCGGCCAGGACCACGCGGATCACGCCGGCACCTCCACCCTCAGCCGGAACCCGCGCGGGCCCGGTCCCGCCGCCATCGCGCCGCCCGCGGCGACGGCCCGCTCGCTCAGCCCCGACAGCCCGCTGCCCATCAGGATGGGCTCCCGGCCGCGCCCGTCGTCGGCGACCTCCAGGACGGCCAGCCCGTCCTCGTACGTCACCCTGATCTCGCAGCGGCCGGCCCGCGCGTGGCGCACGACGTTCGTGGTGCCCTCGCGCACCGCCCAGGCCAGCAGGCCCTCGACCGGCTCCGGCAGGGGCGTGCCCGACACCTGCACGCGGGCCCGCACGCCGGCCGCCGCCAGCACGGACCTGGCGTTGTCGAGCTCCTCGGCCAGGCCGCGCCGCCGGTAGCCGGTGACGGCCTCGCGCACCTCCGACAGGGCCTTCCTGGCGACCGACTCGATGTCCCTGACCTCCCGCTGCACCTCGGGCGTGCCCTCGGCGAGCCGCCCGGCCAGCTCGCTCTTGAGCGCGATCAGCGACAGGCTGTGGCCGAGCAGGTCGTGCAGGTCGCGGGCGATGCGCAGCCGCTCCTCGGTGGCCGCCAGCCGGGCCACCTCGCCCTGCGCCCGGTGCAGCTTGACGGTCAGCGCCCGGGTGTTGCGCACGCTGATGAACAGCACGCCGAGCGTCACCACCTGCAGCCCGAGGATGATGATGGTCTCGGGCGAGCTGTGGTGGATCAGGCCGCCGCCCACCAGCAGGCCCAGGTTGGCGAGCATGGCGAGCAGCGCCGCCGCGGCCGGCAGCGTGAACCCGCACAGCACGACGCTGTAGACCGGCATGCTGAGGAAGGAGCCGCCGAAGACCAGCGCGCCGGTGACCCCCACCGAGGTGGTGAGCGCGAGCAGCGGGTACGTCCACCGCCCCCGTTCCAGGAAGCTCCTGGCGCTCACCACCGTCGCCAGGAACAGCACGATGAACGCGGCCAGCAACGCCCCCGCCCAGACCGCGCGCACACCGGTGATCGCGCCGGTCGCGATCTCCGCGACGGGGAAGACCAGGTAGACCAGCCCGACGGACAGGCCGAGCAGCCGCCGCCGGAGCGAGGGCCGGTCGTCCTCCCCGCCGAAGCTGATCCGCTCGGCGAAGCTCATGCCCGCACTGTAGCCCGGCGGTAGAGGAAGGCCGCGCCGAGGCCGAGCACCACTCCCCAGGCGGCGACGACCAGGACGTCGGCCAGCCCGAGCCCGTGGCCGCCCGCCACGCTCCAGCCGAGTGCCGCGTAGTGGTAGGACGGCGTGACCTCGGCGACGGCCTTCATCGTGGTGCCGAAGATCTCCGGAGGGAACCACAGCCCGCCCGCGATGGCCAGGGCGAACATGCAGATCATGGCGGCCGGCTGGGCGGCGTCGGGCGACAGCGCCGAGCCGATGGCCAGCCCGAGCGCGATGAACGGGATCGTGCCCAGCCACATCGCCAGCAACAGCCCCGCCCACCGCGCGGGCGGCATCGACACCCCCTGCTGCACGATGGCGACGACGCTGACCAGCAGCAGCGACGGCAGCACGAGCAGCAGCGCGGTCGCCAGCTTGGTGACGATGATCGCCCAGCTGGGCAGCGGGGTGATCTGGAGCTGACGCAGCCAGCCCGACTGCCGCTCGGTGGCCCAGGGCACGGCCGAGCTCATCATGGACGATGCCAGGCCCCCGTAGGCCGCCATCGACACCATGAGGATCACCGCGTAGCTGACGCCGCCTGCGTCGGTCTGCTCGCCGTAGATGTTGGCGTTGATCAGGTAGAGGAGGACGGGGAAGATCACCACGAAGATGAGGTAGCGCCGGTTGCGCAGCATGCGCAGCGTCTCTGTCCTGGCGTAGTAGAGCATCAGGGCTCCCGGGTGAGGGCGAGGAAGGCGGCTTCGAGGTCGGCGCCGGACAGCCGGACCTGCCGCACGTCGAGCGTGGTGCCTCGGTACAGCCCGTCCAGGGTGGCGTCGGGATCGCCGGTGTGCAGGATGACCTCGCCGTCGGCGATCTCGACGGAGGTCACGCCGGGCAGCCGGTCGAGGCCGGCCGCGGGCTGCGAGCCGAGGGCGAAGCGGACGATCTGACCGCCCGCCCCGGCCTTGATCTCGGCGGCGGTGCCGTCGGCGGCCAGCCGGCCGCGGGCGATGACGACCACCCGGTCGGCGTGGGCGTCGGCCTCCTCCAGGTAGTGGGTGGCGAACAGCACCGTACGCCCGCCTGCGGCGTAGTCGTGCATGGCGGCCCAGAAGCGCAGCCGGGACTCCACGTCCATCGCCGCGGTCGGCTCGTCCAGCAGCAGGATCTTCGGCGCGCCGGCGACGGCCAGGGCGAAGCGCACGCGCTGGGACTGGCCGCCGGACAGCTTGTTCGCCCGGCGGCCGGCCAGCTCGGTCAGGTCGGCCAGGCGCAGGATGTCGTCGAGGGGCAGCGGGCGCGGGTAGAGCCGGCGGACGAGGTCCACGAGCTCCTTCACGGTCAGCTCGGGGATGAGCGTGCCGTGCTGGAGCATCGCGCCCATCTCGCCGTCCTTCACGGCCGCGTCCGGCGGGCGGCCGTGCACGGCGACCTGGCCGGAGCTCGGGCGCAGCAGGCCGAGCAGCAGGTTGATGGAGGTGGACTTGCCGGCGCCGTTGGGGCCGAGGAGGGCCACGGTCGAGCCGGGTTCGATGGCGAGGGAGAGGTCGTCGACGGCGAGCACGTCCCCGTAGCGCTTGCTGACGTGATCGAACGTGATGGCGTTCATGCGTCGAACGTAAGGTCACGGCCGGGACCCGGGCAGTGTGATCCTTCCGGGTTCGGCCGTGACATTTGTCAGACGCAACCTCCGGGTGTCAGAGGCGGCAGGCGTAGATGTCGGTGACCAGGATCGCCCGCGCGCCGATGTCCCAGAGCTGGTCCATCACCTGCTGGTGGCCCTTGCGGCGGACCATCGCGCGCACCGCCACCCAGCCCTCGCGGTGCAGCGGCGAGACGGTGGGGCCCTCCATGCCGGGCGTGAGGGCGATGGCCTCCTCGATGCGCTCGGCGCGGATGTCGTAGTCCATCATCACGAAGTCGCGGGCGTGCACGACGCCCTGGAAGCGGCGGACGAACTGGCCCGCGCCGGGCGTCTCCGCCGCGCCCTGCCGCTTGATGAGCACCGCCTCGGAGCGCATGATCGGCTCGCCGAAGACCTCCAGGCCGACGTTGCGCAGCGTGGTGCCGGTCTCGACGACGTCGGCGATGGCGTCGGCCACGCCGAGCCTGATCGCGGTCTCCACCGCGCCGTCCAGCTTGATCACCCGGGCGTCCACGCCCTGGTCGGAGAGGTATTTCTCCAGCAGCCCCGCGTAGGAGGTGGCGATGCGCCTGCCCTGCAGGTCGTGCACCGAGGTCATCGCGCCGGCCGTGCCGGCCAGGCGGAAGGTGGAGCCGCCGAAGCCGAGCGGCATGATCTCCTCGACCGGCGCGCCGGAGTCGACGAGCATGTCGCGGCCGGTGATGCCGACGTCGAGGGTGCCCTCGCCGACGTAGACGGCGATGTCGCGGGGACGCAGGAAGAACAGCTCGCAGCCGTTGTCCTCGTCGACCACGACCAGCTCCTTGCTGTCCCTGCGGGAGCGGTAGCCGGCTTCCTTGAGCATGGCCTGGGCGGCCTCGCTGAGCGCGCCCTTGTTCGGTACTGCCAGACGCAGCATGTCAGGTCCTCGTTCGGTCTCTCGAATTCTCCAGGTCGGGTGCGGCGGCGGGCGCGGGCGCGCCCTAGAGATGCTTGTAGACCTGGTCGAGCCCGATGCCCTTGGCGATCATGAGCACCTGCACGTGGTAGAGGAGCTGGGAGATCTCCTCGGCCGCCCGGTCGTCCGACTCGTGCTCGGCCGCCATCCAGCTCTCGGCGGCCTCCTCGACGACCTTCTTGCCGATGGCATGGACGCCGGCGTCGAGCGCGGCCACGGTGCCGGACCCCGCGGGCCGGGTGCGGGCCTTCTCGGACAGCTCGGCGAACAGCTCTTCGAAGGTCTTCATGGTCTCTCTCGTCGTCGATGGCGTGCCTGACAAGCCTAGTCTGCGGGACGAGGTGACACCGCCCTCCGTCCGCCACGCGAGACGCCCCGATCGGCGCACGGCAGATCCGATGACCGCCCGGGAACCCGAAGGACTGTACATGGACCCGTTTCCGGTTTATGAACCGGAAAAGCGTTGTGCCCGGATCGGAGCGGAGATTGTCAATGTCGCTGATACGGTTCAGCGGTTTATCGGGACCGCAGGGGCGCGGGAGGGAGCAGGCGTGAAGAGGCCGACGATCGCCGACATCGCGCGGCGGGCCGGCGTGTCCAAGGGGGCGGTGTCGTACGCGCTGAACGGCCGCCCCGGCGTCTCGGAGGAGACGCGGGCGCGCATCAGAGCCATCGCCCAGGAGGTCGGCTGGCGCCCCAACGTGGCCGCCCGCTCGCTGAGCGGCGCCCGCGCCGACGCGATCGGCCTGGTGCTCTCCCGGCCGGCCCGCTTCCTCGGGGTGGAGCCGTTCTTCATGGAGCTGGTGAGCGGCGTCGAGGACGAGCTGGCGGCCAGCTCGTGCGCGCTGATGCTGCAGGTGGTGCCGGACCGTCAGGCCGAGATCGCGGTGTACCGGCGCTGGTGGGGCGAGGGCCGGGTGGACGGCGCGATCCTGGTGGACCTGTGCGCCGCCGACCCCCGCGTGGCGGAGGTGGAGCGGCTCGGCATGCCCGCCGTGGTGGCCGGGCATCCGTCGGGCGCGGGCCCGCTGCCCGCCGTGTGGTCGGACGAGGCCGCCGTGATGGGCGAGGTCATCGGCTACCTCGCGGCGCTCGGCCACCGGCGGGTGGCCAGGGTGGCGGGGCTGCCGGCGCTGCTGCACACCAGGATCAGGGACGAGGCGTTCGCGCGGGGCTGCGCGGCGGCCGGCCTCGGCGGGCACCCGGTCGCGCACACCGACTACACCGGCGAGGAAGGCGCGCGGGCGACGAGGCTGCTGCTCAGCGCGCGTCCCCGGCCCACGGCGATCGTCTACGACAACGACATCATGGCGGTGGCGGGCCTGTCGGTCGCCCAGGAGATGGGCCTGGCCGTCCCCGCCGGGCTGTCGATCGTGGCGTGGGACGACTCCCCGCTCGCGCAGGTGGTCCGGCCGCCGCTGACCGCCGTGACCCGTGACGTCCCCGCCTACGGCGCGCACGCCGCGCGCACCCTGCTCCGGGTGATCGCCGGCGAGCGGCCGGACGGCGCCCCGGAGCCGCCCGCGCGCCTGCTGCCGAGAGGGAGCACCGCTCCGTTTTCATCGTGACGGAAAATTTCCGCTGCAGCCGTAACCGAAGGTCATCGCCGTCACGAGAGCCGGGGAACGCGCTCTCTCGAAAAACTTCCTATTGTGGCTTACCCGCTTAAGTGATGAAATCCGCTCCGCACCAGTAAGTGGGCGCCGGCCAAGGGACCCGCAGGCACATCCGCACGTCCGCCGGCGCAAGTCCGGCGCCCATCCGACGGAGAGATCGGATGGCCCCATGCGACGAACCATGGCAGCGTGCAGCACGATCCTCGTGGCCGCCCTGAGCACGGCCTGCGCCACGAGCGGCCAGACCCGGACGGAGCAGGCCGACCAGAACGCCCCCATGACCCTGTCCTTCTGGTCCACCGGAGGCGACGACGAGACGGCGACCTTCCAGAAGGCCGCCGACCTCTACCACCAGAAGCACCCGAACGTGACGGTCAAGGTGCAGACCCTGTCCTGGGACGACGCCTACGCCAAGCTCCTCGCCGCCGCGACCAGCCGCACCGGCCCCGACATCCTCTCCGGCGGCATGACCTGGACCATCCAGTTCGGCGCCCGCGGCGCCATGGTGGACCTGCGGGGGCACGGTATCGACGCGCTCAAGGGACAGGCGCAGCCCGCCCAGTGGGAGTCGGCCGTCTCCCCCGACGGCTCGGTGTACGGGGTGCCGCTCGACATGTCCACCCTGGCCCTCTACTACCGCACCGACCTGCTGGAGAAGGCCGGGATCGACGCCCCGCCCAAGACGTGGGAGGAGCTCGTCGAGGACATCGCCACGCTCAAGGCGGCCGGGGTGAAGAAGCCCTACAGCCAGGACTGGGGCAACCTCGACTGGATCGGCTACTTCAACTACCTCTACCAGGCCGGCGGCGCCTTCTACACCCCCGACTGCAAGCCCTCGCTCGACACCCCGCAGGCCGAGCGGGCGCTGACGTACTGGGTGGACCTCTACCGCGAGCACGGCGCGCCCACCGCCACCGTCGAGGGCTCCGACGCCCTCGACACCGGCACCGCGATGGTGGTGGCCGGCAACTGGATCGCCAAGGGCCTCGACACCAACAAGCCCAAGCTGAAGGGCAAGTGGGCGATGGCGCCGCTGCCCGCCGGGCCCGCCGGGCCGACCACGTTCATCGGCGGCCGGGCGATCGGCGTCACCTCCTTCAGCAAGTACGCCCAGACCGGCGCGGACTTCGTGAAGTTCATGTACACCGACGAGGCCATCGCCGCCGTCGCCGGCGAGGCCAGGAAGCGCAACATCTCCTACATCCCGCCGCGTCCCGACCAGATCGTGGGCGGCTCGACGTTCACGCCCGAGCAGGCGCAGGTCTTCGCGCAGGCGATCGGCACGGGCAAGGCGGCCCCCGGCTGCCCCGGCTGGGACGAGAGCGCCTCCGACGTGGCCAAGCAGCTCCAGTCGGCCATCCTCGGCAAGTCGGACGCGAAGACCGCGCTCGCCGAGGCGGCCAAGGTCATGGAGCGCAACGCCGGTTAGGAGGCCGACCATGGCGGGTCCCGTCCCCATCGGCGGCCGGCTGCGCCGCGTCCCCGTCGAGCGGCTGCGCCGCTACGGCACCTCGTACGCGATGCTGCTGCCGTTCCTCGCGCTGTTCGCGGCGTTCCTGCTCTGGCCGCTGGCCAACTCGCTCTACCTCAGCTTCACCTCGTTCGACGGGGTCAACCCGGCCGTCTTCACCGGCCTGGACAACTTCGCCGAACTCGCCGGCGACGCCCGCTTCCGGCACGCGCTCGGCAACACCGCGCTCTACGTGGTGGCCTCGGTCGTGCTCGGCACCCTGCTGTCGCTGGGGCTGGCGCTGGCCTTCAACGGCCCGAGCTGGCCGCACCGCGTCATGCGCACGCTGTTCTTCCTGCCGTCGGTGACCTCCTCCATCGCGCTTATGATCATGTGGAAGTGGGTGCTGTTCCCGAGCGAGGTCGGCCTGGCCAACACGGTCGTCCACTGGCTCGGCGGCTCCACCGTGCCCTGGCTGGCCACGCCGGGGCTCACCATCCCGATCCTGGTGCTGATGTCGGTGTGGGGCGGCATGGGCTACGGCATGGTGCTGTACGTCGCCGGCCTCGGCTCCATCCCCGAGGAGTACTACGAGGCGGCCAGGATCGACGGCGCCTCGACCTGGCAGCGCTTCCGTCACATCACGCTGCCGCTGCTGCGGCCGGTCACCACGTACGTGGTGGTGACCGGGCTGATCGGGGCGTTCCAGGTGTTCGAGGCGGTCTACATCGTCTTCCGCGGCACCAACAACATCGGCGGCGTGCTCGACTCGGCGCTGATGATCGTGCCCTACCTCTACGACCAGGGGTTCACCCACTTCAAGCTGGGCTACGCCTCGGCCGTCGCCTGGGTGCTGTTCCTGATCATCTTCGTGCTGAGCCTCGTCAACCTGCGCGTCGGGCGCGCGATGAAGGAGCTGTGATGGCCGTCGCCCCGATGGACCGGCTCGCCCCGGCACGGCGGGCCCGGCACGAGCAGCCGCGCGCGGGCGGCCGGGCCCGGCTGAACGGGCACCTGCTGCGCCTGCCGTTCTACCTGCTGTCGCTGACGATGGTCGTGCCGTTCTACTGGCTGATCATCACGGTGCTGAAGCCGCCGACGGAGCTGTCCAGGATCCCGCCGTCGTTCGTGCCGCGCTCGCCGTCGACCGTGAACTTCTACGACCCCGAGTGGTCGGCGGAACGGGTCAACCCGGGGCATCTGCAGGGGGTGTTCCAGCGGTTCCAGGTGGAGTTCGGGTTCTGGCGGTTCCTGTTCAACAGCGTCGTCATCACCACGGCGATCACGGTGGGAGCGCTGCTGGTCTGCTCGCTGGCGGCGTACGTGATCGCCAAGCACCAGATCAGGGGCCGCCGGGTCATCTTCCTGATGATCATCGCGTCGATGATGGTGCCCTGGCAGACGACGCTCATCCCAAACTACGTCATCATGCGCAATCTGGGCTGGCTGGACACCTACACGGCGTACATCGTGCCGGGGCTGGCCAAGGCGTTCGTGCTGTTCTTCCTCGTGCAGTTCCTGCAGTCGGTGCCGAACGAGCTCATCCAGGCGGCCCGCGTGGACGGCGCCGGGGAGTGGCGGATCTGGTGGCAGATCGTGCTGCCGCTGCTGCGGCCGGCGCTCGCCGCGATGTCGATCTTCATCGTGCTGGCCGAATGGAACAACTTCCTGTGGCCGCTGGTGATCGTGCAGAGCGACGAGATGGCGAACCTGCCGGTCGCGCTGGCCCGGCTCAACTCGTACTTCGGGGCGCCGGACCACCAGGGCGCCATCATGGCGGGCGGGTTCATCGCCTCGGTCCCGACCATCGTGTTCTTCCTGATCTTCCAGAAGTACTTCACCCGGGGCATCGCCCTGAGCGGCCTGAAAGGCTGACCCACCCCCGGGAACGCCGCCGCCCGCCACACCTCGGGGGTGTGGCGGGCGGTGGGGTTCGCTTCAGCGGGGCCGGTCAGCGCGCGTGGCGGCGGTCCGAGGAGAACGGGCGGGGGCGCTGGCCGCGGTCGTCGGAGCCGCGCCAGTCGCCGCGCGACCCGCGGTCCTGGCCGGCGCGGCCGCCACGGTCGTCGCCGCGGTAGCCACGCTCGCCGCGGAAACCACCGCGCCGGTCGCCGCCCGAGAAACCACGGTCACCGCCCGAGAAACCACGGTCGTTCGAGAAGCCGCGGTCACCGGAGGAGCCCCGGTCGCCGTTGTAGCCACGGTCGCCCGAGAAACCACGGTCGCCGTTGTAGCCACGGTCGTCGCGGGAGCCACGGTCGCTCGAGTAGCCGCGGTCACCGGAGAAACCACGGTCGCCGGAGAAACCGCGCTCCCCGGAGGAGCCGCGGTCGCCGTTGTAGCCACGGTCACCGTTGTAGCCGCGGGCGCCGTTGGAGCCACGGTCGCCCGAGAAGCCACGGTCGTCGCGGGAGCCGCCGCGGTAGCCGTCACGGCCGCCCTCGCGGGCCGGACGCTCGCCCTCGCGGACGGGCCGGTCGCCCTCGCGGAAGCCGCGCCTCGGCTGATAGCCGCGGTCGCGGCCCTCGCCCACGGTGCGCGACTCGTCGCCGTGCCGGCGCGGACGCCGGTCGCCCCCGAAGGGACGCTCGCCGTCCTCGTGGCGGCGCGGGCGGCGCTCGCCGTCGAAGTCGCGGCGCGGACGGCGGTTGCGGCGCTCGGAACCGCCGGCACCGCCGCCGTCACGGCGCGGCCGCAGCGGCTTGCGCACGTCGGGCTCCCACACGGGGATGGCCTCGCCGCTCGGGATGCGGGCGCCGGTCACCTCGGCGACCCTCGGGTGCCCCGGGGTGGCCTTGAGGCGGAACGGGTGGATGCCGGCCCGGCGGGTGAGCGCGTCGGTGGAGCGCCGCTCGTTCGGCAGCACCAGCGTGACGACGGTGCCCTTCTCGCCGGCCCGCGCGGTACGCCCGCCGCGGTGCAGGTAGCTCTTGTGGTCCTGGGGCGGGTCGACGTGCAGCACCAGCGAGATGTTGTCCACGTGGATGCCGCGCGCCGCGACGTCGGTGCAGACCAGCACGTTGACCGAGCCCTCGCGGAACTCGGCGAGGATGCGGGTGCGCTGGTTCTGGCGCTTGCCGCCGTGCAGGCCGCCGGCCTTCACGCCGACGCGGGCGAGCTGCTTGCACAACCGGTCCACGCCGTGCTGGGTGCGCACGAAGATGATGGTGCGGCCCTCGCGGTTGGCGATCTCGGCCGCCACGTCGAACTTGTCGTCGCGGGTGACCTGCATCACGTGGTGCTCCATGGTGTCGACCGGCGAGGTCGCGGGAGCCACGGAGTGCGTGATCGGGTTCTTGAGGAAGCGCTGCACCAGCTTGTCGACGTCGCCGTCGAGGGTGGCGGAGAACAGCAGCCGCTGCCCGTCGGCCGGGGTCTGCGCGAGCAGCTCGGTGACGACGGGGAAGAAGCCGAGGTCGCACATGTGGTCGGCCTCGTCGAGGACGCTCACCTCGACGTCGGCGAGCGAGCACTCGCCCTGCCGGATGAGGTCGCCGAGACGTCCGGGGGTGGCGATGACGAGGTCGACGCCGCGCCGCAGCGCCTCGATCTGCTTGCCCATGGACATGCCGCCGACGACGACCTTCATGCGCAGCCCGAGGCCGCGGCCGAGAGGTTCGAGGGCGTCGTGGACCTGGAGGGCGAGCTCACGGGTCGGGACGAGGATCATCGCGCGGGGCCGCCCGGGAACGGGCCTGACCCCGGCGAGCCGGGCCATGGTCGGCAGGCCGAAGGCGAGGGTCTTGCCGGAGCCGGTCTGGCCACGGCCGAGCACGTCGTTGCCGGCGAGCACGTCGGGGATGGTCGCGCTCTGGATCGGGAAGGGGCTCTCGATGCCCTGTCTGGCCAGTCCGGTGACGAGCGGCCTGGGCAGCCCCAGGAGCTCGAACTCGGACGGACCCGCTTCCGGGGCGGCCGCGGAGGTCGCGCCGGAGATGCTCTCGTCGAGCGCGGGCATGACAGCGTCAAGCATGGTCACGAAAGTCGTGCCTTTCCGTCGAAGTGGCACGTCACTTCTGCGAAAGGACGAGCCAAGATGTACGGCACACGCCGTACCAGTCAGAAAAAGAGGGGGAGGATGCACCGGCGCACCGGCCGCAGGCGATGCTGAGACGCGCGATGAGGCGTCGGGGTGCATCTGATCCAACGCCGGGATGTTATCGGATATTTCCCGGCCGGGTTCGGACCTTCCGAAAACCCTGATGACACGCTGAAACGGCTGACGTCGGACGCCAGCCGTACAGCGAACAGAGGTCAGACGTTGAAGCCTAGCATACGAAGCTGCTCTCGGCCCTCGTCGGTGATCTTGTCCGGGCCCCACGGCGGCAGCCAGACCCAGTTGATCTTCACGTCGGAGACCATGCCGTCGAGCGCCGAGTGCGCCTGGTCCTCGATGACGTCGGTCAGCGGGCAGGCCGCGCTGGTCAGCGTCATGTCGATGGTGGCCACGGGCTTGCCGCCGCCGGCCGCGTCGAGGTTGAGGCCGTAGATCAGGCCCAGGTCGACGACGTTGATGCCCAGCTCGGGGTCGACGACGTCCTTGAGCGCCTCCATGACCTCGTCGACGGTGATCTCACCGTCGAACTCGGTCGTCGGGGTCTCGGTTGGCTTGCTCATTGGGCGGCACTCCTCACCACTGCGTCCTTGTAGGCCATCCAGGACAGCAACGCGCACTTCACACGGGCGGGGAACTTCGCCACGCCCGCGAAGGCGACCGCGTCGCCGAGCACGTCCTCGTCGGCCTCCACCTGGCCCCTGCCCTGCATGAGCCGGGTGAACTCGTCGACGACCGACAGCGACTCCGCGACCGACGAGCCGGTGGTCAGCTCGTGCAGCACCGAGGCGGCGGCCTGGCTGATCGAGCAGCCCTGCCCGTCGTAGGAGACGTCGAGCACCTGGTCGCCGTCCACCTTGACCCTGAGCGTGATCTCGTCGCCGCAGGTCGGGTTGACGTGGTGGACCTCGGCGTCGTACGGCTCGCGCAGCCCGCGCCCCTGCGGGTGCTTGTAGTGCTCCAGGATCAGCTCCTGGTACATCGACTCGCCGATCATGGCTATGCGAACACCTTCTGAACGTGATGCAGGCCGCGAACCAGGGCGTCGATCTCGCCCGTGGTGTTGTACAGGTAGAACGACGCCCGCGTGGTCGCGGGTATTCCGAACCGCAGGTGCAGCGGGCGGGCACAGTGGTGCCCGACGCGCACCGCGACGCCGAACTGGTCGTCGAGGATCTGTCCGACGTCGTGCGGGTGGATGCCCTCCAGCGTGAACGACACCGTGCCGCCCCGCGCCTCCAGCGTCTCGGGCCCGATGACGCGCAGCCTCGGCACCTCGCGCAGCGCCTCCAGCGCGTAGCGGGTCAGCTCGCGCTCGTGCGCCTCGATCGCCTCCAGGCCGACCCCGGTGAGGTAGTCGACGGCGGCGCCGAGACCGATGGCCTCGACGATCGGCGGCGTGCCGGCCTCGAACTTGTGCGGGGCCGGGGCGTAGGTCGAGCGGTCCATCCAGACCGCCTCGATCATCTCGCCGCCGCCGAGGAACGGGGGCATGGCGTCGAGCAGCTCGGCCCGCGCCCACAGCACGCCGATGCCGGAGGGGCCGACCATCTTGTGGCCGGTGAAGGCCACGAAGTCGGCGTCCAGCGCGGCGACGTCCACCGGGTGGTGCGGCACGGACTGGGAGGCGTCCAGCAGGATGAGCGCCCCCGCCTCGTGGGCCCGCCTGGCCAGCTCGGCCACCGGGTTGACGGTGCCGAGCACGTTGGACTGGTGGGCCACCGAGACGATCTTCGTCCGCTCGGTGATGACGCCGTCGGCCAGGTCGAGCCGGCCCTCGTCGGTGACCCCGAACCACTTCAGCGTGGCGCCGGTGCGCTGCGCGAGCATCTGCCACGGCACGATGTTGGAGTGGTGCTCCATCTCGGTGACGACGATCTCGTCGCCGGGCCCGAGGGTGAAGCGGGGGTCGGTGTTGGCGGGGTTGCCGAAGGAGTAGGCGACGAGGTTGAGCGCCTCGGAGGCGTTCTTGGTGAAGACCACCTCGTCGCGCGCCGCGCCGACGAACGCCGCGACCTTGTCGCGGGCGCCCTCGTACGCCTCCGTGGACTCCGCGCCGAGCACGTGCATGGCCCGCCCCACATTGCTGTAGTGCAGGGCCAGGTGCTCGCGCATGGTCTCGATGACCAGGTTGGGCTTCTGCGAGGAGTTGCCCGAGTCGAGGTAGACGAGCGGTCGCCCGTCGGGCAGCTCGCGGGAGAAGACCGGGAAGTCCTTCCTGATCCGCTCCACGTCCAAGCTGGTGGAAGTCATGCAGACGCCTTCGTGTACTGCTCGTAGCCCTCGGCCTCGAGCTTGTCGGCCAGCTCCGGCCCGCCCGCCTCGACGATGCGCCCGCCGGCGAAGACGTGCACGAAGTCGGGCTTCACGTAGCGCAGGATCCGGGTGTAGTGCGTGATCAGCAGCACGCCGGTGTCGCCGCTCGCGCGGAAGCGGTTGATGCCCTCGGACACCACGCGCAGCGCGTCGACGTCGAGGCCGGAGTCGGTCTCGTCGAGGACGGCGATCTTCGGCTTCAGCAGCTCCATCTGGAGGATCTCGTGGCGCTTCTTCTCGCCGCCGGAGAAGCCCTCGTTGAGGTTGCGCTGGGCGAAGGCGGGGTCGATGGACAGCGCGTCCATGCCGCCCTTCAGGTCCTTGGCGAACTCGCGCAGCTTGGGCGCCTCGCCGCGGACGGCGGTGACGGCCGAGCGCAGGAAGTTCGAGACCGACACGCCGGGGACCTCGACCGGGTACTGCATGGCCAGGAACAGGCCAGCGCGGGCGCGTTCGTCGACCGACAGCTCCAGCAGGTCGACGCCGTCGAGCAGGACCTGCCCGCCGGTGACGGTGTACTTGGGGTGGCCGGCGATCGCGTAGGCCAGCGTCGACTTGCCCGAGCCGTTGGGGCCCATGATGGCGTGCGTCTGGCCGGAGTTCACCGTGAGGTTGACGCCGCGCAGGATTTCCTTGTCCTCGACGGCGACGTGCAGGTCGCGGATCTCAAGGGTGGACATGGTTGCTTATGACTCCTTCGAGAGCGAGACGAGGACGTCGTCGCCGTCGATCTTGACTGTGTAGACGTTCACGGGCTTGATGGCGGGCGGGCCGGTCGGCTTGCCGGTGTGCACGTCGAAGCACGAGCCGTGCAGCCAGCACTCCAGCGTGTCGTCGTAGACCTCGCCCTCGCTGAGCTTGACCTCGGCGTGCGAGCAGACGTCGTGCAGGGCGTACACCTGCTCGCCCTTGCGCACCAGCGCCACCGGGGTCTCCCCCACCTCGACGCCGATGACTCCCCCGTCGGGGATGTCGGCGAGCGCGCACACCTTCTCGAAGCTGCCGGCGTCGCTCATCGCGCGAGCTCCGCCTCGACGGCGCTCATGACGCGCTCGCGCAGCTCCTCGATCTGGATCTTCTCGATGAGCTGGCCGAGGAAGCCCCGCACCACCAGGCGGCGTGCCTCGTCGTGGGGGATGCCGCGGGCCTGGAGGTAGAAGATGTGCTCGTCGTCGAGACGGCCGGACGCGGAGGCGTGCCCCGCGCCGGCGACCTCGCCGGTGAGGATCTCCAGGTTGGGCACCGAGTCGGCGCGGGCGCCGTCGGTGAGGATGAGGTTGCGGTTGAGCTCGTAGGTGTCGGTGCCCTCGGCCTCGACCCTGATGATCACGTCGCCGATCCAGACGGCGTGCGCCCGGTCGCCCTGCAGCGCGCCGCGGTAGTCGACGTTGCTCTTGCAGTTGGGCTGCGAGTGGTCGACCAGCAGGCGGTGCTCCAGGTGCTGCCCGGCGTCCACGAAGTAGACGCCCGACAGGTCGGCGTCGCCGCCCGGCGCGGTGTAGGCCACGCTGGGCGACAGGCGCACCAGGTCGCCGCCGAGCGTCACCACGAAGCTGCGGAAGGTCGCGTCCTTGGCGAGCTGGGCGTGGTGGTGCGAGACGTGGACGGCGTCGTCGTCCCAGTCCTGGAGGCTGACGACCTTGAGGTTGGCGCCCTCGCCGACGACGAACTCGATGTTGTCGGCGTAGACGGCGCTGCCCTTGTGGTCGAGCACGACCACGGCCTCGGCCAGCGGCTCCACCTTGACCACGAGGTGGCCGTAGGCGGCGCCGTCGCCCTCACCGGTGAGGGTGAGCACGGTCGGCTTGGAGGCGACGGCCTCGCGCGGCACCGTGATGACGGTGGCCTTCTCGAAGCTGTTCCACGCCTGGGCGCTCACCCGGTCGGTGGGCGTGAACGCCTTGCCGACGCGGGCGTCGTCGCGGCCGACCGTCTCGACGGTGACCTCGGGGGCGGCGTCCACGTCGAGGCGGACGTGACCGGCCGCCTCGGCCTTGCCGTTGTGCAGGCCCTTCAGCCGCGTGAGCGGCGTGAACCGCCAGGCCTCCTCGCGGCCGGTCGGGACCTCGAAGTCGCCCAGGTCGTAGGACGCCTTCTCGTGCAGGGTCGACAGGGGCTTCTCGTTCAGGCCCATCAGCCGACGGCTCCTTCCATCTGCAGCTCGATCAGCCGGTTGAGCTCGAGCGCGTACTCCATGGGCAGCTCACGCGCGATCGGCTCCACGAAGCCGCGCACGATCATCGCCATCGCCTCGTCCTCGTCGAGCCCGCGGCTCATGAGGTAGAACAGCTGGTCCTCGCTGACCTTGGAGACCGTGGCCTCGTGGCCCATCGAGACGTCGTCCTCGCGGACGTCGACGTAGGGGTAGGTGTCGGAGCGGCTGATCTGGTCGACCAGCAGCGCGTCGCACTTGACGGTGCTGGCGCTGCCGTGGGCGCCCTCCTCGATCTGCACGAGACCGCGGTAGGAGGTGCGGCCGCCGCCGCGCGCCACCGACTTGGAGATGACGCTGGAGCTGGTGTTGGGCGCCAGGTGCACCATCTTGGAGCCGGCGTCCTGGTGCTGGCCCTCGCCGGCGAAGGCGACGCTCAGGGTCTCGCCCTTGGCGTGCTCGCCCATGAGGTAGACGGCCGGGTACTTCATCGTGACCTTGGAGCCGATGTTGCCGTCGATCCACTCCATGGTCGCGCCCTCGTAGGCGACGGCGCGCTTGGTGACCAGGTTGTAGACGTTGTTCGACCAGTTCTGGATGGTCGTGTAACGGCAGCGGGCGTTCTTCTTCACGATGATCTCGACGACGGCGCTGTGCAGCGAGTCGCTGGAGTAGATCGGCGCGGTGCAGCCCTCGACGTAGTGCACGTAGCTGTTCTCGTCGACGATGATGAGGGTCCGCTCGAACTGGCCCATGTTCTCGGTGTTGATCCGGAAGTAGGCCTGCAGCGGGATCTCGACCTCGACGTTCGGCGGCACGTAGATGAACGAGCCACCGGACCACACGGAGGTGTTGAGCGCGGCGAACTTGTTGTCGCCGACCGGGATCACCGAGCCGAAGTACTCCTTGAAGAGCTCCTCGTGCTCCTTCAGGCCCGTGTCGGTGTCGACGAAGATGACGCCCTTCTCCTCAAGGTCCTCACGGATCTTGTGGTAGACGACCTCCGACTCGTACTGGGCCGCGACGCCGGCGATGAGGCGCTGCTTCTCCGCCTCGGGGATGCCGAGCTTGTCGTAGGTGTTCTTGATGTCGGCGGGCAGCTCGTCCCAGGAGGCGGCCTGCTTCTCCGTCGAGCGCACGAAGTACTTGATGTTGTCGAAGTCGATGTCGGTGAGGTCGGCGCCCCAGGTCGGCAACGGCTTCTTGTCGAACAGCCGGAGACCCTTGAGGCGCAGGTCGAGCATCCACTCCGGCTCGTTCTTCAGCGCGGAGATCTCGCGGACGACCTCTTCGGACAGGCCGCGCCTGGCCGTCGCCCCGGCGATGTCCGGGTCGGCCCAGCCGAACTTGTAATTCCCGAGGCCTTCCAGCTCCGGGCGGTCGGTGACAGTCACCTTCCGGTCTCCTTGCTCGTATCGTGAGGACTCTTGTCCTTGTGTGCGGATTCGCCCAGCGTCTGCGGGCTCACGTGCGTCGTGCAGACCCCGTCGCCGTGCGCGATCGTGGCCAGGCGCTGCACCGGTGTGCCGAGCAGCTGCGCGAACGCCTCCGTCTCGGCCTCGCAGAGCTGAGGGAACTCGGCTGCCGCGTGGGCCACCGGGCAGTGATGCTGGCAGAGCTGGTCGCCGCCTGACTTGGCCTTGCTGGCCGAGGCGGCGTAACCCTCCGCCGACAGCGCCTGCGCCAGCACGTGTACGCGCTGCTCGGCCGGCACCGCCCGCATGACCGGCTCCAGCCGCTTGAGCAGGCCGGAGACCTGCGAGCGGGCGAAGTCGGCCACAGCGTCCTGCCCCATGCGATCGGCCAGGTAGCGCAGCGCGCTGCCGGCCAGGTCGTCATAGGCGTGCTCGAAAGCACTGCGCCCCGCGTCGGTGATGGCGAACAGCTTGGCCGGCCGCCCCCGCCCGCGCTGCCCGCGCGGGCGCACCGTGCGGGGCTCGATCATCCCGTCGGCCAGCAGGGCGTCGAGGTGACGCCGGACGGCCGCGGGTGTGAGCCCGAGCCGCTCGCCGAGGGCGGCGGCCGCGACGGGACCATGCTCAAGGATCAGCCGGGCGACGCGGGCACGCGTGCCGCGCTCGCTACCGGGCTCGATCGTGGGCATGTTTTTCACAACATCAGTGTGCCGTAAATCCTTCCCGTCTCACAAACGGATCGGGGCAGCTCGGCAATGGAATTTGTCACGCAGGGCAGCCTTACCTAACTCCTGCTCGACGCCCGGGTACGGCCCAGGACGGCGTAGGCGAGGACGGCGCAGACGATGAGCCCGAGCATCACGGAGGCCATCGGCACGGCGGTGCCCGCGCCGACGACCCCGACCAGCGGCGCCGACACAGCGCCCAGCGCGAACTGCAGCACGCCCATCAGCGCCGCCGCGCTGCCGGCCACCTGGGCGGGCTGCGAGCCCAGCGCCAGCGCGCTGGTGCCGGGCAGCGTCAGGCCCTGGCCGAGCATGATGACGACCAGGCCGGCCACGATGCCCCACAGGCCGAGGCCGGTGAGCGCGGCCGCCATGAGCAGGGCCGCGCCCGCCAGGCTGGTGGCCAGGCCCGCCACCACGATGGCCGCCGGGGACACCCGCCCCGACAGCCGGCCGCCGACCTGGGCCATGACGGTGAGGGCGAGGGCGTTGAGCCCGAAGATGAGGGAGTACTGCGTCGGGGTGGCGCCGTAGACCTCCTGCAGCACGAACGGCGAGCCGGAGATGTAGCCGAACATCGCGGCGAAGGCGAGGCCGCCGGTGAGCGCGTACCCCATGAACGAGCGGTCGCGCAGCAACTGCCAGAAGGTGCGGACGGTGTGCCTGAGCCCGCCGCTCTCGCGGCTCCCTGCCGGCAGCGTCTCGCGCACCCCGGCGAGCACCGCGACCAGCAGCACGACGCCGGCCAGGCTGAGCGCCACGAAGACGCCCCGCCACGAGGTGAACGCCAGCAGCTGCGCCCCCGCGATCGGGGCGAGGATCGGCGCCAGGCCGCTGACCAGCATGAGCGTGGCGAAGATGCGGGCGATGGCGGCGCCCTCGTACAGGTCGCGCACCACGGCGCGCACGATGACCAGGGCCGCGCCGCCGAGCATGCCCTGCAGCAGGCGGAAGGCGATGAGCATCGGCACCGACTGCGCGAACGCGCACAGCAGCGAGGCGGCCATGAACCCGGCCACGCCCACGATCAGCGGCATCCGCCGCCCGCGCATGTCGCTGAACGGGCCGGCGATGACCTGCCCGACCGACACGCCGATGAGGCAGGCGGTGAGCGTGAGCTGGACCTGGGCGGGGCCGCTCAGCATCTCGGAGGTGATGGCGGGCAGCGCCGGGAGGTACATGTCGATGGAGAGCGGCCCGATGGCCGAGAGCGCGCCGAGGAGCACCAGGAGCAGCGCCCTGCGTTCCTTCTTCTCGGACTTCCGTTCAGCTCGTACGGCGGTGGACGTGGCTGCGGCCACGGACATGCAAACCCCTCTCCTCGCGAACCCGGGTGGCCCACGAGGGCCGAGGTACGGCAACGGCTGTCCGGTCCTCCTAATTCCCAGTTATCAGATATTTCCGTGATTTTCCATGGAGAGCCCGCGCCCACGCGCTCACCTGAGGCCCGGACCGCCCCGCGCAGTCCCTAGACTCGTCGTCATGGAATCCCCAGCCGTCGAGATCCTCGACCTGGTCAAACGTTACGGCGCGGGCACCGCGCTCGACGGCCTCGCCCTGCGCGCGGAGCGCGGCGCGGTCACGGCCGTCCTCGGGCCCAACGGGGCGGGCAAGACGACCACGGTCGAGATCTGCGAGGGGTTCCGCACCGCCGACGCGGGCACCGTGCGGGTGCTGGGGCTGACCCCCGAGCGGCCCGAGCTGCGCGCCCGGGTCGGGGTCATGCTGCAGTCCGGCGGGGTGCCGCCGGCGGTGCGCTGCGGCGAGTGGCTGCGCCTGGTCGCGCGTTTCCACGCCCGGCCGCTCGACCCGGCCGCGCTGCTGGCGCGGCTCGGGCTCGCCGGGCACGCCCGCACCCCCTACCGGCGCATGTCGGGCGGGCAGCAGCAGCGGCTGTCGCTGGCCGCCGCCGTCATCGGCCGTCCCGAGCTGGTCTTCCTCGACGAGCCGACCGCCGGGCTCGACCCGCAGGCCAGGCACGCCTGCTGGGAGCTGGTGGGCGAGCTGCGCTCGGCCGGGGTGTCGGTGGTGCTCACCACGCACCACATGGACGAGGCCGAACGCCTGGCCGACCACGTGGTGATCATCGACCGGGGGCGGGTGGTGGCCGAGGGCACGCCCGCCTCGCTGACCGGGGCCGAGCGGCAGCTCAGGTTCCGGGCGCGGCCGGGGCTGGCGCTGGAGGAGCTGCTCAACGCGCTCCCCGCGGGCAGCGCGGCCAAGGAGTCGCCGGCCGGCCACTACATCATCGAGGGCCAGGTCGGCCCCGAGCTACTGGCCACCGTGACCGCGTGGTGCGCCGCCGAGGGTGTCACGGCCGACGACCTGCGCATCGAGCGGCGCACCCTTGAGGACGTCTTCCTGGAGCTGACCGGCAGGGAGCTGCGTTGAGCGCGTACGAGCGAGCCACGGGCACGCTGGACCTCACCCCCGCGCCGGGCGCTGCGCCGTTCCCGCGCATGGTGCTGGCGCAGGCCGGCGCGGAGCTGCGCGCCACCCTGCGCAACGGCGAGCAGCTCCTGCTCACCCTGATCATCCCGGTGCTGCTGCTGGTGGGCTTCTCGCTGGCCCCGCTGATCGAGCTGGGCGGCGTGCGGCGCGTCGACTTCCTGGTCCCCGGCGTGCTGGCGCTCGCGGTGATGTCCACCGCCTTCACCGGGCAGGCCATCGCGACCGGCTTCGAGCGCCGCTACGGCGTGCTCAAGCGGCTCGGCGCGACCCCGCTGTCGCGGGCCGGGCTCATGCTGGCCAAGACCGTGGCGGTGCTGGCCGTGGAGGTCATCCAGGCGGCGGTGATCGTGGCCGTCGGGCTGGCGCTGGGCTGGCGGCCGCAGGGGTCGTTCCTGGCCGCCGCGCTGCTGATCGTCGCCGGCACGGCGGCCTTCAGCGGGCTCGGCCTGCTCATGGCGGGCACGCTGCGCGCCGAGGCGACGCTGGCCGCCGCCAACCTCGTCTACCTGGTGCTGCTCGGGGCCGGCGGGGTGATCTTCCCGCTGGCGAAGTTCCCCGAGAACGTGCGGCCGGCGCTGGAGGTGCTGCCGATCTCGGCGCTGACCGGCGGGCTGCGCGCGGTGCTCGCCGAGGGGGCGGCGCTGCCGCTGGTCCCCCTGGGCGTGCTGGCGGCCTGGGCGGTGCTGTCGCTGGGGCTGGTGTCGCGCACGTTCCGCTGGGAGTGAGCCGTCAGCCCGCCCGCACCCCGCCGTAGCGGCGGCGGGTGAGCGCGGCCACGGCGGTCAGCGGCGCCGCCGCGACGGCGGCCAGCCCGAACAGCAGCGGATAGCGGCCCGCCTCGGCCAGCGGCCCGGCCGCCCACGAGGAGACGGCGCTGCCGACGAAGAGCGCGGCGGCGAAGAACGCGATCGTGGTGCCCCGGGCCTGCGGCACGACCGACGTCGCCCAGGTCTGCAGCGACGAGTGCAGGAACGACCAGCCGCCGCCGAGCAGCAGCGCGGTGACGGCCACGGTGACGAGGTTCACCGTCGCCGCGGCCAGCGCGAAGCCCGCCACGAGCTGCGCCCCGCCCACCGTCATCAGCAGCGGCGCGGGCCAGTGTCCCGACAGCCGCTTGACCAGCTTCGCCTGCGCCCAGAGCCCGATCCCGTACGCGGTGATGCCGAGCCCCGCGAGGGCGGCCGCGACGCCGGAGTGCTCCAGCGCCGGGGCGAGGAACGGCATCACGCCCAGCATGATCGCGCCCTCGGTGAAGGCGAGCGCGAAGACCAGCAGCGCCCAGCGCTGCCCGAGCACCATGCCGAGGAAACGCCGCACGCCCGCGGGGGCGCCGTCGCGGGCCGGCTCGGGCAGCGAGCGCAGGGCCAGCGCGCAGGCCAGGGCGCAGGCGGCGGGCACGGTGAAGGCGGCCCGCCAGCTCACCAGCCCGGCGAGCGCGCCGCCGAGCCCGGTGGCGAGGGCCGTGCCGAGCGCGGTCGCGCTCATGAGGTCGGTGAGCGCCCGCTGGCGCAGCGCGGGCCGTACCGTGTCGCCCACGTACGTGAGCCCGGTCGGGATCACCGCGCCGAAGCAGGCGCCGGTCACCACCCGGGCGGCCACCAGCGCCCAGAGCGCGGGCATGAGCGCCGAGACCAGCCCCGCCACGGCCGCGCCCACCAGCGCGCCGCGCATGACCCGCACCCGCCCGAACCGGTCGGACAGCACGCCCCACAGCGGCTGGGTGAGGCCGTAGGCCAGGTAGTAGCCGCTGGCCGCGGTGACCGACGCCGACAGCGGCACGCCGAGGTCGGTGGCGATGACGACGAGCATGGGGCTGACGGCGAAGCGGTCGAAGCTGCTGACGAACGACGCGGCGGACACGCCCAGCGGAGGAGCGGAGAGGCTGACGGCGGGGGCGGGGGCGGCGTCCATGACGTACCACCTTAAACGCGCCCCTAAATGCGGAAATGCCGGGCATCCCGAGTAAGCTCTACCGGTCCGCTCCCCTTCCCTTTCCCATGAGGAGTCACGTCCGTGACCGCCTTCGCCCTGGACGATCCGTTCGAGCGCGGCTCCGGCCTGCCGCGGCCGGGCAACCTGCTGCGCGCGGCGGCCGACTCGATCCCGCCGTCCTCGCTGGTGCTGCTCGCGATCTTCTCGGTGCAGCTCGGCGCGGGCCTGGCCAAGGAGCTGTTCGCGGTGCTGCCGCCGAGCGCGGTGGTGTTCCTGCGCATCGCGGCCGGCGCGCTCATCATGGGGGCCTTCGTCCGGCCGCGGCTGAAGGGGCTGACCTGGCGGGACTGGGCGGTCGGCGTCGGGTTCGGCCTGACGCTGGCGCTGATGAACCTGTCGTTCTACGAGGCGCTGGCCCGGCTGCCGATGGGCATCGCCGTGGCGATCGAGTTCCTGGGGCCGCTGGGGGTGGCCGTCGCGGCCTCGCGGCGGCGGATCGACCTGCTGTGGGTGACGCTGGCGGGCACCGGGGTGGCGCTGCTCGCGCCCTGGGGCGATTCGGCCTCGGCGAGCTGGGCCGGCATCGGCTTCGCGCTGGTGGCGGGGGCCTGCTGGGCGGGCTACATCCTGCTGTCGGCGGCGGCCGGGCGGCGGTTCCCCGGGACGAGCGGGCTGGCGTTCGCGATGATGGTGTCGGCCGTGGTGATCGCCCCGGTCGGGGTCACCACCGGCGGGGCCGACCTGCTGCAGCCGCACCTGCTGCTCATCGGGGTGGGCGTGGGGCTGCTGTCGTCGGTGATCCCGTACTCGCTGGAGCTGCAGGCGCTGCGGCGCATGCCGCCGCAGGTGTTCGGCATCCTGATGAGCCTGGAGCCGGCCGTGGCGGCCCTGATCGGCGTGCTGCTGCTGGGCGAGATCCTGAACGCGCAGCACTGGGTGGCCATCGTCTGCGTGGTCGCCGCCAGCCTGGGCTCGACCAGGCGCGGCAAGGCCTAGACGGGAGGAGGGGTCCGCCGCGCGCCCCGGGACGGGAAACTCGTGGGCGCGCGGCGGAGGGCTCGGCGTCTATGGGCGGGGTGGTGCCGAGCCCGAGGAAGGCCAGCGGAGGGCGGGTTCCGCGTGACCGAGTTCGTGGAGTGCCGCCCTGCTCCTCGCGACGGGGAGCGCGGCCCGGCCGGGCCGCGGGGGCGGTGGGGGTGAGCCCTGTCGGGTCTTCCGGCGGGCTCGCATCGAGATTACCTCGCGCGGTGAAAGCTCGATCCCCGAATGTGCAAACTCGTCCCCGGGAGCCGGCGGTCCGGGCTCAGGGCTCGGCGTGGGCGGCCCAGATGCCGCGGACGTGGCCGATGTGCTCGTCCATGAGCCGGGCCACGGCCTCGCCGTCGCCGCCGGCGAGCGCGTCGAGCAGCGCCAGGTGCTCGCGGGCGGAGTCGCCGAGCGCGTCGCGTTCGGAGAGCTGGGACAGGCCGTAGAGCCTGGCCCGGTTGCGCAGGTCGCGCACCACGGACACCAGGCGCGCGTTGCCGGACAGCGCCAGCAGCTCGACGTGGAAGCGCAGGTCGGCGTCGACGTAGGCGAGCAGGTCGCCGGCCTCGCCGGCGACGACGATCTCCTCGGCGATGGGCCGCAGCCGCTCGAACGCGGCGGCCTCCAGGGTGCCGGCGAGCCTCGCCACCGTCGGCACCTCGATGAGACGGCGCAGCTCGGTCAGCTCGTCGAGGTCGCGGTCGGACAGCTCGGTCACCCGGAAGCCCTTGTTGCGGACCGCCTCGACCAGGCCCTCCTTGGCCAGGTCGAGCATGGCCTCGCGGACGGGGGTGGCGGAGACGCCGAACTGGGCGGCCAGCACCGGGGCGGAGTAGACCACGCCGGGCCGCATCTCGCCGGCGATCAGCGCGGCGCGCAACGCCTGCGCCACCTGCTCGCGCAGGCTCTGGCGCTCCCCCACCGCCGGCAGGTCGAGCCGGTCTGCGGCAGCCATCCGCCCTCCCTGTCTACGCTCCCTCGCCGGTTTCGCCGCCCGCCCACGCCTCGTAGGCGGCGGCGGCCACCACGAGGTCCTCCCACGCCATGCCGGTGCTCTTGAACACCCGCGGCCCGGCGCCCACCGGCACCGCTCCCGCGACCAGCTCGGCGAGGTTGCCCGCGAGATGACCAGAGGTGATCGTACCGTGGCGGATCGGAACGATCACATCGCCGGCCTCTTCCAGCGCCGCCGAGCGTGCCTCGACGACCACGGTGGCGCGGGCGACGAGGTCGCCGTCGAGCTCGCGGGCGTCGGGCTCGTGGGAGCCGACCGCGACGACGGTGACGCCGTCGCGGGCGAGCTTACCGGGGAACAGCGGTTCCCTGGCGGTCGTGCAGCAGGCGATCAGGTCCGCCTCCGCCACGGCGGCGGCGGCCTCGTCGGGGCCGTGGGCGCGGGCGGGCAGGCCGGCGGCCCGGCAGCGCTCGGCCAGGGCGGCGGCGCGGGCGGGGTCGCGGCCGACGACCGTGACCCCGGTGATCGGGCGGACCTCGCGCAGGGCGAGGACGTGCCCCCATGCCTGCGGCCCGCTGCCGAAGACGACGAGCCGGCCGCCCTCGGGCCGGGCCAGGTGGCGGACGGCCAGCGCCGAGACCGCCGGGGTGCGCAGCGAGGTGAGCGCGATGCCGTCCAGCGCGGCCAGCGGGGCCAGGGTCGCGCCGTCGAGCAGCAGGTACGTCCCCTGGATCCGGGGCAGCCCCCGCTCCGGGTTGGCGGGCGCGATGGAGACGGCCTTGACGCCGACGTAGCGGGCGGTGGCCGCGGGCATGAGCAGGAGCTGCCCGGCGGGCACGGCCACGATCGGCCGCTGCGGAGTGGCCTCCGGGTCGAGCCCGTCGCGCAGCGCGTCCTCCAGGACCCGCACGGCCCGGCCCATCGGCACCAGCCGCTCGACCGTGGCGGCGTCCAGGTACGGCAGATCGCTCATCGCAGCACGAACCCCGTTCCGATCGGGTCCTCGGGATCCAGCTCGAAGACGTGCCGCCCGGTCCGGTACGCCATGCCCTCGATCTCCGGCACGATCCCCTCCTCGACGACCTCGGCCACCCGCGCGACGAACGAGCTGCCGACGACACTGTGGTGCACCAGCGTGCCGCGCAGCCCGTCGTCGTGCAGCAGGGCCAGCCGGGCGGCGGTGCCGGAGCCGCACGGCGAGCGGTCCACCTCGCCGTCGGCGAAGACGGTGACGTTGCGCTGGTGCGCCGCCCCGTCCACGTCCGGCAGCTCGTCGTGGAAGATCACGCCGTAGACGCCGGACAGCCGGTCGTCGCCGGGGTGCTCGGTGGCCGGATGCCCGGCCAGCGAGGCCTTGATGCGCCGGGCGTGCTCGACGAGCGCCGTCAGGTGCCGGGGCTCCACGGACAGGCCCACGGCGGCGGCCGGCAGCGAGGCGTAGATCGCGCCCCCGTAGGCCAGGTCCACCCGGACGCCGTCCGCCTGGACGTCCCGCGCGAGCACGTACGACGGCACGTTCACGAACGTGACCGCCCGCACCCGCCCGCCTGAGGTGCGCACCCGGGCGGTGACCCGCCCGGACGGCACGTCGATCACCACGTCGGTCACGCCGTCCCGCGGGGCCGCCACCAGGCCCTCGTGCACCGCGTACGCGCCGAGCGCGATCGTGCCGTGGCCGCAGGCGGTGGAGAACCCGTCCTTGTGCCAGAACAGCGCCCCGAGGTGCGCGCCGGGGTCGTTCGGCGGGACCAGGAAGCAGCCGTACATGTCGGCGTGGCCGCGCGGCTCGTGGCAGAGCAGCCGGCGCAGGTCGTCGGCCTGCTCCATGGCGGCGATCCGGCGGGCGGGCACGTCCTCGCCGGGGAGGTCGGGCCCGCCGCCGGTGACGATGCGGAACGGCTCGCCACCGGTGTGGTAGTCGACGGTGGTGATCACAGTTCGAAGCCCTCCGGGAAGGGGTCGCGCGGGTCGAGGAAGTACTGGGCGGTGCCGGTGACCCAGGCCCGGCCGGTGATCGACGGCAGGACGGCGGGCGCGCCGCCCACGGTGCTCTCCCCCAGCAGCCGCCCGACGAAGCGCGTGCCGATGAAGGACTCGTTGACGAAGTCCCGCTCCAGGGGCAGCTCGCCGCGCGCGTGCAGCTGGGCCATCCGGGCGCTGGTGCCGGTGCCGCACGGGGAGCGGTCGAACCAGCCGGGGTGGATGGCCATGGCGTGCCGGGAATGGTGGGCGTCGGAGCCGGGGGCGGCGAAGTAGACGTGGTGGCAGCCCTGGATGCGCGGGTCCTCGCGGTGCACGGGCCGGTCGGCGGCGTTGATGGCCTCCATGGTGGCCAGGCCGGCGGCGATGATCTCGTTCTTGGCCTTGCGGTCGAAGGGCAGGCCGTAGGCGCCGAGGTCGACGACGGCGTAGAAGTTGCCGCCGTAGGCGAGGTCGTACGGGATCTCGCCGAAGCCCGGCACGGTGACGACGGCGTCGAGCCGGTCGCAGTAGGAGGGCACGTTGCGCAGGGTCACCGACTTGGCCATGCCGTCCTCGACGGCCACGTCCACCTCGACGAGCCCGGCGGGGACCTCCAGGCGGACGGTGGTGACCGGCTCGGTCACCTCGACCATGCCGGTCTCGACGAGCACGGTGGCCACGCCGATGGTGCCGTGGCCGCACATCGGCAGCAGCCCCGACACCTCGATGAACAGCACGCCGAAGTCGGCGTCCGGCCGGGTGGGCGGCTGGAGGATGGCGCCGCTCATCGCGGCGTGGCCGCGGGGCTCGTTCATGAGCAACTTGCGGATGTGGTCGAGGTGGTCGCGGAAGTAGATGCGCCGCTCGGCCATGGTGGCGCCAGGGACGACGCCGACGCCGCCGGTGATGACGCGGGTCGGCATGCCCTCGGTGTGCGAGTCGACGGCGTGGAGCACGCGCGTGGTTCTCATGCCGGAATCCTCACCTCAGCCCTTCCGCGAGCACCTTCTCCGTGGCGGCCCGGACGGCCGCCTCCTGCTCGCCGGTCAGCGGCTGCCTGGGCTGGCGGCAGGGGCCGCCGCGCCGGCCGGCCAGGTCCATGGACAGCTTGATCGCCTGGACGAACTCGGTCTTGGAGTCCCAGCGCAGCAGCGGGTGCAGCGTACGGTACAGGGGCAGCGCGGTGGCGAGGTCGCCCGCGACGGCGGCCCGGTAGAGGGTGGAGGTGGAGGCGGGCAGGGCGTTGGGGTAGCCGGCCACCCAGCCGGTCGCGCCGGCCACGGCCAGCTCCAGCAGCACGTCGTCGGCGCCGATCAGCAGGTCCAGGCCGGGGGCCAGCTCGGCCAGCTCGTACGCCCGCCGCACGTCCCCGCTGAACTCCTTGACCGCCACGATCAGGCCCTCCTCGTGCAGCCTGGCCAGCAGCGCGGGGGTGAGGTCGACCTTGGTGTCGTAGGGGTTGTTGTAGGCCACGACCGGCAGTCCGGCCGCGGCCACCTCGCGGTAGTGGGCGAGTACGGCCCGCTCGTCGGCGCGGTAGGCGTTGGGGGGCAGCAGGAGCACCGAGCCGCAGCCGGCCTCGCGGGCCTGCTCGGCCCAGCGGCGGGACTCGGCGGCGCCGTACGCGCCGGCTCCGGCCATGACGTTGGCGCCGCCGACGGCGGCGACCGCGGTCTCGACGACCGCGGCCCGCTCCTCGGGGGTGAGCGTCTGGTACTCGCCGAGCGAGCCGTTGACCACGACGCCGTCGCAGCCGTTGTCGACGAGCCAGCGGCAGTGGTCGGCGTAGCCGTCGAGGTCGACGGACAGGTCGTCGCGCAGGGGCAGCGCGGTGGCGACCATGACGCCGCGCCAGGGCTTGCGTTCCGCCAGGGCCATCAGGGATTCCTCCAGGGGTGGGGGCACCGCTTACGGCAGTAATATGTCACATACTCTTGAGGCTGAGAAGCCCCCTTGCCGGTTCCGGGACCGCCCGCCACGGCCCGTACCATCGATGACGTGAAGCTCTCCACTGACCACCCCAACCTTTTCGTGCGCGGATTGGCCTCGTTCTGGGCCCCGACCCCACGGTCGATGCGCGCCTGGGCGCTGGCCTCGGTGGTGGCCAACGCGGGCATCACGGTGACCGGCGCCGGCGTGCGCGTGACCGCCTCTGGGCTCGGCTGCCCCACCTGGCCCCGGTGCACACCCGACAGCTTCGTCCCGGTGGCGCACCCCGAGGTGTCGATGCTCAACATGCTCGTCGAGTTCGGCAACCGGCTGCTGACCTTCCTGGTGCTGGCCGTGGGCGCGGCCTGCGTGCTCGCGGCCTGGCGGCTCCTGCCGCGCCGCCGGGCGCTGATGCGGCTGGCCCTGCTGCAGCCGGTCGGCGTGCTGGCCCAGGCGCTGTGGGGCGGCCTGGTGGTGCGCAGCGCGCTCAACCCGTTCACCGTGGGCATGCACTACCTGCTGTCCACCGGCCTCATCGCGGCCTGCTGGCTGCTGTACGCCCGCGCGGGCGAGGGCGACGGCCCGGTCAGGTCCGTCGTCCACCGGGACCTGCGCGTCCTCGGTCACGTGCTGCTGGGAGCGGCGTTCGTGCTGCTGGTGGTCGGCGTGGTGGTGAGCGGCACCGGCCCGCACTCGGGCGACGAGATCGCCTCCCGGTTCGACCTCGACATCGAGGCCGTGGCGCGCTTCCACGCCGACGTGGCCTACGTCGTCGTGGGGCTGACGTTCGCGCTGCTGTTCGGGCTGCGCGTGTCTGGGGCGCCCCTGGCGGCCCGGAGGGCGGCGCTCGCGCTGCTCGTGGTGGAGCTGGCGCAGGGCGTGATCGGCTACACCCAGTACTTCCTGGCGGTGCCCGCCGCGCTGGTGCTGCTGCACGTGCTCGGCTCGACCCTGGTCTGGATCGCCGCGCTGCGGGTGGTCACCTCGCTGCGTTCCCGCGACCCGCTGCCCGCCGCTCCCGCCGGCCCCTCCCCCGCCGAAGTGGCCGCCACCGTGTGATCGGTTATGCCAGGGTGTGTGGTGAGATGTCCGCCACTCCCCCGGCCCGGAAGGGGTGCGATATGTGGGGAAAGGTGCACCCCTCCCGGAAGGCGCTGCGGCGCGCGTACCAAGGAGCGGTGCTGCTGAGCGTGCTCGCGCTCGCGCCCATGACCTGGGCCTGGCTGAGCAGCTCGGGTCACCGCGTGACGGCCGAGGGCGCGGGCTGGACGGCCCCGGTGCCGCCGGCGGAGGCGGCGCTGGTGCTCGGCGCCGGCCTGTACGCCGGGCGGCCCTCGCCGATGCTGGCCCGCCGGCTCGACATCGCCGCCGAGCTCTACCACTCCGGCAAGGTGCGGGCGCTGCTGCTGTCCGGCGACAACAGCCGCGAGGAGTACGACGAGCCGACCGCGATGCGCGACTACCTGCGCGCCGAGGGCGTGCCGGACGCGGCGATGGTGCTCGACTACGCCGGCTTCGACACCTGGGACTCGTGCGTACGGGCCAGGCAGGTCTTCGGGGCCCGCAGCGTCACCGTCGTCACCCAGGAGTTCCACGTGCCGCGCGCGGTGACGCTGTGCCGCACGGCCGGGCTGGAGGCGTTCGGGGCGGGCGACGACTCCTCCCGCCGCTGGGCCGGGATCACCTACGTCTACGCCGCCCGCGAGCTGTTCGCCACGGCCAAGGCGTTCGCCGACGCGAAGGTCCTCGACGCCGACCCGGTCTTCCCGGGGCCGCGGGAGACCTCGCTCGCCCGCGCGCTCGCAGAACCGCGCCCCTGACGCCGGTCAGCCGGGCGCGCCCGGCGCGTAGCCGGGCGGGGGCGTGCCGCCCGCGACCGAGCGGGCGTGCGCGGACGGCACGGGGAACTGCCCGCGCGCGGTGCTCATGCACTCCAGCAGCGCCCGCTGCTCCTCGTGGAAGGTCTGCTCGTCCACCATGTGACGGGCCGCCCGCTCGTGCAGCAGCCCCAGCTCGGTGGCCGCGAGCTGGTAGTCGGCCATCGCGCGCAGCCCGCGCTTGCCGCCGTACGCCTTGGCCCACTGCCGGGCCTGGCGGCGGCGGGAGAAGGCCGACAGCATGAAGATGTCGGCCTCGTTGACGAGCTTGGTCGGCTCGTACGCCGGCAGGTAGCGCTGGATCAGCGCCACGATCCGCCGCCGGTCGCGGAAGACCACGCCGATGAGCACCACCAGCACCACCAGCAGCGTGAGATAGGCCACCACGAGACCGGGGAAGCCGCCGTAGGAGGCCAGGCCGTTCCACAGGCCGTGCAGGATCATCGCCCCCGACCAGCCGGCCAGGATGAGGAACACCCGCTCGGAGCCGCGCTGCGCGGCGTACGCCACGGCCACGCCGATCATCGAGCTGAACAGCGGATGGGCCAGCGGCGACAGGATGCCGCGCAGCACCACGGTGACCGCGAGGCCCTTGACGCCCGAGGTGGACAGGGCCGCCAGGTAGTAGCTGACGTTCTCGCTCATGGCGAAGCCGAGGCCGACCATGCTGGCGTAGATGACGCCGTCGGTGGGCCCGTCGAGCTCGGCCCGGCGGAACCTGAGCAGGCCCAGCAGCACCAGGCCCTTCATCGTCTCCTCGACCACGGGAGCGCCGAAGGTGGCCGCGATGTTGCGCGCGCTGTCCTGCGACAGCTTGACGGTGTCCATGAAGTAGTGGAGGTTGAGCGAGTTGATCACGCCGGCGACCAGCACCGCCACGCCCGCGCCCCAGGCGAAGGCGAAGATGAGGTTGCTGCGCGGCTCGGGCTCCATGCGGTCGAGCGCGAGCACGGCGGCGAGCAGCAGCGGGACCGGCGCGAGGGCGAGCGCGAGCGCGATGAAGAACTGCACGGGCTCGCCGTTGAGCACGTCGAAGGAGAACGAGATCAGCGCGCAGATGCCGGTCAGGACCAGCCCGATGATCAACGTCGTCGACGGGCGGTCCTTCAACACCCAGCGTGGATCACGGCTCGCCATAGGGTGACCTTAACGGATCAGCGTGTCGGGGCCGGTGCCGGTGAGCCGCCCCGGACACCCACTCCTCACCGTACGGACACGCGGATCCCGACGCCCGGCTCAGGCCAGCAGCGGGTCGATGGCGACGGCGAGGAACAGCAGCGCCAGATAGGCGTTGGACCAGTGGAAGAAACGCATGGGCCGCAGGTCGACACCCGTCTTGCCGGCGTTGAGCCTGGCCAGCAGGCGGTGCACCTCCCACAGGCACATGACGCCCAGCACGGCGGCCACGGCCGGGTAGAACAGCGTGGTGCCCGCGACCGGCCAGAGCGCCAGCGAGCACAGCACGGTCGCCCACGTGTAGGCGATGGACTCCAGGACGACCCGCCGCTCGGTGGCGACCACCGGCAGCATCGGCACCTTGGCCGCCGCGTAGTCCTCCTTGTAGCGCATGGCGAGGGTCCAGGTGTGCGGCGGCGTCCAGAAGAACACGACGCCGAAGAGCACCAGCGGGGCCCAGTCGAGCCGCTCGGTGATGCCCGCCCAGCCGATCATCACCGGCATGCAGCCCGCGATGCCGCCCCAGACGATGTTCTGGGCCGTGCGCCGCTTGAGGATCATCGAGTAGACCAGGACGTAGAACAGGATCGCGGCGAGCGAGAGCACCGCCGCCAGCCAGTTGGTGGTGACCCACAGGCCGGCGGTGGACACGATCCCGAGCACGATCCCGAAGATCAGCGCGCCGCGCGGCGACACCTGGTGCCGGGCGAGCGGGCGCCGGCGGGTGCGGCGCATCTTCTGGTCGATGTCACGGTCGACGTAGCAGTTGAGCGCGTTGGCGCTGCCCGCCGACAGGGTGCCGAACACCATGACGGCGACCGACGTCCACAGGGGCGGCAGGCCGCCGGCCGCGAGGAACATCACCGGCAGCGTCGTGATCAGCAGCAGCTCGATGATCCGCGGTTTGGTGAGCGCGATGTAGGCCTTTACGATCATGCCGATCGAGCGCGGCGCCTCCACCTGCGGAGTTCGGGCCGTCGCCTGCCTGTTGGTGAGCACCGTCAAGGCGCTTCCAGCCTGTGCGGGGTCAACGCGTAACCTCTGATTAGAGCGGATCCATGGTGGGCGCCGGTGACGCCTCTGCGAACAAACAAACTGTAGTCGCAGGGACGGCCGGTCCGGCCAATGGGGGGCTTTGCGCCATGCATGGACACGCACGCGTCGATTGGAATTGATCGCCTGCTCCACTCGGTTAGGGTCCCTGTGGGCGGGATAGCCAACCGGCACAGCCAAAACATCGAGAATCCGGAGATCGAGCACTTGAGCAGCGAACTCGTGCCAGCCCTTGAATGGACCGACCTGGACGACCAGGCGGTCGACGTCGTTCGAGCCCTGGCGATGGACGCCGTGGAGAAGGCGGGCTCGGGTCATCCCGGCACCGCCATGAGCCTGGCCCCCGCCGCCTACCTGATGTTCCAGCGTGTGATGCGTCACGACCCGACCGACCCCAACTGGCTGGGTCGCGACCGGTTCGTCCTGTCGTGCGGCCACAGCAGCCTGACGCTCTACATCCAGCTCTACCTTTCCGGCTACGGCCTCACGCTGGACGACCTGCGCCGGCTGCGCCAGTGGGACAGCCTCACCCCCGGCCACCCCGAGCACGGCCACACGGCCGGCGTCGAGACCACGACGGGCCCGCTGGGCCAGGGCCTCGGCAACGCGGTCGGCATGGCGATGGCGGCCCGCCGCGAGCGCGGCCTGTTCGACCCCGACGCCGAGGCCGGCGCCTCGCCGTTCGACCACCACATCTGGTGCTTCGTCAGCGACGGCGACATCGAGGAGGGCATCAGCCACGAGGCCAGCGCCATCGCCGGCCACCAGAAGCTGGGCAACCTCATCGTGGTGTGGGACGACAACCACATCTCCATCGAGGACGACACGCTGATCGCGAAGTCCGAGGACGTCGTCAAGCGCTACGAGGCCTACGGCTGGCACACCGAGAGCGTCGACTGGACCTCGGGCGACGACTACCACGAGGACGTCCAGGCGCTCTACGACGCGCTGGAGGCGGCGAAGGCGGAGACCGGCCGGCCGTCGTTCATCCGGCTGCGCACGATCATCGGCTGGCCCGCGCCCAACAAGCGCAACACCGGCAAGATCCACGGCTCGGCGCTGGGCGAGGCCGAGGTGGCCGCCACCAAGCAGGTGCTGGGCATGGACCCGGCCAAGACCTTCGACGTGCCGGACGCGGTGCTCGCGCACGCCCGCGAGGTGGTCCAGCGCGGCCGCGCCACCCGGTCCGAGTGGGACAAGCGTTACGCCGAATGGCGGCTGGCCAACGCCGAGCGCGCCGCCGAGCTCGACCGGATCTCGCACCGCGAGCTGCCGGCCGGCTGGGCCGCGGCGCTGCCGTCGTTCGAGCAGGGCGGCTCGATGGCCACCCGCAAGGCCAGCGGCGAGGTGCTCAGCGCGCTCGCGCCGGTGCTGCCGGAGCTGTGGGGCGGCTCGGCCGACCTCGCCGAGTCCAACAACACCACGATGAAGGGCGAGCCGTCCTTCATCCCGGAGGAATACCAGACCAAGGAGTTCCCCGGGAACCGCTACGGCCGCACGCTGCACTTCGGCATCCGCGAGCACGCGATGGGCGCCATTCTCAACGGCATCGCGCTGCACGGCGGCACCCGCCCCTACGGCGGCACGTTCCTGGTCTTCTCCGACTACATGCGCCCGTCGGTGCGCCTGGCCGCGCTGATGAAGCTGCCGGTCATCTACATCTGGACGCACGACTCCATCGGGCTCGGCGAGGACGGCCCCACCCACCAGCCGATCGAGCACCTGTGGTCGCTGCGCGCGATCCCCGGCCTCGACGTGGTGCGCCCGGCCGACGCCAACGAGACGGCCTACGCCTGGAAGGCCGTGCTGGAGCACAAGGACCGGCCCGCCGCCCTCGCGCTGACCCGCCAGAACCTGCCGGTCTTCGACGGCACCAGCGCCGACGGCGTGGCCCGCGGCGGCTACGTCCTGCGCGAGGCGTCCGACGGCCAGCCCCGGGTGATCCTCATCGCCACCGGCAGCGAGGTCGAGCTGGCCGTACGCGGCCGCGAGCTGCTGGAGGAGCAGGGCATTCCCACGCGAGTGGTGTCCATGCCGTGTGTCGAGTGGTTCAACGGGCAGGATTCCGCCTACAGGCAGACCGTCCTGCCGTCGTCGATCAAGGCTCGGGTCGCGGTCGAGGCCGGCATCGCCCTCGGCTGGCACGAGTACGTCGGCGAGTGCGGCGAGGTGGTCAGCCTCGAACACTTCGGCGCGTCGGCCCCGTACAAGACTCTGTACGAGCAGTTCGGGCTGACGGCGGAGCGCGTCGCGGCGGCGGCCAGGGCGAGCCTGGCGAAGCTGGGTCAGGACAAGGGCGAGACGACGGGAAACTGAGACAAGACGATGAGCGAGATCCTCAACAAGCTGTCCGGCCAGGGCGTAGCCATCTGGCTCGACGACATCAGCCGTGAGCGCCTGCGCAGCGGCAACCTGGAGCAGCTGATCCGCGAGAAGAACGTCGTCGGGGTCACGTCCAACCCGACGATCTTCGCGGGCGCGCTCAGCAAGGGCGACGCCTACGACGCGCAGCTGCACGACCTGGCCGTGCGCGGCGTCACCGTCGAGGAGGCGGTGCGCGCGATCACGACCTACGACATCCGCTGGGCGGCCGACGTCCTGCGCCCGGTCTTCGACGCCACCGGCGGCGTGGACGGCCGGGTGTCGCTGGAGGTCGACCCGCGCCTGGCGCACGAGAGCGACAAGACGGTGGCCGAGGCCCGCGCCCTGTGGTGGATGGTCGACCGGCCCAACCTCATGATCAAGATCCCGGCGACCATGGCGGGCCTGCCGGCGATCACCCAGGCGATCTCCGAGGGCATCAGCGTCAACGTCACGCTGATCTTCTCGCTGGAGCGCTACCGCAAGGTCATGGACGCCTGGCTGGCCGGCCTGGAGGCCGCGCAGGCCAAGGGTCTCGACCTGGCCTCCATCGAGTCGGTGGCCTCGTTCTTCGTCAGCCGCGTCGACAGCGAGATCGACAAGCGCCTCGACCAGCTCGGCAAGCCGGAGCTGAAGGGCAAGGCGGGCGTGGCCAACGCGCGGCTGGCGTACGCGGCGTACGAAGAGGTCATGAACTCCGAGCGCTGGCAGCGCCTGCGCTCGGCCGGCGCCCGCCCGCAGCGCCCGCTGTGGGCCTCGACCGGCGTCAAGAACCCCGACTACAGCGACACGCTCTACGTCGACCAGCTGGTCGCCCCCGGCACCGTCAACACGATGCCGGAGAAGACGCTCGACGCGAGCGCCGACCACGCCGACATCACCGGTGACACCGTCCGCCCCTTCTACGAGCAGGCCTGGAACACCATGGCCGCGCTCAAGGACGCCGGCGTCGACTACGACGACGTGGTGCGCCTGCTGGAGGAGGAGGGCGTGCAGAAGTTCGAGGCGTCCTGGAACGAGCTTCTGGAGAGCGTCAGCAAGAACCTGGTTCCGTGATGGAGGTGCACTACCGCGAGGAGGGGGTGGCCGAGGCCGCCTCCTCCGTCGCGGGGCGCCTCGTCGCCGACGGCGTGCCGGCCCGGCTCGCCGCCGGCGACCCCACGCTGTGGGACGAGGACGCCGAGGGGGAGACGGAGGGCGGGCGGCCCTTCCGCGTCCCCCGCGAGCTGCTCGCCGAGCTGGACGCGGTGTCGGCGCGGCTGCGCGCCGCCGTCGAGCCCGGCGGGGAGGGGCCGCATGTCGTGCTGATCGCCGCGGGCTGCGCCGCGCCGGCCGCCGAGGCGATCTGCGACACGGCCGACGTGCCGCTCACCGTGCTCGACACCGCCGACCCCGGCCAGGTGCGCCGGGCGCTGGCCGACCGCCCGGAGTCCACGGTGGTGGTCGCCGCCGCTGATACCGCCGAGGGCGACGCCTGCCTGCGCCTGTACGAGGAGCTGTTCGAACGGGCGGGCCTCGCGCCCGCCGGGCGCGTGGTGGCGGTGGCGAACCCCGGCACGCCGCTGGCCGAGCACGCCCGCGAGCGCGGCTACGCCGTCGTGCCGGCCGGCGAGGGCGGCGCGCTGTCGGCCGCCGCGCTGCTGCCGGCCGCGCTGGCGGGCGCCGACGTGGCCCGGCTGCTCGACGACGCCGAGGAGGTGGCCCCCCTGCTGTCGCGCGACGTCGGCAACCCCGGCCTCGACCTCGGCGCGGCGCTCGGCGGCGCGGCGCTCGCCGGGCGCGACAAGCTGCTGCTGGAGGACCGGCTCTCCCCCATCGCCGGACTGCCCGACTGGGTCGAGGCGCTCGTCACCGCGGCGACCGGCAAGCAGGGCCGCGGCATCCTGCCGGTCGTCGGCGCCGACCCGCTGCCCGCCGCGGACGAGCTTGTCGTCGGCCTCGACACCGACCTCGGCGACGTCCGCGTGGACGGGCGGCTCGGCGCGCAGTTCCTGGTCTGGGAGTACGCCACCGCCGTCGCCGCGCTGCTGCTGGGCGTGGACCCCGACGACCGGCCCGAGACGGCCGAGCAGGAACGCCAGGCCGCCGCCCTGCTCACCCTGCCCGACCTGCCCACCGGTGCGCTCGCGCTGACGGACGGCCCGGTCGAGGTGTACGGCGCGACCGGCGCCAAGGACCTGCGGGGCCTGTTCGCCGAGCTGCTGCACGCCGTCCCCCCAGACGGCTACCTGGCGGTGACGGCCTACCTCGACCGCCTGGCGGCCTTCGACGCTCCGGTGCTGGAAGGCGCCGACTTCGAGCAGATGACCGACGCCTGGATGATGGCCGACCCGGCCACGCTGCGGGCGCTGCTGGCGCTGCGTACCGACCGTCCGGTGACGTTCGGGTGGGGGCCGCGCTACCTGCACGGCGCGGGGCAGTATCACAAGGGCGGGCCCAGGAACGGGGTGTTCCTGCAGATCACCGGGGCAGTGGCCGACGACGTCGCGGTTCCCGGCCGGTCCCACACCACGCTGGGCCGCCTTCAGCTCGCCCAGGCACTCGGCGACCTGGAGGCGCTGGAGATGCGGGGGCGGCCCGCCGTACGCCTGCATTTGACCGACCGCGCGGCGGGTGTCGCGCACCTGCTCGCAGCCGCACAGGAGGTTTGAGATGACAGAGCCTGCAGCACCCATGGAGGAGTCCGTGACCGTGGCGGCGGCCGTCGCGGGCACCGCCACCACGATCGAGGCCGCCGCCGCCAACCCGCTGCGCGACCCCCGCGACAAGCGGCTGCCGCGGGTGGCGGGGCCCTGCGTGATGGTGTTGTTCGGCGTGACGGGCGACCTGGCCAAGCGCAAGCTGTTGCCGGCGATCTACGACCTGGGCAACCGGGGGCTGCTGCCGCCCGGTTTCTCGCTGGTCGGCTTCGCCCGGCGCGATTGGAAGGACCAGGATTTCGCCCAGCTGACGCACGACGCCGTCAAGGCGCACGCCCGGACGCCGTTCCGGGAGGAGGTCTGGAAGCAGCTGCTCGAAGGCATCCACTTCGTCCCGGGTGAGTTCTCCGACGACGGCGCCTTCGACGCCCTCGCGATGGCGCTGAACGAGATCGACCAGACCCGCGGCACCGGCGGCAACTACGCCTTCTACCTGTCGGTTCCGCCCAAGTTCTTCCCCGTCGTGGTCGAGCAGCTCAAGCGGACCGGTCTCTCCGACGCGCCCGAGGGGTCGTGGCGGCGGGTGGTCATCGAGAAGCCGTTCGGGCACGACCTGCAGTCGGCGCACGAGCTGAACGAGATCACCACCTCGGCCTTCCCGGAGAGCTCGATCTTCAGGATCGACCACTACCTGGGCAAGGAGACCGTCCAGAACATCATGGCGCTGAGGTTCGCCAACAACCTCTACGAGCCGATCTGGAACCGCGGCTTCGTCGACCACGTGCAGATCACGATGGCCGAGGACATCGGCATCGGCGGGCGCGCCGGCTACTACGACGGCATCGGCGCGGCCCGCGACGTGATCCAGAACCACCTGCTCCAGCTCCTCGCGCTGGTGGCGATGGAGGACCCGACCTCGTTCGACGCCTCCGCCCTGCGCAGGGAGAAGGAGAAGGTGCTGCGGGCGGTGCGGCTGCCCGCCGACCTCAAGGCCTACACCGCGCGCGGCCAGTACTCCGCGGGCTGGCAGGGCGGCCAGAAGGTCGTCGGCTACCTGCAGGAGGAGGGCATCTCCGCCGAGTCGACCACCGAGACCTACGCCGCGATCAAGCTGGAGATCGCCAACAGGCGCTGGGCGGGGGTGCCGTTCTACCTGCGCACCGGCAAGCGGCTGGGCCGCCGGGTGACCGAGGTCGCCGTGGTGTTCCAGCGCGCGCCGCACCTGCCGTTCAGCAAGACCGACACCGAGATCCTCGGCCAGAACGCCCTCGTCGTACGGGTCCAGCCGGACGAGGGCATCACGGTCCGCTTCGGCTCCAAGGTGCCGGGGACGGCCATGGAGGTGCGCGACGTGTCCATGGACTTCGCCTACGGCGAGTCGTTCCTGGAGTCGTCGCCGGAGGCGTACGAACGGCTGCTGCTCGACGTGATGATCGGCGACCCGCCGCTGTTCCCGCACCAGCGGGAGGTGGAGCTGTCCTGGACGATCCTCGACCCGATCGAGGAGTTCTGGGCCACGCAGGGCCAGCCCGAGCCCTACGAGTCGGGCTCGTGGGGCCCGCAGTCGGCCGACGCGATGATGGCCCGTGACGGCCGGGTGTGGAGGAGACTCTAGATGACGACGTTCATGCTGTCGGACACGACGGCGGGCAAGATCTCCGCGCAGTTCACGCATCTGCGCCACCAGATGGGCGCCCCCGCCATCGGCATGGTGCTGACGCTGGTGGTGGTCTGCGAGGAGCGGCACCAGTACGACGCGCTGCGCGCCGCCACCGAGGCGGCCCGCGAGCACCCCTCGCGCATCATCGTGCTCATCACCCGCGAGCCGGACGAGCCGATCAGGCTCGACGCCGAGCTGCGCATCGGCGAGAACACCCCGGGCGAGGTGGTCGTGCTGCGCCTGTACGGCGAGCTGACCCACCACGCCGACTCGGTGGTCAGCCCGCTGCTGCTGCCGGACACGCCGGTGGTGGTGTGGTGGCCGGGCAGGGCGCCCGAGTCGCCCTCCAAGGACCCGATCGGCGCGCTGGCGCAGCGCCGCATCACCGACGCCAAGGGCTTCGACGGCGGCGGCGTGCAGTCGCTGGTGACCCGGGCCAGGGGGTACGCCCCCGGCGACACCGACCTGTCGTGGGCGCGGCTCACGCCGTGGCGGAGCCTGCTGGCGGCGGCGTTCGACCAGCCGGTGGCCAAGGTGCGCAAGGGCGTGGTGGAGGCCGCGGCCGGACACCCGAGCGCGCCGCTGCTGGCCGCGTGGCTGTCGGAGCGGCTGGGCGCGACGATCAAGGTGACCGACTCCGAAGGGCCGGGGCTGACCGCGGTGCGGCTGCAGACCGGCGACGGCGAGCTGGCCGTGGTGCGCGCCGACGCCCGCCTGGCCACGCTCTCCCGTCCCGGCCAGCCCGACAGGAACGTCGCCCTGGCCCGGCGCACCACCTCGGAGCTGATGTCCGAGGAGCTGCGCAGGCTGGACAGCGACGAGATCTACGAGGCCGCGGTCAAGCGGTTCGCGCGGACGTACAAGGGATGACACGAGAGACCGTGACCACGAGACAGGCGTCTGTGAGCGCCCCCGCCATCGTCGTCCACCGCAACGCCGACGTCCTGGCCAAAGCGGTGGCGGCGCGGATCATCACCCGCCTGGTCGACGCGCAGTCGGCCAAGGGCTCGGCCTCGCTGGTGCTCACCGGCGGGACGGTGGGCATCGCCACGCTGGCCGCGATCGCCGCCACGCCGGCCCGCGACGCGGTCGACTGGCGGCGGCTGGACATCTGGTGGGGCGACGAGCGCTTCCTGCCGTCGGGCGACAAGGAGCGCAACGAGACCGGCGCCCGCGAGGCCCTGCTCGACCACGTGGACGTGGACCCCGCGCGGGTGCACGTGATGCGCGGCCCCGACTCGGGCATGACGGCGGAGGAGTCCGCCGAGTCCTACGCCGCCGAGCTGCGCGCCGCCGCCCGGCCGGAGGACCACGGGCCGGTGCCCGGGTTCGACGTGATGCTGCTCGGCATGGGGCCCGACGCGCACGTGGCGTCGCTGTTCCCCGGCCTGCCCGCCCTGTACGACACCCGCCCCGTGGTGGCCGTGCACGGCTCGCCCAAGCCCCCGCCCACCCGGATCTCGCTGACGCTGCCGGCCATCCAGGCGGCCCGCGAGGTGTGGGTGGTCGCGGCCGGCGAGGAGAAGGCCGGGGCGGTCCACCTGGCCCTGTCGGAGTCCGGGCCCGTCCAGGTCCCGGCGGCCGGGGCGCGCGGGCGGCAGCGGACGCTGTTCCTGCTCGACCGGGCGGCGGCCGGGAAGATCCCGCCGGGGCTGGGCCGCCTGGCCTCCCCCTGACGCGCGCTCAGCCGGCCCTGCCATCCATTGGGCCATCCATTGGGCCATCCATTGGGCCATCCATTGGGCCCTCCGTGGGGCCGGTCAGCGCGTCGATCTCGGCGAGGAGCGCCCGCTTGCGCTCCTCCGCCAGGTACGACGCCCGCACCCCGTTCGCCGCCAGCTCCGCCAGCTCGGCGCGGCCGAGGCCGAACACCCGGGCGGCGACCTGATACTCCTCGGCCAGCGTGGTCGCGAACATCGGCGGGTCGTCGCTGTTCAGCGTCACGTACAGCCCTTCCTCCAGCATCCGGGGCAGCGGATGGTCCTCGATGCGGGCGATCTGCCCGGTGCGGAGGTTGGAGGTGGGGCAGACGTCCAGCGGCAGCCGGGTCTCGCGCAGATGCGCCACCAGGCGGGGGTCGGCGAGGCAGTTGATGCCGTGGCCGATCCGCTCGGCGCCGTAGCCCTCGATGACCTCCCAGATCGTCTCGGGCCCGCTCATCTCGCCGCCGTGCGGGACGCTGTGCAGTCCGGCGGCGCGGGCGGCGGTGAACGCGTTCCGGTAGGCGTCGCGGTACTTGGGACGTTCCTGCTCGATGCCGCCGATGCCGAAACCTACCAAGGCGGCGGGAGGTTCCTGGAGGGCGTGGTCGAGGGTGACCCTGGCGGCCTCCTCGCCGTACTCGCCGGGGATGTCGAAGATGTAGGCGATCTCCACGCCGTGCTCGGCGGCGGCGCGGCGGGCGGCGAGGTCCAGCGCCTCGGTGACCGCGCGCATCGGGAGACCGACGACGTTGTGGGCGTACGGGGTGACCTGCAGCTCCGCGTACCGGCCGCCTTGGGGGGCGAGGTCGCGGGCCAGCCCGAGCACGAGCGTGGCGATGTCCTCCGGCTCGCGGACGAGCTGGTTGACCGCCCCGTAGACGCGGGCGAAGTGCGGGAAGTCGCGGAAGGTGTAGAAGCGGCGCAGCTCCTCCTCCTCGCGCGGGACCTCGGTGGCGCCGGTGTGGCGGCGGGCCAGCTCCAGGACGGTGGGGACCGAGGCGGAGCCGACCAGGTGGACGTGCAGCTCGACCTTGGGGAGCGCGGCGATGAACGCGTCGAGCGCGGGGCCGGGAGTGGTCTCTGTCGTGGTCATGGCGATGACCTTAAGCGCGGCGATTCGCGTCCCGGTAGGGAAATCAGGCGAATCTGACGTAGATATGTGAGTTTTCTGCTGGGTTAGGGTGGGGGCGTGGTGAACGCCGACGCCTACGACCGCGGGTTCGCCCGGCTGAGCCGGCACGCCGTCGCGCCCCTTCTCACCCGCTCCCGGAGCGCGCGCCGGCTGCTCGACGTGGGCTGCGGCAGCGGGGTGGTCACGGAGGCGGCGCTCGCCCTGGGGGCCGTGGTGTCCGCCGTCGACGCCGACCCGGCCATGGTGGAGCTGACCGCGCGGCGCTTCCCCGGCGCGGCCGTCCGGCGGGCCACGCTGCCCGAGCTGCCGTTCGGCGACGGGGAGTTCGACGCCGTCGCGGGAAATTTCGTCATCAACCACGTGCCCGACACCGGCGCGGCGCTGCGCGAGCTGCGCCGCGTGCTGCGTCCCGGCGGGACGCTCGCCCTGAGCTGGTGGGCGGCCGGGGAGATGACCGCCACCGCCGTCCTCGCCGACGCCATGGAGGCGGCGGGCCTTTCGTCCGAGGCGCCGCCCCGGCCCTTCGCCGCCGACGCCGGCCCAGAGCGGTTCGCGGCGCTGCTGGCGGAGACGGGGTTCGCGGGCGCGGAGGTGGAGAGCGTGCGCTGGCGGCACCGGGTGGACCTCGACGCCTGGTGGACGGACGTCGTGGGGGCGGGCGGGGCCAGGTTCGGGGCGATCGGGCGGCAGCCGCCGGAGGTGGCCGGCCGGGTCCGGGCGCACTACGAGCGGCTGGCGGCGCCGTACGCGCGTGACGGCTTCCCGGTCCGCGCCCACATCGCCCACGCCCGCCGTCCCTGAGCCGCCCCACATCGCCCACGCCCGCCGTCCCTGAGCCGCGAGCTCATCGACGCAGCCGCCACGCACGCGCGCGACGGCTTCCCGGTCCGCGCCCGCCGACCTTGAGCCGCGGGCTCACTGATCCAGCCGGCGACGGGCATGGCGCTCCTCCCGTCGCGCGACCTCCAGCCGGTGCTCGCTGTCGTCCAGCCTGCGGCGGGCCTTGGCGAGCTTGCGCTCCAGCCGTTCGACCTTGGCCGCGCGGTCGTCGAAGTCCCGCTGAGCGCTCTCCAGGGCCTCCTGCCACTCCCGGTGCGCGGCCTCCGCCTCGGCCCGCTCCCTGGCCTTCCTGGCCTCTTCCTCCTCGCGGGCACGGGCCGCGGCGGCCTCTTCCTCCTCACGGGCGCGAGCCGCGGCGGCCTCGTCCTCGGGCGCGGCTCTCCTCTTCCCGCCCGCCCGCCGACCCGGCTCGGGCGCGGGCTTCTTCTTCCCGCCCGCCGGCGCACCCGGACCGGGCTCCGGCCGCGTCTTCTTGGCCGGCCGTTCACGGGGCGTGGGCGCGGGGGCGAAGCCGCTGTAGGCGAGGGGCCTGGCGAGCCGGCCTCGGCGTACCTGCTCGGCGGCGTCCGCGTCCACGACGGCGGCGTCCAGGGTCTGCTCCACCTCGGCGGCGCCGGAGGCCGACAGCTCGCTTTCCTGCCTCACCAGCCGGCCGAGGCGGCCGGTGACCTCGCCGCGGCGCCGGGTCAGCTCGGCGAGCGCGTCGGGGTCCTGCTCCTGCCAGGCGGCGCGCAGCCGCTCCCCCACCTCCAGGAGCTCGGCCACCTCGCCGGGGTGCTCGCGGGCGACCCGGTTGACGGCCGCCGCCGACACCGTGGGCTTGCGCAGCTTCGCTATCTCGCGGGCGAGCCGGGCCTCGCCCGCGTCCTTGGCCGCGCGGGCTTCGGCCGTACGCGCGGCGGTGAACTCCGGCGGCGGGAGCGCGTACAGGCGGTCCGCCACCTCGTCAAGATCCACACAGGACAAATACCCCACACGGCGGGTTTTCTAGCGCATAGTGGAGGCAGCCCCCCAGCCGAACGGAGGCCCCCGGTGTTCGAACGCTTCACCGACCGAGCGCGCAGGGTCGTCGTCCTCGCTCAGGAGGAGGCGCGGACGATGAACCACGGCTACATCGGCACGGAACACATCCTGCTGGGCCTCATCGCCGAGGGCGAGGGACTGGCCGCGCTGGTCCTGGAGAGCAGCGGGGTGGAGCAGGACCGCGTACGCGCGTTCGTCGAGCGCGAGACGGAGCACGACGGCAGGCCGCCGAGCGGGCACATCCCGTTCACCCCAGGCGCCAAGAAGGTGCTGGAGCTGTCGCTGCGCGAGGCGCTGCAGCTGCGCCACAACTACATCGGGACCGAGCACATCCTGCTCGGGCTGATCAGGGAGGGCGAGGGCCTGGCCGCCCAGGCGCTCGTGGACGCCGGCGCGGACCTGGCCGGGCTGCGCCAGCGCCTGCTCGACCGCGTCGGGCGGGGCTCCAGGGAGCGCGCTTCGGAGATGTTCTTCGCCGGCACCGGCTCGCTGAACGAACGGCTCGCCCAGATCCAGGAGAGCCTGGAGCGCATCGAACGCCACCTCGGCATCCACCCGCGCGCCGGCACCCCGGACGAGCGCGCGGGCGAGAGCGGGGTCGAGGGCGAGGAGGGCGTCGGCTGACCCGCTGTCAGACCCGCTGTCAGACCGCCGCCATCGCGCCGACCGGCAGCCGCGCCTCCACCACGCCGGGGTCCTCGGTGTAGCCGAGCGTGGCGCCCAGCGAGACCAGCAGCCGGCGCATCCGCGTGTTGTCGGACAGCATGGTCGCCCTGACCTCGGCGTACCCCAGGTCGCGGGCCGCGCGCACCAGCATCCGCGCCATGGCCACGCCCAGACCGCGCCCCTGCCAGCGGTCCTCGACGAGGAAGGCCATCTCGGCGATGCCGGGGTCCGGAGTGAACATCAGGTTGGCCATCGCCACGACCTGCCCGTCGTGCCCCGCGACCAGCGAGTGTCCCCGGTTCTTGTCGCACAGCCGGTCGAACATCTGCGGCGGCAGCGTGGGCATGGCGGTGAAGTAGCGGAACCTGCGCGACTCCGGCGAGCACCTGTCGTGCAGGTCGCGTACGGCCTCGCGGTAGATGGAGGTGAGCGGGCGCACCGTGACCTCGACGCCGTCGGACAGCTTGACCCCGCGCTCGGCGCCCATCTGGTCGGCGGCGGGCTGGGCGAGCCGGGCGAGGGCGGCGGCCCTGGCGGCCTCGGTCAGCGTGAACGGGAGCTCGGCGCGGCGCAGCCGGACCGCGCGCTTGGCGGCGACGGGCACGACGAGCCTGGTCGGGTCTGGAAGATCACTCACGGCATCACCATAGATCCACCGGGCGTCGTCGGCGCGCAGCAGCTCCGCGAGCAGCTCGGGGAGCCGCCACGGCATCGTACGCAGCCGGGAGGCCAGCAGGAGCACGCGGGTGGGCTCGTCGGTCAGCTCGTGGGCCGTGGCCGGGACCACCTGCACCTCACGGCCGCCGGCTGCCTCAAGAGCCTCGCGCACGGCCTCGGGGCCGGCGGGGATGTCGGCGACGAACTCGTCAACGGTGCCGCCGGTGTCCGACTGGACGCTGAGTCCGAGAATGTTGCCGCCCCTCTCGGCCAGGGCCGAGGCGAGGGAGGCCAGCCGCCCGGGCCGCTCGTCCACCGTGGTGCGGATGCGCAAGAATCCCATGCGTTGAGCATGCCTTGACGGTGTTACACGTCCGCTAACGACGTGTTTCATCGCGAAATGAACCCATTTATCCCGATAAGGCCCCCAGCGCGGGGCTTCCGCCAAACCCCTCGCGCCGACCACCTCGCGGTGGGACCCTCTCGGTGGGACCCTTCGGTGGGACCCTCTCGGTGGGGCGGCCCGCGTCGGAGGCGGCGACCCCGCCTCACCCGACTCGGCCCCGTCCGACCCGGCCCCGCCCGACCCGGCCCCGCCCGACCCAGCCTCAGCCGACCCGGCCCCGCCTGACCCAGCCACCCCACCAGACCCCGGCTACCTGGAGTGCCTTCTCGGGCACCTCAGGCTCGTTGAGGATCCATCACGAATTTCGTTGCGAGATGCGGCACAGTGTCCGGATATAGCAGGATAAGGGGGCATGAGCGTGCGTGTTCCCTTGTCGTCCGAGTTCGTGAACGGCGACGTGTCCTTCTGGTACCGGTCCATGGGCGTCCCCGCCCCCGGCCCCCGTCTCGACGGCGATCTCGATGCCGACGTGGCGATCGTCGGCGCCGGCTACACGGGCCTGTGGACCGCGTACTATCTCAAACGCGCCCGCCCGTCCCTCCGCGTGGTCGTGCTGGAGCAGGAGTTCGCCGGCTTCGGTGCCTCCGGCCGCAACGGCGGCTGGCTGACCGGCGACCTGGCCGGCTCCCACGAACGCTACGGCGAGGGCGCCCGCCGCCTGCAGCGCGAGATGTACACCTCCATCGACGAGGTCATCGCCGTCTGCGAGAAGGAGGGCATCGACTGCGACCTGGTCAAGGGCGGCGTGCTGAACGTGGCCCGCACGCCCGCCCAGGCCTCCCGGCTGCGCGAGAGCGTCGAGTCGGCCCGCCCCTGGGGCATCGGCGAGGACGACCTGCGCCTGGTGAACCCCGACGACCACCTGCGGGTCGCCGGCGCCGTCGAGGGCTCGTGGAGCCCGCACTGCGCCCGCATCCAGCCCGCCAAGCTCGCCCAGGGCCTCGCCAGGGTGGTCAGGGACCTCGGCGTGCCCATCTACGAGCGCACGCCGGTCACCGAGATCGTCCCGCACCGCGCGGTCACCCCGTACGGCACCGTGACCGCCGGCCACGTCATCCGCGCCACGGAGGGCTTCACCTCCCGCCTGCGCGGCCTGCGCCGCCAGTGGCTGCCGATGAACAGCTCCATGATCGTCACCGAGCCCCTGCCGCAGTCGTTCTGGGACGAGGTCGGCTGGCGCGGCGCGGAGCTGCTCGGCGACATGGCGCACTACTACATGTACGCCCAGCGCACCGCCGACGACCGCATCGCCTTCGGCGGCCGGGGCCGCCCCTACCTGTACGGCTCCCGCATCGACGCCCGCGGCCACACCCACGAGTGGACGGTCGAGGCGCTGTGGAGCCTGCTGACCGAGTTCTTCCCCGCCGCCCGCTCCTCCTCGGTCGCCCACGCCTGGTCGGGCGTGCTCGGCGTGCCGCGCGACTGGTGCTCGACCGTCCACGTGGACCCCTCCACCGGCCTCGGCTGGGCGGGCGGCTACACCGGCCACGGCGTCACCACCACGAACCTGGCCGGCCGGACGCTGCGCGACCTCGTGCTCGGCGAGGAGACCGAGCTCACGTCCCTGCCGTGGGTGGGCCGCAGGGTCCGCGCGTGGGAGCCCGAGCCGCTGCGCTGGATCGGCGTGCACGCGATGTACCGGCTGTACCGGGTGGCCGACGAGCGCGAGCGCACGATGCCCCGCACCTCGGTCCTGGCCCGCTTCGCCGACCTCATCACAGGGCACTGAACCGTAAAGATCACGAAGGAGACTAGATGGACATCCTCTTCCGCGGCGGCCGCGTCTTCACGCCGGACGGCGTACGGGAGACGGCCGTGCTGGTGTCCGGCGGCCGGATCGCCGCCGTGGGCGCGGAGGGGGAGCTGGCCCGCCGCGCGCCGTCGCACGAGACGGTCGACCTGGCCGGCGGCCTGCTGACGCCGGGCTTCACCGACGCCCACATCCACCCGGTCCAGGCGGGCCTGGAGCGCGCGAAGTGCGACCTGTCGGAGGTCTACGGCCTGGACGCCTACCTCGCCGCGATCGACGCCTACGCCCGCCGCCACCCGGACAAGGAGTGGATCGACGGCGGCGGCTGGGACATGTCCGCCTTCCCCGGCGGCCTCCCCCACCGTTCCCAGCTCGACCACCTGGACCGGCCGGTCTACCTGATCCAGCGCGACCACCACGCCGCCTGGGTCAACGGCCGGGCCCTGGAGCGCGCCGGCATCACCAGGGACACCCCCGACCCGGCCGACGGCCGCATCGAGCGCGACCCCGACGGGACCCCGTCGGGCGTCCTGCACGAGGGCGCGATGGACCTCGTCGGCCTGCTCACCCCGCGGCCAACCCCGCGCGACCTGGACGCGGCGCTGGACGACGCGCAGCGGCACCTGTTCTCGCTGGGCGTCACGGGCTGGCAGGACGCCATCGTGGGCTCGTACGCGGGCTCCGACGACCAGTTGCCCACCTACCTGTCCGCGGCCCGCCAGGGACGGCTCAGGGCCCGCGTGGCGGGTGCCCTGTGGTGGGACAGGACCCGCGGCGCGGAGCAGATCGACGAGCTGGTGGCGCGCCGGGCCGAGGCGGAGGGCCTGGACCGGTTCCGGGCCGGCTCGGTCAAGATCATGCAGGACGGCATCACGGAGAACTTCACGGCCGCGACGCTGGAGCCGTACTGCCTGTGCGGCGGCACCGGCCTGTCGTACGTGGACCCCGCCAAGCTCCGCGAGTACGTCGCCGAGCTGGACCGGCTCGGTTTCCAGGTGCACTTCCACGCGATCGGCGAGCGCGCGGTCCGCGAGGCGCTGGACAGTTTCGAGGGCACCGACCCGGCCAACCGCCACCACATCGCGCACCTGCAGATCATCGAGCCGTCGGACGTGCCGCGCTTCGCGGCGCTCGGCGTCACGGCCAACCTCCAGCCGCTGTGGGCCACCCATCACGCCCAGATGGACGAGCTGACGCTGCCGTACCTGGGCGAGCCGCGCTCGTCGTGGCAGTACCCCTTCAAGGACCTGCTGGAGCACGGCACCCGCCTGTGCGCGGGCAGCGACTGGCCGGTGTCGGACGCCGACCCGATCCAGGGCATGCACGTGGCGGTCAACCGCACCGAGCCCGGCGGCTCGGTGCACGCGGGCTATCCGACGGCGCGCACGCCGTTCCTGCCGGGCCAGCGGCTCGACCTGGCCACGGCGATGGCCGCCTACACCTCGGGCTCGGCCTGGATCAACCGCTCCCCCGCCGGCCTGGTCGAGCCCGGCCGCCCGGCGGACCTGGTGGTGCTGGACCGCGACCCGTTCGCGCTGCCGCCCGAGGAGATCTGGACCACCCGCGTGCGGATGACGTTCGTCGACGGCGAGCCGGTCCACCAGTAGGGGCCCCGGACACGCGCGAACCCCCGCCCTCACGGGCGGGGGTTCGTCGTGACGCCGGTCTTACCAGGGGGACTTGTTGGCGCGCAGGCGCTCCAGTGCTTCCTCCAGGATCGCCTTGCCGTCCTTGTCGCTCCTGCGCTCCTTCACGTAAGCGAGGTGCGTCTTGTACGGCTCGTTCCTCGGCGGGGCAGGGGGGTTCGACTCGTCCTGTCCGGCAGGGAGGCCGCAACGGGGGCAGTCCCACAGCTCGGGGACGGCCGCGTCACTGGCGAAACTGGGGCGCGTCTCGTGCATGTTGGCGCACCAGAACGAGACCCGCACTCTCGGAGCTGCCTCGCCGCGCTCGGCCTCCCCCATAGGGCCGGCGCCGACTCGGCTGCCACGGATCGCGTTGCCACTACCCACGGATGAACTCCTCGCTCGATCGCCCCGCGCGCGAACACGGGGGGAGAATCACTGTCACGCGTTGAACTTGTTGCTCAGGGCTTCACAAGCAGCCCGAGAGCGATGATGCAGACGAACCAGATGGTGCCCGTGATCACGGTCAGCCGGTCGAGGTTGCGCTCCACCACGGAGGAACCGCCGAAGTTCGACGAGAAACCGCCGCCGAACATGTCAGACAGGCCACCACCCTTGCCCTTGTGAAGCAGGACGAGCAGGATCATGAGAAGGCTCGCCAGGATGAGGGCGATGGAGATTCCGAGTTCCACGGTATGCCTGTTCCTTCAATGCTCTGTTACGCGTGACGATTCAAACTTGCCTTCTGAGGGTACGACGTACTGTCAAGTCGCACCCCCCGAACGGCTCAGTCAGCCAGGCATGTCGGAGAATCGGCAGATCTTGGCGAACTCCCCGGCGTCGATGCTGGCACCGCCCACGAGCGCGCCATCGACATCCGGTTGCGCCATGATTCCTGCGACATTTCCTGACTTGACCGATCCTCCGTAAAGGATACGGACCGCCGAGGCCACTTCGGCGTCGTAGAGCTCAGCGAGTCTGATTCGCAATGCTCCGCACACCTCCTGGGCGTCGTCGGGGGTGGCCACCTCGCCGGTGCCGATCGCCCACACCGGTTCGTAGGCCACCACTATCGATTTTGCCTGCTCGGCCGAGATCTTGCGCAGAGCGCCGTCGAGTTGGCCGAGACTGTGCGCGATGTGACCGCCCTTTTGGCGCACCGCCAGGCCCTCCCCCACGCACAGGATGGGCGTGAGCGAGTGCCGGTAGGCCGCCTGCACCTTGGCGTTGACGACGTCGTCGTCCTCGCCGTGGTACTGGCGCCGCTCGGAGTGGCCGATGACGACGTAGGTGCAGCCCAGCTTCGCCAGCATGGGGCCGGACACCTCGCCGGTGTAGGCGCCGCCGTCGTGCGCGGAGAGGTCCTGGGCGCCGTAGACGATCCTGAGCTTGTCGCCGTCGACCAGGGTCTGGACGCTGCGCAGGTCGGTGAACGGCGGCAGGACGGCGACCTCGGTGCGGTCGAAGTCCTTGTCGTTGAGAGCGAAGGCCAGCTTCTGGACCAGCGCGATGGCCTCAAGGTGGTTGAGGTTCATCTTCCAGTTGCCCGCCATGAGCGGCTTGCGCTGCGACACCTACTCCTCCAGAGCGGCGAGTCCGGGAAGGGTCTTCCCCTCAAGATATTCGAGACTGGCGCCGCCACCTGTGGAGATGTGCGAGAAGCCGTCCTCGGGGAGGCCGAGCCTGCGCACGGCGGCCGCGGAGTCGCCGCCGCCCACCACGGTGAAGGCGCCGGAGGCGATGAGCGCCTCGGCCACGGCCCTGGTGCCGCCGGAGAACGCGTCGAACTCGAACACGCCCATCGGGCCGTTCCAGAAGACGGTCTTGGCGTCGGCCAGCTTGGCGGCGAACAGCTCGCGGGTCTTCGGCCCGATGTCGAGCCCCTCGCGGTCGGCCGGGATCGCGGTCGCCTCGACCGCCTCGTGCTCGGCGTCGGCGGCGAACTCGGTGGCGGCCAGCACGTCGACCGGCAGCACGAGCTCCACGCCGCGCTCGGCGGCCTCGGCGAGGAAGCCGCGCACCTGGTCGAGCTGGTCCTCCTGGAGCAGCGACTTCCCGACCTCGTGGCCCTGGGCCTTGAGGAAGGTGTAGGCCATGCCGCCGCCGATGAGCAGCCGGTCGACCTTGGTGAGCAGGTTGGCGATGACGCCGAGCTTGTCGGAGACCTTGGCCCCGCCCAGCACCACGACGTACGGGCGCGCGGGCTGCTCGGTGAGCTTGCGCAGCACCTCGACCTCGGCCGTGATCAGCCCGCCCGCCGCGTGCGGCAGGATCCGCGGCACGTCGTAGACGCTGGCGTGCTTGCGGTGCACCGCGCCGAAGCCGTCGCCCACGTAGAGCTCGGCGAGGCCGGCCAGCTTCTCGGCGAACGCGCCGCGCGCGGCGTCGTCCTTGGAGTCCTCGCCCGGCTCGAAGCGCAGGTTCTCCAGCAGCGCCACCTGGCCGTCCTGGAGCGCCTCGACCGTCGCGCGGGCGCTGTCGCCCACCACGTCGGTGGCGAAGGCGACGTCCTGGCCCAGCAGCTCGCCCAGGCGGGCGGCGACGGGACGCAGCGAGTACTTCGGGTTGACCTGGCCCTTGGGCCTGCCCAGGTGGGCGCAGACGACGACCCTGGCGCCGCGGCCGGCCAGCGCCTTGATCGTCGGCACCGACGCGCGGATGCGGCCGTCGTCGGTGATCGTCTCCCCGTCGAGGGGGACGTTGAGGTCGGCGCGCACCAGCACGCGCCGCCCCTTCACGTCGAGATCGTCGAGCGTGCGCATGCTCTCATGCTCCTGTTCCCGCGGGGCGCGCGCGGCGCGCGCCCCGGCACATGGTCGTGGCCGGCCGGGGCCGGCGGGGTCAGCCGGGTCAGAGACCGCGGCCGACCAGCTCGATCAGGTCGACGAGGCGGTTGGAGTAGCCCCACTCGTTGTCGTACCAGCCGACGACCTTGACCTGGTTGCCGATGACCTTGGTGAGGCCGGCGTCGAAGATGCAGGAGGCCGGGTCGGTGACGATGTCGGAGGAGACGATCTGGTCCTCGGTGTAGGTGAGGATGCCCTTGAGCGGGCCGTCGGCGGCGGCCTTGACCGCGGCGTTGACCTCGTCGACCGTGACGTCGCGGCCGACCTCGACGGTGAGGTCGGTGGCCGAGCCGGTGGGGATCGGCACGCGCATCGCGAAGCCGTCGAGCTTGCCCTTGAGCTCCGGCAGCACCAGGCCGATGGCCTTGGCGGCGCCGGTGGAGGTGGGCACCACGTTGAGGGCGGCGGCGCGGGCGCGACGCAGGTCCTTGTGCGGGCCGTCCTGCAGGTTCTGGTCCTGCGTGTAGGCGTGGATGGTGGTCATCAGACCCTTCTCGATGGTGAAGGTGTCGTGGATGACCTTGGCCATCGGCGCCAGGCAGTTGGTGGTGCAGGACGCGTTGGAGACGATCGTGTGCTTGGCCGGGTCGTAGGAGGAGTCGTTGACGCCCATGACGATGGTGACGTCCTCGTTCTTCGCCGGAGCGGAGATGATGACCTTCTTCGCGCCGTTGTCGGCGTGCGCCCTGGCCTTGTTGGCGTCGGTGAACAGGCCGGTGGACTCGAGGACGACGTCCACGCCGAGGTCGCCCCAGGGCAGCTTGGCCGGGTCGCGCTCCTCGAAGACCTTGATCGCCTTGCCGTCGACGGTGATCTCGTCGCTGGTGGCCTTCACCTCGTAGGGCAGGCGGCCCAGGATGCTGTCGTACTTCAGAAGGTGGGCGAGCGTCGCATTGTCGGTCAGGTCGTTGACCGCGACGATCTCGATGTCCTTGCCGCTGGCGGCGACAGCGCGCCAGAAGTTGCGGCCGATGCGGCCGAAGCCGTTGACGCCTACGCGGATGCTCACGCGATCTCCTCGAACAGATGGCGGGCTGAAACCTCAGCCACGAAGCCTATCGGACCTAAATTGGTTTAGACCACTGCGACCCCCGCCCTGCGCATGCGGGTGCTACACACACTTTTTGCGACCTTCGAGTAAAGTGCCCGACTCATTAGAGTAAATTCGTGCATTCTCTGGGGGCTGAGATGTCACATAACCGGTCGGGTCTACTTCCCGGACTAGTGCTGGGCCTGGTGGCGGCGCTCGTCGCCGCCGCCGCGCTGGGGGCGGCCGTGCTGTTCCAGAACCGCCTGCCCGCCGGCGTCACGTCGTTCGGCAACGGGCACCCCCTTTCGCTGGTCTCGTCCCTGCTGGTCGCGCTCCTGGTCGCGCTGGGGGCCGGCGCGGCGCGCCCGCGCGCCCTGACGCTGATCCCCGTGTCCGCGCTGTACGCCGGGGCCGCCATGGCCGCCGGGCAGGTGCTCGGCTCCTCGATCATGACCGGCGCCGCCCTCCGCACCCCGCCCGCTGAACACGTCACGGTCTCGGACATCACATGGGACAACTTCACCGCCGGCCTCCCGTACGCGCCCAACCTCTACCGTGACCCGATCGCGGAGACCTGGGCCGCCTGGCTCTACCTCGCCGTCGCCGCGCTGGCCGCCCTCCTGCTGGTCACCCTGCGCGTGCTGGGCGTCCGCCGCGCCCAGCGCCGGACGGAGTCCGAGGCGGAGAGCCAGGAGGAGTCGGAGTACCGCGCCCCCTTCGAACCCGCCCAGCCCCCGACCCACCAGCCCACCACGGACCTGTTCGCCCCCCGCAAACCCGCCCGCGACTGACCCGCCCACCAGCCACCACCCCGTCCCTCCGGTACCGCTCCCGGTGAGGAGGAGCAACGTGCTTCCGGGTGCCAGGGGCGCCTCGCTCCCCGTAGCGAGAGACGGCTCACTTCCGGTGGTCTCTGGCGGCACCCGGGTGGGAGCCACCGCGCAGGTCGCGGACAGCACTCGGTCAGAGCCACCCCATGCAGGTCACGGACGGCATCCGGTCGGAATCGGTCGCGCACCGGTCGCCATGAACCACGGAACCCGGCCAAGCGTGCGCTCGTCACGGCGAGCAGCCCGTGAGCCTTCACGACCGGCCATGACGGACGGCCACCCACGTCGGCGCGTGCGGCCCACCTGGCCCTGCCGTGAAGGGTGGATCTGTCAGGGAGCAAGCATGTCAACGGTGAGGTTGGCCTCGGTGTTGGGGATGCCGAGATCGGACGCCCGCTTGTCCGCCATCGCCAGCAGCCGCCTGATCCGCCCGGCGATCGCGTCCTTGGTCAGCGGCGGGTCGGCGATCTGCCCCAGCTCCTCCAGGGACGCCTGCTTGTGCTCCACCCGCAGCCGCCCGGCCACCACGAGGTGCTCGGGCGCCTCGTCACCGAGGATCTCCAGCGCCCGCTGCACCCGCGCCCCGGCGGCGACCGCGGCCCTGGCCGAACGCCGCAGGTTGGCGTCGTCGAAGTTGGCCAGCCGGTTGGCGGTGGCCCGCACCTCGCGCCGCATCCGCCGCTCTTCCCAGGCCAGCACGCTGTCGTGCGCCCCCAGCCGGGTGAGCAGCGCGCTGATGGCGTCGCCGTCGCGTACGACGACGCGGTCCACGCCGCGCACCTCGCGCGCCTTCGCGTGGATCTTCAGCCGCCGCGCCGAGCCCACGAGCGCGAGGGCCGCCTCGGGCCCCGGGCAGGTGACCTCCAGCGACATCGACCGCCCCGGCTCGGTGAGCGAGCCGTGCGCCAGGAACGCGCCACGCCAGGCCGCCTCGGCGTCGCACGCCGCGCCGGCCACCACCTGGCGCGGCAGGCCGCGCACGGGACGCCCGTGGTTGTCGATCAGCCCCGTCTGGCGGGCGAGCGCCTCGCCGTCGCGGTAGACGCGCACCACGTAGCGGGAGCCCTTGCGCAGGCCGGCGGGGGCCAGCACGAGCACCTCCGCCTTGTGGCCGAACACCTCACCGATGTCCTTGATCAGGCGCCGCGCGGTGGCGTTGGTGTCGAGCTCCGCCTCGATCACGATCCGCCCGCCCACCAGGTGCAGGCCGCTGGCGAACCGCAGCAGCGTGGAAACCTCGGCCTTGCGGCAGCAGGGCTTCAGCACCGGCAGGCGGCTCAGTTCGTCTTTCACCACACCTGTCATCGCCATAAGCGTTTAGTCCTCTCCCCCATTCAGACCGGCTCACGCCAGTCTCTCGCACCTTCGCGCCACGCCGACCAGGATCAACGCTTCCGGAGGAAAATCTCGTCCAGGACGGAGGCAAGACGTCGTGGGTCGTGCCGGGGCGAGCCGTCGCCGGCCGCCACGTCCGCCATGACGAGCCGGGCGCCGAGCGCGGCGGCGGCCTTCTCCAGGGCGTCGGGGTCGTCGACCACGCCGGTGTCGGCGAGGACGACGTCGATCGACAGGTCCGGCGCGTGCTGCCTGAGCACCTCCAGGTGCTGCTGGGGGGAGAAGTCGTCGGTCTCGCCGGCCTGCGGGGCCAGGTTGAGCGTGACGAGCCGGCGGGCCCGGGTGGCGTGCAGGGCGCGCGCCAGCTCGGGCACCTTGAGGTGCGGCAGCACGCTGGTGAACCACGATCCGGGCCCGAACACCACCCAGTCGGCCTCGGACACCGCCGCGACGGCCTCGGGCCGCGCGGGCGGGTCCTCGGGCACCAGGGAGATGGCCTGGACGCGGCCGGGGGTGAGGGCGCACGCCACCTGACCGCGTACGGTCGAGATGACACCGTCGAGCTCCACCTCGGCGACGATGTCGAGCGGCACGGACGCCATCGGCAGCACGCGGCCGTGCGCGCCCAGCAGCCGCCCGACCCAGTCGAGCCCGGCCACCGGATCGCCCAGCAGCTCCCACAGGGCCACGATCAGCAGGTTGCCGACGGCGTGCCCGTGCAGGTCGCCCTCGCTGCGGAAGCGGTGCTGCACCACCTCGCTCCAGGTGCTGCCCCACTCGTCGTCGCCGCACAGCGCCGCCAGCGCCATACGCAGGTCGCCGGGCGGGAGCACGCCCAGCTCACGACGCAACCGGCCGCTGGAGCCGCCGTCGTCGGCGACGGTCACGACCGCGGTCAGCTCGTCGGTGACCATCCGTAATGCCGACAGGGACGCGAACAGCCCGTGCCCGCCCCCGAGCGCCACCACCCGCGGCCCTCTGCCGACGGCGGGCGGGTCGTCGTCAGCGCGCGTGTCCGCCGATGCCGCGACGCCGTCATCGGTCACTCCCGCCCCACATCCCGATGGCTCACCTGGACCTCCATGCCGCGGTCACGCAGCCGGGCGGCGACCTGCTCGGCCATGGCCACGCTGCGGTGCTTGCCGCCCGTGCAGCCAACCGCGAGCGTCGCGTAGCTCTTGCCCTCGCGCGCGTAGCCGGCCGCGACCACCTTCAGGACCTCCTCGTACGCGTCGAGGAACTCCTTGGCGCCCGGCTGCCCGAGCACGTACTCGCTGACGGAGGCGTCGAGGCCGTTCATGGGCCGCAGCTCCGGCACCCAGTGCGGGTTGGGCAGGAACCGGCAGTCCACGACGAGGTCGGCGTCGACCGGCAGGCCGTACTTGAAGCCGAAGGACACCACGTTGAGCCGCAGCCCCGGCCGGTCCTCCCCGCCGAAGTACGCGACGATCTTGTTGCGCAGGTCGTGGACGTTGTGCGAGGAGGTGTCGATCACCAGGTCGGCGTTGGCCCGCACCTCGCGCAGGATGCCCCGCTCGCGGGTGATGCCGTCGACCAGCCGTCCCTCGCCCTGCAAGGGGTGGGGCCTGCGGACGTTCTCGAACCGGCGCACCAGCTCCTCGTCGCTGGCCTCCAGGAACACCACCCGCACCCGGACCCCGCGGGCCTCCAGCTCTTCGATGGCCGCGTTGAGGTCGGTGGTGAAGGCCAGGCTGCGCACGTCGACCACGGCAGCCACCTTGTCGGCGGCCAGCTTGACCTTGCCCGCCTCCTCGGCCATGGCGAACAGCAGGCCCGGCGGCAGGTTGTCGATGACGAACCAGCCCAGATCCTCCAGGGCCTTGGCCGCCGTGCTGCGGCCCGCCCCGGACATGCCGGTCACGATGACGAACGCCGGGTCGGCGCTCATCTGCTCTTTCCGCCCGTCAGCCCGGTCACCGGCACTGCCCTCACGGCTGTCCATGTCAAAGCCCTTCCCGGCCGACATCGCCTGCCGGCCCAGCGACCCGGCGCATTCCGCACGGCGGCCGTCCGGCACGCCCGGCCCGGTCATCGCGGCACGCCATCCACCATAGCGGACGGCGGCGATCGCAGAGCGCGACGCAACCCCTGCACGCCGTCGCCCTGTCACCGCCCTCCCTCTTCCCGAGGGGCGACCTCCCCGGCTCCATCCCCGCCCACAGAGCCCGCCACCCCAGCCCCGTCCCCGGAACTGACCGCCTCAGCCCTGTCTCGGGAACGCACGACCTCAGCCCCGTCCTCAGAACCCGCCTCAGCCCCGCCTCGGGAACCCACCGCCTCAGCCCCATGGCGGGGACGCATCACCGCAGCCACGTCCCCAGAACGCACCGCCTCAGCCCCGCCTTCAGAACCCGCCGCCATCACAGCCGTGTCCTTGGCGCTGTCGCAGCGTTCCCCGTCATGCTGGCTTCCGCCGCGGACGCGGGCCGAGGCGACCCGCCTGCCAGGGTGGCGACGATGACCTCGGCGGTGGCCCGTCCGATCCCCGGCACCTCGCAGATCTCGGCCGCGCTCGCCTCGCGCAGCTTCTTCACCGACCCGAAGTGCTTGAGCAGCGCCTGCCGCCGCGCCGGCCCGAGCCCCGGGACGCCGTCGAGCGCGCTCTCCTTGACGCTGCGCGACCGCTTCGACCGGTGGTAGGTGATGGCGAAGCGGTGCGCCTCGTCACGCACCCGCTGCAACAGGTAGAGCCCTTCGCTGGACCGGGGCATGATCACCGGCTGGTCGTCCCCCGGCACCCAGACCTCCTCCAGCCGCTTGGCCAGCCCGCACACCGCCACGTCGTCGATGCCGAGCTCGTCGAGCGCGCGCTGGGCGGCGGCCGCCTGAGGGCCGGCGCCGTCGACCACGACCAGATTGGGCGGATAGGCGAACTTGCGCGGCCGGCCCGTCTCGGGGTCGATCGGGCCGTGCGCGCCCTCCTCGCCGCGCCCGCCGTCCTCGTCGTACTCGTCGGGGACCAGCTCGCCGGTGTCGGACCGCTCCTGCAGGTAACGGCGGAACCGGCGGAGGATCACCTCGTGGATCGAGGCGACGTCGCCCTCCTTGGTCTTGACCGAGAAGCGCCGGTATTCGCTCTTGCGCGCGAGACCGTCCTCGAAGACCACCATGGACGCGACGACGTTCTCGCCCTGCAGGTGGGAGACGTCGTAGCACTCGATGCGCAGCGGCGCCTGGTCGAGGTCGAGCGCGTCGGCGATCTCCTGCAGCGCCTTGCTGCGGGTGGTGAGGTCGCTGGCGCGCCGGATCTTGTGCTGGGCGAGCGACTCCTTGGCGTTGCGCGCGACGGTCTCCATGAGCGTGCGCTTGTCGCCACGCTGCGGCACGCGGACTTCCACCCGGGCCCGGCGCTGCTCGCTCAGCAGCTCGGCGACCGCCTCGCTGTCGGGCGGCAGAGCGGGTACGAGCACCTCACGCGGCATCGACTCGGCCCCGGCCTCGGCGTACATCTGCAGCAGGAACTGCTCGACCAGCTCGCCCGGCGTGGTCTCCTCGACCTTGTCGACCACCCAACCGCGCTGTCCGCGGATGCGCCCGCCGCGCACGTAGAAGACCATGACGGCGGCTTCGAGCGGGTCCTCGGCCAGGGCGATGACGTCGGCGTCGGTGCCCTCGCCGAGCACGACCGCCTGCTTCTCCAGCGCGCGCTGCAGCGCCTGGACGTCGTCCCTGAGCCGGGCGGCGCGCTCGTACTCCTGCTCGGCGGCGGCGGCGCGCATCTCCTTCTCCAGCCGCTTGATGAAGCGGCTGGTGTTGCCCGCCATAAAGTCGCAGAAGTCCTCCGCCAGCTCGCGGTGCTCGTCGGGGGTGACCCGGCCGACGCACGGCGCGGAGCACTTGTCGATGTAGCCGAGCAGGCAGGGACGGCCGATCTGCCCGGCGCGTTTGAACACCCCGGCGCTGCACGTGCGTACGGGGAAGACGCGCAGCAGCAGGTCGACGGTCTCGCGGATGGCCCAGGCGTGCGAGTAGGGGCCGAAGTAGCGGGTGCCCTTGCGCTTGGCGCCGCGCATGACCTGCACGCGCGGGAAGTCCTCTCCCATCGTGACCGCGAGGTAGGGGTAGGACTTGTCGTCGCGGTATTTCACGTTGAAGCGCGGGTCGTACTCCTTGATCCAGGAGTATTCGAGCTGCAGCGCCTCGACCTCGGTGCCGACGACGGTCCAGTCCACGTCGGCGGCGGTGGTCAGCATCGACTGCGTGCGCGGGTGCAGCGCGGAGAAGTCGGCGAAGTACGAGTTGAGCCGCTGGCGCAGGCTCTTGGCCTTGCCGACGTAGATCACCCGGCCGTGGGCGTCCCTGAACCGGTAGACCCCCGGGGACTCGGGGATCGAACCCGGCTTCGGCCGGAAACTCACAGGACTGCGCGCAGATCTCGCCACATTTGAAGCCTAGTAGCCCCCACCGACAGACTCATCCGCCCACCATCGGCACCGGCACCGGCACGGGATGCGGACGGCACCGGACACGAGGACGCGGGCCCGCCTCGCGCCGTGGCGGACCCGCGTCCTCGCGCCCTCATCACCGTCAATCAGGTCACCGTCGATCAGGCCACCGTCGATCAGGCCACCGTCGATCAGGCCAGGGTGATCTGGTCACCCTCGACCTTGATCGCCTGCTCCGGCAGCGGCCCCTGGGCGGGCCCGCCCGTCACAGCCCCGTCGGCGATGTTGAACGTGCTGTTGTGGCACGGGCAGACGATGTTGCCACCGTCGACGCTGCCCACCACGCACCCCTTGTGCGTGCAGACCGCGCTGAACGCCTTGAACTGCCCCTCGGTGGGCTGCACGACCACGATCTTCTGGTCCTTGAGGATCGTGCCGCCCCCCACGGGGATGTCGGCCGTCTTGGCCAGTGCGGCGCCGCCGGCCTGCGGCGCGCTGGACTCAGTGGCGGCCGCGGTAGGTGCGGCGGAGCCGGTTGCGTCGCCGCTGGTCGCTGCATCGGTGCCGGTCGCCGTGTCGGTGCCGCCACAGGCCGCGAGGGCCAGCGTGAGGCCACCCGCGCCGACGCCCGCTATCACTGCCCGTCGGCTTCGAAGGTCATCTCCCATGCGGATCACCCAACCGCAGCCAGGTGAGAAATTCATGAGACCTGCATGAGAGACGCCCACCGGTCCGCTAAGCCAGGCGGATCTTGCCGCCGTCCACCGTGATCTTCTTCTCCTTGAGCGGCTCGGGCGCGGGCCCGTCGGTCACGGAGCCGTCCTCGATGCTGAACTTGCTGCCGTGGCAGGGGCAGTTGATCGTCTTGTTCTGTACGGTGGCGACCGTGCAGCCCGCGTGCGTGCAGACCGCCGAGAACGCCTTGAAGTCGCCCTCCACCGGCTGCGTGACCACGATCTTCTGCGCCTCGAAGACCTTGCCGCCGCCCACCTCGATGTCGGAGGCGTCGGCCAGCGCCTTCTTGGCCGGCTTCTTCTTCGGCGCCGCGGACGACGCCTCGTCGGCCGGCTCCTCCTCGGGCGCCGCGCTGGCGTCGGTCGTCGGCGTGCCGTAGCTCGCGCACGCCGTCAGGAACGCCGCGAGCCCGGCGCCTCCCGCGCCCAGCATCATCGTCCGGCGCGTCGTATCCGTCATGGTGCGTCCTCCCAGGTTGCTTCTCCTTCAGGTACGGGCAGCGCCCGCGCGCCGGTTCAGCGTGCCCGAACCCAATCCGGGGGACCACGTAGAAATACCTGCTCAGGCCATCACGATGCCGTCGCCCTCCACCTTGACGGCGATGGCGGTCAGCGGCGCGGTGGCCGGCCCCTTGTTGGGGGCGCCGCTGTCGGCGGCGAACTCACTGCCGTGGCAGGCGCACCTGATGATGTTGTCCTTCGGCGTGCTGACGGTGCAGCCCTTGTGCGTGCAGGCCGCGCTGAACGCCTTGTAGACCCCCTGCTGCGGCTGCGTCACGACGAGCTTCAGATCGCCGATGAGCTTGCCGCCGCCCACGGGCACGTCGGCCGTCTTGGCGATGACCTGCCCCTTCAGGCTGGGCCGCGCCTGGGCGCCGCCCGTGCCGCAGGCGGCGAGCGCCACGCCGCACGCCGCCACCCCGGCCACCCCGAGCACCTCACGCCGCCCGGGCACGCCCCCGGACTCCCGTCCGGACTCCCGTCCAGACTCCCGTACGGTGACGTCGCCCCGCGCCGTCGCGCCCTCCGGCCGCCCGTCTCCAGGCATGGCTCCGCCCCGCTCCGTAGCTGTCATGATCGCCTCGACCCTTCGCGTCGCCGCTGACCCCCTGCAGGTCAGGCCGTTACCCGTGCCACAACTGTATTGCCGCACCCCGCCGGTCCCGCTTCCGGGGCGGGACCGGCGTCGGCTCAACCAGCTCTCAAGGCGCTCAGACGGACAGGATCTTGCGCAGGAACCGCCCCGTGTGGCTCTCCTCGACCAGCGCGACCTCCTCGGGCGTGCCGTTGGCGACCAGCGTGCCGCCCCGCGAGCCGCCCTCGGGTCCCATGTCGATGATCCAGTCGGCCGTCTTGATGACGTCGAGGTTGTGCTCGATGACGATGACGGTGTTGCCCCCGTCGACCAGCCGTCCGAGCACGCCCAGCAGCCTGCGGATGTCCTCGAAGTGCAGACCGGTGGTGGGCTCGTCGAGCACGTAGATCGTCCGGCCGGTCTGCCGCCGCTGCAGCTCGGAGGCGAGCTTGACGCGCTGCGCCTCGCCGCCGGAGAGCGTGGTGGCCGGCTGCCCGAGCCGTACGTAGCCGAGACCCACGTCGTGCAGGGTCTGCAGGTGACGCCGGATCGCCGGGATGGCGTCGAAGAAGCCGAGCGCCTCCTCGATCGGCATGTCGAGCACCTCGGCGATCGTCCTGCCCTTGTAGTGGACCTCCAGCGTCTCCCGGTTGTAGCGGGCGCCGTGGCAGACCTCGCAGGGGACGTAGACGTCCGGCAGGAAGTTCATCTCGATCTTGATGGTGCCGTCGCCCGCGCACGCCTCGCAGCGGCCGCCCTTGACGTTGAAGCTGAAGCGCCCGGGCTGGTAGCCGCGCACCTTGGCCTCCGTCGTGGCCGCGAACAGCTTGCGGATGTGGTCGAAGACGCCGGTGTAGGTGGCCGGGTTGGAGCGCGGGGTGCGCCCGATCGGCGACTGGTCGACGTGGACGACCTTGTCCACGAGATCCATGCCGTTGATCCGCGAGTGCCGCCCCGGCACCGTACGCGCCCCGTTGAGCTCCTTGGCCAGCGCGTTGTAGAGGATGTCGTTGACCAGCGTCGACTTGCCCGACCCCGACACGCCGGTGACGGCGGTGAACAGGCCGAGCGGGAAGTCGATGTCGACGCCCTTGAGGTTGTGCTCGCGCGCGCCCTTGACGGTGATCTGCCGCTTCTTGTCGCGCTTGCGCCGGCCGGACGGCACCTCGATGCTCCGCCGCCCCGACAGGTATTGCCCGGTCAGCGACTCCTCGCTGCTCAGCAGGTCCTGTACGGTGCCGGACACGACGACCTGGCCACCGTGCTCGCCCGCGCCCGGACCGATGTCGACCACCCAGTCGGCGGCCGCGATGGTGTCCTCGTCGTGCTCGACCACGATCAGCGTGTTGCCCATGTCGCGCAGCCTGACGAGCGTGTCGAGCAGCCGCAGGTTGTCGCGCTGGTGCAGGCCGATGGAGGGCTCGTCCAGCACGTAGAGGACGCCGACCAGGCCGGAGCCGATCTGCGTGGCCAGCCGGATGCGCTGCGCCTCGCCGCCGGCCAGGGTGGCCGCGGCGCGGTCCATGGTGAGGTAGTCGAGGCCCACGTCGAGCAGGAACCCGAGGCGCGCGTTGATCTCCTTGACCACCCGCTCCGCGATGTGCATGTCGCGGTCGGACAGCTTGAGCTCGGCCAGGAACTGGGCGCACTCGCCGATGGACATCGACGCGACGTCGGCGATCGACCTCTCGGCCACCGTGACGGCCAGGGTGACCGGCTTGAGCCGGGCGCCCTTGCAGGCCGGGCACGGGATCTCGCGCATGTAGCCCTCGAACCGCTCGCGGCTCGAGTCGCTCTCCGCCTCGGCGTGGCGGCGCTGCACCCAGGTGATGACGCCGGTGTAGTCGGTGTAGTAAGAGCGCTGACGGCCGTAGCGGTTGCTGTAGCGGACGTGGACCTGCTCGTCGTAGCCGTGGAGCAGGGCCTTCTGCGCCTTCTTCGGCAGTTGCTCCCACGGGGTGTCGAGGCCGAAGCCCATGGTGTTGCCCAGGGCCTCGATCATCCGTACGAAGTATTCGCTGGTGTGGCCGCCGGACCACGGGTGGAGCGCGCCGTCGCGCAGCGTGCGCTCCGGGTCGGGCACCACCAGGTCGGGGTCGACCTCCATCTTGGTGCCGAGGCCGGTGCACTCGGGGCAGGCGCCGAACGGGGAGTTGAAGGAGAACGAGCGCGGCTCCAGCTCCTCGAACGACAGGTCGTCGTAGGGGCAGTAGAGGTGCTCGGAGTAGAACCGCTCACGGCCCGGGTCGTCCTCGGGCAGATCGACGAAGTCGAGGGTGATCGTGCCGCCGGACAGCTGCAGCGCGGTCTCGACCGAGTCGTTGAGCCGGCGGCGCGCCGACTCCTTGACCGACAGGCGGTCGACGATGACCTCGATGTCGTGCTTCTCGTACTTCTTCAGTGTCGGCGGCTCCTCCAGCCGCACGACCGTGCCGTCGACCCTGGCCCGCGCGAAGCCCTTGGTCTGCAGCTCGCGGAACAGCTCGGCGTATTCGCCCTTGCGCCCGCGCACGACCGGCGCGAGCACCTGGAAGCGGGTGCCCTCGTCGAGGTCCATCACGCGGTCGACGATCTGCTGCGGCGTCTGGCGGGCGATGGGCCGCCGGCACACGGGGCAGTGCGGCTTGCCGATGCGGGCCCACAGCAGGCGGAGGTAGTCGTAGACCTCGGTGATGGTGCCGACGGTCGAACGGGGGTTCTTGCTGGTGGACTTCTGGTCGATCGACACCGCGGGCGACAGGCCCTCGATGAAGTCGACGTCGGGCTTGTCCATCTGGCCGAGGAACTGGCGGGCGTACGCCGACAGCGACTCGACATAGCGCCGCTGGCCCTCAGCGAAGATCGTGTCGAAGGCCAGGCTCGACTTGCCCGAGCCGGATAGGCCGGTGAAGACGATCAGCGAGTCTCGCGGCAGATCGAGCGAGACGTCCTTGAGGTTGTGTTCTCGTGCACCACGCACGATCAGGCGGTCGGCCACGGCGATCCCGGTAGTCGAAAGGCGGATAGGTCCACGGGGGATGGTAGACGGGGGCTCCGACAATTTCGGCGGCCCGCAGTGCGTCCTCCGAAAACCCGTCCCTCTCAGATTACGGCCATCTGCCGGCTCGGCAGGATGCCTTCTGATGTGAACGCCTTGACCTGGGGTTTTATGCCCTGGTAAGGCACGGGCGGGCCGCCTGCCGACATGCCGGTCCGGCACTCGGGGAGATCCGAGGGCGAGGCGTTAGGCTGGTGCTCGTGGGGCGGACGTTCCTGCCCGGCCGCGCGGGATGGTCTTCCCGCCGCCGTCGTGGCTGACGATGCCGGCCCCCGCTGATCTGCCCGCGACGCCCCCGAAGGACTGTTCATGACCTACACAGGTGACGTCCAGGTCGGCGGTCCCGCCGACGTGCGCGAGCTGCCCGCGCTGACCGTCTCCAAGCTCGCCGTCGGCCCGTTCGACAACAACGCCTATCTGCTGCGCTGTACGGAGACCGGCGAGGGCCTGCTCATCGACGCCGCCGCCGAGCCCGACCGCCTGCTCGCGCTGATCGGCGACCAGCCGCTCGGCGCGATCGTCACGACGCACCAGCACGGCGACCACTGGCAGGCGCTGGAGCAGGTGGCCAAGGTGACGGGCGCCCAGGTGATCGCGCACCCGCTCGACGCCCCCGCGCTCCCGGTGCCGGCCGGCCGCACGGTCGAGCACGGCGAGACGATCCCGCTGGGCCACGTCTCGCTGGAGGTCATCCACCTGCGCGGTCACACGCCCGGCTCCATCGCCCTGCTGTACGACGGCGGTGAGGCGGGCCCCCACCTGTTCACCGGCGACTCGCTGTTCCCTGGCGGCGTCGGCAACACGTGGAAGGACGCCGAGCGCTTCAACCAGCTCTACGACGACGTGGTCACCCGCGTCTTCGACCGGCTGCCGGACGAGACCTGGGTCTACCCGGGCCACGGCAAGGACACCACTCTCGGCGCCGAGCGCCCCTCCCTGCCGGAGTGGAAGGCCCGGGGCTGGTAGTCCCGCAGGCTCCGAGGTCAGGTCAGGTCAGGTCAGCGGCGGGCGGGCACGCGCGGAGCGTCGCCGTCAGCCCGCACGCTGCTCCAGCTCCATGGCCGGCTCGCCGGGATGCCGCGTACGGCCGGGATGCCGCGTACGGCCGAGATGCCGCGTACGCGGGTGCGCTCGCGGCGGGTCACCGACCTGGAGCCTAAAATCCGAAATATGCCGAAAAATCCCGTTAGTTGTGGATTCGCTCGGCTACCCGGCGCTGCTCCCGCTTGTAGAACATCATCCGCAGCGGGATCGCCGCCACGAGCGCGATCTGCATGGTCGCACCGATCTTGATCGGCAGGTCACCACCCTCGGGCCAGGCCACCCAGAAGGTGAGGAAGGCCACGTTGACCATGATCCAGCCGAGGACGACCGCAGCGAGCTGCCCCTTCGGCTTGGGGTACTCGATCCGGCTGACCATGAGCCAGGCCACGCCGAGAACGCCGACCAGCGTCCAGATGCTCGGCTGGAACAGCAGCACGATCGAGATCACCGTCATGGCGCCCATCGGGATGGGCAGCCCCATGAAGTCGCCGCTCTTGGTCTTGACGCAGGCGAACCTGGCCAGCCGTACGACGCCGGCGACCAGCACGGACGCCGCCGCCACGAGCACCGCCGCGAACGGCACCTGGTCGGTGAACCCGCCCCAGATCACCACCATGAACGCGGGGGCGAACCCGAAGCTGATGACGTCGGCGAGGTTGTCGAGCTCGGCGCCCATCGCCGAGGCGCGGAAGCGCCGCGCCACGAGGCCGTCGAACAGGTCGCACGTGGCGCCGATGAGCAGCAGCACGATCGCGGTGGCGAAGTAGCTCGGATCGGGCTTGAAGGGCCCACCCGCGACCTGGAGCTGCTGGATGGCGGAGTAGGCGAGCACGCACACGGCGAGGAAGCCGCAGACCGCGTTGCCGAGCGAGAGCGAGTCCGCCGCGGAGAGGCGGAAGGCCTTGCCGACCGGGCCCCGCGGTTCTTCCTCGCTCGCCTGCCAGCTGCCGGCGTCAGCCGCGGTCAATTCTGGTCACCCCCGCAACCGTCTTCTCGCCCACGGACACCGCGGGCGAGATCCCTTCGGGAAGGTAGATGTCGACACGCGAGCCGAACCGGATGAGCCCGATCCGGTCGCCCTGGGCGACCTTCGCGCCCGAGGTCAGGTAGGGCACGATCCTGCGCGCGACCGCGCCCGCGATCTGCACCATCTCGATGTCACCAAGCGCGGTCTCGAAATGCCACACCACACGCTCGTTCTGGTCGCTGTCCTTGTTGAACGCCGGCAGGAACCCACCTGCCACATGCTGCACGGAGGCGACATTTCCCGCAAGAGGGGCGCGGTTGACGTGGACGTTCAGCGGACTCATGAAGATCGCGACCCGGGTGCGGCCGTCGGGCCAGGGGTCGATGCTCTGCACCACGCCGTCGGCGGGCGACAGGACGCGCCCCTGCCCGAGGGTCCGGTCGGGGTCGCGGAAAAACCAGAGCATTCCCCCGGTGAGCGCGCTCAACGGCACCGCCGCGAACGCCCATCGCCGGTCCTTGCGCGTCAGCAGCGCGGTGGCGGCCGCCGAGACCGCCGTCGGGAGAAGCCACGGGGAGACCCCGCGTGCGAGCCGGATGCCGCTCGACTTAGCAGAATCGTCTGACACGTACAACCTTTGGTGGTGACTGGACTGGGCGCTTTGCCATGATGTTACAGAACTCGCAACTATTACACGGCACGGCTACACAAAGCAAAGCGCCTCGAAGCCCATCGCGCTAGACCTGCTCAGGATGCGGCTGCTCGCCCCTCCGCGCGTCGATCCGCGCCTTGATCAGGCTGGCCCCGGTCGTGATGACCATGGTGGTGCCGATGACCGTGAGCGAGACCCAGATGGGAATTTCGGGCGCCCAGGAGACATTGCTGGAGTGCAACGCCTCCAATACCAGCTTAACCCCGATGAACCCGAGGATGAACGCCAAACCGTAGCTGATGTACACCAGCCGCTGCAGCAGGCCGCCCAGGAGGAAGTACAGCTGACGCAGCCCCATCAGGGCGAACGCGTTGGCCGTGAAGACGATGTAGGGGTCCTGCGTGAGCCCGAAGATGGCCGGAATCGAGTCGAGCGCGAACAGCAGGTCTGTGGTGCCGATGGCGATCATCACGATGAGCATCGGGGTGACCATGCGCCGGCCGTCGATCTTGACGGTGATCTTCGATCCCGCGTAGCCCTCGGTGGTCGGGAAGGCCTTGCGCACCCAGCGGAGCAGGAGGTTCTCGTTGAACTCCTCCTCCTCGTCCTTGAGGTGCTGGCGGACGATGTTGATCGCGGTGTAGACGAGGAAGGCGCCGAAGACGTAGAACAGCCAGCTGAAGCGCTCCAGCGCCGCCGCCCCGAGCGCGATGAAGATGCCGCGCATGACCAGCGCCAGCAGGATGCCGACGAGCAGCACCTTGTGCTGGTAGGCCCGCGGGACCGCGAACCTGCTCATGATGATGAAGAAGATGAAGAGGTTGTCGACGCTCAGGCTGTATTCGGTGATGTAGCCGGCGAAGAACTCCCCGGCCTTGTCGCCGCCGAGTGTGGCCCACAGCCCCACCCCGAACGCGATGGCCAGAATGACGTAGAACGTCACCCAGTAACCGGCCTGCCGCATGGAGAACTCTCGCGCTTCTCCGCGGTCCACGATCCACAGGTCGAGTGCGAGCACGACGAGGAGCCCGCCGATCACGGCCAGCCAAGCCCACAGGGGTACCATTACGTTTCAACCCTCCGGCATGCACGACTCATTGCCGGAGGTCTCTCCCGCCCGCGAATCGCGGACCGGCAGCCCCGGGGGCCCCGTGGAGCGGGGCTGCACCGTGATGACGAGGCTGTCGCGAAGGGATACTCCCCTCCCTAACCCAGGCAGTATACGAGAACGCCTTAACCCCGCCTAATCATCCCCGTGGCATCCGCACTGTCTCGCCCGCATTTAGGGCGCTTCGTACACATTCAGGACACTCTCCACCGCTTCGTCGCCGTCCGGCATCTCCTGCCCGCGCCGCACAGCCGCCGCCGCCAGCCGCTCCGCCGTCCCCGGCTCCTCCAGCAACATCCGTACGGCCGCGCGCAGCGCGGGAACGTCCCCATAGGGAACGAGAATCCCGGCATCACCCACGATCTCCGGGATCCCCCCGACAGCGGTGGCTATCACCGGTTTCCCGGCCATGAGAGCCTCCCTGATGCTGAGCGGCTGACCCTCCCAGCGAGTGGCGGTCACCACGGCGGTCGCCGCACCGAGCAGATCGGGCACGTCGTCACGATTACCGAGCAACATCACCGGCAGCCCCTCGGCCGCGATCCGCCGCTCCAACTCCCCACGCAACGGCCCTTCACCAGCAACAACGAACAACGGCCTCCCTAGCCCCGCCCTGCCCTTGCCGTCGTCCGGGGCCTCCTCCCATGGCCCTGCAGCAACGTCGGGTTCGGCCGGAGCGTCCTCCCGTGCCTCAGCAGCGACGCCGAGCTCGGCCGGAGCCTCCCCCCGTGGCCCAGTCGCGACGCCGAGCTCAGCCGGAGCCTCTTCCCACGGCCCGGCGGCGACATCGAGCAGGGTCTCCAGGCCCTTCTGCTGGGCGAGTCGCGCAACCGTCAGCAGGATGGGCCGCTCCCCCGCGCCCAGCTCGTCCGCGACCTCGCGCGGGGTGCGCTTGGCCGGGCGCAGCGGCGGCGCGGGCACCAGGGCCGCCCGGACGTCCCGCGCCCCGAGCCGCGTCATGCGCTCGCCGAGGTCGGGCGAGACCACCAGCACCCGGTCGGCCCGCCGGGCCACGATCCGCTCCAACACCCCGTAGACGAAACCGACGAGCCCGCCCGCGGTCAACGCGTTGTGCAACGTCACCACCAACGACCGACGCCGCCCCGATGCGCCGAGCGCCACCAATGACCGACGCTGCCGCGATGTGCCGGCCGCCACCGGCGACCGGCGCCGCCCCCATGTGCCGAGCGCCGCCAGCGCCCCGGCGCGCAGCCCGTGGGCGTGCACGACGTCGGCGTCCCGAGTCACCCGCCGCAGCGCGAGCACCGCGCGCACGTCGGCCACCGGACGAGGCCGGTCCGCCACGGCCACCTCCACGAAACGCGCCCCTGTCTCGCCGTACGTGAACTGCTCCTCCACGCTGCGCGGCCCCGCCACGAGCACCTGATGCCCCCGCCGCGTCAGCCCTTCGGCCAGCATCCGCACATGCCGACCCGTACCGCCGGACGTGGTGCCCAGCACGAACGCCACCCGCACGCCCACCCCTCCCTCAGTTCCAACACTCACCCGTGACCAGCCGGCTCCAACCCCTCAGCCCACCGGCCCCACGCCAACAGCCTTCCAGCTCCAACGGCAAGCCAGTCCGATGACCGTCAATCCCGACCGCCCTAAAGGTCTCCCGAGCGCCGGTCAGCTCCGACGGGCCTCCCATTTCGCAGGCCTTCAGCCCGACGGCCCTCCTTCCCGAAGACCCCCGTCACCATCCCGACGGCCCTCCATCCCGAAAGCCCCCATCACCATCGGGACGGCAGGTCAGCCTCGGCGGCGACGCAGCAGCGCGATCACCGCACCGGCGTCAGCCCGGTCCACCACCGCCACGACCGCACCGCCCACGCCCGCCGCCACCACGGCGGCGAGCACCGCGGCACCGACGTTCGCCCAGATCCCCTCGGCCCCGAGCCACCCGGCCACGGCGTCCCCGGCGAGGTAGCCCAGCACCCCGCCACCAGCCGCCGCCCCCAGGGCCCGTCCCAGCCCGGCCGCGGCAGCACCGCCGCGAGCCCGTACGATGGCGGCCAGCAGCAGCGCCCCGCCCGCCGTCATGCCGACGCTCATGCCGAGCGCCATCCCGCCGATCTCCCACCCTCTGGGCAGCGCCAGCGCGAGAGCGGTCTGCGCGACCATGGTCACGACCCACCCCGCCACGGTGCCGGCCGCCGCCTCGCGCCCGCGCCCGGCCGCGTACAGCACCCGGCTGAGCTGCGCGATGAGCCCGTAGCCCACCAGCCCCGGCGCGAACAGCGCGACCGCCCGCGCCAGATCCACCGCCGGCACCTCGCTCTTCATCCCGAGGAACACCACCGCCCCCGGCCCGGAGGCCGCCGCCAGCACGCCGGCCGCCAGCCCCGACACCAGCACCACGGCCCGCGTGGTGCGCGCCGCCAGCCCCGCGAACGCCTCGGGCTCCCCGGCCTGCGCGGACAGCCGAGGGAACGCGCTGGTGGCGATGGGCACGGCCAGCACCGCGTACGGCACCAGATAGATCGCCCACGCGTAGTTGTAGACCGCGATCGCCCCGGTGCCGACCACTTTGTTGGCCAGCAGCACCACCACGATCATGGCCGCCTGCTGCGCCAGCAGCGCCGCGACGCCCGCGAGCGCGAGCCGGCGCACCTGCCCGGCCACCCCGTCGGGGAAGCGCAGCACCGGCCGCCACCGCAGCCCCAGCCGCGCCGTCGGCCCGAGCACGGTGAGCACCAGCGACAGCACCCCCAGGCTGGTGCCTATCGACAGCGCCAGCTCAGCCGGCCCCGGCACGGTGGCCGGATTGCTGTCGCCTCCGCTGAGCGGCACGAACATCAGGTACGCCACGATCACCACGATGCTCGACACGAGCGGCGCCACCGCCGGCCCGGCGAACCGGTTGTGCGCCTGCAGCACGCCGTAGAGCACGACGGCGACACCGTACAGCGGGATCTGCGGCGCGAACACGGCGAGCATCCGCGCCGCCACGGCCGTGACCGCCCCGACGTCGCACCCCCCCTTGAGCTGCGACCCGAAGAACAGCCCGATGACCGGCCCGGCGAACACGGCGGTGAGCACCGCCAGCGGCACCAGCACCACGACCACCCAGGTCAGCAGCGCCGAGCCGATCTGACCGACCCGCTCACGGTCGCCCTCGCCGCCGCCCGCGTGCCGGGCCAGCACCGGCACGACCATCCCGGCCAGCGCCCCGCCGACGACCACCTCGAAGACGATGTTGGGGATCTGGTTGGCCGTCATGTAGGCCGAGGCCAGGCAGTTGGTGCCGACCGTCTGGGCGAAGGCGTACTGCTTGGCGAAGCCCGCCACGCGCGCGAGCACGGTGATGGCCCCGATGAGCACGGCCCCGCCGGCCACACCCCGCGCCGTCACGACTCCCATCCGGCCTCCCTCGCCCCCGCGCGGGTTTTCCGCGCGGACATCATCCTGGCAGGCCGCGCCGACACTCGCGCGTCAGGAGGGGGCACCTGTGGATAAGGCGGGACCGGCCGGGTCAGGCGGGCGCGACGGGCCGGCGGCCGAGCATGTCGATGCGGTTGAGCACCGGGTTCCCGGCGATGACCTTGGTGAAGCTGACTTTCTCCGAGGCGGCGGTGAGCGCCGCCACGGTGCCGAGCAGGGCGTAGCGGCCGGGCCGGCCGAGCCGGGTGACGGCGGCCAGGCCGAGCAGCGCGCCCAGGGCGTTGGCGCCGGCGTCGCCGAGCATGGCACGCTCGCCGAGGTCGTCGGGCAGCAGCGCGGCGGCGGCGCCGAGCGGCACGGCGGCCAGCGCCGCGGCGGCGGGCGAGCCGCGCAGCAGCGAGGCGGCCAGCAGCGGCCCGCCGGTCAGCAGGGCGACCTTGATGGCACGGCCGGGACGCAGGTCGAAGAGATTGGCGAGGTTGGCGGCGCCGGCGATGGCGGCCCCGTTGACCGCCACGTCGAGCGGGCCGCCGCCGGCGAGCGCGGCGGCGCCGAGCCCGGTGGCGCCGATGCCGAGGATCTTCACCGCGCCGCTGGTGACCTCGCCGCGGGCCAGCGCGGTCAGGTGGCCTTTGAAGCCTTTGGAGGACGTCGTGCCGTACAGGTCGTCGTAGGCGCCGAGGGCACCGCTGCCCGCGCCCGCGACGAGGGCGGCCAGGCGCAGCCGTCCGGGCAGGCCGGGCGTGAGCGCGGCCGCCGCGCCCGCCCCCGCGACGAACGCGGGGCCCTCCAGGAGGGTGATGGGCTCGCCGCGGTGGTTCTTGCGCGTCCAGCGGCCGGTCAGGTCGTCGGGCTGCCGGTTGCGGGTGAAGGCGGCGTAGGCGGCGCGGGCCGCGACGGCGCCGATGGCGGCGCCGGCGAAGGCGTGGAGCAGTCCTCGGGCCATGTCAGCTCCCTGACTGGGCGGATGGGGTCGGGCTGGGGGTGACGGCCGCCGGCAGGGGCGCGGTGGCGCCCTTGCCGATGCCGTACTGGCCGGCGTGCCCGGCCAGTTGTTCCCGCAGAGCGTAGACCATGACGACGCGGCCCACGGGCATGTCGGCGGTGTCGACGGTGGACACGCGCTTGGCGACCTCGCTGTCGTCGCGGACGGCGCCGATGAGGTCGCCGGGCAGCGCGATGTTCGCGGCGGTCCCGGCGAGCACGGTGCCGCCGCCCGCCGTGTCGAACCCGTCGGCGACCGAGACCAGCGCCCCGGCCAGGGTCTCGGCGGTCTCGCCCTCGAACGGCTTCTCCGGCGCGAACATGACGGCGAGCGTGGCCCGTTCGGCCGGGTTGTCCTCGACGTTGAGCAGGCCGCCGGTCTCGAAGGCGTCGAGCACGCCGGCGGTGGCGGTGTTGGCGGTGCCGGCCTGGGCGGAGTCGTTGGTGACGAGGGCGCCGGCCAGCAGCGAGGCGGCCCGGTCGTAGCTGGTGGCGGTGGCGGGGAAGACCATGTTGGCCGGTTTGAGCTGATCGACCAGCCCGTCGATGACGCCCTTGCTTTCGGGGTCGAGGAACTTCTCCGTCAGCGTGACCCGCCCGCTGACCTTGGCGCCGGCCTCGTCGAGCACCTGCTGGGCGGCCTCGCGCACGCTCGTGCTGGAGCCGGGCGCCTCGATGAGCAGCACGCGCTGCCCGGCGAGCTCGGAGGCCACCATCTGCGGGGTGCGCGCGGCGATGAACGCGTCGTTGCCGGCCTGCCGCCCGCGCAGCGCGTCGAGGTCGGCGCGCAGGCCGTTGTTGGCGCTGGTCAGCTCGTCGCTGGTGCGCTTGGCCAGGTCGAGCGCGGGGTCCTGGAGCAGGGTGGTGCCCAGGATGATGCCCACCGCCAGCGCCAGGAAGATCGCGACGATGGAGACGAGGTGATAGCGGAAATCGATCACGAGAAGAGTCCGACCAGCCAGAAGATGAACGCGTTCCAGACGTCTTGCAGGCCGTTCAGCCAGGTCTTGCCCAGCGGCGAGAAGACCAGCGCGACGCCCATCGTGAACAGCGCGGTGAGCACGAGGAGCAGCAGCTGTGAGGTGGAGATGCGGCTGCGGTAGAGCCTGCTGACGCCCTTGGCGTCGATGAGCTTGCTGCCGATGATGAGCCGGGTGAGGAAGGTGCTGGCCATGCCGGAGCGCCCCTTGTCGAGGAACTCCTCCAGCGTGCCGTGCGTGCCGACGGCGACGATCAGCTCGGCGCCCTTGTCGTCGGCGAGGAGCATCGCGATGTCCTCGCTGGTGCCGGTGGCGGGGAAGATCACCGCTTCGCGGCCGAGCTGGTGGACGCGCTCCAAGCCGGGGGCCCGGCCGTCGCGGTAAGCGTGGACGACGAGCTCGGCGCCGCAGGTCAGCGCCTTGGTGGAGACCGAGTCGAAGTCGCCCACGATCACGTCGGGCAGGTAGCCGGCCTCCAGGAGCGCGTCGGCGCCGCCGTCGACGCCGACCAGGACGGGCCGGTATTCGCGGATGTAGGGGCGGAGGGTGGCGATGTCCTCCTTGTAGTGGTATCCGCGCACCACGATGAGGACGTGCCTGCCCTCCATCTCCGTGCGGATCTCGGGCACGCCGACGCCGTCGATGAGCAGCTTGCCCTCGCCCCGGACGTACTCCATGGTGTTGACCGCGAACGCCTCGATCTGCACCGAAAGCCCCGCCCGCGCCTCGGCCATGGCCGCCTCGACCGCTTCGAGGGTCTGCTCCTCGCCCTTGCCGACGACGTCGTCGTCCAGGTGGACGACGCCGTCGCAGAGCCGGACGACGTCGCCGTCCTTGATGCGCTCGAACAACTCCGGGCTGGCGTTGTCGACGAACGGCACGCCGGCTTCGAGCAGGATCTGCGGCCCCAGGTTGGGATAGCGGCCGCTGATGCCGGCCGCGACGTTGACCACGGCGGCGGCACCGCATGCGACCAGGGCCTCCGCGCTGACCCGGTCCACGTCGACATGGTCGATGATCGCGATTTCACCGGGCCCGAGGCGCTTGGTGAGCCTCTTGGTGCGCCGGTCGATCCTCGCCACTGCCGTGATGCCGGGAAGGTCACCGACCTTCCTGCCGCGGAGGCCCGGCAATCTGCTTCCCGGAACCTTCATCATGACCATCCTGCCAGAGCGAAACAGCGGAGAGGCCACGCATCACGTGGCGTGTCCACTATGTCACCCACGATCACCTGTCTGCCGCGGCGAGCCCCAGCAGCTCCTCAGCGTGCGCCCGGCCGAGCTCGGAATCCTCCAGACCCGCCAGCATGCGCGACAGTTCGCGTACGCGGCCCTCGTGGTCGAGCGTGGTGACGCCGCTGCGCACCACGCTGCCGTCACTGGCCTTCTCGACCACCAGATGCTGGTCGGCGAAGGCCGCCACCTGCGGCAGGTGTGTGACGACTATCACCTGCGCGGTGCGGGCCAGGCGGGCCAGCCGGCGCCCGATCTCGACCGCCGCCTTGCCACCGACCCCCGCGTCCACCTCGTCGAAGACGAACGTCGGCACCGGATCGGCGCCCGCGAAGACGACCTCGATGGCGAGCATGACGCGGCTCAGCTCGCCGCCGGAGGCGCCCTTGGTGAGCGGCAGCGGCGGCGCGGCGGGATGGGCGGCCATCCGCAGCTCGACCTCGTCGACGCCCTCCGGCCCGAACTCGGCGCTCCGCGTGAGCTGCACCACGACCCGGGCGTGCGGCATGGCGAGCGCGGTCAGCTCCTCGGTGACGGCCTGGCCGAACCGCTCGGCGGCGGCCTCGCGCACCCGGGTGAGCTCGGCGGCGAGATCGGTGAGCTTGTCGGTCAGCTCGTCGTGCTCGCGGGTCAGCTCGTCGATGCGCTCGTCGTCGCCCTCCAACTCGGCGAGGCGGGCGGCGGCGCGCTGCGCCCAGGCGAGGACGCCGGCGCTGTCGGCGCTCTGCTCGCCGTATTTGCGGATGAGCCCGGACAGCACCGAGCGGCGCTCCTGCACGACCGCCAGCCGGGACGGGTCGGCCTCGATCGACTCGGCGTAGGAGGCGAGGTCGGTGGCGACGTCGGAGATGAGGTAGCCGGCCTCGGCGAGCCGGTCGGCGACCCCGGCGAGCTGGGGGTCGAAGTCGCGTACCGCCTCGACGGCCGCGCGGGCCTCGCCGAGCAGGGAGATCACGTCGTGGGCGCCGCCCGCGGCCTCCATGGGGTCGCCGAGCAGCGCGGTGTGGGACGTGGTGGCGGCGCTGCGCAGCGCGTCGGCGTGCGAGAGCCGCTCCTCCTCCTCGCGCAGCTCGACGTCCTCGCCCGGCTTGGGGTCGACCTTCTCGATCTCCTCCAGGCCGAAGCGGAGCAGGTCGGCCTCTTGGGTCCGCTCCCTGGCGCGGGTGGTCAGCTCCTCCAGCTGCACGGCGACCTGCTTGTGCCGTTTGTACGCCTGCGTGTACGCCCGCAACGGCTTGACCAGCTCCTCACCGGCATAGCGGTCGAGCGCGGCGCGCTGCCTGGCGGGCTGGAGCAGCCGCTGCTGGTCCATCTGCCCGTGCACGGCCACGAGGTCGTCGGCGAGGTACGTCAGAGTGCCCACGGGCACCGTGCGCCCGCCCAGCCAGGCCCTGGAGCGGCCCTCCGCCGAGACGGTGCGCGAGATGATGAGCTCGCCGCCCTCGACATCGCCGCCGGTGTCCTCGACCTGCTGGGCCACCCGGCCGCCTGGCTCGACGACGAGCGTGCCCTCGACCCTGGCCCGCTCGGCCCCCGGCCGGATCCTGGACGGGTCGGCCCGGCCGCCGAACAGCAGCCCGAGCCCGGTCACGACCATCGTCTTGCCCGCGCCGGTCTCACCGGTCACCACGTTGAAGCCCGGGCTGAGCTCTAGGACGGCCTCGTCGATGACGCCGAGCCCCTGGATGCGGACCTCCTCGACCCTTGGTCGCACTGCCCACTCCCGTCACTGCTGTGCCTGCCGATCACACGGCCCGTTCCCCGAACACGTGTGCCCACGCGATCCTACGCGGTCCTGCTTCCATTCACTCAGGGTCGCACCCTTCCGCGCCAGCCCTGGACGGGTAGCTCGAACTTGGCGACCAACCTGTCGGTGAACGGCGCGCCGGTGTCCTCGACGCCGTGCAACCGCGCCAGCCGGACCGGCTCGGCTCCCCTGCGCACCTCCACCCTCGTGCCGGACGGCAGCTCGAAGCGGCGCCGCCCGTCGCACCACAGCACCCCTCCGGGAGTCTCCGGCAGGATCTCCACGGCCAGGGTGGACCGCGGCGAGACCACCAGTGGCCTGGCGAACAGGGCGTGGGCGCTGATGGGCACCATGAGCAGCGCCTCGACCTCAGGCCACACGACCGGCCCGCCCGCGGAGAAAGCATAGGCGGTCGAGCCGGTCGGCGTGGCGCAGATCACGCCGTCGCAGCCCCACCGCGACAGCGGCCGGCCGTCGATCTCGGCGACGACCTCCAGCATGCGCTCCTGCTTCTCGACCGTGGCCTCGTTGAGCGCCCACGTGTCGGCCAGGATCTTGCCGTTCTGCCGGGCGAGAACGTCGATCGTCATGCGCTCCTCGACGTCGTACCGGCCGGCCACGACGGCGTCGACGGCCCCGGCCAGGTCGTCGACCTCGGCCTCGGCCAGGAACCCGACATGCCCCAGGTTGACCCCCAGCAGCGGCGTGCCGGCCGGCCTGGCCATCTCCGCGGCGCGCAGCAGCGACCCGTCGCCGCCGAGCACGATCATGACCTCGGCGTCCTTGGCCGCGCCGGGCTCGTCGCCGGGCACGGCCTCGACCCCGGCGCAGCCGATCTCGGCGTACTCGGATTCGAGCACCCGCACGGCGATGCCCGCGTCCACCAGCCGGTTGATCACCAGACGGGCGCTCTCGACGGCGGCGCCCCGCCCGGTGTGTACGGCGACCAGCACGGTCCGATTCATTGCGGCCCTTCCGCCACGGCACGCTCGATCTCGGCCTCCAGGTCGGCGACCGGAGGCTCGCCCTCTCCCTTGCCCAGCCAGAGCAGGTATTCCACATTGCCCGACGGCCCCGGCAGCGGGCTCGCGGTCACACCGCGCACGCTCAGCCCCAGCTCCTGAGCCTTGGCGGCGGCGTCGCGCACGGCCTGCGCGCGCAGCGCCGGATCGCGGACCACGCCGCCCGCCCCCACGAGCTCCTTGCCCACCTCGAACTGCGGCTTGACCAGCATCACGAAATCGGCGCGCGGCGCGGCCACGGCGGCCAGCGCGGGCAGCACCAGCCGCAGCGAGATGAACGACAGGTCGCCCACGACCAGCGTCGGCGGCTCCCCCACCATCTCCGGGGTGAGGTCACGGACGTTGACCCGCTCCATCACCGTCACCCGCTCGTCGGTGCGCAGCGACCAGGCGAGCTGGCCGTAGCCGACGTCGACGGCCAGCACGTGGGCCACGCCGCGGCGCAGCAGCACGTCGGTGAACCCGCCGGTGGACGCGCCGGCGTCGAGGCACCTGCGCCCTTCGACGGCGAGCGCCGGGAACGCCTCCAGCGCGCCGAGCAGCTTGTGCGCGCCGCGCGAGACGTAGTCGGGACCGTCGGGGGATGTGGCGACGACGATGGCGGAGGCGGTGTCGACCTGGGTGGCGGGCTTGCGCGCGGTCTGGCCGCCGACGGTGACCCGGCCGTCGTCGATGAGCTGAGCCGCCTGCTCGCGCGACCTCGCCAGGCCGCGGCGCACCAGCTCGCTGTCGAGGCGGATGCGCCGGCTCACCGGTCTCCCCGCGCCACCTGGCCCACCTGAGCGGCCCACGCATCACCCGGGCGGCGGGCGTCGGCCTGGTGAACCGTTTCCCGGCGTTCCGGCTGGTGGGCCGCGCCCGCCATCTCGTGCAAGGCCCGCGCCGGGTCGTCGTCCACAGCCCCCAGTGCGGCCTCCAGCGCCGAGAACGCCTCCTCGAAGATCCGCGGATGCTCGCCCACGGGCAGCTCGCCCAGGCGGCCCAGGCCGGCCACGATGGCGTCGACCCGGTCGTCGCCGGTCTCGTGCGGCAGCTCACTCATGACTCGACGGTAACGCCTCCCGCGAGCACCCGGGACCTTGGCAGGCGTGTCACTCGTTGTAGGTCGTACGGGGGTGCTAGTCATGTGGAACGCTACGGTCCGCATAGGCCCGACCAAGAAGGAGAGGATGCTCACCATGGCAAGCGTCGAGGAGTGCCGGACGGCACTGGCCAAGCTCGTCGCGCAGTTCGACGAGATCGACGAGCAGGACCGTGCCAAGCATGTGGTCGAACGCACGGTCAGCTGCCGGATCTCCGATCTCGACGTGACCTTCTATGGGCGGCTGCACCACGGGGGGCTGGATCCGTTCACGGAGCAGCCGCCGCCGGGCGGCAAGCCCGCCGACGTCAAGCTCACGATCGTGAGCAACGACCTGATCGCGCTGGTGGACGGCGAGCTGGATCTGGCGCGGGCGCTGCTCGGGGGCCGGGTGAAGGTCGACGCCAGCTTCGGCGACCTCCTCCGCCTACGCCGCCTGCTCTGACCGGCTCGCCCGGCCGCACCAATTTTTCGGCGACGAGCGAACAACGAAACCGCTCCGCCGCAGACGAGATTCCACCACACCCGGCGATGACCAGGCAGCCGGCTGCAGTCGGCGAACCACCGATCCAGCCTCCCCAAGCACACAGCCACCCAAGGCGCCCGACCCTCAAAGGCGCTCGGTCATCAAAGGCACCCGGCCGTCGGAAGGGTCCCGGTCATCACGGGCAGCTCAACCGGCGATGCGCTCAAGGACCGGCTTCACGGCGTCCTCCTCCACCCGCCCTTCCCCGGCCGCCGCCCAGGCCGCGTCGCACGCCGCCCGCAGCCCGTCGATGCGGCTGCCGTCCCCCTCCAGATGCAGCACGCCGTCGCGCCACCGCGCCTGCCATCCACCGCACGCGCCGTCCCGCACCTCGGGATAGTCCGCGAGCAGGGCTCCCAGATCCTCGGCCACGAACGTCGGCCGGTGCCGCGGCTCGGCCGTCAGCACATCGGCCGCCGTGGCCACCCCGGTGAGCACCAGCAGGGACTCCACCCCGGCGTTGGACGCCCCTTCGATGTCGGTGTCCAGCCGATCCCCCACCACCAGCGGCCGCCGGGCCCCCGTACGGATCATCGACTCCCTGTGCAACGGCGGGTCCGGCTTTCCCGCGTACACCGGCTCAACCCCGGTCGCGGCCGCGATGACCCGGACCATGGCCCCGTTGCCGGGCAGTTCGCCACGCCCGGTGGGCATGGTGCTGTCCCCGTTGGACGCCACGAACCACGCCCCTTGCCGCACCGCCAGCGCGCCTTCCGACAGCAGCGCGTACGACAGCCCCGGCGCGATCCCCTGCACCACGGCGACCGGCGCCTCGAAGGCGGTCGAGACCGGCCGCAGCCCTCGGGCCCGTACGGCCATCCGGAGCCCCGACCCACCCACCACGAGCACCGCCGACCCCGGCGGCACCCGCTCCGCGATCAGCCGCGCCGCCGCCTGCGCCGACGTCACGACGTCCTCGGCGGTGGCCGGAGCGCCCAGTTCCCGCAGGTGCGCCGCGATGGCGGCGGGGGTCCGCGAGGCGTTGTTGGTGACGTACGCCAGCCGCACCCCCCGCGCCCGCGCCTCGTCGAGCGCCGCCGGCGCGCCCGGCACCGCATGGGAGCCCAGGTAGACCACGCCATCCAGGTCGAGCAGCAAAGTGTCGTACCCGTCGATCAGCACCGCGCCTCTTCCCGTTCGACTCACATGCCGCGTGAGACTCTAGCGCCGCGCCCCGCCGCCTCCGCGGACTGCCCATGACCCTGGCCAAGAACACCACCGGTGCTACACACGCACCTACGCCAACCACCGCAGCCTCGGCGATCTGTACGTCACCGCCGGCACAGGGCCCAGACGCCGCCCACCGATGAGCCACCGCCGACACGCGGGGGAACGAGCGAACCCTCCTCCTACGACTACATCTCCCGCCGAGCCCGCAAAGTGGCACGCACACTCTTCAACGCCGACACGTAATGCCGCTCATCAGGACGCATCGCAACAGCGATCGCCAGCGGTTCCTGCGCCCCTTCGATGTCCCCGGTACGCCACAACGCCAGCCCCAGCCCGAAGTACGCGTAGTCCTCAGCCGGATTGGCCTCGACGATCTGCCGGAAACTCGCCGCCGCCTCGGTGTACTGCCGCGAGTTGAACTGCGCCCGCGCCAACGCCTCTCGGATGCTGCGCGACTCCGGTTCGACCTCCGCAGCCCGTTCCAGCAACGCGGCCGCCGCCGCCGGACTGCCGTCCTTCAGCAGCTTTACCCCACGCTGGTACCAATCGTAAACACTGCCCCGGGGTGTACCCGAGGTCTCATCATGGGCGTTTCCTTCTCCAACCATCGGCGAGACTCCCTCCATCGCTGGACGACGAACACGCCCTGTCCCGCCACGGAGGCAGGGCACGGTTGCAAACCGAGGGGCGATTTCCGGAAGGCATGACCATCTATGGCAGCATGCCCGGTATGGGGACTCCTGAACTGCCAGTGCCCGATGGACTGGTGCTACGGCCCTTCCGAGGCGTACGTTTCGCCGTCGAAGATCCCGCCAAGGTAACCTCCCCGCCCTACGACCTGATCTCCGACGCGGACGTCGACGCGCTCCTCCACCTGCACCCGAACAACGTCGTCCGCCTCATCCTTCCCCGCACCCCCCGCCCCGATTCCGCCCACACCACTTCTGCCACTCAACCCCTTCCCGATACCGCCGATCCCTCTCCTGCCACCCACGCCCTTCCTGCCGTTGACGAACTTCCGCCGGAGACGCGTTACGCCGAGGCCCGGGACACCCTGCAGGCGTGGCTTCAGACAGGCATCCTGGTCCCGGACGAGCGCCCGGCCCTGTACGTGTACGAGCAGCATGGCCCGTACTTCCTGCAACGAGGCCTGATCGGCGACGTCGCCCTGACGGACCCGGGTCAGCACGTCATCCTTCCGCACGAGGACGTGATGCCCGGCCCCATCGCCGACCGCCTGGCCCTCATGAGCACCACCCAGGCGAATCTGGAGCCGATCTTCCTCCTCTACGACGGCGCCGGCGGCCCGACGACCCGCCTCGTGGAGGAGGTGGCGACCCGTCGTCGCCCCCTGGTGTCGGCCACGACGGAGGACGGCGTCACCCACCGCCTCTGGGCGATCACCGACACGTCCGAGATCGCCACCATCAACGCCGACCTCCGCGACCGCCAAGCTCTGATCGCCGACGGCCACCACCGCTACGCCACCTACCGCGTCCTCCAACGCCAGGAACGCCTGGCCCATCCTCCTGCCGAGTCCTCACCCACGCCCAGCGACGCCGCCCCCAGAGGCGAGGCGTCCGGCAACGCAGTGCCCGCCAGCGCCGTGCTCAGCAGCAGTGCCGCAAGGCCTGGTGACGCCGGCACCGACCCCACACCAGCACATTCCTCCCCGGCGGACGGCTCGCACCAGCCTCCTTCCACCACTCTGGTAGCCCCCTGGGACTTCGGTCTGGCCTTGCTGGTCGACTCGACCGCCTATCCGCCCGACCTCAAAGCGATCCACCGCGTCATCCCCGGCCTCCCCCTGGCGAAGGCGGCCGCCCAGGCCCGCCAGTCCTGGCGGGTCCAGGAGTTCGGCACCCTCGCGGCGGGCCTGGCCGCGTTCGAGAACAGCCCGGATCCGGCTTTCCTCCTGGCCGACGAAGCCGGCGCGTACCTGCTCACCGACCCCGATCCCGTCCAACTGGCTCATGCCATGCCGGCTGACCACTCCGACCGCTGGAACTCTCTCAACACCTCCATCCTGAGCGAGTTCATCCTGCCGAAGGTGTGGGGGATGCGTGACGACGAGCAGGCGGTACGCATCGTGCACCACGACGTCGAGGCTGCCGCCAAGCTCGCGACCAACACCAACGGCACTGCCGTGATCCTCAAGCCGCTGGCGACCGAGGACGTCCTGGCCGTCGCCGCCGGCGGCGAACGCGTCCCCCGCAAATCCACCTCCTTCGGCCCCAAACCCCGAACCGGTCTGGTGCTCCGCACCTTCGCCATCAACTGACAGACGAATAGCCGCCCAGACGAGACAGCGCTATCAGGCACGCCGCTCCCACCCGCCACCGCCCCGGCCCCTCAGCTGACCCCACAACCAACCGGCCCCACAACCACGGGACCACAGCCAACCGAGCGGCATAACCAACCGAGCGGCACAGCCAACCCGAGCGGCACAGCAACCCGAGCGGCCAACCGGACCCACAACCAATTGGACCTACAACCAACGCGTCGGCGCGGAAGCCGATGTCGGTCTTCTCCCGGCCGGGCGGCGGGCGGAAGCGGGCGAAGCACGGCCGCGCGATAGACCGGCGCAGAACCACCAGAGCCCAAGCTCGCTTGGGCTTTCAGCCAATCGGGCCTACGCCAACGCGTCGGGGCGGAAGCTGAAGTCGGTGTTCTCACGGCCGGGCGGCGGGCGTAAGCAGATGAACCAGGGCCTTGCGACAGACCCGGCGCGAAACCACCGGAGCCCGAGCTCGCTGCTAAGCCGGCCACTTGCTGCTGAGGCAGCCCCCAACGACTCTGAGCACGCTCACCTCGCCGCCCCTAGGGACGCCAGCGGCGTGCGCCTCGTCGCCGTAGGAACCCAGCGGTGTGCGCCTCGTCGCCGGCAGACGAGGCGCACGGGCTGGCGCGACAGCCCTAGCTCTTGGTCCGCGTGCTCTCATCCCCTCCGCCGCGTTGGATGAGGCAGGAGATCAGCTCGCCCGGGCGAGTTGCAGCACCCGCCTCGGCGCCAATGGCGTCACCGTCCCCCTGGCCTCCTCGCCGACGCCGTCCCCGTCTCCATCCCCGTCTGGTGGATCTTCCGCAGCCACGACGACATCAACGGGTTTCGCGCTGGTCACCTCCACCTCGTACTTCCAGACCTTGGCTCCTGTCGGGCCGAAGATGCGGCAGCGGAAGGAGCCGGTGACCTGCAAATAGTCGCGCGGTTTGAGGCCGCGGACGACGTCTGCCGTCTCGGGGCTGAAGGTGACGCACGGGACGCTGTCCGTCAGCGTCCCGCCGCGTCGCTGCCGCCGGCGGCGCCGTACGATGATGCGCCACTTCGTGACGGTGTCACCGCTCGGCAGGGTGTGGTCCTCGGGCGCCGCCGAGAGCCGTCCCACCAGCAAGACCTCGTTCCGGTCCATTCCTCGTCCCTCCTGTCGGTGCTCTGCCGGAGATCACTCTTTACGATGAAGAGGAGCCCGGAACGGCCGAGCGCCATTCTGGGGACAACGGCTGCACGCTCGGGAGTACCTGTGGACAACATCACCGCGCTGGGCGGCGACGTCTATGAGATCGACACCAGGATGGCCGGATACGCAGGCATCACCGCCGGATACCTGATCCTGGGCGACCGGCCATGCCTGGTAGAGACCGGTACCTCGACCTCCGCTCCAGTAGTCCGCGACGCGCTCGCGTCCCTCGGCGTCGGGCCGGAGGACCTCGCCACCGTCGTCGTGACCCACATCCACCTCGACCACGCCGGCGGGGTGGGAGACATCGCCAGGTTCTTCCCGTCCGCCCAGGTGGTCGTACACGAGAAGGGCGCGCGACACCTGGCCGACCCCTCGCGGCTCATGGCGAGCGCCCGGATGGTGTGGGGCGACCGGCTCGACACCCTCTTCGGCGAGCTGTCACCCACCGAGGCCGAACGCATCGTCGCCCTCGGCGACACCGGCGCCATCGATCTCGGCAACGGACGCACGCTGAGCAGCCACTACTCCCCCGGTCACGCCAAGCATCACGTGGGCCTCGTCGACTCCGCGACCGGCGACCTGTACGTGGGCGACGCAGCAGGCGTGTACCTCCCCGAGACCGGCGACCTTCGTCCCGCCACGCCGCCGCCGGACTTCGACCTGCAGACCGCCCTCGATTCGATCGCCCTGTTCAAGGCGCTCGGGCCGCAACGTCTGCTCTTCAGCCACTACGGCCCGGTTGGTGCGGTTCAGGACACCCTCGACCGATCCGCCGAGGAACTCCGCGTCTGGGTGGATCTGACCCGGCAGGCCCACTCCGAGGGCCTGGACCTGGACCATGCCATCGCCATGGTCCGAGACCGTACGAAGGAGCGCTACACCGCGCTGAAGGCTGACGACGCGACTGCCGAGCAGTTCGAGTTGTTGAGCGGAGCTCCGTCAAACGTCGCCGGCATCCTCCACTGGCTGGACCGCGTGTCGCCATAGCCTGCTGCCAACCCGCCAATCCGCTGACCTGCTGCGCACAGCCGTCGCGAGAGCGGACAGCTCGGCCGCACAAGGGGCTCGGACCGCACGCGACCAAGCTCATCGCACACGCCCGGAGATCCCTCTGCTGTAGGTACGGGAACCGCCACCGGTACGCCGACGCTCGGCCAGCAGCCACGCTGCTGCTGCCAGAGGACCAACCGGAGCATGTGGCGCCGCACGGCCCAGCGCGACATCACAGGCATGCCCAGCGCCGGGCTGCGGCGTCACAGGCGGACCTGGCACTGCTGTCCAACGGGCGAGGCCAGCGTCGGTAGTCGGACAGGGACCGACGGCACGAGCAGCCATGTCAACGGCGCACCGACACCGGTCTCACGTGCGGGCCCGACAGGGCGAGGCCCGGCGCAGGTGGCATTCGGCCGCAGAACGCACAAACTCCGCCGTCCCGCGCACATCGCGGCGGTACGGCGGAGCATGTGTCCAGCTTTCAGCTATCAGCGAGCGATGCTAGTCGTCCGCCTTCGGCCGCTTGGGAGCGGGCCCGTCTTCCTCGCCCAGGACATCGCCGAAGTTCGGCTCGATGAAAGCGGGCGTGATGCCGGGAGTCTCCGCCGGAGCGGCGACAGCGCCTGCGGAGCTACCCTGCTGCACAGCAGCGTCGCCCGCGCCGTCCTCCCCGTCCGAATTATCCGAGTCGTCGGACTCGTGACCCTCGTTGGCGGTGTCGGCCTGCGGTGCCTCCGCGACCTCATCCCCGCGGCCGGCGGCCTCGTCCGACGTGACATCGGTGGCAGCGGCGACATCCTCGTCATCCGCCGCGCCGGCAGGCTCAGGCTCCTCGCCCAGCAGGTCGTCGGCCTCGGCGAGAGAGGCGTCGTCGTCGTCCTCCGGCTCCTCGTCCACGGTCACGGCGCTCTCTCCGCCGTCCGCCGCACCGGCGTCGTCGAAGTCGTCCTCGTAGTCCCCGTCCTCCTCGACGTCCTCGATGACGGAGCCGGTCAGCTCGGCGTACCGCTCGGCCGCGTCCGTCTCACCGTCCTCGTCGAACGCCATGGCCCGCGCGAACCACTCGGTCGCCGCCTCCGTCTGCCCGGCGTCGATCAGGGCGTCGGCGTACGCGAACGCCAGCCGTGCCGACCACGGCCGCGGCTGCGGGTCACGCAGCTCCGGCAGGCGCTGGAGAGTGATGACGGCCGCGTCGTGCTGGCCCAGGTCACGGCGCGCGCCGGACTCGACGATGGTCAGCTCGATGCGTCCGGCCCGGTCGAGGCGCTCGGCCTCGGGCGAACGCACAAGGTCGATGGCCCGCTCGGGACGTCCCATGCCGCGTTCGCAGTCGGCCATGACCGGAAGGTACGCCTCGGACCCCGTCAGCCGCCGCGCAGCCCGCAGATCGCTCAGTGCCTCGGAGAAATGCCCGGCACGGTACGCGACGATGCCGGCAGCCTCTCGCACGACCCCGATCCGGGCTGCGAACCTGCGCGCCACCTTCGTGTGCTCGTGCGCCCTTTCGGGGTCTTCGTCCTCCAGGGCCCGCTCGGCGGCGACCAGGTGCCGGCCGACCAGGTTGGCGAGGTCGTTAGGCAGGGAACGCAGCTCCTCGAGGACTTCCTTGTCCAGCTCGTCCGCGGTGATGTCGGGCGCGATCTCGGGCATCTGCTCGCGCTGCGCGTTCTCGGAGTCGCGGTCGGACCTGCCGTATCTGGCGCGGGTACCGGCTCCGCCGTGATCGTCACGCCTGGGGCGGTCGTCCCGGGAGAACGGCCGAGGACCCCGGTCGCCGCCTTCGCGACGCGGGCCTCGGTCATCACGGAAGCCACCGCCCTCACGACGCGGCCCGTACCCGGACCCCTCGCGACGCGGTCCACGGTCGTCCCGATCCCGGAACCCGCCGCCCTCGCGACGCGGCCCACGGTCATCACGGTCCCGGAACCCGCCGCCCTCACGACGAGGACCTCGGTCATCACGGAAGCCACCCTCACGACGGGGACCCCGATCGTCGCGGAACCCGCCCTCGCGGCGCGGACCCCGGTCATCCCTGAACCCGCCGCCCTCACGACGCGGCCCACGGTCATCACGGTCCCGGAACCCGCCGCCCTCACGACGAGGACCTCGGTCATCACGGAAGCCACCCTCACGACGGGGACCCCGATCATCACGGAACCCGCCGCCCTCACGGCGCGGGCCACGATCGCCGTAACCCGATCCCTCGCGGCGCGGCCCACGATCGTCACGGTCCCGGAACCCGCCGCCCTCGCGACGCGGCCCACGGTCATCACGGAAGCCACCCTCGCCACGCGGCCCGCGGTCGCCGTAGCCGCCCTCTCGCCTGGGACCATAACCCGGCCCCTCGCGACGCGGCCCACGGTCGTCCCGGTCTCGGAACCCGCCGCCCTCGCGACGGGGACCCCTGTCACCGTAACCGCCTTCGCGCCGGTCGCCGCTGTAACCCCCACGGCCGCCGCGGCTCTCGCCGTAACCGCCCTCTCGGCGCGGCCCACGGTCATCACGGTCCCGGAATCCGCCGCCTTCACGGCGCGGACCCCGGTCATCACGGAAGCCACCCTCACGACGGGGACCCCGATCGTCGCGGAACCCGCCGCCCTCACGACGCGGGCCACGATCGCCGTAACCCGATCCCTCGCGACGCGGCCCACGATCATCCCGATCCTGGTACGTTCGCCGCTCCTCGCCGCGCCCGCCACGATCGTCCCGATCGCGGTACGGCCGACGGTCGTCACCGCGCTGCCCGCGGTCGAATCCTTCGCGGCCCTCGCGGCGCGGCCCGCGGTCACCATAACCGCCTTCGCGCCTGCCGCCATATCCGGAGCCGGCGCCCTCACGGCGCGGGCCCCGATCCTCGCGGGAGCCGTCGTCCCTGCGCGGCCCGCGGTCGTCCCGGCCGTACGAGCGGCCCCTGTCACCGGAACGGAACGGACGGTCGCTGCCGGAGTCCCGCCCGCGCGAGGCGTATCCCCCGCTCCTGTCGCTCCCTCCGGAGCGCCTGTCCTCGAAGTCGCCGCGCCCGCGCTCTCCGCCGTCCGGTCCGTTATCTCTGTTCACTTCTGGTCCATTTCGTTGAGCTCACCCAGCGGACTCACAACGACGGTCCACCGTGGCTGGTCGCCGCCCGCCCTCGGGCCTTACGCGACGAAGGCCACCGTGGAGGTGGCCCGGTCCCTCCAGCCTAGCAAGCCGAAGTACGTCCACGAGACCGGCTCATGCGCATAAATGGGTTGCCGTAAATCCAGGACACGCAAGACTTCTCGTCATGTCACTACGCTTTCACGAAATCGCCGAGGCCCGGCACCGCATTCTGAACCCGCTGACCGACGACAAACTCGCCCTGCTCGGCGAGATCTGCCGCATCACTCCCGGCACCCGCCAGCTGGATCTGGCCTGTGGCAAGGGAGAGTTGCTTTCCCGCTGGTCCGCCCAACACGGCCTGGAAGGCGTCGGCGTGGACATCAGCAAGGTCTTTCTCGAAGCAGCGAGAGCCCGCGCGGAGGAGCTGGGCGTGTCCGGACGCGTGGAATTCGTGGAGGCCGACGCCGGCACCTACGAAACGGCTCCTGAATCGTTCGACATCGTTTCCTGTATCGGCGCGACGTGGATCGGCAACGGCCTCGAGGGCACCTTGTCCCTCATGCGTCGGCACCTCCGCCCGAACGGCATCGTCCTCGTCGGCGACTGCTATTGGCAGACCCCGCCTCCGTGCGAGGCCCGCGCGGCGGTGGGACTGGAGGACGACAACCTGGCGACCTCGCTCATCGGCACGAACGACCGCATCGAGGAGGCCGGCTTCGAGCTGCTGGACATGGTCCTGGCCAGCCCGGACAGCTGGGACAGGTACGTGGCCAGCCAGTGGTGGACGATCAGCGACTGGTTGCGCGACAACCCGGACGACCCTGACGCGCCTGCGATGCGTGACTTCCTGACCCAGGCACGCCGTTCCCACCTGGAGTACGGCCGTCAGTACCTGGGCTGGGGCGTCTTCGTCCTCCGTCCGAAGCCGTAAATGCAGAAGGGCCCCGACTGAACCAGTCGGGGCCCTCCATAAAGATTGTCCGGCGGTGACCTACTCTCCCACACCCTCCCGAGTGCAGTACCATCGGCGCAGAGAAGCTTAACTTCCGGGTTCGGAATGTAACCGGGTGTTTCCTTCCCGCCATAACCGCCGTA